>JAQUMN010000008.1 GCA_028718125.1 Kiritimatiellia bacterium
CCGACGTTGGCGTGCTGGTGGGCACTGATGTGACCAACCCTGCGCCGCTGGTGGCGGTCCTGACCGAGCGCATCCGGCGTTACGGCGGCCAGGCAAACGTGGAAGAATCGTTCAACGATAAGCATGGTGCCTGGATTACGCTGGGCCGGACCGCGCCGGGCGACAAGGTCGCGAATATTCCCGAAATCCCGGATAGACCCGAAGGATATGTAATGGCCTCGGGCAAAGTGGACGGCAAGCCGGTGGTGGTCTTGCGGGGGCGCGACCGGCTGGGACTGTTGTGGGCTATCAGCTCCTTCAACCAGATCGTGCACGTGCAGGATGGCAAGACACTGGCCCGCACCGCGCGTGTTCGCGACTATCCCGTGTCTTTGCATCGGGGTTACCTGGGCGGGGAAGATACTCTCTGGAAATCCGTGCGGTACAATATTACCTTCAAGTTCAACAATCCCGTTTACAAACATTTGGCGTTCGGTCCGGGTATTGGCCATCCAAGCATCGGCTTCCGCGACATTGACAACCAGCCAGTATTCGAGCGCGAGTATATCCGTCAGCTGGCAAAAACGCTGACGCCCTTGGGGATCAAGTGGATTGCGGGTATGCATCCTTACGGTAGCGCTCGTGAGTACAAGATGTCTGGCGCCCCGGAAGACATTGATCTCCTCGCGCAATATGCGGAGCGGATTGCCGCCGCGGGAGGCAATTTCGGCATCTGGGCGGATGACGTCCGGCCCTTTCTGAATCCGTTTGATGCCAAAGCATTCGGGCTGATCTCCCGAACGGATGTCCATATTCTCAATACCCTGGCTGACCGGGTCTGCGCTAAATATCCCGATGCCCGTTTCGTGTTTTGCCCGATGTGGTATTTTGGTCCGCGGGGCGATTTTTCAGCCGGCTATGACGCAATCTATACGGCCTATGACGCCAGTATGCTCCGGGGGGGCTTGTCCTGGTACGGCGAGTCGTCCCGGAAATACGGCGAGTATTTCGGCGACCATCTTTCCGATAAGGTTGATCTCACCTGGACCGGGCCCAATGTGAAATCCCCGGCCGCCAAAAAGGTGGAGCTCGAGGTGATCACCAAATGCTGGCGCCGTCCGCCGGTGTTTCATCAAAACTATGCCGGGTTCTGGCTCGTGACCGATCCGGTCAAGTCCTGGCCGGAATGGATGGACGTCTATTTCCTGGAAAATACGAGGGGCTACATGATTAACGAGTATCACCCGGTGCTCGAGGCGACGGTTGCCGATTTCTGCTGGAATCCTACCGCTTACGATCCAGAACGGTCCATTCGGGAGGCGCTGGGCAAGTTGGCCGGCGCCGAAAATTTTGACCACCTGCGCCGCGCCGACAGCATGCTGGTCTGTTTCCGCAAATACTCCGGGCGAATCCAGGAATTACTGTACGATACCAACGTCTACAGACCCTGCCGAGAGGCGGCCATGGAAATCGAGACGCTTGAAGCCAGGCTGGCCGAGGTCAAAGCCATCCACCGCGAAATCGTAAAACGGCGCCCCGGCTCCCTGGAATGGTTGATGAGTCGGGACTGGATACCAGCCGGCTACGAGATGTTCGTCAACCGGACCAGGCAGTGTGCCGCGCTGGAGTTGTATCTAAAGACCGGTGAACAACAAAGGCGCGCGATCAAAAAAGCCGGCTTTAACCCGGACGCCGACGTTTTCATGGCAAGCTGCAGCTTTAGCGGGGGAGAACTGCTTGAAGACCGTGACGTGCTCACCAAGGATAAACGCGTCGTGATGGTTTTGTCCGGCTACAAACGGTCGGCGCGCGCCGAATTCGAACTGGACCCCGCGACGTTGTCCAATGCCTGGACGCTGGTGATATCCGCCCAGGCCGGCGAGCGGGCGGAATCCTGCCCGCTCAAGGTGAAGGTTAACGAGATGGTCGTGCATCGGGGGAAGACGCCGTTCGTAAGCAAGGAGTGGGCCATCGGGAAATTCGAGGTGCCTGGCCAGGCGCTGGTGACGACCAATACGGTATCGATCGAATGCCTGGATGCCGGGGATAGTTTCAGCCCCGAGCCGGACCTGAAGCTCGATTATATCTTCATGAAGCGACGCCCGGCCTTTGGTCCAAACTGAAAGTAAAAATCGCCAAGGTGGAGGATCTATCCGCCCGGGCATTGGCTCCGCTCCTGATGACACCCCGGGTGACCGGAAAAAAATCAACGTGCATTGGTTGGATGCACAAGGTATGCTTCCTCCATGACCGAACGCCCGAAAACCGAGGAATTCAACAAGAAGGACCCGGCGCTGGATCTCAGCCTGCGGCCGAACAAGTTTTGTGACTTTGTGGGACAGGTTAGGGTCAAGGAGCGTCTGGAACTGTTCGTGGCAGCCGCCCGCGGCCGCCAGGATGTGCTGGATCACGTCCTGCTCTCCGGCCCGCCGGGTCTGGGTAAAACGACGCTGGCTTATATCCTGGCCGATGCCATGGGCGTCAACTTGCGGGCGACCTCCGGACCGGTGATCGAGAAGCCGGGGGACCTGGCGGGACTGCTTACCAGCGCCGAGCGCGGCGACATCATTTTTATTGATGAAATCCATCGCATGCAGAAATCGGTGGAGGAATACCTCTACTCGGCCATGGAGGATTTCGTCATTGATATCATGATCGACCAGGGGCCGCATGCGCGCTCCGTGCGGCTCAATTTGCCCAAGTTTACCCTCATCGGCGCTACGACCCGGAGCGGGTTGTTGTCGGCGCCCTTGCGCACGCGTTTCGGCATGAATTGCCGCCTGGATTATTATCAGGCCAACGAGTTGACCGACATTATCCGGCGTTCCGCGCGCATTCTCAACGTGGATGTTGACAATCCCGGGGCCCGTGAAATTGCCGGGCGCGCGCGCGGTACGCCGCGGATTGCCAACAACCTCCTGCGCTGGGTCCGCGATTTCGCCCAGGTCAAGGCCAATAATAAAATCGTGCATACGATCGCCGACCAGGCCCTGACCATGCTGGACATCGACAAGCACGGGCTCGACGAGATGGATAAGCGCCTTCTGCGGGTGATCGTCGAGAAGTTCGCGGGCGGACCGGTGGGGATCAGTTCGCTGGCCGTCTCCGTGGGCGAGGAGCCCGATACCCTGGAGGAAGTCTACGAGCCGTACCTGATCCAGGAAGGCTACCTCAAGCGCACCGCGCAGGGGCGCATGGCCACCGACTTGTGCTATCAAAGTCTGGGACTCAAGCCGAAGAATCAGCAAGGAAGCTTGCTGTAATAGTTAGCGGCGGAAGTCGCTCTTCTCCAGAAAATCTCCGCGTTTGACTTTTCCGGAGAGGATCACACCATCCGCGGCCTGGGGCCGCACCTGCGTAATCAGGACTTTCCCGACGACACTGCCTTCAATGTAATCGATGGCATTACCGGTGGTGGGGTCGGTGATCGAGCGTCCTGTTTCGCGGACGTTATACACCGCGCCGGTCTGCACTCCGAAATTTTCGCCGCCATTAATGATGACCTTGTCGGCGGCGGTTTCGGCGATCCGCGGGCGCCAGGTGGTCAGGGGAAGATGGCGCATAATTTCAATCACCGCCTGCTGGATGGCTTCGCGGGTGGCCGCGCCGATGGGGGTCTTGAAGAACGCGTCGCCGCCGAAGGAGACGTCCTTGTAATTAAACCTGGCCCAGTAAAATGAGGCATAGGCACTGCCTTCGGCCGGGACGGAGCAGAGCACTTCGCCGGTCTCGACATCGATAATAGTAAGGTTGATCATCACCAGGGCGCGCGCTCCCCAGATGCCGGTTTCAACTGTTGAGGAACGGAACCAGCCTGTGGAATTGCCGGTCTGGGTGAAATCCGCAATAACCCCGCGAACGAGGTAACGCGCGTTTTTCAGGCGCCCGCGGGTTACCCCATCCTCCTTGCGGAACAGATCGTTGCCCTGGCGGGTAATTTCCCCGACTACTTCCGGGAGGTTCTGGCGATCCACAACCACGACCCGTTTGGTCTGCAGAAGTTCGGCCACGAGCAGGTCCGGAATCCCCCGGCCAAGTTCCCATTGGCCGGAAAAGCCCGTTTCATTGCGGAAGGTTGTTACGGCCACAACCGGCTTGATGGCGTCTTCCGGTAACGGGGGGAGCGAATGCCGATACGACAGGCAGCCCGGGTGAAGAACCAGAACCATGGTCAAGAAGCAAAAGGATAGAAACCGGGCGCAAGCCTTAGCGCTCATTGCTTTTCCGCTTCCTAAGCGTGCTCCCAACCGGAAAAGGAGGGGGTCAGGCTTTGGCCGGCACGGCAGCTGTTGTCGGCGCGGCAGTTGCGGCGGCAGACACGGGAGCACTCGCCGGAGCCGGTTTAAGGTTGGCCTTGGCTTTAGTTTGAGCCGCCGCCAAATGGCCGGCCTTTTTTTTGCGATCAATCCAGCGTTTCCGCCGTTGCTGTTTTACACGAGTTCGTAATTGCTGTCCCATAAGTGGCGTGCAATATGGCAAGCTTGGGCGCAAGCGTCAAGTAAAATCATTAGTGTCCAAAATAATATCCCATCTCCCTTGGTAGAGGGTTTAAGGAACATTTCAGAATGTAGCCGCCACTCTGTTGGGGCGCCTGCAAAGTTGTCCACCCTTCGGGGCTTAATTTAATGCACAGGAATTTTCCGCCGGAGGCGGATCCTATGGCGGACAATCCGTCTTTGTTGTCATTCCGAGCGTAGCGAGGAATCTCGCCGCGAGAGATCCCTTCGACTTCGCTCAGGGCAGGCTCTTCACTGCGTTCAGGATGACAATCCGAACAGAATAAAAGTCGCCCCGCCTTGCGGGGCTTAATTCAATCAGGCGGGGTTCCAGGCGGTGAAATTGGTCAAAACGCGCAACCCCAGCCGCCCCGATTTTTCGGGGTGAAACTGGGTGGCCGCCAGATTGCCCCGGGCTACAACCGACGCAAAGCGGATATCGGCATATTCGGTTTCGCCCAATACGCAGGCGTGGTCGGCGGGCGCCGGGTAATAGCTGTGCACGAAATAAAATTCACTGCCGCTTTCAATTCCATCAAGCAGGGGGTGCGGCTTGATGATGGTTACGCTGTTCCAGCCGATCTGGGGAACTTTGTCGGCCCGGTTAGAAGGATTGAAGCGCTTGACTGTGCCGGACAAAAGTCCCAGGCCCGGCACGCCGCCGTCTTCCTCGGAGGCCGCGAAAATAATCTGGGTACCCAGGCAGATGCCGAGAAACGGCGTGCCCCGCTGAACGACTCGCCGCAGGACATCGGCCAGTCCCAGGACGCGGATATTCTCCATGGCCGCGCCGGCCGATCCCACCCCGGGGAATATCACGCGATCAGCCGCGAGAATCCGTTCGGAGTTCCGCGTGATTTCGGAGGACGTGCCCAGATAGTCCAGGGCCAGCTTGACACTGGTCAAATTGCCTGCGTTATAATCCACAATCGCAATCATTTTTATCTGCTTTCTTTTGTTTGTTTATACCACGCGGACTGTTCGAAATACAGGTATTTTCCATGCGTTGGCTCCGGTAACGCTTGACTTGACTTTAGCGCATGATAAATATGTGCCGTAGTCTTATCCTGCGAGGGGGCATGAACAAGTCAGCCTTTTATAAAACCATGGTATTTCCGCTGGCCGGCGCCATGGCGTTTTTAATCCCGCTGGTTGTCTATTTGTTGACGCTTGCCCCGACGGTGACATTTGAAGATTCCGGCAGTTTTATCGCGGCGGCTTATCATCTGGGCGTGGCGCATCCACCCGGTTATCCGCTTTGGTGCCTGGTGGCGCATGCCTTCACGCATCTGCCGGTGGGCAGTGTTGCCCAGCGCGTTCATCTTTGTTCCGCCGTTTTTGCCGCCGCCACCGCGCTGATGATCTACCTGACGGCGTTGCGGCTTACCCGCGACTGGATCGCTGCCCTGGTGGCCGCCCTGGCGATGGGTTTTTCCCGTCTGCTTTGGTCGCAGGCCGTGATTGCGGAAGTGTATGCGCTTAATGCATTTCTGACGATTGTTGCGGTGTATTGCGTCATTCGCTGGAGGGAACAGTTCCAGCCCGGCTGGCTTTACACGCTGGCCCTGACCATCGGCATGGGGTTGACCAACCACCTCCTTCTGGGACTGATCGCCCCGGTGTTGGCCGGCTGGCTGGTGATCCCGCACTGGCGACGGCTGTTCAAGCTGAAGGTCCTGGTTATTTGCGCGCTGCTGTTCACCATGGGATTTTCCGTTTATGCGTATTTGCCCTTGCGCGCAAGGGCCGACCCGCCTGTCAACTGGGATAATCCCAGGACGTTGGCCAAAACCCTGCGACATATCCGGCGGACGGCATATTATACCGAGGCGGAAAATGTGCGCTATTCAGGCAAAGCGGTTGATATATGGCGGTATTGTGCGGCGGCAGTTGTTGACAGCCGGAAGGCATTTACCTGGCCATTGATGGCGCTCGCGATAGCCGGCGTTTTTCGGCTATGGCGTGGACGGCGCGATTTGTTCTGGATGTCCTGGGCGATAATTATCGTGAACGTGGCAGCGCTCAATATCATCCTTAAAGCCCCATCCACGCCCAATGCGCTGTTTACGCACCGTGTTTTCTATATCCCCGGGCACATCATGCTTGCGCTCTGGATTGCGTATGGCTGCGCCTGGCTGCTTGCCGGTGTCCGTTATTATGCCGGCGTTGCCATGCCCATTGACCGACAGCCCGATACGCAAAGCGCAGCCGGAATAGTCCGCTGGCCGACGGCCGCGCTTTTAACTTGGCCACAAGTGGTTTCCCTGGTGCTGGCCGTTTGCCTGGCCTGGACGCTGACGACAAATTACCCGTATAACGACAAGTCGCGCTACCGGATGGCGCGCAACCTGGGGCTTGATTTTCTGGATTCTGCGCCCCCCAAGGCCGGGCTTCTGCTGGTAACCGACGATGTCCTGTTCGTTTGTGTCTACTTGAAGTGGGTTGAAGGGCTTCGTCCGGATATCGAGCTTGTCGATCCTTTTTTTGGCTACCGGGGCGGAGCCATCAGCGCCGTGATCAGCGATATGCCGGCCACCCCCGAGCTGGTCAAATATTTTCCTGCCTTGCAGGACGTTGTCTCCGTACCGTGCGGATTGGGTTACCGGCTGATCAAAGCGGACCTGATTTCGCCGGTGACTTATCAATCCCTGCTTCCTCTGTCCCGGGCGCCCCATGATCCCGATTTGCCTCACTCCCGGGCTTACGACCCCGACGAGTCGGACACCTGCGCCCGCTATGCCCGCTATCATGCCCGGCTTGGCGCCAAGCTGATGCTGAGCGCGCAAAATGCCGAAGCCGATGCGGAATTTTCCGCCAGCGAAAGGTTGCGCAATGACGATCCATATGCCTGTTTCCTGCTGGCTTCAATCTATCAGCATTTCGGCCTGCATCGCGATCGGGTGATCCCCATGCTGGAAGATGCCCTGGATTCCCTGGATCGGAATTATGATCCGGCGGATTATCGGTTCTATCCAATAACGCGGCGGGACATTGAGCGGGCGCTCATTGAGATGCAAACGAGGCCGGGCGTAAAATAACAGGGCCGAAAGCTGCTCGCGGCAGGCTAATCGCGGAAATATTGAACGGCATTCTCGAAGATTTTGAGACCCGAGCCGCGTCCATCAGCCGGCGGACACGATTTGGTGAGTTCGGCCTGAAGTCGCCGGGTCGGCCACAGGGGATGGTTTTCGGGGAAAAGATAGGCCTCGGGGTGGGGCATGAGCCCGAAAATCCGGCCGGTCGGGTCGCACAGTCCCGCAATGGCATTCAGCGACCCGTTGGGATTATCCGGGAAACGCATCGTGGGCACGCCGGTTTTGCGGTCCACATACCGGCAGGTGACGCAATGGGCGCGTTCCAGCGTGTCCAGCAGATTGCGGTCGGTGGTGAAAATTTTGCCTTCGCCGTGTCGGATGGGCAGGCTCAGGCGATCCAATCCCCGTGTAAATATGCAGGGGCATGCCGCCTCGAAGCGCAACTCCACCCAGAAATTCTGGAAAACGCCGCAATCATTCTGCATCAACGCGATCTTCTGGTTGAAATAATCGTGATCTAGGCCGGGTAATAGACCCAGCTTGACCATTACCTGGAATCCATTACAAACCCCCAGAATCAGGTTGCCGGCCTCAATAAATGCCTGCAGTTCGTCCCGCATGCGGTGACGGATGCGCAAAGCCAGGACGTGTCCGGACCCCATGTGGTCGCCAAACGAAAACCCGCCGATGAACATCAAGGCCTTGAACGACTGCAGCTTGGCCGGTTCGGCCAGCAGGTCGTGCAAATGGATGAGATGCGCATCGGCGCCGGCCATTTCCCAGGCGACCTTTGACTCGGCTTCGCAATTAACGCCGTAGCCGGTAATAATCAACACAGGCGGTTTTTTGGATGTGTTCATGAGGCGAAACGTTTTTTGCCAAGCACTATCCCCTTATTCGTGTTAATCCATGGTTTCCGCCATAGGTTTCCGCCATAGGCGGATCCGCCTGAGGCGGAAAAATCTTGATTGTCAATGTTGTTTGATCCGCGTTAAATTCCATAAAGCGTGCCTTTAAATGCTTTGCGCAAGCCCGCAATCTTGGATGCAATCACCGTCTGTCCGTTTAATCCTTTAATCCGTAATGTCTGGTCGGCCGTTACCCGGCCAACGCAAGCGCAGGGCAAATTTACAAATAGCGCTTCAAGGTTGCGGGCAAGCTCCGGCGCAACAGTTACGACAAAACGGCTGTTGGATTCGGAAAAGAGCAGTTCGTCATTGGTAAACGACTCTGACACTGGGATTTTGGCCAAGTCCACTTCAACACCCAAATCCCCGCCCATGGCGCTCAAGGCCAATGCCACCGCCAGTCCGCCGCGGGTGGGCGTATGCGAGGAGCGCAACAGGCCCCGATCTGCGGCCTTGTTCATTGCCCGATAAATGTTCGTTGCCAGCGGGATATCCAGGCCGGGCACGGTGCCGCCTACATGGGTCGGCGTATTCTGGCGTTGAGCGAGCCAGCGGAAAAAGGCCGAAGCCCCAAGTTCGCGGCGTGTCAGGCCAATCACATAAATCAGGTCGCCGGCCTGCTTCATGTCCATGGTAACGGCCTTGCGCACGTCGGCGATCCTGGCGATGGTGGAGAACAAGACGGTCGGCGGAATAGAAATCTTGCGGCCGCCGCGGGTGGAATCGTTTTTTACGCTGTCTTTGCCGGAAATGCAGGGCACGTTGAATGCCGTGGTGACATCATAAAGGGCTTTATTGGCCCGCACCAGTTGCGCCAGTTTGTAGCGGCCGTCCGGCGTTTTCTCGGACTCCACCGGATCGGGCCAGCAGAAATTATCGAGCCCGGCGATCTGGCCCAGGCGGCCGCCGGCGCTGATCACACGCCGGACGCCTTCGTCAATTACCGATGCCATCATGGCGTAGGTGTCGAGATCGGAATAAAACGGATTGATGCCTTCGCCCAGGATGATGCCTGCGGGGCTGTCATATTCCACGCGCATAACCGTGGCATCGCTCGGCATGTCGCTATATTTGCCGACATAAGGTTTGACCACGCTTAAGCCTTTGACTTCGCCATCATACTGGCGGCTTTTGAATTCCTTGGAGCAGAGATTAAGATCAGCCAGCAGTTCGGTCAGCACGGCGTCGTATGTGCCGGCGGGCAAGGGCAGGGGCGCAGGCACTTGCGGTGGCGTCCACCGGGCTTCCAGCGTCATGATCGGGCAGCCGTCATATAGAAAATCCATGTCCAGACGTCCTGCCACGCGGTCCTTGTAGCGGGCCACCAGAACCCCGGAATCGGTGAATGTGCCCAGGACCGTGGCTTCCACGTCCCTTCGCCGGGCCAGGTCCAGGAAGGCCTTGACCTGTTCGGGCGCCACGGCCAGGGTCATGCGTTCCTGGGCCTCGGAAAGAAAAATTTCCCATGGCTGTAACCCCTGGTATTTCAAGGGTGCAAGGCCCAAGTCCACGTCGGCCCCGCCGCTCATCTTGCCCATTTCGCCGACGGAGCAGCTTAACCCCCCGGCGCCGTTATCGGTGATGGCGCGATATAATCCCAGCTCGCGGGCCTCCATCAGGAATTCGTACATCTTGCGCTGGGTGATCGGGTCGCCGATTTGAACGGCTTGCACGGGGGATTCCGCCCGCAGTTCTTCCGACGAAAACGTGGCGCCATGAATGCCGTCTTTGCCGATGCGGCCGCCCAGCATCAATATGGCATCGCCGGGCTTGACTTCCTTGCGTTCCGATGCCCGCCCTTGCAGGGTAACCGGCAAGTAACCCACCGTGCCGCAAAACACCAGCGGCTTGCCAATATAGCGGTCGTCAAAGATTTCCCATCCACGCGTCCAGGGAATGCCGCTCTGGTTGCCGCCCTCGATCACGCCCTGATGCACGCCGTCGCGGATGCGGCGCGGATGCATGAGACCCGCCGGCAAATCGCCGGCATAGAAGGGCGAGCCCAGGCAATAACCCCAGACATTGCAAAGCACATTGGCGCCCAGACCAGTGCCCATCGGGTCGCGGTTGACGCCGACAATGCCCGTCATCGCTCCGCCATAAGGATCAAGGGCGGAGGGGCTGTTATGCGTTTCCACCTTGTAAACCAGGTTCAGGCGCTCGTTGAATTTGATGATCCCGGCATTGTCCGTGAAGACGGAAACCAGCCAATCCAGCGACTTGGCGATTTTCTCCGTCGAGGCCTTGATGTAAGTTTTAAACAGCGACGTGATCGATTCCGCGCGGCTATGTTCGTCCACGTAATTGATTTTGGCCGCAAAAACCTTGTGACTGCAATGCTCCGACCAGGTTTGCGCCACACATTCCACTTCTACGTCCGTCGGCTGTTCCGGCAGTCCAAGCGCCGAGCGTGCGGCGCATACTGCCGGTTTGGTAAAATAATTCCGAATAGCCCGCATCTCGTCCAGACTCAGCGACAGAATGTGCTCGCGGCTTATTCGCAGGAGGTCATCGTCCGAAACGCCGAGATCGTAGGTTTTGACCATTGGCTCGGCCTGCTCGTGAATGGCCGGAGCACTTTCATCGGTCGGTTCTTGTTTCCATTCGTCCGGCGAAAAAATCCGGATCGTTTGAATCAGCGGATTGGCCAGCAGGTCCTTGGCCAGATGCTCGATCTGGTTGCGGGTCAAGAGACCCGCGACGGCCGTAGACTGAAGACCGTGGGCTGAGAGCTCTTTTTCAGAGTCCGTCGGTTGACATTGGGCGTTGGGTGTTGGATGTTGAATGTTCGACGTTTGCTTCTCTTCCTCCCCTCCGTCGTCTGTCCTCCGTCTTCCCGCAGCGCCGCGCACAAAGTATTGAATGGCCGTATAGACATCTTCTTCCTCGGCCAACGGACGGGCCAGGACGTCCTGCAGGGCGACGCGCGCCGTGCGGCCGACGTTATCCGTAACCCCGGGCTTGAAGCCAACCTCGATGAGCCAGTCGAACGGCGGCGGGCGCAATCGGCCGATGGCGGAGGTTTCAATCACGGGATCGGTAAAAGCTTCTCGCACGGCGGCGAGTTTCGCCCGGCTCAGTCGGGCGTCAAGCTTATAGACCGTGCGGGTCTGGATGGATTTAACCTCCAGACGCAGTACGCTAACCGCCCGGGCAGCCGCGCTGCGACCACGGGCATCGGGCACCCCGTGTTTTAAGCCGATTTCAAGGCGCAAAGCCATAACAAAGTTTCCTGGGCATTGTCCGGATATTCCGTGACGAACGAATGTCGAGTTAGCCTATCCGTATTTAATAAAAAGGGAAGCAAAAAGCATGCGTATTGGATGATAAGCCAGGCTGCGTCAAGAACGGTCTCGCGGGAGCTCCCTCCTTCGTCCGGCCACTGCCGGACTATGGCGGGCAGGCTGCCCCTGGCACGAAGGCCAATTCTTTCGCGATATTGGAGAGCGTCCCGATCACGCCGTTGTGGTCGGGTATCTGGACTGCGACGCCGCCGGTTTCAGCATGGATGACGCAGCCCTGTCCCGAAGAGTCGGTCCCGCAGGGGCGCGGCAGAAGAAACAGCGGCAGAAGAAAGCGTTGGCAAGGGCCGCAAAACAATGTATTCTGCCAACTATATCAACCAGTTTCGTGCATCGGGATTAAACAGGGTCGACTGATTTTTTTAAAGCCATGCGTGTTGTAGGCGTTATTCCATCACGGTGGGGATCCACCCGGTTTCCGGGCAAGAGTTTGGCTTTGATCGCCGGCAAGCCCCTGATCCAGCGGGTTGTGGAGCAATGCCGCCAGGCCCGTCGCCTTGACGACCTGCTGGTGGCAACGGACGATGACCGTATCCGGAAGGCCGTGGAAGGATTCGGAGGCCGGGTTGCGATGACCCGCAGCGATCATCCGTCCGGTACCGACCGCGTGGCCGAAGCGTTGCGTAACGATCCGGCGGACGTGGTGGTCAACATTCAGGGCGATGAGCCGCTCATCGATCCGGACTTGATTGACCGCCTTGTTGCGGGTATGCTGTCTGCCGATGGATGGGATATGGCGACGGCGGCTTCGCCGCTGGCGAGGGAAGAGGCCGCGCGCGTCACGATCTGCAAAGTCGTGATGGACGCGGAAGGGCGGGCGCTTTATTTTTCTCGCGCCCCTATTCCCCATATCCGGGATCGTGATTTTCATGCCGAGGGGACCGTGTATTGGCGGCATATCGGCCTGTATGTGTATCGCGCCGTCTTTTTAAAAAAGCTGGTGGCCGCGCCACCCTGTCTGTTAGAACGGGCAGAATGCCTGGAACAATTGCGGGCCTTGCATTTGGGCGGCCGCATCAAGGTCGAGACAACCCGGCATTCGGGCGTTGGCGTGGATACGCCCGCGGACGTGGCCGTGGTGGAAAATGCACTGTGCAATATGGGGTTAGCCTGAGCAATGAAGCATCGCACTGTCCAAGTCGGCAATGTTATTCTCGGTGGTTCCCATCCCCTGGCGCTGATTGCGGGCCCCTGTGTCATTGAAAGCCGCATGCAATGCCTGGCGCTGGCCGGTCGGCTGGCGCGTTTGGCGGAAACCGAGCACATTCCATTCATTTTCAAGGCTTCCTTTGACAAGGCCAACCGTTCCTCGCATATTTCGTTTCGCGGACCGGGTCTTGTGCGCGGCCTTGATATTTTGGCGGAGGTAAAGGCCCGCTACGGCGTGCCGGTATTGACCGATGTGCATCATGAAGCCGAGGTTCCCCTGGCCGCCCGTGTGGCCGATATGCTGCAGTGTCCGGCTTTCCTGTGCCGGCAAACCGATTTGGTCTTGGCATTAGGCCACAGCGGCAAGCCGGTGAACATCAAGAAGGGGCAGTTCCTGGCGCCGTGGGATGTCCGGAACATCTTGGCCAAACTGGAGAGCACGGGCAATTCCCGGATCGTGATAACGGAACGGGGCGCAAGCTTCGGCTACAATAATCTCGTTGCGGACATGCGCAGCCTGCCGCTCCTGCGCGCTTTAGGCTATCCGGTGGTATTCGACGCCACCCACAGTGTGCAGTTGCCGGGTGGGGCGGGCGATCGCAGCGGCGGGAACGTGCGGATGGCGTCTGTTCTGGCGCGCGCCGCGGTGGCGGCGCGCTGTGATGCCATCTTTCTGGAGACGCATCTCAACCCATCCAAGGCGTTGTCCGACAAGGATACCCAAATGCCATTTGCGCAGGTAAAACAATTATGGCGTCTGCTGAGCCGGATTGACCGGCTGGTTAGGGAATAATTAAAAGCAACCACGGGTGGGCATGGATAAGAAGGGGACTTTATGTCTCGGATTGGATTCCAGCATCCGTAGTTTGCATTATTTTAGGTGCAGTATGAATACGCGACGGAAGTGGGACCTGTTTGGTTTGACGGTGGTTTTCCTGCTGGCCATCGCGGCGACCGGACAGGTGCTGAAGGGTTTCCGCTATCCGGACTACGATGAAAAGGGGCAGTTGAAATTTGAGATTACGGGTGAAGAGGCGCAAGTGCAGCCCAGCGGGTTGATTCAAATTAAGAATCTGAAAATGACGTTTTATGAGCAGGGCAAGGTCATGATGCAGGTATCCACGCCACAGTGCCTGTTTGATCGTGTGAAACGGTCGGCCGTATCCACTTCCGACGTTTGCGTGGCCCGCAAGGAAATCGAGCTGACCGGCCGGGGTTTCGCGTGGGATGCGCAGGGCGGGCGAATGGATATTATGTCGAACGCGCGGGTGGTTATGCGGAACTTGAATACGAAGACTGCCATGGGAGGGGTTAAGTAAACATGGTGCGGATGGTCATCCTGGCGAGCATGGGGCTGGCGTGGTGCGCGATGGCGGGCGAGCCCGTTAATTCCGCGCAAACCGGTGTGGACACCAACAGCACAGTGATCACTTCCACGCGCCTGAGTTTCGATCAACAGAAGCGCCAGGCGGTGTTTGAGGAAAACGTGGTGGTCGCGGATCGCGAAATAAAAATACTGGCCGATTGCCTGAAAGTGTTTTTCACGGAAGACAACAAAGTGGACCGGATCGAGGCCGAAGGCCACGTGACGATTATCCGCGACGATTTGAAAGCTACCGGCAAAAAAGCCACCTACGATATTAAAGACGGCAAGATGCAATTGACGGGCGATCCGCTCATCCAGCGGAACCAGGACCAGTTGACCGGCCAAACGATAACACTATGGCGGAATTCAAAGCGGATTTTATGCGAACCGAACGCCCGCCTGGTGATTGTATCGGAACAGGACATTAACCGATCATTCAAGGAATAAATCGGAGCCATGGAATCATTAATTACAACGCGCAATCTGGTTAAAGCCTACCACGGCCGCAATGTCGTGGATGGCGTCAGCATCCAGGTTGGGCGGGGCGAAGTGGTCGGCCTCTTGGGGCCCAACGGGGCGGGCAAAACTACAACCTTCTACATGATTGTGGGGCTCATTGCGCCGAACGGCGGTCAGGTGATATTCAATCAGCAGAACGTGACGCGTCTGCCGATGCACATGCGCTCGCGGCAGGGGCTGGGTTATCTTTCCCAGGAGCCGTCCATTTTCCGGAAGCTGACCGTAGAGGAAAACGTAATGGCGATCCTGGAAATGTTGCCGCTCTCGGCGGACGAGCGCCGCGAGCGAATGGAAAGCTTGCTGGATCAGCTCAACATCAAGCGCCTGGCCAAGCAGAAGGCCTATACGCTCAGCGGCGGGGAGCGGCGGCGTCTGGAGATTACGCGGGCCCTGGTGACGAATCCTTTGGCCATCCTGCTGGATGAGCCGTTCAGCGGCGTAGACCCTTTGGCCGTATATGACGTGCAGGAAATTATTCGCGACTTGAAACGGCGCGGCCTCGGGATTTTGATAACGGACCACAACGTGCGGGAAACCCTGACCATCGTGGATCGGGCCTACCTGATTTGTGACGGCAAGGTGCTCCGCGAGGGAACCAGCCAGTTTCTCATTGAGGATCCGTTGAGCCGGGAGCTGTATCTGGGAGCCCGGTTCAGTATGTAACGGGCGGCGCCTGCAGAAGCGAACTTTTGCAGGCAGAAATCCGTCGGCTGACGGAAGCGGCGCTGTGGGCAGCCAATCGTGGTTTGCGGATTTGGACGATACGACAACATGTTTGTTGTCAATGTTTTGTATTTATCAAGAATTCCTGTAAAACGTGATTTTTTAAAATACGTAATCATTCAGACACACCAAAAACAAGGGAGAGGATGCGCTATGACGATTAACATTACCAGCCGTCACGCGGATATTTCGGATACTCAGAAGGAACATGTTACCGCCAAGCTGGCGGCCGTATTGGAAGCCTATCCGGAAGTGGAATACGCCCACGTGATCATGGATACCCAGCGATTCAGGCATATTATCGAGATCGTTGTGCAGGGCAAACATCATTTGCGCGTTGAGGCCAAGGAGGAATCGGACGATATGTACACATCCGTGGATAAAGTGGTGGATAAGGTTGATCGTCAGTTGCGGCGGTCGCGGGACAAGTTGGTGGATCACAAGGCCACAAAGCATCGCACCAAACTCGCGGATTTTGAGCAGAAACTGAACCGCCAGATTTAAACAGAAGCAATGGAAAGCAAGCCCATGGCCATTACCATAAACGAGTTTTTCAAAAGCGCAAGTGGAAAAACGTCGCTGGAACTGATTGCCGGCAATCGGGGCATGGATCGGATTATCCATGAGCCGGCCATTCATCGGCCCGGTTTGGCGCTGGCTGGCTTTTTTCAGCATTTTGCCTGCCGCCGGGTCCAGGTGATCGGCATGGCCGAGCATGATTACCTGGCGTCGTTGTCGCGCGCGCGCCGGTATGCCGCCTTGCGCGGCCTGTTTAACCATCATATCCCCTGCCTGGTGATCTGCCGTAATCGGAAGCCCTGCCCGGAAATCATTGCCATCTCCCGAGCCTGCCGCGTGCCGGTATTTCGCTCGCCAATGATTACGGGCACATTCATCAACACGGCCACGGTCATCATGGAGAACCTATTTGCTCCGACACTCACGGTTCAGGGTACCATGATTGACATTATGGGCATCGGCGTGTTGATCGAGGGCTGCCCCGGCATCGGCAAAAGCGAGGCGGCGCTGGCCCTCATTGTTCGGGGATACAGTCTCGTGGCCGATGACTTTGTTATCCTGCGGCGGCACGATGATCGCACGATTGTCGCCGCGTCGGCGCCGGTGACGCGCTATCACATGGAGCTTCGCGGGCTGGGAATCATTCACGTTCCCAGTCTGTTTGGCGTGGCTTCGGTGCGCGACGAAAAAACTTTGGATCTGATCGTAACCCTGCGCAAGGTGAACGAATTGGAAGACCAGGGGTTGGGAATGGTGCCGGCCAGCCGCAACGTGCTCGGCGTGGAGCTTCCGCATGTCACGATTCCCGTGGCGCCGGGACGGGAACTGGCCAATATCATCGAGGTGGCCAGTATGAACGAAAAACTAAAACGTCTGGGTCATGACGCGGCCAAGGAACTGGACGAAAAATTAATGGCCGTTCTGGCGAAAGGGAATCGCTTAACATGACTCATTCCGCCGGCAAAAACGATTCGAAAATTTCCCGGGAATATGTGATCCGGAACCGGTATGGCATCCACGCGCGACCGGCGGCCATGTTGGTCAAAACGGCATCCAAGTTCCAGTCGGATGTGACCGTGGAAAAGGGAGCGGTGCGGGTATCCGGGAAAAGCATAATGGGGCTGATGACCATGGAAGCCAGTTGCGGCGCTAAAGTCAGGATCGTGGCCGAGGGTGTGGATGCCGAGCAGGCCCTTGATGAAATTGCGCTGCTGTTCGAGAACAAGTTTTACGAGGAGTAGTAACGCGAGCCATGGATAATGTTCCTCCAGACACAATCGCCGCCGGCGAACAGATTTTTCGCGGTATCGGCGTGTCTGCCGGCATTGTCATCGGGCGTGCTTTTTTGCGGACGCCGCCGGATGACCACGTGATCGAAAGGGACATTTCACGCGCGGATGTGCCCCGCGAAATCGCGCGTTACGAAGCCGCCCTCATCGCGACGCGCCAGCAGATTCGTGCAATCCAGAAGGATTGCGATCCCGACGTGGCCGCCATATTTGATGCCCACCTGCTGTTCCTGGACGATGGCCCCTTCATCAAGAATGTGTTCACGGGGATCGAGGGACGCCGTAAAAATGTGGAGGTCGTGCTCCGGGATGTGGCTGCCGGCTTTATGCAGTCACTGTCCCGGGTCCAGGATGAGTATTTGCGTGAACGGGCCAACGATATGCAGGACGTTGCCCGCCGCATTTTGCACAACCTGGCCGGCAAACAGGTGACGTTGGCGGACATTACCGAACCGGGCATGATTGTCGTGGCCAACGATCTGTCGCCTTCGGAAACGGTGTCCATCAACAAGGATCGGGTGGGGGGTATCGTGCTGGACTTGGGCAGCCCGACGGCCCACACCGCCATTGTCGCCGCCAAGCTGGGCATCCCGGCGGTAGTCGGCCTGCATAATATCAGCGTGGCTGTACATCCCGGCGACGAGTTGCTCGTGGATGGCGGCAAGGGGCTGGTTATTCTGCGTCCCACGCCCGAGCGGCGGACGCAGGCCATGCGCCAGGAGGAGTCCAAGCGCGGCATTAAGATCGAACTTGAGCGACTCAAGGATTTGCCGGCGGAAACGGCGGATGGATACCGGATCACTCTCTCGGCCAATATCGAGTTGCCGAAGGACGTGGACGCGGTGCTGGCCGGCGGCGCGGAAGGCGTCGGCCTGTTCCGGACGGAATATTTTTATATGTCGAGCAAGGAACTACCCGCGGAAGAGGACCAATACGAGGCTTACCGGACCGTGGCCCAGCGCCTGGCGCCTGCGCCGGTCATCATTCGCACGCTGGATCTAGGCGGCGACAAGTTCCTTTCCAATCTGGACGTGAACTGGGAGGAATCCAATCCGTTCATGGGCTGGCGGGCGATCCGCTTCTGTTTGGCCCAGCCGGACTTGTTTCGCACGCAGCTGCGCGCCATCCTGCGCGCCAGCATCGTGGGCAATATCAAAATCATGTATCCAATGATCAGCAATCTGGACGAGATTGTCCGCGCCAACGTGATCCTGGACCAGGCCAAAAAGGAATTGATGGAAAAAGGCCACCCGTTTAACCCCCATGTCGAGGTCGGCGCCATGATTGAAGTGCCATCGGCGGCGCTTGTGGCCGATATGCTGGCGCCCTATGTCAGTTTTTTCAGCATTGGCACCAACGATCTCATCCAATACACGCTGGCCATTGACCGCGGCAACGAGCGGGTGGCCTATCTTTATGAGCCCACGCATCTGGCTATCCTGCGGCTGATCAAAAACACCATTGATATCGGTCATCGGCATGGCATCTGGACCGGCATCTGCGGCGGCATGGCCAGCGACCCGTTGATGACGCCGCTTCTGCTGGGGTTGGGCATCGACGAGTTGAGCGTCAGCTGCTCCGCGCTTCCCCTGGTCAAGGATGCCATCCGCCGGGTTAGTCTGTCGGAATCCCGCGAAATTGCGGAGCTTGCGTTGACTTCGCAATCGACGGTGGATGTGCATGACATGTTCCGGGAATTAACCAAAAAAATTGCTCCGGAAATTCTTGAACTGGTAGAATAATTCCGGCATAATGCCGCCCATTTTCGTGTAGACAATGATCCGGAGGAAGTTCGGTTATTACAAAGGAAATCATATAATGGCTACCAGAAGGCACATGTTTACTTCGGAATCGGTGACGGAAGGGCATCCGGACAAGATCGCTGACGCGATTTCGGATGCTGTCCTGGACGCCAACTTGGCCCAAGACAAGCATGCCCGTGTGGCGTGCGAAACACTGGTTGCCACGGGCATGGCGATCATCGCCGGTCAAATTACCAGCAAAGCATCCATCAATTATGCCGATGTGGTGCGGGACACAATCCGGGATATCGGGTACGTAGATGCCGCCATGGGATTTGACGCCAATTCCTGCGCCGTGCTGGTGGCGTTGGACCGTCAGTCGCCGGATATCTCCCAGGGTGTGACCGAGGGGCAGGGAATGTTCAAGGAGCAGGGGGCCGGTGACCAGGGCATGATGTTCGGGTATGCCTGCGATGAGACTCCGGAACTGATGCCCATGCCGATCATGTATGCCCACCGCCTGACGCGAGCTCTGTCGGCCGCGCGGCGTAGCGGGAAGCTCCCTTTTTTGCGACCGGACGGCAAATCCCAGGTCACGGTGATCTATGAGGATGACAAACCTGTGCGCGTGGACACGGTGGTTATCTCCTCCCAGCATTCGCCCGAGGTGGCTTACGGCAAATTGCGTAAGTCCATTATTGACGAAATCATTCGCAAGGTGATCCCGGCGAAGTATCTGAATGCGAAAACCCGCTTTCTGATCAATCCGACCGGCCGTTTTGTTGTCGGCGGCCCGCAGGGGGACACGGGGCTCACCGGACGCAAGATCATTGCCGATACCTACGGCGGCATGGGTCGGCATGGCGGCGGGGCCTTCTCCGGCAAGGATCCTTCCAAGGTGGACCGTAGCGCCGCCTACATGGCGCGGTATATTGCCAAAAATATCGTGGCGGCCAAGCTGGCCCGCCGGTGCGAAGTCCAGCTGGCCTATGCCATCGGGTTCGCGGAACCGGTCTCGGTGCTTGTACATACTTTCGGCACGGGACTTGTTGCCGATGAAAAGATCGAGAAGGCTGTAATCCGCATATTTGGGCTCAAGCCGGCCCAGATTATCGCGCACTTGAACTTGTTGCGGCCGATTTATCGGGACACCTGCGCCTATGGGCACTTCGGGCGGACAAGGGATCTTAATGCGTTCACGTGGGAAAAGACCGATAAGGTCGCTGAACTTCGCAAAGCCCTGTAATGCAGGAATTTCGAAGACGCGGCAGCAGAGTGGCGGCTACAGGATGCATTGCAAAAAATGCAGCCGCCCCACTTTGTTGGGGCGTTGGACAAGTTGGGGCATAGCCGTCTAACGTAAAGGATTCCATGACCAAACGCACAAAGCAATTTATCGTGGCCGACATGAAGTTGGCCGATTGGGGTCGCAAGGAAATTGATTACGCCGAGGTGGAAATGCCGGGCCTGATGGCCCTGCGCCGCGAATATGGCCGCCAGCGTCCGCTGCGCGGCGCGCGGATCACCGGTTCCCTGCACATGACCATCCAGACGGCCGTGCTGATTGAAACGCTGCAGGCTTTGGGTGCCCGGGTCCGCTGGTCGAGTTGCAATATTTTTTCGACCCAGGACCATGCTGCCGCCGCCGTTGCCGCGCGCGGCACACCGGTGTTTGCCTACAAGGGCGAATCCCTGACGGAATATTGGGAATACCTGGACCAAACTCTGGACTGGGGCCGCGGGCAGGGCCCCACCACCATCCTGGATGATGGCGGCGACGCCACGCTCTTTGTGCACCTGGGCCATCAGGCGGAGGAAACCCCGAAGATCCTGGACGCCAAACCGGGCAGTCCCGACGAGCGCGCCCTGCTGGGGCAGTTAAAGAAATCCCTGCGGCGGGATCCGAAACGGTTCCACCGCCTCGCGCCGTCCATCGTGGGCGTTTCCGAGGAAACCACCACGGGTGTTCACCGGCTGTACCAGATGATGGAACAAAAGCGTCTGCTGTTTCCCGCATTCAACGTCAACGATTCGGTCACAAAATCCAAGTTCGACAATCTTTACGGCTGCCGCCACTCGCTCGTGGATGGGATCATGCGCGCCACGGACGTCATGTTGGCGGGCAAAGTTGCCGTAGTGGCCGGATACGGCGACGTCGGCAAGGGCTGCTGCCAGTCCCTGCGCGGCCAGGGGGCGCGCGTGATGGTGACCGAGGTCGATCCGATTTGTGCCTTGCAGGCGTCCATGGAAGGATATGAGGTCGTAACGATGGACCGGGCCTGCGCCATAGGCGATCTGTTCATCACGGCCACCGGCTGCTGCGCCGTTATTACCGAGCGGCACATGCGCCGCATGAAACACATGGCCGTGGTCTGCAATATCGGGCATTTCGATTCGGAAATTGAAGTCGAAAAAATCCGGCGATGCAAATGGACAAACATCAAGCCTCAGGTGGATAAAGTAACGTTCCCGAGCGGCCGGAGCATCGTTTTGCTGGCGGAGGGGCGCCTGGTCAACCTGGGCTGCGCCACGGGGCATCCCAGTTTTGTGATGTCGAACAGTTTTACCAACCAGGTGCTGGCGCAAATTGAACTCTTCACCCGTCCGGAGCAATACCCCGTCGGCGTTTTTGTCCTGCCCAAGATCCTGGACGAAAAAGTTGCCCGTTTACATTTGGGCAAGCTGGGGGTCCAATTGGAAAAGCTCTCCCGCAAGCAGGCGGCCTATCTCGGCATTAAAAGCCAGGGCCCATACAAAACGGAGCATTACCGGTACTAAGCAAGGTCCGGCGGCAAATTGACGGGGTATGTTGCATAAAAACAGCTTATCGCTCCGGTAGCGGCATCATGCCCGGGCTGCTTTACGGCAGCGGTTGCGACGGAGCCGTGTAGGTTTTTGACAGCGCTATCCGGAACCGGTCGCCGGGGGCGATGTTATTGATCACACCGCGGCTGTACTCCTTCTCGTCCCTGAACCTCTCCGCGAGCGAGTTTGCGCCGATGCTGACGGTCTGGTCATCCACCACTTTCTCGATACGGTAGCTGGCGTCGGAACGCTCCGCGTTATCAAAGATAATGTACTTGCCTTGCAGGGGCGCGGTGCCCAGCGGCGTGCTCAATTTCAGCAGTGTGTTCTGACTGTCGGATTCGTCGCCGCTGAGCAATTGCCCGGTAATGGCCGGCTGCGGCAAGCTGAGTTGCACGGTCTGCGCGGTGAGCGAGGCCCCCTCGATAAGGCAGGCGGCAGCGACGGCCTGGCCGTCGAAACGCACCAGGCCAACGCGGCCGGTCATCTGCACGCCACCGGCCTCGATGGAACCGCCATGCTCCGTTACCAGGACTAAATCCCGGCGGCCGTCCTTCAGGGTGATTTCAACCGCCGCCGAACAGTTGTCGTCGTCGGCGTAACTTTTGATCGCGCGGGCAAACTTTATAAACGGCTCGCCGGCGTAAGCTTCAATCACGGAGACAAACTGGGTATTGAGATTTTTGCCGAATCGCGTCCGCAGCATATACCTCAGCGACGGGGGATTGCCCCTGTATTCGGGAGGAATCCCGTCGCACAACGCGGCTTCATCAACCGGCGCGAGGTTATAAAGACGCAGGTGAGCATCATAGTCAGGCGGCATCTTGCGACGGGGCTCGACAATCTTCCAGTCCACCCAGAAATCACCATCGGGCCTGGCTTTGGCCACGCGTTTGAGATACATAAAGCCCGATCCTTCATAAGACCGGTTCTTTAACCCGTCGTAGAATTCCCCGAAGCCGACGTTTTCGCCGGCGTAAGTGCCCTGCGCCTGCGGTTTCAACTGCAGGCCGCTGCTGGTTACTTCCGGTCCGCCGGCATTCTGGATGAGCCGGTGGTTTTCGCCGCCGCGCACCCAGAACAGGTCCAGCACATAAGAGTTCTGTTCGTCGGTATCCACCATAACCAGGCAGCGCCGATAGGTTTTGACGCCATCGTATATTTTGCCGCCCTGGCCATCGACATCGGCCACGCGCAGGAATCCGAGGTCCGCGAACAACTGCGTTTTGCCCGAATACGATCCGTCTTCCTGAGGCCCCTTGTCATTCACCATGCAGGTATTGTGGCTGATGACGTGGCGCGTCCAGCCAATGCGTTTAGGCCAGGCGCCCATGAAAAGCGGGTATCCCATATCGGGAAGGGCAACCGCATTGTTGGCGATCATCTGCAGCGCAAGCCTGTCCTGATGACCGTGGGCGATCATTCGGCCATAATACATCATAATGCACCGCGGGTATTTGCGTGAAGGCGCCTGCAGGAAGGCGCAGCCGTACCCGCCGCTGTTATAGCTGCACAGCGGCTCCGGCTCCCCGGCCAAGTCGGTTTTAAGCTTAGCGATAATTGCTTCCGGTTGGTCCGCGTAGATGTCGAGTTGAATATTGTCGAGCGATATGCCGTTGGAAAGCCAGACCTCCCGCGCGATGTCTTTTCCGCCGTAGATGCGATAGCCGGTCAGGGACATATCCAGCGGGTTGACCATGCCGGTCGAACCCATGTTCATGCACTTATTGCCGTCACCCCAGTTGGGCGCGTAGACGTCGGCGGCGCGGACCTTGGCGCACATAGTAAAGCAGTTGCGCAACTTGGGAAAGTCCCGATACAGATTGTGATTGGTATACGCAGTGTTTTTTTGGAGCAATTCAGCTACGTTGTAATACGATCGGCCTGGAATTGAGGCATAGCCAAGTCCCGTTTCGTGGCTAAAACCTTCGCGACCGAGCAGGTTAACGATGACGTAAGGGATATTTCCGCCATCCGGCTTGAAGAGCCAGTCCAGATAGCGCGGCGTCAGACGGGCATCATCCAAGGCGATGGCGGCGCAAGTCATGGCCAACTCGCGCATGCCCGCATTGCCATGAATCCGGCCATCCAGTATGCCGCAAATGAATTCATTGATGAGGTTGCTGCGGATGTGTTTGTTGATCATCTCCAAAGACGATTTATCACCGGTATGGTATTGGCTGGACATGTTACCGGCAAACTCCGCCAGTTGCTTGTCATCTGCAAGGCCATCAAATATATAATCATAGGCCTGGCTGAGTTTGTCCACGGTGAAGCACTCCCAGATTTTGCCCTGCACCCGTCCCTTGCCGGAGCCGCCGGTTGAGGCTTCCATTCCGCGAGCGTGATGGGGCTTGTAATCCATCTCAGGGTAGAGGTCGGCCATGCGATCGAGCAACACGCCTGCCTTGTGTGCGTAAGCCGTGTCATCGGTCAGCGTGTACAAAATGGCAAGCTTTTTTGTAATATCGATCAGGGTGGTCCACGATACGAATGAGTAATTGGCGGCAAAAAACCATTTGTGTCCGTCGATTTTTACGCCTGTGCCATCGTCAACCCATGTGCGGGCTGCGTTGCCCACGGGCTTAAGAAACTGCGCGTCGCCTTTGCCAAGCTGAAATTTATAGTGTTTGTCGAGCGCGCTTGCGTAGTAGGCGGCAAAGTCGTTTGCCGGGAACCACTGCCTGCAATTGCGGCACTGAACCTGCCAGGGGCGATTCGGAAAATCCACGAACCAGCGCGAAGGGTTATATGGGGCCTTGAAATGTTCATTGCCGCACTTTGGACAGCCGGCGCTATTGTTGAAATTCACGCCGGAGTCGCGCGGCATTGCCTGGGCGGGCAATAGTTTCCATAATGTCTCGTCGGGCATCTCCATGTATGGCTTGACCTGCGCGATAAGGCGGTCACGATATTTCCGGGCCCAGGCAAAACGCGCGCAGTTGCGCACCGCATTGGCCCGCATCTGGTGGGTGATCATCACGCTGCCCGATTTGGCGGCAAGCGTTTCCTTAAGCAGTTCAGGCGCAGCCGTTTCTTTTTTTACATTTACCCGGGCATACGCTGTTTCAACAAAAGGACCCGTTGCCAAGCCGATGAGCAAGATCGCAAAAAGCACGAAAAACAACCGGTGTGCGCTTCGCATCAGGGCATTAAACATTATAGTTCCCAAGCCTGATAATTATGAAAAAATGCCAATATTGCCCGAAGGCGGATGTCGCCCGATGGCACATGTAAAATGGATAGGCTGCCACCTTTCCCGGGGTACGCAAGCAAAAAAATCAGGGCTGCGTCATCCATGCCAAAACCAGCTGCGTCGCGGAACTCCACCCTCCAATATCGCGAAAATATTGGCATTCAGGGAGGATCGAACTCCCGCGAGACCGTTCTTGACGCAGCCCTGGCAAAAACATATTCAGGGGAAACTACCAGCTTGTCAAAATCATGTTAATCCTGTATTTTTTGATAAAAAACGTCTTGAGCGGCACTTGTAATTCATCGTTCCGCATTCTGTATGCCGGTCTTCACCATGCGCATCCTAACGACTTATATCACCCGCCAGTTTCTGCTGACGTTTATCGTTACCTTGGCGGTATTCCTGTTCGTCATGGCGGTGGGGAATATTTTCAAGGTCATCGACCTGTTTTCGCGGGGGGTGCCGGGGCTTCTGATCCTTCAAGTTTTTTCCTATGGCATTCCCTTTTCGCTGATTTTTGCCATTCCCATGAGCGTAATGGCCGCGGCGTTTCTGGTCTTCAGCCGCATGGCCAGCGATCGCGAACTTATTGCCATGAAGGCATGCGGGATCAGCCTCTGGCAGGTCGTTCAAGCGCCGGTCTTGATCGCCGCAGTGCTCAGTCTGGTCTGCATCTATATCAACTGCAATCTGGCGCCCGACAGCCACTATGCCCGCCGCACCGTACTGGGCAAGCTGGGCGTGGAAACGCCTCTGTCACTCCTCGACGAGGGCCGCTTCATCCGTGATTTTCCGGGATTCACCATTTATATTTCCCGCAAAGACGGGTACCGCATGTCCGACATCGTCATTTATGAGTTCAACAGCAAGGGCGTCAAACAGACCGTGCGGGCCAAATCGGGCACGATCGAGCCTGATAAACAGAATCCGGGCAAGATCATTATCCACTTGTTCCAGGTGCGCATCGATCAGGCTGACGATCAGTTCCCCAACGATTTGAGCCGTACGAAGCGCCTGAGCGCCGATGAATATCCGGTAACCATCGATGTGGCCGAACTGGTGCATCGCGGCGTTGTCTGGAAAAAGCGGGCCGATTTGACCATGCTGGAAATATTCCAAACTATTCGCGGATCGATGCTGATTGCGGCCGATGATTTTACTGACCTGACTGGCCTGGCGCGGGTGCTGGCCGATCCGCCTGACCAATTAGCCGATTTTATTCAGGCCCACCTGACTGATAATACCCTGGCGTGGCTTGATCGCTACGACGGTTCGCCGGCGGCCCGCGCGGGCTTGCAGGCGGCGTTGGGCGTGGATTTGAACCGGCTGCTGGCCGGGCCGTGCCTTTATACGGCCCAACGTTTCCAGGGGGTGACCCTGAACAGCAACACCAGCATCCTGTTGGAGCATAAGCCGGCCGGGGACGCCCTCCTGCGCCTTAATCGCATGCTGTTGGAAGACGCCTATCCGGAATTTCTGGCGCGCAATTTCCTCTCCAATCTCAAGGCGGAGGATGCCGTGGTGCACCGGATGTCGCTGATGGTGGAGGCCAGCACCCGCCTTGCGTTGTCGCTCTCGTGTTATGCCTTTGTCCTGCTGGGTGCGGCGCTGGGCATGAAGATTCACCGCAAGGAATCATCCATCGGCATTGCGGTGTCGCTCCTGCTGGTCTTCGTCTTTTATTTTTTCATTATCATTGCGGATGCCATGGTTAATCATCCCCAATTCCAGCCGCACTTGATTGTCTGGATCCCGTTTGTGGCCTCGGAAATCATCGGCTACGTGCTCATCAAACGGGCGAATTAGCCTGGTGCTGTTTTGGGCCGGGCACCTTGGCGGGCAGCAGCCAGCGTCGGCGCTTGATAAAGTCCCCGTTGTGGAAGGTCTGTCCGATCGTTCCTTTTTTCTCGAGGTGATTAAAACAGCTGCGCATGCAGCCGCGCGAACCTTCGACGCCGAAGCTCCCCGCCTCGCCCCATTTCAGGAGATAGTGGTGCCCTTCGATTATCCAGCCCGACGGAAATTCCTTGCACTTTCCCCACGGCTGCTGCGAAAGCGTCCACGCGAATTTATACGCGGCCTCCTCGCTCATATCCTGCTGCGTGACATCGAAGTTCCATCCGGGGAAATCGCGATGAATAAACGGCGAGTTCATCGCATCGCCGCCGTGATAACTTAGCGTACAGCGGCCCATATGCACGTCGCCCCACTCGTAGGTCTTGTCGTCGATCCTGATTTTCACCGTCTTTTGCTCTTTCCTGTGCGGAATGGCGCAGGCGCTGCAGCCTTTCACGCATTGCATGCATTTGTCGCAGATGGAGTTGGGCTCAATAAGCGGATCGGGCGCGAGTTCCAGATCCGTGATGATGCAGGCCAGGCGTACGCGCGGGCCGAATTGCTTCGTCAGGAATACTTTCGCCCAGCCGATCTCGCCGAGGCCGGCGGCAACGCCCGCAATGCGGATGCTGATATTCACATCCGGAGCTGCGCCACCCTTGCGGAGCGGTTCACGGAGCAGTTCACGGTCGCTTGCCGTGACGCCCGGGTATAGCGGCGCCGCCTCAAAGCCGAAGTCCTCGATGAAACACGCCGTTTCGAACATGGGTGTGTGAATGAATGTGGTGTTCAACTGCCCGTGATACCCGAAGTAGGTATAGGACGGCCAGTAGGTGCCTTCCTCAATGCCGCGCCAGTTGCCGCGCAGGATCCGTTTGCCGACGACGATCACCGATTTTGCCTTCGGGAATATCGACGCCGGATTCATGCTGGGCGGGGCATCCTTGAAACGCGCAATGTTGGCGACGCCGCAAAGGTCGAGCCCTTGCGAAATTACAAAATCCTTGATCATCTGTTTGGTCAGTGTTTTCATATTGGTTTTTTCCCGTGCCGGGCAGGCGTTATTCGATATCGGACCCTTCGCCGATGATCTCTCTTTCACCCTGGACAACCCACGGCGGCCGGGTGCGGAATTGATTGACAAATTTATTCTCAACCCGTCCCGCCTTTTCGAGATGCGCCATGTAAGTGCGCATGCACAACGCGGCGAGACGATCAGGCTTCCCCGACGGATGGCGGCGGTTGGGCATGGCGCCGTTCTTGCACTGTGCGCACTTTTTGAAGTCGATCGCGGCGACCTTCATCTTTTTGCCCGCAATCTCAATCGTTTCTTCGTTGGAAGCATCAATTGCGCCGAGCGGGCAATATTCCGCGAATTTCTTTGATCGCTCGCAGAGATCCTCTTTCAAGACCGGGGTCGGGTCCAGGACGGCGTCGGTGAGAATGATGTAAAAGCGCTGGCGTGCGCCGAATTGCGGCGTAACAAAGGCGCGCAGATAGCCGATTTCGCCGAGGCCGGCGCGCACGGCGGCATCGTCAAAGTCAATAAGCACATTCGGCGCGGGATTCCCCGGTTGTACCGGCACGCCCATCGGCCCCATTTCCACGGGAAGGTTGATCATCGGGATTGCTTCCCATTTGTTGTTCTCAAGGAATTCGGCCGTTTTTACGGTAATCATGGAAAGGAACCGGTCTTCGAGCCATGCATACCCATAGCAGTTGTAGGTGTTGAACTGCGTGCCTTCTTCGACGCCGCGCAGCGCCCCGCGCGGGATGCGCTTGCCGACTACGATGACCGATTTAACTTCGGGAAAGATCGATGCGGGGTGGCGTTCCGGCGCGAGGCCGGCGAAACGTTCAATCGGCGCGATCCCCACGAGATCGCATCCGATGCTCGCGGCATATTCCTTGAATTGCTTCGTGAACTCCATGATGATCCTCCGTTTATTATCTTTTACTTCGTTTTGTCCGTCTTATGCGCCGGGAGCCCCGCAGACATTCCTGCGCAATATTTTTCCTGGTGTTTCATTGTTTCCATTTACCGACAAGCGTTTGCTGATGGCAGTGGCCGTCGTTGACATTCTTTTCAGAATTGCGGCCTTATGGGCGCCCTTAAAACGAAAACGGGGCAGGAACAGTCCGAGGGCAGCGGTTACTTCCTGCCGATGATCGTGGATCGGGAAGGCCAGGCCAACCACCTCGGCGTTGGGCGCATGGTATACCCAGCCGGTTTTCCTGATATCCGCCAGGGCTTGTTTGAGCGCCGCCGGGTTGCCGGCTTCAGGCCATTCTTTTCCCGGCATCCCGTGTTCCTGGGCAATTTGCTCCAATTCGTGTTCCAGCAGGAAGGCCATTAACAGCCGCCCCGTGGCGGTCTCGTATATGTTGTCTTGAATCAATGCCTGGGGCCCGACTTGGATTTGCTGTTGCCCGTTGATCTGCGCAAGAATAAAACGCCGGCCCAGGCGCAAGGTAGTCAGGAGAACCGTCTCGTTGACGGACTTGGCCAGGTCAGCCATCAACGGCTCGGCCGCGGCAATCAGGTCCTGGCGATAGGGTGCCTGGCGGGAGATTTGAAACAATGCCGGTCCCAGCAGGTACCCCTTTTTCGGTGCAACCTGCTCGACATAATGGCGGCATACCATGGTCTTGAGAATATTGGCGCAGGTGGCGGGATGCTGGCCCAGGTGGACGGCGATTTCCTTCAGGGCCCACGGCCGTTCCGGCGTTTCCGCCAGGAGCTCGAGGATGTCAAATACCTTGTATAGCACCTTGATCACAGGTTTTCCTTTCAAATCAGGTCCACGCTATGCCCGGAGCGTTAATTTGTCAATATAATAATTAGTTTTATAATATAAAAATTAAATTACCCGGCGCGGACGGGATTATTGACGCAGGGATCGATCGAAAATAGCGAATCACGGGCGCGGTGAGCGTAAAAGTTCCAGTATGATAGTGTCGGGGTCGCACGGGATCGTTGTGGGGGCCGTAGCCAAAGCCAGCGGTTTAAATCGCTTTTCAATGTCCTGGGGCTCGATAACCGCAAATACACGGCCGGTGGCTTTCTGCAGAAAAGCTTCCAGCTGGGCCTTATCCTTCAATTCCCAGGCGCGCTCCGGTTCCGCCTGCATGCCGTAAAGCAATTCATTCGTGTCCTGGAAGGGAACGTAGATATTCCGGGTATAGAAGGGCAGGGCGGGCCGATAGGACCAGAACACCACGACCTGGTCATCCGGTTTGAGCTCGGCGGCCAATTGCTTGTATACGTGGGATGAGTTGATGTGCAGAAGTACGTTGAAATCCTTGCCGGCCAAAGGCGATAGCAACAGCGCCGCGGCCAGCATGATCCCGGCATTCAAGCCCAGCAGGCCAGCAAACGAGCGATAGCCCCGTGTTGCGATCAGCGCGATCAATATGGCCGCGATCGGAAACAGCGCCACAACGCTCCGTCCGCTGATCGGGTATATATCTTCGGGAATTATTTTAAAAAAGCTGATCAACCACACAGTCATGATTGTTGCCGCCACGATGAACAAGCCGGCGACGCCAATGTTCCACAGGATTTGGTCGCGCCGGGTATCCTCGCGGTCGGCCAGGCCCCAGCGCCCCAGCAGGAGACCAAGCGCGGGAATAGCCGGCAAAATGTAGGACATCAGTTTGCCGGTGCTGGCGGAGAAAAACCCTACCACGACCACGATCCAGACCAGCAGGAACCGGGTCAAGGTGTCTGTGCGCCATCCCCACCGGGCGATCATCCGCCATGCAGCGCGCACAATAAACAGAGTCCAGGGTGCAATCAACAGGGGGATCACCATGCCGAAAAACCAGAAAGGCTCCGGGTGAAGTTGAACCTCGCGCGTGCCCGTGAAACGCGAGAAATGCTCGTCAATGACGAAAAAATGGAAAAAGCCAGGATTATGCTTCTCCAAGAGCAACATGACCGGGGTCAGCAGTCCGACACACAGGAGAATAACCCAGGGCACGGACCAGGTCCGGAGGGTCGCCGGGCGCCGTTCCCAGATAAGCCAGATAAAAATAATGGCTGGCGGCAAAACGATGGCGACCGCGCCTTTTGTAAGAAAACCCATGGCGGCGGCTATGGATGCGACGGAAAACAGCAGAAAACGCGCTCCGGCAGACACGCCCGGCTGACATCCGAAAAAAAGCGCGATACAGGTCAGGGCGAACCACATAACCAGGAATGAGTCGGTCAACAGCAATCCCGTGCCGGCCAGGAAACCGATCATGGACAGCATAGTCAACGTGGCGATGTCGGCCCGGGTGCGCTCCCATTTGCGCCGCGCCAGGAGCCAGAAAATGCCGGCCAACATGAGTCCGCTTACCAGGAGCGGCACGCGCACGGCCCAGTCCCTGGCGCCGAACACCTTGATCGCCGGCGCCACCAGCCAGTAAGTCAGCGGCGGTTTTTCGTAGTACCGGTAACCCAGCATGTGCATTTCCAGCCAGTTGCCGCCGGCGACCATTTCCCGGGGGATCTCGGAATAGCGGCCCTCATCGGGATCGTTGAAGCCGCGGTAGAATAGAACAATCAGAAACGCGCAGACGATGACTACCAGGGACAGGCTGAACAATTTGTTTTGCAGGTTGCTCATGATGCCGGCAATAATTTCCGAGTTGCGTTTGAAACCATGACTGCCTTTGTACACCAAAATTCATTCCGGGCGCAAGTTATTTGCACGGACATACCCTTGCCTTTCAGGGCTGCGTCATTCATGCTGAAACCAGCGGCGTCGCAGTCCCGATACCCGCCCAAAGCGGCGTGATCGGGACGCCCTCCAATATCGCGAAGAAATTGGCATTCGTGCCAGGGGCAGCTTGCCCGCCATAGTCCGGCAGTTGCCGGACGCCGGCGGGAGCTCCCGCGAGACCGTTCTTGACGCACTTAGGCCTTGCCTTTTTGCTTGTGAAAGTAAAAGGCCTTAGACTACAGTAGGTCAAAAGGATTGGCATGAACGAAAATTGTACTTCGACCACAACCTCCATACCGCCTTGGATCGTCATCCTGTGCCTGCTGATCTCGCTGTCGGGGATTGCCGATCACGACCTGTGGACGCCGGATGAGCCGCGCGAAGCGGCGATCATGTTGAGCATGAGCCGCACCGGCAATCTGCTTATTCCCGATCTGGCGGGTGCGCCCTTCGTCGAAAAGCCGCCTTTATATTACATTGTCGGTGCCGGCGCATTGCACCTGCTTGCTTCCCTGCTGGGGCCTACTACGGCCTTGCGGCTGACATCGGCCCTATGGGGGTTGGGCGCTCTGGCCATGACGTGGCTGATGGCCCGGCGTCTGCTGGGACGCGCGCAGGGGATATTGGCCATGGTGCTCCTGGCCACCATGCCCGGGTTTATTCACGTCACGCATTGGATGCTGGTGGATAACGCGCTCCTGTTTTTCGTCACGGCGGCATTGTGGTGTTTTACCGAGGCCTATATCGGCTCGCGCCTGGGATTCCTTCCGTGGGCGGCGCTCTTTACCGGAGGGGCTTTCCTTTCAAAGGGATTCATCGGTCCCCTGATCGTTCTGCTGGGCTGGTTGGGCCTGGTATTTTCCTGGGGGCGGCAGGTGGGCTGGCGAGGGATGAGCCAACCGCGCAGTCTCGGCCTGCATGGCCTGGCTTTATTATTTTGCCTGGCCCTGATGCTGAGTTGGATGTTGGCCTTGCGCATGTTCGGCGGGCCGGAACTGTGGAACGAATGGTTCTGGGCAAATCATGTCGGGCGTTTTTCCGGAGGCGCGACCCAGTTAGGCCATATGCAAGGTCCGTGGTATTACTTGCAGGTTATTCCCGTTTATCTTCTGCCCTGGCTGGTGGTTGTGCTGGTAGGGATTAAAAACCTGCTGGTGGCGCTGTGCCGCGGGCAGATGACGCCGGCGGGCCGGGTGCTGGCCGCCTGGGCGCTGGGCGGCTTGCTGGTGCTTTCGATTACGGCCACCAAACGTGACATTTATCTGTCGGTTTTACTGCCGGCATGTGCCATGATCGGCGCCCAGGTATTGCATGCGCCGATGACACGGCCGCTTCAAAATACCCTTTGGATGTGGGTCGGATGCATGCTGGGCGGGTTGCTGGTTCTTGTTATCGCGCCGTTGTTGGGCCCGCAGGCCCACCTGTTGACGGGCGGGTGGGGGTGGTACCAGGTAATCGCGGGGCTTACCGCACTGGGTTGCATTAGTCTTGTTTATGTGCCTCGAATTCGGTTTGGGAAAGGCGTCCCCCTTCGCGAAGACGCTTCGGCGGGACACGGTGGCGATCCCGCGAAGCGCGGGATAAATCTTGGGCCGTGTTCTGTGTTCTTATGCCGTTATCTGTCCTCCGGCGTCCGGCGTCCGGCGTCTGGCGTCTGGTGTCTGTCTTTTCTTCACCGGGTGTTGGCCGCCACGGCCGTGTTTTTTATTGGCGTCCTGATGGTCCTGTTTCCCATGCTTGACCGGGTAAAAAGTTACGGGGCCGCCTTTCGCAATATGGCTGGGTATGTTGCGGCCGATCCCTCCGCCTGCGTGGCCGGCTGGCGATTTGATGAAACCACGCGTGCCGGTTTTTATTACTATTGTGACTTGGTATTTCCGGCGCTTTCCGATATAAACGATCTCAACCATGTTCTGGGCCGGCGGCATTCCCGGTTTGACGGGGTCTTGGCGCTATCCCGGAATTTTATGCCGGAAGCGGAATCCCTGCCGCCCTGGCAGGTGCGTGCGGAAGTCCGGATGGGGCCGCGCCGGGCGTTGCAATGGATCGAAGGGGCCGTCAGGGCAAAGCCGCCTTAAATGCATAGGAATTTTCCGCCGGAGGCGGACCCGCCTATGGCGGACAATCCGTCTTTGTTGTCATTCCGAGCGTAGAAGAGGAATCTCGCCGCGAGAGATCCCTTCGACTTCGCTCAGGGCAGGCCTTTCACTGCGTTCAGGATGACAATCCGAACGGAATAAAAGTCGCCCCGCCTTGCGGGGCCTAATTGATCAGAACAGCCAATGGAGTATTATGCGCAAAGAATTTTTACCTTTTACAAGGCCCAGCATCAGCGAAGAAGATATCCAAGCCGTGGGCGCGGTGCTCCGTTCCGGCTGGATCACCACCGGACCGCATGCCGCCAAATTCGAGCAGGAATTTGCCGCATACGTGGGAACGCGCGGCGCCGTGGCGTTGGCCTCAGCCACCGGCGGCATGCATGTGACCCTTAAGGCCCTGAACATCGGTCCCGGTGACGAGGTTGTGACGCCATCGATGACCTGGGCCTCCACCGTCAATCTCATTGTGCTCTCCGGCGCCCGGCCGGTTTTTGCCGATGTTGACCGCGACACGCTCATGGCCGGGCCCGACCAGATCGCCGCCGTGCTGACATCAAAAACCCGGCTGGTCATCCCCGTCCATTTTGCGGGCGCGCCTGCGGATGTTGATCCTATCCGCCAGTTGGCGGCCAAGCGCGGCATTCCGATCGTGGAGGATGCTGCCCACGCCGCCGGCACGGAATACCGCGGGCGTCGTATCGGCGCAAAGGGCGCCGCCATTTTTTCGTTTCATCCCATCAAGAATATAACTACGGGCGAAGGCGGCATGGTCTGCGCCGAGGACACCGCCTTCCTGGATGCCGTCCGGCGGCTGAAATTCCACGGCCTGGGAGTGGATGCCTTCGACCGCACCATGCAAGGGCGTTCCCCGCAAGCGGAAGTGGTCGAGCCGGGATACAAATACAACCTGACCGATATCGCCGCCGTGCTCGGCCGGCGGCAGCTGGCGCGGCTGGATGAATTCAACCGCCGACGCACGGAACTGGCGCTGTATTATCGCCGGCGTCTGGCCGAAGTGAACGAAATTTTGCCGCTAAAAGACCCGTCCTATCCGATGCGGCACACATGGCACCTGTTTATCGTGCGGTTGGATGCTGATCGTGCCGGCCTAAACCGCGATGCGTTCATGGAGGCTCTAAAAAAGAATAACATCGGCACGGGCTTGCATTTTCGCGCCGTCCATTTACAGAAATATTATCGCGAGAAGATGGGCTGTGCACGGGGCATGTTGCCGGCCACGGAATGGAATTCCGATCGGATCTGCTCCCTGCCGCTGTTCCCGGATATGCATCCGGAGGATGTGGATGACGTAGTCGCGGCGATCAAGGATGTTCTGAAAAAAGGATGAAATGCCCATGAATACCCCCGTCCCTCTTTCCGTCGTAATCCCCGTATTTAATGAGGAGGACAATCTGCCGGAACTCATGCGTCGGACGCTTGCCGTCTGCCGTTCGTTGGGCCGGCCGTTCGAGATCATCCTGGTTGATGACGGCAGCCGGGACGCGTCCCGGGATATCATCTACCGGGCCGCGGAGGCCAACCCGGGCGCGCTGGTCGGGGTGTTTTTGAACCGGAATTACGGCCAGCATTCGGCGGTTATGGCCGGGTTCGCGCAGGCCCGGGGCGAGATTGTCGTAACGCTCGATGCCGATCTTCAGAATCCGCCGGAGGAGATCACGGCGCTGGTGAAAAAAATGGATGAGGGCATGGATGTGGTCGGTTCCATTCGTGTGCCGCGCCGCGACAGCATCTTCCGCCGTTTTTCCTCTTTCCTGGTGAACAAAATGACGGCGCAAGTGACGGGCGTGGTCATGCACGATTATGGCTGTATGCTGAGGGCTTACCGTCGGCAGGTGATCCAGGCCATGCTCCAATGCCATGAACGCAGCACATTTATTCCGGTGCTGGCCAACAGTTTCGCGCGCCACACGGCGGAAATCGAAGTCCGCCATGCCGAACGCCGCGCGGGGCAATCCAAATACGGCCTGTGGAAACTGGTCAACCTGCAATTCGATCTCCTGACCAGTATCACTACTTTGCCCTTGAGGCTCCTGTCCATAGCCGGGGTGCTGATCAGTATGATGGGCGTCGGCCTGGGCGTGATGATCCTGATCCTGCGCTTCATCTGGGGCCCGGAATGGGCGGCCAAGGGCGTGTTTACCCTGTTTGCCATCCTGTTCATTTTTGTCGGTGGCCAGTTTATTGCCATGGGCTTCCTGGGCGAGTATATCGGCCGCATGTATCAGGATGTCCGTGGCCGGCCCCGATACTTCATCGAAATCGTTGCCGGCAAAAGCGCCCTGGAAGCGCCCTGATTTTTCTGCTGGCTAAAAAAACGGAAACGTGGTTTCATCATTGCCTTTTGCGTCCATGTCGCCGCTGGCATCACTATGAGCAAGCAATTAATCATCGCCGAAAAACCGTCCGTGGCCGCCGACATTGCCAAGGCGCTCGGCGGCTTCAGCAAGAAGGGCGAATTTTACGAAAGCGAGGCGTTCGTCCTGTCTTCGGCTGTCGGTCATCTGCTGGGAATCATGGTGCCGGAAGGGCAGGAAGTTAAACGCGGCAAATGGAATCTGGTCAACCTGCCGATTATCCCCACGCATTTCGACCTCCGCCCGATCGAGAAAAGCGCGCCGCGGCTCAAGGTGCTGCTCCGGCTGATCAAGCGCAAGGATGTGGATGCGCTCATTAACGCCTGCGATGCCGGCCGCGAGGGCGAGCTGATTTTTCGCTATATCGTGCAGTTTGTCGGCACGAATAAGCCTATTCAACGATTGTGGCTCCAATCCATGACCCGGAACGCCATCCGCGAGGCCTTCGCCGCCTTGCGCACCGATGCCGACATGAAGCCCCTGGCGGACGCCGCCATCTGCCGGTCCGAGGCCGACTGGCTGGTGGGCATCAACGGCACGCGCGCCATGACGGCATTCAACTCCAAGCTGGGCGGCTTCCAGCTCACGACGGTCGGCCGCGTACAGACCCCGACGCTGATGATCGTCGTCGAGCGCGAGGAAAAGATCAAAAAATTTGTGCCGCGGGATTACTGGGAACTCCACGCCACGTTCCAGGCCGCGGCCGGGGAATATCCGGGCCGCTGGTTTGATGAAGCCTTCCAAAAAGGCAAATCGGAAAATGGCGATGCCAAGCCCGAACGCCTTTGGGATGCCCCCCGCGCCGAAGCCATACGCTTAAAGTGCCTGGGCAAGAGCGGCGTGGTCACCGAGGAAAACAAGCCCGCCTCCCAGCTTTCACCCCTGCTGTTCGACCTTACCAGCCTCCAGCGGGAAGCCAACGGGCGTTTCGGGTTTTCCGCCAAGCGCACGCTGCAGCTTGCCCAGGCGCTTTACGAGCGCCACAAAGTCCTGACCTATCCGCGCACGGATGCCCGCGCTCTGCCGGAGGATTATCTGGGTACAGTTAAGAAAACCCTCGCGGTCATGGCCTCCGCCAGGTACGGCGAATCAGCCGAACGTATTTTGAAGCAGGGCTGGGTTCACCCGAACAAGCGGATTTTCAATAACGCCAAAATTTCCGACCACTTTGCCATCATTCCGACGGTGCAAACGCCTGGAGTTTTAAGCGAAGAAGAAAGCAAGATTTATGACATGGTAGCCAAGCGATTCCTGGCGGTATTTTACCCCGCTGCCGAGTTCCTGGTGACGACGCGCATTACCCGCGTCGAAGGGGAGCCCTTCAAAAGCGAAGGCAAGGTCCTGGTGAATCCGGGATGGATGGCGGTTTACGGCAAAGAAGCCCATAATGAGGAGACGCCCAATCTGACGGCGGTGCAGGCGGGCGAAATTGTGCAGACCCTTGCCGTCGAATGTGTCGGCACGCAGACTAAGCCGCCGCCCCGCTATACGGAAGCCACCTTGCTGTCCGCCATGGAAGGCGCGGGCAAGCTTGTCGAGGACGATGAATTGCGCGAAGCCATGAGCGCCAAGGGCCTGGGCACGCCGGCGACGCGCGCCTCCATTATTGAGGGCCTGATCTATGAGAAATACATGGTCCGGCGGGGAAGGGAACTGCAGGCCACGGCCAAGGCGTTTTCGCTGGCGGCGCTCCTGCGCGGCCTTCAGATCCCCGAACTTTGTTCGCCCGAGTTGACCGGCGACTGGGAGTTCAAATTAAAGCAGATGGAGCACAATCAGTTGCCGCGCGCCGAGTTCATGCAGGAAATCGCGGAAATGACCCGCCGCATCGTGGATCAGACCAAAAAGTTTGAGCATGATACCGTTCCCGGAGACTTCGGCATCCTGAAAGCGCCCTGCCCGAAATGTGCGGGCGTCATGCACGAGAATTACCGGAGGTTCCAGTGCCGGAAGTGCGATTTCTTTATCTGGAAGACACTGGCCGGCCGGCAGTTCGAAGTCGACGAAATGGAAGACCTGCTGAACAAAAAGTCGGTCGGGCCCCTGGATAATTTCCACAGCCATAAGGGCAAAGTCTTTGCGGCCACAGTTAAGTTGAGCCCCGAATATAAAGTGGAGTTTGATTTCGGCACGGCGTCCGGCTCCGAGGCCGTTGATTTCAGCGGCAAGGAATCGCTGGGCAAATGCCCGAAGTGCGGCGCCGGCGTCTTCGAAAACGGCTCCAGCTATGTTTGCGAAAAAGCGGTCGGTGCGAAGCGCACCTGTACATTCCGGTGCGGAGCCGTTATCCTGAAACAGATAGTGGATAAGACCCAACTGATCAAACTGCTGACCACCGGCAAAACCGACCTGTTGAACCGCTTTATCTCCCGCAAAGGGCGTCCGTTCCGCGCCTATCTTGTCGTCCGCGACGGCCAAGTGGGCTTTGAATTTGTCAACGCCAAGAAAAAACCGGCCGCTGCCGGAAGCACATCGAAGCAGAAGTCAGACGCCGGCCCAAAGAAGAATGACGTCGGATACCAGACGCCGGATGCCAGCCCAGAAAGAAAGAAGACGGACGACAAATTGTAGAAGAAAACGTATCGTCCTTGTGTCGTCTTTTTATGTCTGGCGTCCGGTGTCCGGCATAGGGTGTCATATTCCGGTTTTTTCGCCTAAGCCGGCTGGCAATTCGGACAAATATGCGTGGCGCGCTGGCTGATTATCATCCGGCGGATTGATTTTCCGCAGCGCAAGCAGGGCACCCCCGTTCGTCGAAAGACCTTTAATCCCGCCTGGTTCTGACCGCGGTTGCCCCCGGGCCGCTTGAAATTCGATTTGCCGGATCCGAGTGTTGTCCCCTTGTTCTGGATGCCGCGGCGCAAAACACGGCGGATGGCCCCATGCAGGCGGCGCGCTTCCATTGCGCTGAGCGTGGATGCGACGCGCCCGGGATGCAAGCGCGCGTCCCAGAGAGCCTCGTCGGCATAAATGTTGCCTAATCCGGCCAGGAAGGTTTGATCCAGAAGGAGGGGCTTCAATTGCCGCCGCCGGGATCGCAGTTGGCTGATAAATACCTTCCGGTCAAAATGCTCCGAAAGCGGTTCCGGGCCCAGGCGACCCAGGATCGTGTCCGGCGCGCGCGTCAATATCCAGCGCCCGAACTTGCGCGTATCCCGGTAGCGCAAGTCGCGACCGTCATCCAGGCACAGTACGATATGCTGATGCGGGTCTCGTGGCGCTCCCTTGCGGACCAGGTTCAACTGGCCGGTCATGCGCAGGTGAATCAACAGCGTGTTGCCGTTGGCAAGCGTGATAACGATATATTTGGCGCGCCGCTGTATGGCTTGAACGCGCCGGCCCTTCAGTTGCGCCGCAAAGGCGGCGGGCGTCAGCGGCGCAATCATAGGCTTCCAGAACGCCTGTGCCCGGGTGATGGACCGGCCGATAAGGCCGTCCGCACGCAACTCGCGAACCACTGTTTCGACTTCGGGCAATTCCGGCATGGCTTTTTCCTCCAGGCTTCACTATAGGCGCATTCATATTTTGCTCAACCAAAATCCGCGCTGATTAGGTCTGTCAAATTTATGCAGATTAATTCGCATTGCCAGAAACGGGACCTTCCGATACAGTAACAACGATTTTAGCGGCCTCTATTGTCTGGAGTGATTTTAGCCCTGGAGATGTTTCATGTCGGCAACGATCATCGGGCGCAGGTTTATATGGCTGGTCGTGGTGTCTTTTCTGGGCATCAACCTGGTGGTGGGCGCCAAGATGGCCGCCCGGGCTGATAAGACTAACGACACCGACTCGGTGGCCTTTGAAAAAATGCAGTTGCTGACGGAAGTGATGATGCTGATCCGCCAGAATTACGTGGACGAAGACAAGACGCAATATAAGGACCTCATTTACGGCGCGTTGCGCGGTATGCTCCAGTCCCTGGATCCCCATAGCCAGTTCATGGAACCGGAAATATTTTCCGACATGAAGAATGATACTGCCGGCGAATTCGGCGGGCTGGGCATCATCATCGGCATGCGCGACGGCGTTCTGACCGTCATTGCGCCCATGGAAGATACGCCGGCCTTTCGTGCCGGCATCATGCAAGGCGACAAGATTATGGCGATTGAAGGCGCATCCACCGAAAACATCTCGCTGCAGGAGGCGGTCCGTAAAATGCGGGGCGAGCCCGGCACAAAAGTTAAAATAAAAATCCTGCGCGTTAAGCCCCAGGAGGTCAAGGAGATCGAAATAGTCCGTGCCGTCATCAAGGTTGCGAGCGTCAAGGGCGCGGCCATCCTGGAAGACCATATCGGGTATATCCGCATTGTCCAGTTCAACGAGCCGACGGCCGATGCCTTGCAGAAGTCCCTGGACGAGTTGTCGGCCAAGGGCATGAACGCCCTGGTTCTGGATTTGCGGAACAATCCCGGCGGATTGCTGGTCTCGGCTGTGGATGTCAGTCAGAAATTTTTGAAGCGCGGCGCCAAGATCGTGTCTACCAAGGGACGCCCGGGGGTCGGTCTCCAGTCCGAATATGAGTCCAAGGGCAACGTCCATTTGCTTGATTATCCCATCGTCGTGCTGGTCAATGGCGGGAGCGCAAGCGCATCGGAAATCGTGGCCGGCGCCTTGCAGGATCATCGCCGTGCCATTTTGATCGGCGAAAAAACTTTTGGCAAAGGCTCCGTGCAGAGTGTCCAGCCGCTGGACGATGGCTCGGCCATCCGCCTGACCACGGCCAAGTATTACACGCCCAGCGGACGTATGATCCATGAAAAAGGCATTGAACCGGATGTCGTAGTTCCGATGTCGGCCGAACAATGGCAAAGAGTCCTGATTAAGCGCTCGCGGGAAGAATTGGGCGATGAAGAGCAGGATGACATCAAACTTGACCTCGAACATGTGACGGACACCCAACTGGAGCGTGCTATAGATGTTTTAAAAGGCATCCGTCTGTTTCAATCCCGCGCCGATATTCATCAGCAATATGCCCGGCAGCAATAAGGCCGTATGAATGTACTGGGCATCGAAACCTCATGTGACGAAACTGCTGCCGCCGTGGTTGCCGAGGGGCGCGTGGTGCTTTCCAGCGCGGTTTTCAGCCAGGTGGTCTTGCATCGTCCCCATGGCGGGGTGGTCCCGGAAATTGCCTCCCGCCAGCACGTTGAACACTTGCCGCGAATACTTGACAAAGCCCTGGCGCAGTCCGGGCTGGAATGGACGCAACTGCAGGCCGTGGCCGTGACCTACGGCCCCGGATTGGCCAGTTCCCTGCTGGTGGGGCTATCCGCGGCAAAAGCCCTGGCCCTGCGGCTGGATATTCCCCTGATCGGCATCAATCACCTGGAAGCCCACCTGTATTCGGTCTTCCTGGCGCGCGATGCCCGGAGCTATGAATCCGCCTGTCCGCTGTTGGCGCTCATTGTATCCGGCGGCCATACCTGCCTGGTTCGTGTAGATGCGCCCGGGCAATACCGGCGACTGGGCCAGACCATTGACGATGCCGCCGGCGAGGCTTTTGACAAGGGCGCCAAACTGCTGGGCCTGGAGTATCCCGGTGGCCCGGTGATTGACCGCATCGGAGCGCTCGGCGATGCCGCCTGTATCGCTTTTCCACGGACGCGCGTGTTGATGGCAAACTTCACGGGCGGGTTGTCGCCGGCGTTATGTTTCAGCTTCAGCGGCCTGAAAACTTCGTTGTTATATTACCTGCGGGACCATCCGGAGGCCGTCCATGAGCCGATTTTGCAGGATGTGGCCGCAGGCTACCAGGAAGCCATCGTGGATGTGCTGGTACGCGGGGCGCAGCGGGCGCTTAAGCGGGAAAAAGTGCAGTCGCTGGTGGTGGCCGGCGGTGTTTCTTTGAATCGCCGCCTGCGCGCCAGACTGCTCGATATGGCCGCCAGCTTAAATGTCAGCGTCCTGTTGCCGGAGCCATCGTATTGCGCTGACAATGCCGCCATGGTGGCCGGCCTGGCGGGCATCGGTCAGGGGATTACGGGCGAGGCGTGCTGGTCGTTGGATGCCTGCCCTAGTCTCGATATTGGCGGCTGAAAATAATTTTACCCCATGACAGTGCAAAGCGCACCAAGCTTCGGACTCAATACCGCCAGTCCCTGGCGCTGCGTGGCCGACTTGTCCTTCTTCGGGTCTTTCCCTCGATATTTGCAAAGACTATTTAACGGAAGTTTAAGGATGACATTTCATCCGCAGGGTGGTAGTTTATATATGTGAATATGTAAAGGAACGGCCATGAATTACAGTTGTGTGCGCCCGTGGTTCCGGCATAACATGCGCGCATTGTGTATTGCTGCAACTTTGGCGGGTTTCCTTTCGGTAGGTCACGCCGCGATAACATGGAACGGCACGAGCGGGGACTGGTCCGACGGCGTCAAGTGGAATCCCGCGGGAGTTCCCGGATCCGGAACGGAAGTAATCATCACCAACGGCAGCGTGCGGCTGACCAACACCACCGATTATCTCGCCTCGCTGACGATCTCCAATGCCACGCTGATATTCTCGAATTGGGATACGGCGTTAACCGCGACCAACGTTATCATTCAAAACGGCGCGACAGTCACGCACGCGCCCAACACGGCCATGACCACGAACGCTGATGGCAGTTGGCCGACATACGGTCGCGTTTATATTGTCTGCACGAATTTCGAGTTGCAGCCGGGAGGGACGATTGACGCCGCGGGGAAGGGATTTCTTGGGGGCGGCCCTGCCAGCGGGTACGCCTATGGTCCGGGAGCCGGGGGAGTCTACGTTGACGGCACCTGGGGTGCCGGCGCCAAGCGGAACAATATTTTTAATGCGTTGAATTCGCCATCCAGGGGCATCATGGTATTCGGTGCCGCATTCTCCCGGAAACCATGGAGGTTAATATCGGACGCTGAATTGTCATGAGCAAACATGTAGATCTTTCCGTTGTTATACCAACGCTCGGCCGGCCGATTTTGATTCAAACGCTTCAATCGCTGATTGACGCCGAAGGATTCGATCGGCTGGATATCATTGTTGCCGGTCAGATTGCCGACAGAAGTGTGCGCGATGCAGTCCGGAGCCTGAGTGAATGTTATCCCAATATCCGCAACCTGGAAGTTGCTTTCGCCCGGGGCGATTCCAGCGAGAAAAAGAATGCCGGCTGGCGCGCCGCTAAGTCCGACCTGATCGCGTTTATTGATGATGATGTCGTGGTGGCGCACAACTGGCCGGAACAAGTGCGCCTTCCTTTCCATCGGTTTGACGTGGGCCTAGTCAGCGGCCCGGGACTGGTCCCGGATGATCTTCCCCTGATGGCCCGCCTGGCGGGCATTGTTCTGGCCTCAAAAGCTGCCGGATATGTGGCGGAGCGCTACATGGTCGGCGATCCGGCTCCGCGTGAAATACGCTGGTCAGGCTTGATCGGATGCAACATGGCGTATCGCCGGGCGGTCTTGGAACGCCTGGGAGGTTTTGATCCTGCCTTTTGGCCGGGTGAAGAAATGATTGCCGCATATCGCGCGACGCGCCTTGGTTACAAGCTGATATTCCAGCCGCAGGCGCTATTGTATCATTATCCGCGCGCCAGTTTCTGGCGATTCTGTCGGCAAATGTATGGCTATGGTGCCACACGGATCCGCTTGATCCGCGCCGGTGTGGATCTCGAGGCGGCAACCATTATCCCGGCCGTCCTGGTGCTGGCCCTGGTAGTGCTGGGGGTCACGGTATTTTTCTGCCGATGGGCGCGGGTTATTCTGCTCGCGGGAACGACGCTTTACGCGCTGGCAGCTCTCTGGGTTACGTTCGCCAAGTGCCGGGAAACGCGCCGGGCGCTCGACCTGCTGATTCTTTTCCTCATCCCCATTATGCACATCAGTTACGGCCTGGCCGAATGGGTGGAGTTAGTTCGCCCCGGCAAGGATTTGAGCGAGCCGCCGCTACAATGAAGGCGTCACCGGATTCGGTGCCGCCGGATTCCGCAAATAACGTTCCATAGCCAGGAGCCCGTCCGGCGTGCCCATATCCAGGAGCGGGGGCTCGGAAAGAAACACGCCCATCCGACCCTCGGCGCATAAGGCGGGGAACACATCGGTTTCCAGTGAAATGGCGTTGTCCGGGGCTATCCTGCCCATGAGGGTTTGGCGCGCCAGGTATACGCCGCCGTTAATCCAGCCTTCGGCGCGTGCAGCCTTTTCATGGAAGGCGGTCACGCGTTTCCGGGCATCAAATTCCACGGTTCCGTAGCGGCCGGTTGATTCAATCCGGGTTATTGCCATGGTGATGAGCGTGCCGGGCGTTTGGCCCGCGTCCGCAAGAGCATGAAAGTCGAGGTTCGGCATGAGGCTGTCCCCGTTCAAAATCAGGAAGGGGTCCGAGCGCACAAACGGTTCCGCGAATTTCAGTCCGCCGCCGGTGCCCAGCGGAGAAGGCTCGGCCGATACCGTAATAGTGTTGCTCGCTCCGGCGGTGGCTGCCCAGTCCCGGATGCCCCGGGCTAAATGACCGGCGGCAAGGTGCGCGTCGCGAATGCCGTGCCGCGCCAGCCACGCCAATTGCCATTCCAAAAACGGACGTCCGGCGATTGGCGCCAGGGCTTTCGGCCGGTCAGGATACAGGCTTTGCAGCCGCGTGCCTTTGCCGCCGAGTAAAATAATCGCCTGCATGGTTATCAACAGAATGGGGAATGGTTAATGATCGATGGTCAATGCCTTCTGCCGTCCGGTTGCAGTCTGCAGCCTTCTGGCCGCGCTTACCTAATGTGGTATGGTCACAACCAAAGCGGCGCATGGTTATGGAGGGCGGCAGGCCCCTGCCGCCGTTGACTGCGGCGACGGAGGCCCGTCGCCCTCCCATAATGTTCTCCGCAAAGAACGTGCATGTTACAGATATAGACCCTACACGTTTGAAAATTGCCGGTGCTGTATGATCTGGTAGCCCTTGATCAGTTCAGCGATGCCTTTTGGCAAGGACCATTGCGGCTGGAATCCGGCGGCTTCAATCTTGGCGTTGCTGACCATGTAGTCGCGCTGATCGGGGTCTTTGCCGATGGGCGCCTCCATGATCGTGAAGGCGGGGACCTGCTTTTTGATTTCCAGGCACAATTCCATCTTGGAAAGGTTGGCGTTACTCAAGCCCACGTTGTAAGCCTCATTCTTCATGCGATCGAAATTATCGAGCGCGTGCATAAACGCCCGCGCAATGTCGCGCACATGAATGAAATTGCGCTTGAAATGGGCCTCAAACAGCACGATAAAGCGATCCGTCACCGCGCGGTACGTGAAGTCATTGACCAGTAAATCCAGCCGCATGCGCGGGCTGATGCCGAAGGCCGTGGCCAGCCTCAAAGAGATGGCATGCCCGGAGTTCAACAAGTGCTGCTCCAGCTCGACTTTCAACCGGCCGTATAAAGAGATGGGCTGTAAGGGGGATTTTTCAGTGCACATGCCGGCCGTGCCGATCCCATACCCGCTGTTCGTGATCGGGAGAATGAATGCCTGCTGCCGGCTGCTCATGGCCAGGAGCGCCTTGACCGCTTCCAGGTTAATGCTCCGCGCTTCCAATGGCTTTTGCGCGCAAACCGGCGCGCCAACCAGGCAGGCCAGCGGGATCACCGCGTCGGCGCCGGTCATCAGGGGACGCATCAATTCCATGTCCCGAACGTCGCCGCGCACAAGGGTCAGGCCGTCGTCCTGGCAGCAGTCCAGGAGCGAGGTCTGGCGATACATGAAATTGTCAACCGCCGTGACCGCATGGCCGCGCCGCAGCAATTCCGGCACAAGCACGGAACCGATGTAGCCGGCGGCGCCGGTCACCAATATTTTTTTTGTTGCAACGGTGGTGCTCATAAACGAATATAAGCATATCAACACGTTTATGGTTTGTCAACCGGTGTAGATGATGAATGACGGGGAACGGTAAAAATAATCAAGGGAACAGGCAATGATTAGAGCAAAAATTGTCGGTGCGGGCGGGTATGGCGGGGTCGGGATCATCGAGCTGTTGCTGGGCCATCCGGGGGCGAAGATCGCCTGCCTGGTGGATGTTGAAAGCGTGGGCTTGCCCATCAGCAGTCTATATCCGCATTTGACCGGATTTTGCGACATGCCGATCGTTGCGGCGTCGGATGCAAAAGCCCGTGAGCCGGTGGACGTTACGTTTATGGCCACTCCCGACGGGGTTGGCATGAAGCTTGCCCCGGCGGAATTGGCTGCCGGCGCCAAGGTGATTGATTACAGCGGCGACTTCCGTTTCAATACCCCCGAAAGTTACGCCGATTATGCCACGCGGATCGACAAAGACCCCAAGCATGCCTCGCCGCAGTTGCTGGCGGAGGCGGTCTATGGTGTGGCCGAATTGCATCGGCAGGCATTGACCGGCAAAACGCGCCTGGTGGGCAACCCGGGCTGTTTTGCCGTCAGTTGCATCCTGGGCCTGGCGCCTGCCGTCAAAAACGGACTTGTGCGGCTGGAGAGCCTGATTTGCGATTGCAAGACGGGGGTGTCCGGCGCCGGCAAGAAACCCAGCGCCGGCTTTCACTATCCGGCGCGCTATGATCACATGAATGCCTACAAGCTGGCGGGCCACCAGCATGTCTGCGAAATTGAGCGGGAGCTGGGATCGCAGGCCGGCAAGACGCTGCGGGTCACCTTCACCGCCCAGGTTGTGCCGATCTGCCGGGGCATCATGTCGTCGCTCTATGGCGAACTGCTGCCCGGCGTGAAGCCCGCGGACGTGCAGGCGGCCTACCGGGCCTTTTATCCGGCCGGCGGGTTTGTTCGCCTGTTCAACCGCGAGGCCGGCATCGGCAGCGCTCATGTACGGGGCACCAATTACTGCAACCTGATCGTGGATGTGGATGAGCGCACCGGCAAACTGCGGGTGATCTCGCACATTGATAATCTGATAAAAGGACAGGCCGGCTCTGCGCTTCAGAACATGAACCTGATCTGCGGCCTTCCGGAAAAAGCCGGCCTTACCCAGCCGGGAAAATACCCGTAGCATTATTTTCGATTTGCGATTGCTGATTTTCGATTTTAGATCGAACGTGTCTGTCGTATTGAGATATTGCGATTGTTGTGTAGGTATGCGCATGCAGATATCAGAAGGATTCCTTCCGGAATATGTTAGCCATCGGCAATCGAAAATTCTTCCATATGTCTTCAATCGAAAATCGAAAATCGGCAATCGAAAATTCCTCCTACCACCTTGTCGGCATTGCGGGCGTCGGCATGAACGCCCTGGCGCAGGTCTTGCTGGAGCAAGGGTGCCGGGTTTCCGGTTCCGACAGGTACCTGGATACCGGCCGGCCCTTGGATGTGCTGGACAAACTGAGATCCGCCGGCGCCACCCTCATGCCCCAGGACGGGAGCGGGGTGACTGACAGTCTGACGGGGCTAGTGATCAGCTCGGCCATCGAGGCGGATAATCCGGACATCGCCGCGGCGCGGCGACGCCGGGTTCCGATCCTGCACCGGGCCGAATGCCTGGCGCAATGGGCAAATGCCAAAAAATGCATTGCCGTTACGGGCACGGCCGGCAAAACCACCGTGACCGGCATGATCGGCTGGGTGCTCACCCGGTCAGGCGCCGATCCCACCGTGGTCAATGGCGGGGCGTTGCTTAACTGGGTTGACCCGCGTCGGATCGGGAATGTCCGCACAGGCCGATCGGACGTCTGGGTGGTGGAAGTGGATGAAAGCGATCGCTCCCTTTTGCGGTTTCGCCCGGACTGGGCGGTCATCACCAACATGTCGAAGGATCATTTTGAGCTCTCGGAAGTCCGCCATTTATTCAAGGCTTTTGCCGGGCAAGTCAATCGCGGGGTGGTGGGGTGTTACGGCGACGCGGCGGATGCTGAAGTCCTTAACGGGTTTAAACCCGATCTATCGGCGGATGGAATTCATTTCGTATATCGTGGCGTGGACTTTAATCTGCCGCTTCTCGGGAGGCATAACGCCGAGAACGGCTTGCAGGCGGTCCTGTTGTGCGAGCGATTAGGCTACGCGTTGCCGGCAATCAGCAGGGCGCTTGTCAGCTTCGCCGGCATTCAGCGGCGATTGGAAAGGGTCGGGACAGGGCGCGGAGTCACGGTGATTGACGACTATGCGCATAATCCGGCAAAAATTGCGGCTGCTTGGGATGCAATTGCCCCCCATTACCGACGCGTTCTGGCCGTATGGCGCCCGCATGGTTTTGGTCCGCTGGCCTTGATGCTTGGCGAACTGGTCCAGTCTTTTTGCGCGCGGGCAACTGCGGCCGACAGGATCTTCATTCTTCCGGTCTATTTTGTCGGCGGCACGACCCGGCGGACGGTAACCTCGGAGACCTTGATGAATATGCTGCGTGAACGCGGAGTGTGCGCCGAACTGGCGGCGACCTATAACGACCTGCTTGTGCGGCTGAAGTCCGAGGCGCAGGCGGGCGATTGCGTGCTATGGATGGGGGCGCGCGACCCGGATATTGGCGTCTATGCTCGACGCTTCGGAGCGGAGCTTCTGTAATTCCTCGTGGGCCTTGCGGCCGGTGCCGGCTGTGTAGCCCAGGAAAATCATTCCCCCGAACAAACTCCAGACCACCGAAATCAGGTAAAGCATCAATGATAGCGGCAGGGACTGCGTGCTGCCGATGCCCAGCGTTCCGAACAGGGCCACCGCCAGCCCTTCGCGAATGCCCAGGCCGCCGGGGGTAATGGGCAGGGCCGCGATGGCCAGGATCATTGGAATGATCGTAAGATACGCAATCAGCCCCAAGTGTATCTGGAAACTACGGCCCAGGCAGTAACATTCAAGGACAACCAGCAGGTGGATGGCCAGCGAAAGCAGGAAGGTCTTGAGCAATACGCCGGTTTTGCGGCGATACAGGAAAATGGAAATCAGGGTGCGTTTGACAATCGGCCCGACGACAGGATGGTTGGTAATGCGCCGAAACAACGACCAGTGTTGAAAGTGTTTAAGGTTGAACAGAGCCACCAGGACAATGGCGGTCATCAGGTTCATGCCCAGCATCAGGAGGGCCGGCACGTGCGTGACCCAGTGATTGATATAAAACCCGGCACGCCCAATCAGCATGACAAGCGCAATGAAGTCGAGCAAAACAAGGCCGATCATGCGGTCAATCAGCACGGTGGCGACGGCTTCAGTTTTCTTGTGGTTAGTCTCCTGGGCGGCATAAAACGCGCGGGCCAGGTCGCCCCCTGTGGATCCGAACATGAACGCGTTGAAAAACTGGCCGATGAAAAAAACGCTGAATACGCGGCCCCAGGACATGTGCAGGCCGCGCCCATCGAGAATGATTTTCCAGCGGATTACGCCGATGCACAGGCAGATAAAACAAATTATGCCGCCGCACAGCAGCCAGGGCCATCGGGTCAGGCTTTCGCGGAGGACCGCTATCAGGCTGTGCAGATCCATTCGTGAAAACAAGTAGGCGATAATACCCACGCCGGCGGCCAGACGCAAAAAGGCATAAGGCGCTTTTTTGGGAAATTTCATATGCGTTGTCAGGTGCGGAGCGTCCGGGTAGCCTCCGCGAGGATATCCCGGAGCGTGGCGCTTATAGGGATTTCCGGCTTCCAGTGAATTTCCGTTTCAATCCGGGTCGTGTCCAGGGCCGGGCGTTCGCCGGCGGGGCGATAGCGCTGGGGATCCACTTCGACCGCGGGGTGCGCGCCGCTCAAGTCGCATAGCTGGTCCAGAATCGCGCGGATGGTTGTAGCCTTCTGCGAACAGAGGTTATACGCCTGGGCCTGCCTGCCGCGTTCCAGCAGGAGGCGGTAGGCGCAAGCTACGTCCCGCACGTCGGTAAAGTCGCAGCGGCTATCCAGGTTGCCGACCCTGAGGACTGCCGGAGCCTGCCCTCGGGCAATGGCCGCCAGTTGTGTTGCAAAGGAAGCTACCACAAAACGGGGGTTCTGGCCGGGGCCGATGTGATTGTAGGGGCGGACGGTCATGACCTTCAGGCCATGCTGACGGGCATACAGGAGTGCCATCCGGTCAGCCGCAGCCTTGGAGATGGCATACGGATTGTCCGGATCCAGCGGATCGTCTTCCCGGACCGGCCGGGGCCGTGCGCGCAGCCCGTATACCTCGGCGGAACTGACGACCAGGATGTGCGCGCCGGGCGCCTGCCGGCGGAAAGCTTCCAACAGATTGATCGTTCCCAGCAGGTTGATGGAAAAAAGGATTTCAGGATTACGCCAGCCTTCCGGGACAAAGGCAATGGCGCTTAAATGCACGCAAGCCTCCGGCTGAGTTTTTGCCACCACGTCGCTGACGGCATCCTTGTCCCGGATATCGCCGGTGTGAAGGTCAAGGATGGAAACAGTGCCGGGTGAGGTGGAGAGATCGAACCCGGATACGGTATGACCGGCCTGCTGGAGGTCGTTGACCGTATAACGGCCGACAAATCCATTGGCGCCTGTAACGAGTACACGCATGGCAAGAAATTCAGCGATTCAGTGATTTAGCGATTGAGTGATTTAGGAAACGGAACGTTAAGATCGGCCATTGGAGTTTTTGGCGGTGTGTAACGACTTTGAGAAAATTCCCAATAATTCCGTTGCTTCCATGACCATAATTTGGGTTTGATCTTTCTTGGCAAGTCCGGCTTCGATCAGCAACTCAAGCCAAAGCAGCGTTTCATCGGTTTCCTCAACAACGGCCCCCATTTTATTAAATGAAGTCTGATTGTGATTTCGAGCGGCAAACTGCGCGGTAATTGGCTGCAACGGACGTGCCGGAACGTAGTATTTGCCGGCCTACGATGCGAGCGGCGTCCGATTGGGGCAAAGTCAGATAAAGCCGGATAACATGGACAGCAAACGTTTTTGTGCGGGCCTGTAATTCCCCGGCTTTATCCAAGTTGCTCACACGTCTCTCTCAATCTCCGGATCACGGAATTTCTTAAATCGCTCAATCACTGAATCATTCAATCGCTTAATTTTTTCAGGTCGGCGTCCACCATCATGTCCACCAGTTCGTCAAACCCCACGATGGGTTCCCAGCCCAGGACACGGCGGGCCTTGGAACTGTCGCCCAGCAAATGATCCACTTCGGCCGGGCGGACAAACTGACTGTCCTGGACGACGTAACGTTTCCAATCCAGCCCTGCGCGCGCAAATGCCCGCTCAACAAAATTGCGGACGGAGTGATCCGTGCCTGTGGCAACTACGTAATCATCCGGTTGCGGTTGTTGGAGCATCATCCACATGGCCCGAACGTAATCGCCGGCAAAGCCCCAGTCACGCTTTGATTCAAGGTTGCCCATGCGCAAATCGCGTTCCAATCCGAGCTTGATGCGGGCCACGCCGTCGCTGATTTTGCGGGTCACAAATTCGCGCCCGCGGCGCGGACTTTCATGGTTAAAGAGAATGCCGGAGACGGCATACAGGTTATAGCTTTCGCGATAGTTGACCGTGATGTAATGCCCGTAGGCCTTGGCCGCGCCGTAGGGACTGCGCGGGTGAAACGCGGTCAGTTCGGTCTGGGGAACTTCGCGGACTTTGCCGAACATTTCGCTGCTCGAAGCCTGGTAAAAGCGGGCTTTTGGGCAGATCTGCCGCATGGCTTCCAGCACGCGGGTGACACCGATGGCCGTGAACTCGCCGGTCAGCATGGGCTGGGTCCAGGAAGTCGGCACAAACGACATGGCGGCCAGGTTATAAATCTCGTCCGGCTGCGCCTCCTCCATGACCTTGATCAGGGAAAGCTGGTCCAGCAAGTCGGCCTGCTTCAATACCACGCGGCCGGCCAGGTGGGCAATGCGTTCGAAATTTTCCGTGCTGGAGCGGCGTACCATGCCATACACAGTGTAGCCTTTTTCCAGGAGGAATTCCGCCAGATAAGATCCGTCCTGGCCAGTGATGCCGGTAATAAGTGCATTCATGGCTTGTTTGTAAAAAGAAAGCTCCCCACCGGAGGAGCTTTCGGCCGGGTTGCCGGCAAAATTACATCATGCGCGCGCGCGCCATCTTTTTCCGGCGTTTTTCACTCGGCTTTTCGAAGTAACGATGATTACGGATTTCCTTCATCGTCCCTTCCTTATCCATCTTCTTTTTCAGGCGCCGCAAGGCCTTGTCAACGTTTTCACCTTTTTTAAGTTTTATTTCAACCACGATGTGTTTGCACCCCCTTCATGCCGTTTGTCTGGTTTGTCTGTTCTATTTGCCGCTAAACGTCAGGCTAATGCGCATCCTTTATAATCCAAGCGCCTTGCCGGCGTCAACTGCTTTTTCAAGGGTCTGCAAGTTCGCCGCGGCGGCGTCATTCATGTTAAAACCAACTGCGTCGCAGCCCCGGCAAGTTTGCTTTCCCCCCGGTTAAAAATAGTAGGCCGTGTTGACCGTGAACAAAATCTGCTGTTCCCAGGCTTTCACTACGGTCTTGGCCGGTGAGTTCTGGGCATCGACCTCGTAGCCCAGGTCATAGCCGCGGCCGAAGATGTAGTTGATCCCTATGTTGACGGCCACGTTGCTGACTTCCCGGCCCACGCTTAGCGTCAGGCCGTAAGTATCCACATTGGAGGACGCGTAACTTTCCTCTTCATTGACATCCGGCACCGAGGAAAACCCGGTGTAAAAGCCAGCCCGCACCGGGTAGATTTTATTAATATAGTATTCGCCGCCGAGGTTTACATCCAGCACGGGCGCCCGCACGACACGGGCGTAGGCGTCCTCGCCCAGTTCCTGCCATTCCTGAAGATTGTAGCTTGTCGGCAGGTGATAGGTCAGGTCCAGGCCGAAGGCGTAGTTGCCCTTGACTTGACGACCGACGCCAATGGCGATCTTGGTAGGCAGCCGATTGTCCGTGTCGACGTCTTCCGTGTAATAGTAGTTATTCGATAAGATGTTGCGGCCCAAAACATGCACCATGGTCCTGCCGTTGTCATAAATATGCCCGGTGGGCGGTTGAATGGTCAGGCCGATGTTCCAGTCGCGGCCGGGACGATATTGCATGCCCAGCACCGCCGCCAGGGCGACGTCATTGAATTTGCGGCCCTGTGCGTAGGAGGCGTCATAATCCTCGTAAAATAAACTGAGATATTCGCTGTAGGAGCGGTAAACGCCGAAGATCGATAGGCCGATCGAGAGCGACGGGCAGATCTCATAGGCCGCCGACGGTCCGAACCAGATAGTCTGGTCGTCCATGTTGAACTGGTACAAATGCTGGCTGTCGTTGTAAGCCACAATTTCATTAAAGGAAGACCGATCCGGCACCAGGACCGAAAAGGCCAGGGACAACTCGGGGCTGTATTTCCATATGCCGCCCATTGTGGAGGGGATGGTCACGAAGGAGTTGCCGCGCACGTTTTCCCCGGGGAACAGGCCGTTCTCGACATGATACAGTTGCCATCCGTAAAGGTTGGCCGAAAGCGATACCGTGCTGGACTTAACCATGTTCAATCCAGCCGGGTTGTAATAACAGGCATCCACGGAATCGGCGATGGACACCACGGCGCCGCCCATGCCGGCCGCACGATCGCCTACAATGTAAGTCTGATATTTACTGTCGGTGGCCCATGCCGCCGTGGCCAGGCTCAGGCCTATTCCTATCGCGAGCATCCGCTTCATCATTCTTGTTGTCATGTTCCTGTCATCCTTCCCCGTATTGTCGGTAATCGCAAATCCTAAATCTTAAATATGAAATCGGCAATCAGATATTATGCGGTGTAGTCGGATTCCGCGGGTTCCGGGATGGCCGCCAGCAGTTTTTTGATCAGGTCCATCGAGGTCAGGCCTTCGGAATCGGCGGCAAAATTAGTATAGATCCGATGCTTCAGAACGGGAATCGCTGCGATTTTAATGTCGTTGCAGCTGACGTGAATCCGTCCGCCCAGAACGGCCTGGGCCTTGGCGGCCAGAATTAAAAACTGCCCGGCCCGCGGCCCCGCACCGATGTGCACGTATTCCTTGATAAAATCCGGCGCCTTTTCGTTTCCTGGCCGGGTGGCGCGCACCAGGCGGATTGCGTATTTGATCACGTGTTCGGATACCGGGATCTTGCGGACGACCTGCTGGAGCTGGATTACCTGCTGTTTGTTCAGGACTTTTTGCGGCTTGGCGGTCTGCGTCACGGTTGTCGTGCGGATAATGACTTCCTCTTCATGCTCGAGCGGATAATCCACCCAGATGTTGAACATGAAACGGTCCATCTGGGCCTCCGGCAGGGGGTAGGTGCCTTCCTGTTCAATGGGATTCTGTGTCGCCAGCACAAAAAATGGCGCATCGAGGGTGTAGGTCACATTGCCGACTGTGACCCGCTTTTCCTGCATGGCCTCCAGCAGGGCTGCCTGGGTCTTCGGCGGCGTGCGGTTGATTTCATCCGCCAGCAGGAGATTGCAGAAAATCGGGCCGCGCATGAAGCGAAAAGACTTTTCGTTCGTGGTCCGGTTGGTCTCCAGAACCTCGGTGCCGGTGATGTCCGTCGGCATCAGGTCGGGCGTGAATTGGATGCGCTTGAAATCCATGTCCAGGACCTTGGCGATCGTGCTGACCATCAGGGTCTTGGCCATGCCGGGCATGCCGACCAGCAGGGCGTGCCCGCCGGCAATCATGCACATGAGTATCTGCTCGAGCACCTCGCGCTGCCCGACAATGACCTTGGCCGTTTCCGAGCGAATGACATCCATGTGCTTGCTCATCTGCTCGACCAGCGCCAAGTCGTCCGCCGTGGCCGCCGATGCCGGGGTCGCGCCGGCTTTGTCCGGCGGCGCCTGTTCCGCGTGCCCATCGGCATGGAAAAGGATTTTGGTGTCGCCGATTTCAATCAGGTCGTTGTCCCGCAGGGTAACCGTGGAAATCTTCCGCTGGTTGACCAGCGTGCCGTTTGTGCTGCTCAGGTCGGTCAGCATCCATTCGTCCTTTTCGCGATAGAGTCGCGCGTGGTGCGAGGATGCGCGGTTGTCTTCCATGATCAGGTCGCAATCGTCGTGCCGTCCGAGTACGAGGTCGGCGGACTGCAGGTCGATAATTTCGTTGTTGGTTACGCCGCCGGTAATTATGATTTTAGCCATAGATAATAACTCCTTGCTGTGTTCGGTTCTGTGCAGGCGTTTAGGAACGCCGAAATTGGGCCGGGAACCCGACAAATCCTATGCCGGCTTGACAACATCCGGCTCGCTGGCCCGTTTAAGCGCTCGCCTTAGTTTCTAATTTCACGTTTTCAATTTCAAGCCGTAAACGGCATTCATTGCTTGGATATTGATGCTCCCTGCCTCAGGTTGATTTCCCCCAGGTCCTTTTCTGTGTCCACCACCCGGATGCCGCCCAGCACGGGAAAATAATAATGGAGCAGGAGCCCTTTGACATCCCCGGGGTCCACCTCCGTTCGCAAAATCTCGCGCGTCATTACCAGCTGCCAGCCGGTGTCCCCGACGTCTTCCAGGAATGCCAGTTTTAGGCTGCGCACCTGGATGTCAGTGCGGGTCGTGTGGTCCTGCAGGGTTATGGGGAGTGTGCGCGCTTCCTGCAGAACACAGCGAGCCTTGCCGCTGCGCCCGGTCGTGCCTTCACAGCGATGGATTTTCTTCGTGTCGAAAAACGGAACGGACTTATTAACCATGAAGGCAATGGCCTGCCGATCCCGGTCGGTCAGCGTATCGGGGTCGCGTGCCAGCCGGCAACCTTCGTAAAAGCTGTCGCGGGTCACCAGCATCAGGTCGTAAATCGCCGTCGGCAGCCCGGTGAACCGAATTTCTTTCCCGTCCTTCGAAACCGCGCCCTGATAAACCAGTTTCGGGTTGCCGCTGTCAATCGCAAACGCCTGCTGAATGGGCTTGGCGGTGAGCGCCATTTTGGCGTAAATGCCGCCCGACGCGGCGGGATCGCTCCTGGTATACAGCCGGGAGGACTGCTTGGTGCCCGTAAATTCGCCGGCCGGAAGCTCGGGAGCAGGCGATAGAAATGAGAGGCCGACGAAAAAACACGCAAACTTCAATGGAATGCGCCGCCGTAAAAGCGTCAAACCGGAATTGAACATGGTGGTTTCCCCTGTCGCAATTATTCCGCCGGATTTTCATCCGTGGTTTTAGCCCCTTCCGGATCATCGGTCCCGGCCGGCGCAGGCTTTATCTTGAACTCTTTGATTCCGAATAGTTTGGTCAGGCCGGCGCCGTCCACCTTTTCGGAGGCCGTCCAATCCTGCGACCAGGCATCAATATCGACTGCCAACTTGCCGTCGGCCGGGGCCGCGGCCAGCATGCCCTTGACTTCTGCGGCCAGCGGATGATTGGGGAGTCGCTTGATGATCTGCGCGGCAAGTTCCCGCGCCTCTTTGTCCCGATCCAACATGGTCAGGCAATATAATTCCATTCGCATAATCTGCGGGAGAGAGTTGCTCAGGTCTACCGCCTGCCGGTAGGTCATCAGAATTTTCTGGGCCCGTTTAAACTGCTTGAGCGCAAGGTAATATTCCGCTTCGGCCAGCGGAAAATCGCCGGCCAACTTGTCGAGCGGCAATTCCATCTCCCATTGGTCCAGTGTGTTCCGGGCTTCGAAATATGCCTGCTGGCCGATAAGGCTGCGCACGGTTGAATAAAAGGCCGCTGCGCGCACCGCGGAAACTTTCCATGTATCAATGGTTTTTGGTGCGCCAGAATCCATTGCCGCGCCGGCCGGAGCGATGGTCTTCACGGCTTGCTGACGCCCCCTGCTTTGTTCCGCCGCGCCGACCGGCTTGCTGCCGGGCCGCGGACTAAACGCGGCATTGTGCGTGCGCTGATTATCATCCGGCTTAATGTATGCCCCGGGCGTGGCCGGATGGGCCTGGCTCTGGCGGGATTCCTGGGCCTGGGCATAAAAGCGCTGGGCCAGCTCCGGATGCCCGTTGAACAGGTCCACGTCCCCCATGCGGATCATGGCCAGTTCCGTCTGCTGCAGTCCGGCCGCTGCGCCGGAAAATGCATTCGCCGCCAAGCGTGCCTGGTCAATATTGCCGGCCTCAAAAATATAGAACTCCACCCGGCGGGCTTTCCATGCCCCAATTCGCGCCGCGGTTTTCTCCTCTTTCTCGAACCGGTTCAGCCAAGTAACCGTTAATTTAGGGTTCGCCTGGCGCAGCGCCGCATAAAAGATGTCTTCCAACAGCCAGCGCCTGGTATCGTCCAGCCTCAAAATATCAGCGCGCGACCGCTCAAACAGTTCGCTCAGCAGGGCGTAGTCGCTATGGAAATCAATGGCGGACATGAAGCCCTCCCACAGCGTCGCATTCCACAGTTCGCATGGCCGCTTGCCGGCGGGAGTGGCGCGGCACATGGCCAGGAACAGGTCCCGTACCTTGCTCCGATCCTCTGCGCTGTTGATTGATAGCCACCCCGGTTCGCCAATCGAATCAAGCATTTTCGGGAAGATAAGTTTGGAACAGGTGGATTTGCCGTTGCCGCCGGACATGGTCAGGGAAACCCGCTGGCTGCCCGTGCCGCCGTAAAGCCAGTCCGCCTGCGGGCCGAGCAGTTTTCGGCCGCCGCCAAAGTCCCACTCGTAGACCGTGTTGGTCGGCAGTTTGTCGCTGCCGAAGGCATCAAACCGGATGAGGCAGACGGGGTCTTGGCCGGGTTTAAGAGTTGCCTCCCACCGGTAGGCGATAATCGCCAATGGCCCCTGTCTGGAGTATGCTGCCGTCGGCGCGGCTACGCCGGAATGGACAAAGTCATACTCCTCCATTGGCGCGGTCACCCTTCGGTTGGGAAGTTTCGGATTGGTCGGTTCATTGGGCTGGGCCTCGCCGGCCTGTTGCCAGCCAAGCTGGCATTCCCGGCCTTTGGCTGTCTGCGTAAAATGAAAATACTCGATCCGATGGTTCCCGACGCTGAGGTCAATCCAGGCGCCTTTATCCGCATACTGGCCGCCTGTGCGGTTGTGCAGACCAGGCCAGCCGCAGACCAGTTTGCCGTCAATGGAAAATTCGGAGCCGTCCTTTGAGACAGTATAGAAATATGTCTTGCCGGCCTTTTTTATGTCAAACCAGCCGGAATAATACGAGGAAGAATTCTCGTCCTGGCCGACCGGGGAAATGGAATGGAATATTCGTTCCACGAGCGCGAAATGCACGTCCGGCCCAACGGGCATTTTTGCGGCCAGTGCATGCGCCTGGTCCAGTCCCGGGTTTCTGCCGTTATGCACGAAGAGCATCAGACTGGGACGCAGCGGCGCGCTGGCCTTGGGGTAGTCCGGGGAAGGTGAAACGTAAATCCAGGCTCGCACTGCGGGGCTGTCCTCGAACACGAGGGCCAGGCCCTCTTCCGGATTATGCCACAGGAGGTTGGCTTTCAGCGGCTTGCCGGCTTCATCCAGAACGTCGGCCTTGAGTTTGCCTTTGGGCAGAATGCCGCCGTCCGGCAGGATGGCCACAATGCCGGCCTCGGGAATTGCCGGGCGGGAAGTAATTTGCACGTCGAACCGCGCGCCCGCGCCGGCTATTTGCCAGGAGTCCTGCGCCCAGACGGTGATTCCGCCAAGGAGAATCAACGACCACATTCCTATGCGCCAATGTTTGTTCATAATCATTTTTTCAAACTTGCCCTCGTGCCCGTCCATTCGCGCTTCAAGGTGCCGCGCTCAAGGACTTGAAATATTCCGACACTAATTCACGGTAAGCGGCCGGCGCTTCGTCGCGCACGCCGGCCAATTGATCGTCAAGCGGCGGCGCGCCTGGTGCCGCGCTGTCGGCCGATTCCATGGCCGCGCCGCCAAGTTCGGTCTGTGTTTTTTTCAGGGAGGCCACGGCGCGCCGCTGGAATTCGCGCACCTGCTGGATGGGATATCCCTTGGCGATGGCGTCCTCGGCCTTCTGCATCCAGAGGATTGCTTCATCCAGAGATCCGGTTCGCACGTGGGACAACTCGGAGCGGGCATACAGCGCCTGCGCATTGCGCTTAAGCATGGCCTGCAGGCCTACTTCGGAGCCTTGCTTGATCTTGGAATCGCGGCGCGGGCCCGAGCCGGACATACCGAGCTCGTCGCCGTATCCGGCGCCCTTGCCGCCGCCGGTGGCCTTGGCTTCAGAGTGGCCATCCTCCTGTACCTGGCCCGATTGCGCGGCGTCCTGCGTCATGCGCTTCTCGATGTTTTCGTCGCCTTCGTTAATTTTGCCGGAGCCGGCCGAGGTCTCGCCGTTGGCCATGCCTTTGCGGCCGACGATTGAGCGGCCGTCCTGCTCCCTGTGATCGGGCGTGGTGTTGCCTGATTTGCCCTTGGCCGAATATGACGCCGTGAGCCCTTCCATAATATCCGCGCCCATTTCCGAGTCGGGATTGAGCAGGTTGAGCGCCGAATCAGCCTTTTCCTTGGCGATACTCTCTTCCTGTTTTAACAGGTCGCCGATGATATCTTCCATTTCCGATGCCAGGGGAATAATCGGGACCTTGGGCATTTCCTGCTGATCGAAGTTCTCGAAATCGTTCTTTGTTGTTTTGGGCTGGTCCCGCAGCCATGACTCGACGTCGTCGAGTCTTTTCTTGGTATTTTGCATGGCTTCGGTCGATTCCAGGTAAAAATCCTCCTTCTGCCAGCCCTTTCTTGCGGCGATGCCGAATTTGTCCGAGCCTATTTTCTGCTTCACTTCTTCAAATACCTGGAAGACGTCCGTCACCAGGTCGTTGCCCACGGGCAGCTCGGGAAATATTTGCAGGTCGGTGGCAATCTGCAGGAGCGATTCTTTCATCTGCTCGTGCAATTCCACGTATTCCTCCTCGAGATCGTTCGTCGCTTTCTTGGATTTGTCTTCCTGCCGCAGGGTTTCCCGGATGGCGTCCACGCTCTTTGATTCCAATTCGAGCAACTTATCCATTTTCTTGCTGGCTTCCTGCAATGCCTCGCACGCGTCGGCCGTCTTTTGGGTGGCCGCCTGAATGCGCCAGTTGTTGAGCAATTTCTGGAATTCCATGAGCGATGTCAGTGTCCTGGCCTGCGGCGGAATTGCCAGGTCCGGTTGTTTGTTCTGGAGGCACTCGGCGGCTTTCAGCATCAGGGCCGCCAGCTTGTTGCTTTCGCAGCCGTCGGCAATCAGGGTTAAAAACTTGCTGAATTCCATTTCGCTCGCAGTCAGGGTTGTGGCGTCTTTCCGGCAGGACTGAACGAACTCCGTCAGTTCGCCGGCCAGCCGGTCCTGCTTATCCACCAGGGCCGTGTTAAGCGCCGCGGCGTTGGTGACCCCGGCCTTGGTCTGGGCGAGGGCGCTGCCCTGGCCCTTAACCAGGGCGTCCAGCTGGCCCAGCAATCCGGTGATCTCCTGGTTGCGCTTGACGGTATCAACCGCGGATTCCGTGCCGGTCAGGACGCGCAAAATCTGCGTTTCCAGCAGGATGGCGCGCCTGGCAAGCACGAGTTTTTGGGTAGTTTCGGCGCCTGGAATGCGCGTCAGAACATCAATAACCTCCGTCATCATGCCAAGGTACAGTTTGCGGACCGGCGCGGTCAATGTCCCCAGCGGCTTTTTGGGATCGGCAATTAATTGACCGGCAATGCTGCGGATGACCTGCTGGGCCTGGGCCGCGTCCCGCCACTCGGAGGGCTTGACCGTCCCCACTGCATCGCCCTGCGCAGCACTGCGGGCAGGTTGCAGAGCAGTTTCCAGGCTGGTTGTCTTTTCCAGGTTCTCACGCTGGCGCTCCACCAGACCTTTCATCGTTTCCGACAGCTTATCGGCCGCAGCCTTGCTTTGCACGGCAACTGCCCTGGGCGTGGGCCATTCAAATACGATCGGCGCCGAAATCGTCCGGTTCGGCTCGCTGCCGGAGCGGTTATCCACGGCCACGATCCGGAAAGCCAGCGGCTCGTTCATTCGGAACGGCAATCCCTCGCCGTTCCAATTTGTGGCAAATGCGCGTGTTCCGTCCAGCGACCACGCCTGGATCTCTGTGCCGGAAATATTATCCCGTCCCGCGCTTTTTTCCTGGGACGGAATCGTTTCCAGGCGAACGGACACGAGCCCGAAATCATCGCTGACTTCCCAATGGATGCGCGGCGCGGCGCCGGCTGCCAGCCGGATGCGGGTTGTGGGCGCTATGACGTGGATCGCCGGGGCGGCATCCGGAATAATCTCGATCTTCAATGTTGTTTCGGTGGTGGCGCCGTGTGCATCGCGGGCCGTGATAACGAGCGGATGGGTAGACGCCAGCACAACCCGTCCGCTCCACGATTGGCCGCGGTCGGGCGACTCCAGCGCCACGGGGTTGGTGGTCACCGCCGTGGCGGAGACAAGCGCCCGGTTGCACTCCAAGTCTAAGGTCAGGATCGAATCCTGGGGCAGGGCTGGTGTTGCGGTCAGGCCGTTAAAGCGCAGGGCGCCCAGGCGGGTCATGGCCGGCGGCGTCGCCTCAACCTCCAGCCGTGAAAATGCCAGCGGCGGCAACGCCTGCACGGTAAAGCGTTCCGACACGGCATCCCCGGCGCGGAAGCGGTACTGATACCCGGTGGCGATGCGCGGGATCTGGTGGGCATAGGTTTCCTCGCCATCCCCGGTCAATCGTCCCAATTTTATGACACTGCGCTTGTCGTCCTCCGGCCAGAGGTCAAGATAAACCATCTGGCCTTTCTTGCCCGACACTTTGCAGGCCAGCGCCAGGGAGGAGCCCTTGAGAACAGCGCTGTCGCCCGGCGTGACGCCATGGATGACAGCCAGAGTAATCGGCGCGCGCGGCGAGAACGGGTTGAGCATGCGCGCCAGGGCGTTGTTCCAGGCGCCGCCGACCAATGCGCCGGTGGCAACGAGCGCCAAACACGCCAGGAATAACAAGGCATATGCGCGCAATCGGGCCTTGCGGTCCTGCAGGGCTTTTATGTTGACTATTCTCCAGTCAGGCGCGTTGCGCTCAACGTATTTCTGCTCCATCGGGTCGGCATTCGCGTGCTGGGAAAATTGAAGCGTGTTGATGAGGTGGTTATCCAGCTTCGGAAACGAGTTCTCGATCCGCGCCGCCACGCCGCAGGGCGTGCGTTTGTTCCTGAGCGCGGCGGCGATATACCATAATCCGACTGCGGCTCCGGCCAGCAAAAACAGCCAGGCGGTCAGCCGCCCCGTGCGCTGGTAGCGGAAGAATATGTCGGAAAGCGCCAGTAGCCACAGCCATATTATGGCGGAGGCGACAAGCAGAACGGCCCTAATCTCCGCCTGCCAGCGATTAAGGATTCGCCCGATGCGGGTCAATTCGTTTTGTAATCCGAGCGGAGACATTGCAGCATTCCCGTAAGTTCAGTTAATCATTTCCAGTATGACATCGTCCACGTAAAGGACGCCGAATTCCTGGCCGCCGGTGTTGCCGCCGATGGCGAATAGGTGGACAACCAAAAATTGAATTTTATCACAATTTTCCCTGGCCAGTTTGCTCATCTTGGGATCGGGAAACGCATATGAGGCGCTGGTCCAGCCCTGATTCCGCGTGATCCCGCCCATGATGCCGGATTTATCCGCGCCGAAATAAAGCCGGTCGAACCGGTAGCATTTGCGCAATTCCGCGAGTTTCGGGTGGGCGTGCGGTTTAATGCCCGGCCGCCAGCGATAGCCTTCCACGAAAATGCGGCAATCCGGCCCGGAGGTTTTTGCGATAGCCGTGAGCTTGTAGCGGGCGCCGGGAACGATGGGAATAGGGTCGCTATCCACCGTCACGCCCTGGTTCCAAAGGTGGTCCTGATCGGCCTTCAGGGCGAGCACATGCTTCTTCGAGCCTTCATTCGTGACGCACACGAAAGTGTGGTTGGCGGCAAGCCATTCGTTGCCGGTGTCCTCGTAGTTATATTTCCAGCCATGCAGAAATTCGTTCGTATCGTCGAAATGGCCGTTGACTGCCAGGTTCGGTCCCGCCCAGGCAGAGGAAAGAAGAAATGCAGAATGCAGAATGAAGAATGCAGAATGAAGAACACCGGAACGAATCTTTCGCCCTTTAAATAAATATTGCGACATATGCTTGCGCCCTCATTGTGTAAATTATGTGCTTTTTGCGGATAATTGTACGGCCTTGTAATTTTGCCTGTCTGTAAATCGCAAATCCGATATCGAAAATCGAAAATTCTTCCGTCAGGCCATATTGCGCAGCTTTCGAAACAGCCATTCTAAGCTGAAAAGTCCAATCAAACAACCCAAAACCAGGATGTTGTTCCAGAGCGGAAGGTAAGTGACGCGCTCGTCCTCGCTGACCGGCAGGATGATTTCGGAAAGCACCTTGTCGATTTCGTTGGTCTCGCAGAACCGGCCCTTGCTGGCATCGGCGATTGAGTTCAGGGCGCCGATGTTGGCTGCGCACGGCCTGGTTTCCGGGGTGAAGGGTTGGACAAAGAGCGAGAACGGAGCGGAGACTATCTTCTGGCCGTTGATTTCGCAGGATGCCGTGGCGTTGTGCAGGCCGGGTTTCTGCAGGGTCGGGCTAACGCTGTAACCGGGATATTTCTTGCCCGTTGTGGTGGTGACGTCCTGGTTGATCATCCGGAATGGGATTATGCGGCCATCCGGTTCCTGCACATCGCAGGTTACGACCACGTCCTTGGGCACAACACTGGCCGGTGTTGTAAGGCGTGCCTTCAGGTCAACGGCCTCGCCCGGGAATACTTTGTCCGCGTCGGCGGTCAGATCCAGTTGATACGCATTAACATCCGTTTCGGTCGGGGAGAGCCAGGCCAGCAGGGGGTTCCAGAGGCGCTGGTAATAATTGTCTTTACCCGGCGCCAGCTGCCAGCGCCAAAGCGAATCGGTCAGGAGCGCCGCCACTTTGCCCTGGCCGTATTTCTGGACCACCAGCACAGGTTGACGGCCGCCGGGCGCTTCGGCGGTTAACAGTGTCGTCGCTCCCGGCGAGAGCGCGCCGCCCGTAAAAATGGATAGAATTGGAGGGATCTTGTTCCAGGCGGCGGCATCTTCCGTTGTAAAAACCGGGTGGGCCCGGCCTTCGCCGGTTAACGCCAGGTCTACCTGATTCTCCTGTAGCGTCAGTTGTTCGGCGGCTTTGATGGGCATGATCTTACTGAGCGGGCCGGCCATCAGACCCTGGGCGCCCCAGGCCTTGTGGCCGCCGAGGATCATGAGACTGCCGCCGTTCTCGACAAACTTGATCAAGGCTTCAGCCCGCGCGCTGCCCAGTTCGGCGGCATCCAGGTCGCCCAGCACCACAATCTTGAAATTGAGCAACTGTTGTTCGCTCAGGTCGGGTTCGGCGGCGCCCGCCGTGCCATAGCTGAGAAAACGTCCACCTGGCCCGCGTACAAAGCAGACCGGCGAAATGTCCTTGAGCGCTTTCAGCACGCGCACGAGGTACTTGGATTCCCAGCGCGGCACGCCCTCAATGTAGAGCAGGCGATTCTTGGAATCGATAACCTGCACAGTGACCGCATAAATGTTGTCGTTGGTGCGTGTTTCGCCCTCGATAACCGGCAGTCGCAGGCTGTAAGTGAAATTGCCCGTGGCCGGATGCGTCAAACGGAACGTCAGCTCGCGCCGTCCGCCTTCATCGGGGATATCCACCGGCGCGGTTTGGATTAGTTTGTCATTTTCAAAAAGCTCGGTGTCCGCGGTGTTCCCCCGCGTCCCCTGGCCGGAAACATTGGCCTTGATTTCGGTGTCCCAGCCCACTACCACCCGCCGCGGCGTATCCAGGGTGTCCACGCGCAGGTCCGGCTCCATCTTCCAGATGTTGGGCGGCTCCAGCCGGACTGTGTAAATCGGGTAGGGGCGGTGCTCTGCAGCCCATTCGTCATTGACTTCGTGCGTGTCGAGGCCGTCGCTGAGCAGGAGGACGCCGGCGACCGGTTGGCCCCGGTAGCGCTCAATCAGCTTGTCCAGTGATTGGCTGAGCAGGGTGCTCTTGCCGTCGGGATTCAAGGCCTGCAGTTCGGCCGGAGATTGCCTCTGGCCCAGGTCGCCGGCAAACGCCACATAGTCCAAGCCGCACGACCCGGACAGCGTTTCGGTCCACGGCATTTTCAGGATTTCCTGGGCTGACGCCCAGCGCGTCTTCATGGCCGCTGCCTGCTTGCCCGGGGGAAGCGCTTCGGACTTCGGCGAACTCAGTCCGGCCGCGGAGCCCGGCGTCAACGCCATGCTGGCGGATTGGTCCAGGGCCACGATGAAGCGCGGCTTGCGGACCTCGGTCATGACCCGCTTCAGCGATGGCATGAGCAGGCACCAGCCGAGCAGGGCAATGGTCGTCAGGCGCAGCAGGGCCAGTCCCAGTGTGCTCGTGTTCCGCGGCAGATAGCGCCAGAACCCGAAAAGCCCGAGCCCCACGGCAAACGCCAGCGCTGTGACAATCAGCGCCAGGGATTGTGTGTGTTCAAATATAAGTTCGCCAGTCATAAAAAAAGTCATCGGTAATGAATATAATCAGTGTTCGGTTCCCGGCTCTTCTTTTTTCATCCTCCACCATTCTTCCATTCGACGTTGGGCGTTTTCTTTCGCTCTACTCCGCGGCGCTCCCCTTCACGCGCCCGGTCATATCTATATTCAGTTGCTCCGTCAGGGTGCGGGTCTTGCGTGCGGCCCGGTTGGCCAGGAACAGTTCTGCAATGCCGAGCAAAAATACCAGCCAGAGCAGGGGCTCTGCCAGGGGGCGGCCGATGCGCAATTCCTTTACAAGTTGCATGAGATCATCCTTGCTCTCGGCAACCCTGATTGCGGATAGTCCCGAAAGCATGGGCACATCCGCGGGCCTCAGGCGCTTCAGGTCCGATTCCGAACGCATGCAGTTGACGGCAAAAGCCGGTTGGGGCCGGCCTCCGGCGGCAGCCCGCAACGTGTAAAGGCCAGGCTGGGTGCAGGCCTCGATGCCCAGCGAGTTGTCCTGGCCCGCCGTCAGCGGGCGCAGTGGCACGGGCTGCCCGGCTGGGTCGAGCAATTCCGTGTTAGGCGGCAGGATGCCCATGATGTCGGCCAGCGCCAGGTTACGGCCCGTCCAGGTAAATGGTCCGATTTGTTCCTGGCCGGCGCTGTAGCGCACGATCTGATGCACCAGCGGCAGGAAAAAAGGCGACAGCGGCAGATTGCTCCAGCGGCGGTCCGCGGAAACCGAAAAAAAGAGCACATTTCCCTTGCCGACCTTCCGGCGCAAAAGGAAGGGGACATCGTTATCCGCGGCGATAACAATATCCGAATCGGCGCTTAGCTTGGTCCATTTCAACTCGCGGGTGGCCGCCACGTTCGGGTACGTGCCCGGCGGAATATTCATGCCTTGGAAGAGCGCGTCGCTGCGCTTGACCATGCGAAGCGCCCGTCGCTGGGCGTCCGCGCCGAAATCAGTTACGGCCTCAGGCATGGCCGGCAGGCAGGTCCAATTAACATAGTCAGCTATGGCCGCGCGATCTCCGGGAAAAATTACTACCACGCCTCCGCGCTGGGCATATTGTTCCAGCGCAATCATGGCCTGGCCCGCCATCGGCAGAGCGTTGCACAGGAAAATGCAGGCATAGTCGGCCAGTCGCCCTTCGGTAAACGACTCAGGATCAATACGCTTGACGTTCATGGTCGTGACGGTGTCGCCGGGGTTGAAAGCGCGCGTGAGAAAGAACGCATCCGGCTCCGTCCCGATGCACAGCACGGGCAATTTTTCATGCGCGCGCAGCAAAAAGTGGAATACGTTGTCCAGCGCGATGCCGTCCGGCGAGGTCTCGATCCGTGCCGGGTGCATGCCCGGCGCGAGCGGGGGCAGGCTAAAAATGCACACCGCGCCGCCGTCTTTTTCCAGGGGCACGGAGCGCCGGCTGACGGCCTGTTCGTCAATTGTCAGGGAAACCGTCAGGTCCTGTTCAGGGCCGGTGAGGCCAAGGGCTACACCGAGTTGGCCGGGGGTGTCGCGCATCAGGAGCGCGGGTTGAATCTCCAGATCGAGCGGCGCGGCATTGTCGGGCGAAGACGCCCCCAGCAGCACCGCGAAAATAGAGATGTCGGCGCCGACCGCCTTTGCCTCCCAGGCGGACGCCGAGGCTGCCGCCGCGGGTTTGTTGGTTGTATCGGCCCTGTCCGCCCGATTGGTGCGATCAGTCCGGTCGGGCATGGGGCTGAACGATGTCCAGGGCAATTTCTGCCCGTCGGTGACGATAAACAGCTCCTTTTCGCGTTTGCCCGATCCTTTCAGCGCATTGAGGGCCTCCATGACGGCCGGGCGGAGATCGGAGGTTGTGGCGCCGGCCTCAAGTGCGCGGACTTGTGACAAAACCATTTCCAGGTCGGGTGTGGGCTGTTCGATCAGGGGCGTCACGTCATCGTCAGCCAGAAAAAGACAGACGCGGTCGCCATGGCTCAATCCTTCGATCAGGTCAATGACCGTGTCCCGGGATGCCGCCCAGACTTTTTTCTGGCCGGACACATAGCCCATGCTGTAGGAGACATCCCACACGATGGCGACGTCGCGCCGGCTGGCGCCGACGAGCCGGCGAAACGACGTGATGCGCATAATCGGCAAGGCAAACGCCAGGGCGAGCAGGAGCAGGATCAGCGTCCGCAGGAACCAGAGCAGGACGTTTTCCAGGCGCACGCGGTTTGAGGAACGTTTCCGGGCAAGTTTAAGGAAGCGCACGGTGCTGAATGGCACGACCACGATCCGCTGACGTTGCCATAAATGCAAAACCAGCGGAATCAGCGCGGCCGCCAGCGCCGATAAAAATAATGGATTGAGAAATGACCACATGGGGAAGAAATTTAGTGATTTAGCGATTCAATGATTGAGCGATTTAAAGACGTAAGAAATCCAGCATAGTGTTTCATCATTGGCTTTACATGAGCGATTATGCGATTCAGTAATTGAGTGATTTCCGGCTCGCGAACACAAGAGGCCCGTGGCTAAATGATTCCGTAATGGGGTGATTCAATTTTCGATTCTTTTCTTAAATCTCCGAATCAATGAATCGCTCAATCGCTGAATTTCTTTTGCTATTTCGACAAGCGCTTGCGTTCCTCCAGGAACGAGCGCACGAACATGGCCGCATCGTGATCCGTCCTGGCCAGCCGGTAATCAATGTTCATTTCCGCGCAGGGCTTGCGATACTCCTCCAGGAAGTCGCCGAATACCTTGCGGTAGGCTTCGGCCGTCCCGCGCGGATCGGCAACGATTGTTTCGCCGGTTTCCAGGTCCACAAACCGGGCGCCTTGCTTGAACGTAAAATCGAGCTCGGCAGGATCCAGGATATGAAAAACAATGACGTCATGATGCTGCTTGCGAAAATGGGCCAGGGCCCGGATGATCTCGGGCGGGTCGTCCAGCAGGTCCGAAAACAGAACAATCAGGGCGCGGCGCCGGACGGTCTCGGCAATCTGGTGCAGAGTTTTGGCCGTCTGGGTGGTGTTCCCCGGCTGGCTTTGGGTCAGCGATTTCAGCAGGTTATTCAAGTGCGCGAATGAATTGCGCGCGCCGGCCTGGCGATCAATGCGGTTGGAATACAGGTACAGGCCGACCGAATCGCGCACCTTGACCACGACGTAGCCGATGGCGGCGGCAAGCTGGCAGGCGTAATGGTATTTCATCACCGGCCCGCTGGTGAAGCCCATGGAGGCGCTCCGGTCAATTACCAGGTACACGCGCAGGTTGGTTTCGTCTTCGTAACGCCGGATGTAATACCGGTCGGTGCGGCCGAGCACTTTCCAGTCAAGGTGCTTGGGATCGTCGCCGGGAACATACGCGCGATGGTCGGCAAATTCCGAGCTGGCGCCCTTGAGGTGGCTGCGGTGCCGCCCGGAGAGCGTGCCTTCCACGACGTAGCGCGATTGGATCGTCATGCGGCCGAGCCGGTGCAATTCCTGCGGCGATAAAAAATTATTGATGCCTGTGGCCATAATAATTCCGATAATTTAATACATAGGAATTTTAATTCCGCCGGGTCAGGGGACCCTGCCTACAAAAAATACTGTAGGCCCGGCGCCCTCACCGGGCGGGTTTGGAAACCACCTGCCAATGGTCGCCATCACAAAGGATCAGAATCCGGGATCCGATATAGGTCAGGGTTGTTCCCGCGGTCTGGCCGCCTTCCGATAGTATAATTTTTTCCGTCCGGTCCCCCGGAATTTGGAAAATAATGTTCTGGGCGCCGCTTCCCGAGATGGCCAGGGAGAGAGGTTGAATCAGCATCCCCGCGGCATACGGCCGCTCAAGCGCTTTGGCCAGGTCGGAGGATTCTCCAAGTGTTTTGCTTTGCAGCAGGTAACGTTGGCCTCGCAAGCCTTTGATAGCCTTAAATTCCGCAAGCTGGTATTGCCAGGGCGCACCCCAGCGGTCGGTCAGCGACTGATCGTCCGTTATTTTTTTCAGCTGCTGCAGGTTAATCGGGTATTCAATTTCGTTGCGATAATAGATGGTCAATCCGCGCCGCACCTTTTCGCGGTCGAGCCGCGTGAGCCAGCGCCGCCCCATCTCTGCTCCAGCTGCCATTGTTGGAGTGGCTGGTGGCGTTGTCGTCATTTCGTTGAAAAGCAGAGCAGCATCGTTGGTTTTACCAAGGTGCAGACTGTGCCAGGCGGCCAGTCCCAGGACTACCGGGAGCAGGGGGTTGGGCGGCGGAGACTTCTGCATCTGCTGGCAGGCGGCTAAGATGGCTCCGTGCTGGGCGGGGGAGGAGGTCTGCAGGCTCCAGAGCGCCCAGATGGCGTTTTCCTGGGCTTCACTCGCGCCAAAAACCAGGCGGCCGGTAACGGAGCATATAAACAACAAAAACAGGCATTTATTGCAGGCCATCGGCTGGTTTTCCCAAGATTATAAATCTGAAATTCGAAATTTGAAATTGGGCAAAAAACATTCCAATACAATTCATCAATCCGCAATCGGAAATCGAAAATTCTTTTCAGTGCGTCATGATATGCATGAGCATGTTTTCGCCCAGGCTTAGCGAGCCGGCGTCGTCGTACCCGAGCGCATAAGGATTTTGCGCCATCTCCCATCCGCCGCACATGCCATAGGGGCTGAAAATCACGGCCGGTTGGCCGTTTATCTCCAGCGCCAGCAATTTGGGTGCGATGGTCGTCTTGCCGCCCAACTGGGCGGAGAGACCCGGGGTCACACCGATCACCCTGATCAGGTTGGGCAGGCTGAAGAGCGAAGAAGTTGGCGGCAGGGCGCTGAACGAGCGGTCCGGAAATACTTTTTTCATTTCCTGCATGAACGCGTTATTGAAGGCGTATCGCCCGCAACAGGCCTCGGCCATCAGGAATCCGCCCTTGTTCAGGTATTCGCGCAGGTTTTGCGCTTCCGCATTGCTGAGCTGGAAGGTTTCGTGGCCGGTGATATAGAGGATGGGCGCGTCGAAAATCCGGGGGTCGGAGAGTCTCAACTCCTGGTGGCCGAATTTGACGGGAATATCGGTGCGGCGATTGAATTGCTGGAGCAGGACCGAAATACCGGCGTGCCGCGTCTTCCATTCGCCGTCATAGATGACTTGGGCCACAAACACTTTGCCGGCTTTGACGGAGTCCGGGTCCACAAAGTTCATGGCATGGGCCACGGTCTTGGCCCAGGCGCGCTGGCTGGTGGCATAGGCCAGAATGTTGATGCCCAGCTTCTGGGCGTCGTCCCGGGTGTAGCCCTGGACCGTATCGTCATCGAGCGCGTCCCACCCGACGGCCATGCACCAGCGCGAGAGGATGGCCACGGTGCGGCAGTCAATTGTGACCCCGTAAAACAGCGGTTCGTTCGCGGTATAACCGGCCGCGCGCACGCCTTTGCGATAATTGACTTTCCCGATGTCGTAATAGGAATGAAAAAGCGGATGGTCGGCAGTCAGGCGCTGGAGCTTGACTTCCGGGAATATCTCCGAGAGTTCTGCCTTGGCGGAATCGAAGAAGGGCTTGGAGCCCATGCCGGTATTGAAAATGATCGTGCCGCCGGCCAGCAGGTATTCGCGCAGGCGCTTGCGCTCAACCGGCGTAAAACTGAAATGAAAATGGCCGCTTCGGTAAATGATCGGGTTCTTGTCGGGGTCCGTGCTGATATCCGAGAGCGCCTTGCATTCGCTGGCAAAGTTAACGCTGATTTTACCGTACATGTCCTTGAGCAGATTGTTCAGGTCGTTCGGCCTTGACGCCCAGTCAATCAGGCCGTATGGCGACTTGATTTTAACGAACATGACCGGCGGGGTGGGCGGGTTTTTCTTTTCGGAACGCGCCAGCGGCGTCGCCGGCACCGGCGTGGGGCCGGGCCCCGTTTCACTGCTGGCTATGTTGGCCGGTGGAGGAGGAGGCGCGGGGGCGTCGACGGGCGGAACGAATCCCGGTTCGTCCGATCCATCCCCCGCGAAGATCATTTGCGCCTGGAGCGGGGCAACGGATGACCAGAGGCCGAAGACCAGGAAAACCGGCGCAAATAACCAGGCGTGATATTTCATGGAAAATCTCTTGAATTTTTTAAGGATACGCAAATCCGAATTTCGATTTAGTATGATGCAAAAGGCGGTTCAAGGCAAGCGAAACAAAAGGAATAGATGCTGCGAGGACAGGGCTGCGTCAAGAATGGCCTCGCGGGAGCTCGACCCTCCATGAATGCCAATGTCTTTGCGATATTGGAGGGCGGAGCGCCTGCGGCGCCGTTAGTTTTGGCATGAAAGACACAGCCCTGGCTGTGAGGAAGAACCAGTGCGGTTCAATAGGCGGCGGGATCCACCTCGTTCAACAGTTCCTTGGTGAGCTTGGGCCCGGCGCGGTCCTTGTGCTGGAGCAGGGCCGGGTCTACCACGATCAGATCGGGCGCGGCTGCGCCCATGCTTTTGATCCGGCCATACGCCGCCACGCAGTCGTTGGTTGTAAGCGTGGCGGCCATTTCCAACGACAGGGATTTGGTCACGACGAGTGCGACCTTGGCGTCCGAGCTGGGCTCGATGGTCATGACCGTCATGGCGCCCGCGGACGGCTGGTCTTTCTTGACGGCGGTGACTCGCAGATAGCGGAAGGTATGAAAAATTCCCGCAGCCTGTTTCTGCACGACCTGTTTGCCGGCGGCGTCGTTGGTGGACCAGGCAAGGGCCAACTCGTTGCCGTTACGTACCGGTTCCGCTCTCCCGGCAGGTGCGAGTCCGAAGCCGACAAGCGCAAAAGCGCATAACGCCAGCATGTATTTCATGGTGTTTGTTCCCGTGTTGCAAGGCTTCTTGACCCGCCGCCCGAATCGGATAAGATATTGTGCACTTTTAAACAGAATATGCAAATATGATAGTTGCATAAACGTTCTTTATTAAGTTTTTTCTCCGCAACGAAGAACGACGAACAAAGAACTAAGAACTCTTTGTTCTGATTCGCTTGAATAGTTGTGAAAATCATTGACTTCCATACGCATGCCTTTTCGGACCACCTGGCGGCGCGGGCGATACCGCTGATCGCCAAGGCCGCCGGTGTCCCGCCATTTCTCGACGGCAAGGTTTCATCGCTCCTGCGCTCCATGGATATGGCCGGCATCGAGCGTTCGCTGATTTGCTCGATTGCCACCCGGCCGGCGCAATTTCAGAAAATCCTGGACTGGTCCCGGAAGGTCCGGTCGGACCGGCTGATCCTGTTCCCATCGGTCCATCCCGCCGCGCCTGATGTCCTGGCCCAGATCCGCATGATTCGCGCCGAGGGATTCCTGGGCGTCAAGATTCATCCGTATTATCAGGAGTTTTATCTCGACGAACCGCGCCTGAACCCGATTTATGAATGTATCCGCGAATGCGGCCTGATGGTGTTCTGCCACACGGGATTCGACACCGCTTTTCCGCGCGAGCGGCGCGCGGATCCGGAGCGCATCTGGAAGGTCGTTGTCAAATTCCCCGGGCTCAAGTTCATTGCCACGCACCTGGGCGCCTGGGGAAACTGGGATGAAGTAGAGCGCTGGCTGATCGGCAAGCCGGTGATCTTGGAAACGTCATTTGCAATTTCTTATTGCGGCGCCGCCTGCGCGCGCCGCCTGTTGATGAACCATTTGCCCGATCATATCCTCTTTGGCACGGATTCGCCCTGGGCCGGCCAGGCGGAGGAGATCGCGCGGGTCGCGGCGCTGGATTTGCCCGTTGATCGCCGGCAAAAATTATTCTACGATAATGCCCGTCGCCTGCTGGGATTGTGATGGCGCCTGTTGTTTCAGGCGCCGGCAGGGTGGGGAATACCATTATGAAAAACATTATAGAACCGGCGCGCACACTCCCTGTGATCCGGGAAGTTGATGTCCTTGTCGCCGGCGGCGGTCCGGCGGGCATTGCCGCGGCGATCGCCGCGGCGCGCAACGGCGCCAAAACCATGCTGGTGGAACGGTTCGGCTATCTCGGAGGCATGATTACCGGATCGTATGTCACCTATTATATGGGCTTCGGCAACGGCCGGGAACAGGTGATCCGGGGCCTGGCCCAGGAAACAATCAACCGTTTGCGGGAAGCGGGCGGACTGATCAGGGAACAGGATGCCAGCGGCGATTGCGGCAGCGACGCGGAGATCGGTAAATGCCTGGCCGTGGTGATGCTGGAGGAGGCCGGCGTCGAAATCCTGTTGCACTCCTGGATTGCTGCGGCCTTGACGGAAAGCAATGCTTGCAACGGCATCATCATAGAAAATAAAGCGGGACGCCAGGCCATCCTGGCAAAAACGGTCATCGATGCCACCGCCGACGCGGATGTGTGTTTTTCCGCCGGAGCGGCGACGACCATTGCCAATCACGATATTTCGCTTAAACATTCTTTTGGCGGCATCGACACCGATAAGTTTGCGCAGTTTAAAAACGAGCAGCCCGATGCCTATTGCAAAACGATGGCCGAATTGAAGGCCGCGGTTGACAGGATGCCCCCGCCGCCAACGGACGTGTCGGCGGTCGATGCCTGGGATTTGACCGCGATCGAAAACGTGACCAGAAAACGCCTGCTGGCCAGGCTGGCGTTCATGCGCCGCAATCTGCCGGGCCATGCGCACATGCGGATTGAAATGACCGCGCCGCAATTGGGCGTGCGCGAAAGTCGCAAGCTCGTGGGCGTTTACACGATTACGGTGGACGACCTGCTTGCCGACCGCAAATTTGACGATGGCATCGGCCGTTGCGGCGCCTACATGAAAAAATATGAAAATTACGATAAGCCGGGCTTGAGCTATGATATTCCCTACCGTGTACTGGTGCCGGAAAAGGTTGACGGATTGCTGGCCGCGGGCCGGTGCATTTCCGCCACGCACGAGGCGATCAATACCCTGCGCCTGATCGTGCCCTGCATCCTGACGGGTGAAGCGGCCGGGACTGCCGCCGCGCTGGCGCTGGCTCAAGGTGTCCCGCCGCGCCAAATCGATATACGCAAGTTGCAGCGGCAACTGCAGGCGCAGGGCAATAACCTCGGTTGATCGGTGGTTGCGAGGCGGCATCAGCCACGGACCGGAATTGTCTTTGCATCCGAAATGTTCCTGCATGGACTGCGCGCATGGACTGGATTCCTCAGCATTGGATGGGCCTGGTGGCAGCCGGCATTTTTACGGCCACCTACCTGGGTGTGGCCGTGGGCGGCGTGCCGGGGCTGGCCATCGACCGCACGGGAATTGCTCTGCTGGGCGCCATCGCCATGGTTGCGACCGGCGTGCTTTCCATGCCCCAGGCATTGCATGCGATCGATACCCCTACGTTGCTGTTGCTCTATGCCCTGATGGTGGTTTCCGCCCAATTCCGCGTCAGCGGGTTTTATACCTGGACGGTCCTGCTGCTCCGCCGCTTCATGCCGCGCGAAACTTTGTTTCTCCTGATCGTCATGGTCGTGACGGCGATATTATCGTCCATCCTGGTGAACGATGTGATCTGTCTGGCCTTTACCCCCGTCCTGGCCGTCTCCCTGCTCGAGGCGGGATTAAATCCCGTGCCGTTTTTGATCGGCATGGCGATGGCCAGCAACATCGGGTCGGCCGTCACGATCATCGGCAATCCGCAAAACATGTTGATCGGCCAAATGGGCCGCCTGGCATTCAGGCCCTTCCTGGCCTGGTGCAGTATTCCTTCGCTGATTTCATTGGCCCTGGCCTACGGGACCATTGTCTGGCTATATCGCGGGCGGTTCCGCGGCATAACGCCGGCGCGCGCCGCGGCGGCTTCCTGGCCGCAATTCAACCGTCGCCAAAGCATCAAGGGCCTGCTGGCCACTGGCGCGTTGGTCGTGTTGTTTTTCACCCACATCCCGCGGGAGTTGACGGCGCTTTCAATTGCCGGACTCCTGCTCTGCAGCCGGCAGATGCGCACGCGGGATATGCTCGAACAGGTGGACTGGCATTTGCTCACGCTCTTTTGCGGACTATTTATCGTCATCGGCGGGGTCATGCTCTCCGGCGCGCCGGCGGCCCTGGTGGCCGACCTGCAACGCCGCGGGATCGACATTCACAACCTATACGTGCTTACCGGGATCTCGGCCTTGTTAAGCAACGTGGTCAGCAACGTGCCGGCGACCATGTTGATCATCCAGTTCTTGAATCCGGCGCATGTGGCGGAGTGGTATGTGCTGGCCCTGGCGAGCACCTTTGCCGGGAACCTGATCACGATCGGCAGTATCGCCAATCTCATCACCATCGAACAGGCCCGGACCTATGGCGTCATCATCAGCTTCAGGGAACACGCGCGCGTCGGCGTTCCGGTGACAATACTGTCCCTGCTGGTCGTGCTGTTCTGGATATGGCTGCCAGGGCTGCGTCAATAAAGGTCTCGCGGGAGCTCGACCCTCCACAAGCGGGAAGAATGGATTATGGAGGGCGGAGCTCTGCAACGCCGGGATCGCTGCGGACAATTTAATTTTTCCATTGACAAAACGGCCTTGTCACGCTCAAATCGGCCGCCAACAAACGCTTCCGTTCGAATCAGGAAAACGAGGGTAACCGTCATGACCAAAAACAAGGACTTGCTGGCATGGGTGAATGAAGTCGCGGCGCTATGCGCGCCGGACCGGGTGCATTGGTGCGACGGCTCGCAGGCGGAATACGATCGCCTGTGCGGCGAGATGGTCAAGGCCGGCACGTTCATCAAGCTCAACGAGCAGAAGCGGCCGAACAGCTATTTGTGCCGTTCCAATCCTTCCGATGTGGCGCGCACCGAGGACCGCACTTTTATCTGCTCCCAGCGGCAGATCGATGCCGGCCCCACCAATAACTGGCGCGCGCCGGACGAAATGAAAGCCGCGCTCACGGACCTCTTCCGGGGATGCATGCAGGGGCGGACCCTCTACGTCATCCCGTTCAGCATGGGGCCGCTGGGCTCCAGGATCGCCCATATCGGCGTTGAAATCACGGATTCGCCTTACGTGGTCTGCAACATGCGCATCATGACCCGCATGGGGCAAGAGGTGCTCGATGTGCTCGGCGGCGGAAAATTCGTGCGTTGCCTGCATTCGGTGGGCGCGCCCTTGAAGCGCGGCGAGAAGGATGTGCCCTGGCCCTGCAATGCCGATAATAAATATATCGTGCATTTTCCCGAAGAACGCGCCATCTGGTCGTTCGGCAGCGGCTACGGCGGCAACGCGCTCCTGGGCAAGAAATGTTTTGCGCTCCGGATCGCATCGGTCATGGCGCGGGACGAAGGCTGGCTGGCCGAGCACATGCTCATCCTGGGATTGACACCGCCATCCGGGCCAACGATTTATATCGCGGCGGCCTTTCCCAGCGCCTGCGGCAAGACCAACCTGGCCATGATGAACCCGGCTTTGCCCGGCTGGAAAATCCGGTGCGTGGGCGACGATATCGCCTGGATGAAATTCGGGGCCGACGGCCGGATCTACGCCATCAATCCCGAGGCGGGTTGTTTCGGCGTGGCGCCGGGCACTTCCATGCAATCCAATCCCAACGCGATGTTGACCTTGGACAAGAACTGTATTTTCACCAATGTGGCCATGACGCCCGAGGGCGACGTCTGGTGGGAGGACATGACCAGGGAAACACCGGCAACACTGACGGACTGGCAGGGCGGCGAATGGAAGAGCGGGTGCGGCCGCAAGGCGGCCCATCCTAATGCCCGGTTTACTGCCCCGATCGCCCAGTGCCCGGTGGTGGATCCTGTCTGGGAAGACCCGAAAGGCGTGCCGATTGCCGCCATCCTGTTCGGCGGGCGCCGGCCGACCACGATCCCGCTCGTGTGCGAGGCGTTTTCCTGGCAACACGGTACCTTCCTGGGCGCCATTCAGTCCTCGGAAACCACTGCGGCCGCGGCGGGCGCGGTGGGCTTGGTGCGCCGCGATCCGATGGCCATGCTGCCCTTCTGCGGCTACAACATGGGCGATTATCTGGAGCATTGGCTGAAACTCGGCCGGCAGGCGGATCCCGCCAAATTGCCGCGTATCTTTTACGTAAACTGGTTCCGCAAGTCGCCGCAAGGCAAATGGCTCTGGAGCGGCTACGGCGAAAACAGCCGCGTGCTGAAATGGATCTATGAACGGGTAACCGGCAATGGCCGGAACACCGGCAATGGCCAGGCCGTGGAAACGCCCATCGGGCTTATGCCGGGCGTGAATGCGCTGGATACCCATGAATTGGATATCAGCGCTCAGGATTTGGCCGAACTCCTGCGCGTGGATGTGGATGGCTGGCTCAAGGAACTGCCCGGTATCCGGGAACATTTTAATAAGCTTGGCGATCACCTGCCGCAGGTGCTTGTGGGCGAGTTGGCCGCGCTTGACCAGCGATTGCTGGATCAGCGCCTGCAAAAGGCCCATGCCTGAAATTTGATGCCCGGGATGCAGATGAAAGGCAGGGCCGCATATTCCCGCTCGTCATGTCATCCTGATCCGGCGGTATTGGTTATAGCAGGATGGATCAGAGGCCCTTGAAAATCGCGCCCCGGTGCAGGAACTCGAAGGAGCCCATATCCACAGTCCCTTCGATGATCCGCCGGCGGCCGATCATGTCCACGGTGTTGTCCATCCAACCCTGGTTGGTCCCCGCATTGATGCAGGGCGAATTCGGGGTGAGCTGGTAATTGAAATTGTCGAAGTCCGCAAACGCGGGCGGGCTGGTGATATTATTGACGCCGTTGATGTTGTTGGTAATGGATGTACACGAATAGTCCATCATGTTCAGGTCCGGATTCGAGTTGGTATATATGTTCCTGGAGCCGTCGCCGTTGTAATAGATGATCGAGTTCGTTATTGCTCCGCCGGTGTAAATACGCACGCCGCCGTTGGTGTTGCCGGTCACGGTGCAGTTTGCAAGGCTGGCGCCCGGGTACAGGAATGCGCCGTAAGAGTAGTTGCAGGCAATCAGGCAGTTGCGGAGCGTGCCGGATACCAGGGCGACGCCGCCGCCATAGCCGGCGCAATAGTTTGAGACGATCGTGCAGTATTCCGCGAATGCGCCCGCGCTCGAGAACCTTAATCCTCCGCCCTCGCCTGCGGTGGCACAACTGTTTCCGCGGATGATGCAGTTCCGTATAGTGCAGGGCCCCCCGGGGACGGTAATGCCTCCGCCGCCGCGGGATATCTGGTTGGCGCTTACGGTGTTGTCTGAAATAAGGCAGTTGGTAATGGTGCATGCGGTCACTGCCGTTACATAAATACCACCGCCATTCTGGTTCCCGGTATTGTTCCTGATAATGCAGTCCGTGATCAGATTCACCCCGTTCTGCACCATAATGCCGCCGCCTTGATACGCCCAGTTGCTCGCGACAATGCAGTTGGTTAGGGCGCCGCCGTTTAGATAAATGCCGCCGCCATTCCCGGTCGGCAATGTTTTGCCGCCTCGGATTGTAAATCCATCGACAATTGAATTGCTGGTAACCCAGATACAGATGTTGGTGGCCGGCTTGCCGGCAAAGTTGTATCCGTCAATGATCGTATTGGTGGGGTCCGTGACGTTGTTATTAAAGCTGCGCAGAGTATTATTCTTCCTGTACCTGAGGTTTATGCTGTTGGTCAGGAAATACGTCGCATTGGAGACCAGCACGGTGTCGCCGTCAAGGAACAACGGTTCGGAAAGGGCTTCCTGGATATTGCTCGCCGCTGTTGTCCAGTCGGTGAAAGGGCTGGCGGACCCGGCATTGCCGTTGACGACATAATGCGTGTCGGCCGGGGCAAAACCGGTGATGGCGAGGACACCCAGAAACGCCAAAGCACTTTTAAAACCGGCATGTGCTGAAAGCTTAAACCGGTAATTCATATTATTCCTTCTATAAAAATATCGACGTTGCGTCAAGCGTCGGTTCAGGGCCGTCCCGTGGTCGGGATTGCTATGCCACCCGCCCCACCAATGCTTCCGCCTCTTCCGGTGTGCGGGTTGAAGTGCTGATGCAGAGGCCGCGCGGCTGCAAGGCCGCAACCAGTGCCTCCAGCTCTTCGGCCTTACAACTGATCACCAGCCGCTTGCCGGCGTCCTGAATGCGTTTAAGGAGTGGAAGCCACGTCGACATCGGGGCGGCGCCGGCGCCCGGCACCCACTGGATGCCAGTCAGCTTGTCGATGGCAAGCAACGCATCCAGGTGGCGGATCGCGCCGGCGCCATCCAGGTGATAGATGGTGCGATCCACCCAGCTGGTTTGGCGAAGCAGGCTGGGCACAAAGAAGGTCTTGAACATATCGGCGGAAATCATGATCGAAAAATCGCATTCCGTCGTCACCGCCGGCTGGTCCGACCAGACGCCCAGCCAATCCACATAGGCGTTCTGGCGGCGCAGGAGGATTGAATTGCATTCCGACCAATAAATCCGCCAGGTCCGATCAACTTCCTCCAGCGCCCGGCGAATCTCGTCGGGATGATCCACAAGATCCATGGCCAGCTCTTCCGTGCCTCGCAGTGAGGCCAGGATCTGTCCGCCTCCCTGGATATCCGGAATGCCGACCGCTGCGCGACCCTCGAACGCCTTGGACCCGGCCTCCAGAAGTTCCCTGGTGCGGCGCCACCAGATATTCTCGGGATCCACGGCCAGTTCTGCTCGCGCGGCCCAATCGTTTATGCTGGGATCGCACCAGCCCGATCCGCTGTCCGGCGCAATCCGATACCGGCCGCCAAGATAGGCGGCCTGGATGGCGACCACCGCGCATGACACAGGAAACACGCACGGAAACGCGTCGCCGGCATAATACGTCCGCTCGATTTCCCGCGCCAACCGCGGTATGACGCAATCCGGGTCCATATACCAGCGGAACAGAGCCTCCGGTTCCCGTGGGCGGATATCTCCGGGGGTTGGCGCGGCGGCGACGCCTGGCGCCCGGCTCCTTACCTGGAGCAGGGGGCGGTCGCTCGGCTCCCCCTTCCAGAAGGCTTCGTAACGCAAGCGGCTCCGGGCCCAGGATGCGGAATCGAACCCGAATGGATCACTTATACAAGTCACGAAGGATCTCCTTGGCTGTTGACGTCGCCTGTTCAAGGGCGTTTTCATCCAGGCAGGACCAGTTGGCTACGCGCGTTTCGTAGCCGCCGTAGGTGAATGCCAGGCGGGTGGGGACATAGCCGGATGTGCCGCCGTTGCACATGTGCGCTGCAAACGTCTGTTTGGCCGGCGAAGCGGTTTTGATCTCAAGCTGGGCCTCCACGAACGGCTCGCCCGGACACCCCACAACGGCCAATTCCCCGATCCTGATTACCTGCACTTCATAGTCCAATATATTCCGTTTCTTCTGCTTTGCCGCCAGGTCCAATGTTGCCAGGGCATAGACCCAGTCCCACTTGATATTGGTCTTGGTTGCATCCGTCCACATTGGATTCGGATTGTCCTTGATCAGTTTCTGCGCCCGCTCAATCTCGGCGGCGGATAATTTACGCAACGGGATGGGCAGGCTGCGGCTCTTGCAGACCAGCGGCGTCCCGTCCAGGGGCTTCAGGTCGGGCAGAATCCGCCGGGTGGTTTCCATGAGTTTGTCGCCCATCAGGTAGATGTTGCTGCGAAAGTCCGCGTCCAATGGATTGGCATGCAGGATGTTTCCGCAAAAGCCGTTCAGCACCAGCGCCACGCAGGATCCGCCGAAATGCCGGCGCACCGCTTGCGACCAGAAGCCCGGCCAGTCGGCGGAAATCCAGCGCTGCGGATAGCCATGGGCGGGATGGCAGGTGTGGTGCAGAAGCGCCGCCACCGTTTTGCCCGCTTTGTCCTCACCACCGGAGGCGGATCCGCCTATGGCGGAGAAAACCGCCACGCTGACTTCGGGGTCCGCGGGACCCTCCGGACGCAGGATTTCCGGATCACAGCGACCCGGCTGCCCGCGGTGGGTCCCATTCCGCAGAATAAAACGGCGGTTGAAGGATACCCGTCCGTCAATCCCGCGCACGGCCCTGAGCGTCACCGGCTGGAGAGAAGAGCGCGCCTGCGTGACCGCCTCTTTGAGGCCCTGGTAAAATGGTTCATTATAGCGGTCGTCTGCCCCGCGCACCCACCACAGGTCGGCCGGAAGCGGGAAATCGTCCGAAAGCATTTCATTGCCGATCCCGGGCGCCGAATGGGATTGCGAGGCGTGCACCATGATGGCCTCGCGCGGAATTCCAAGATATTCGGACACCCACTTGCGCATCAGGGTGGCATGCCGGTCGCTTATCGAAATGAGGTCCGTCGTAATGATGCAAGCGGTTGCGCCGCCGGACTGCAAGACCAGCGCCCGCACAAATAAGTGATCGCGAATTTCCTCCACCGGCCGGTAGCGTCCGACATCGCCGCCGATTTGAATGCCCATTGCCGGGGTAACATCCGCCTGGCCGGCGCCTGCCGAAAGACCGTTGCTCGCCTTGCTCATCGTTGCTCCTTGGATATGTTTTCAAGAATGCGGATGTTGTGCTGGACCTCGTCATCATGCCCGCAATAGATTATCTGCCGGCCATCCGGCGAGAATTGGGGACTTAAGGCCATGTTCCGTCCCTCGGTCAGGAATACCTTCCCCGTGCCATCCGCGTTAATAATCACTACATTCCGCACGGGCTGGTAGGACTGGCTGGTGAACACAATCCGCCGGCCATCCGGGGACCATGCCGGTTCGCGGTTCTCCTGTTCGCGAGTTAACTGAACGCCACCCGTTCCGTCGGCGTTCAGTACCCAAATCTGAAGATTCCTCTCGCAAACGATTTTCTTCCCGTCTGGAGAAAACACGCCTTTAGTCTCGCCATCCTGCTTGAGGGCGCGCTGATTCGTGCCGTCCTTCTTCATGATCCAAAGGCCCTGGCGGCCATTCGCAATCCGCGTGAACAATACATTCCCGCCGTCCGGCGACCAGGATGGATCACGGTCAGTGTGGCCTTGTGTCAGGCGCTTCCGATTCGCCCCCGCCAGGTCCATGCTCCAGATACCTGCCTGATCCTGGCGCTCGATTATATAGGCCAGGCTCTTGCCGTCCGGTGACACAGCCGGCTCGCGCGCGCCATCCGTGGTCAAAGGCGTTGCCGCGCCGCCGGCGCTCGGCATGCTCCAGACATCCATCTGTTCCTTGTCGTAATCGTACCGGTCGAACACGATCTGCTTGCCGTCCGGCGTCCACCGGCAATGCTCGTAGCCGCGGTCCCGGGTCAGGAACTTGCCGCCATCTTTCTCTGCGGCCATGGTGAAGTAAACTGCGGCCGTAGCCATGGCCGCCGATATCGCGATAATATGCCCGCTCTGCTGGAAGTTGTTTTTCATAGCTCTTATGCCCGCATATCGGTTTTCCGTTTGTTATTCGTCATTGCCTGGGTCAAGTCTGTCGAAGCCGTTGAAAAACTGCTTCTCCGGTCATTCAGGGTGGAGCGAATAATCTCCAAATCGCAGATTTGAGTCGTTTTTGAGATCCTTCGACGTCGCTCGGAATGACATTCACAGGCGATAACAACTTTTTCAACAGCCTCTCTGGATGACAACCTGAGTAGTTGCTTTTCTTCACATCTTAATCGCCGCGTGCCGGATATGCTCATACCCGGGGCGGTCATAGGTTTTGCCCCATTCGGCCTGGATCTTTGTCTTCCCGGCGCCCTGATCCGTCGCGCATACCGCCTCGTAGGCGCCGGGCTCCTTCAGCACGAACCATGCCGTGCCGTCTTTGTCCGTCATCACGCCTTCCGGATTCATCGCCTGCTTTTCAAGCCCCGTCATGAACACATACGCGCCGGCCACCGGCTTGCCAGCGCGGGTGACGGTGACAATCACTTCCGGCGCGCGGTTTGAATTCAACGCGCCGACATCCGATCCCGTTGCCTCCCGGTAGGCTTCCGCCACCATCTTGTGCACCATGTTTGGCGTGTAGGCCGGCTCCTTCGGGTCGAACCAGTTCCACAACTTGACGCGGGTCAAGGTTGTCGCTTTGACATCGGGGCCCGAGAGCGACGGCCAGGGGACCGATTCCGGCCAATTGGTGATGGCACTTTTTCCCGGGCCCAACGCGAAGTTGGTCTGGTCCACGGGTCCCCAATAGCCTAAAATATCCATGGTGTGCGGCGCGCAGCCGGCCAGGTCTTTCCTGAAAAAGGTGATGATGGACTCGCGCCAGAATCTTCCGATCTGCCGGTAGCCGAGATAAGCAGCGGCCTGGTTCGTGAACAACATATCCGCCGTCTGAAACGTAACCGGGACCTTGCAGGTTAGTTCGCCCATATAGACCGGCGCCTCGCCGTCCCAGTTAAAATTAAGCATCTGCCGCTTGACCTCGGGATACGACGGGTTCCCGTAGGGATGGACATTGAACACGTCGGGCTTGAAATTAATGTTGAACAGCTTCTTGACGCTGAAAAGCGAGTTGTTGCCGTTACTGTCCACGAGGCGCGTGGGATCGAGTTCCTTCATTTCATCATGCGAGGCTTTGTGATTGAGCGTATGTCCCGGATCGGCCTTGGCGGAACTGCCTTCGTTGTCGTCGCTCCACATCACGATGGAGGGGTGATTCCACAGGCGGGTTACGACGTCGCGTATCACGGTTTTTTCGTAGGGCATAAACTCGGCGATTTTTTTCAGATCCGCCGGATAGGTGGAGAATTCCGGCTGGACCATCATGCCCAGTTCGTCCATGGTGTCATAATAGGGTGGGGCGCACACATACGTGTGCGCGCGCATGAACGAAATATTTGCCTCGCGCTCGGCGCGCGCAAACACGGTCCAGAACTGGCGATTATCGGTCTCACCGGTAGCGATGTATTGGGGGGTATCGCCCACTACAAAAATCTTCTTGCCGTTCAACCAGAACTGGCCTTTCTCGCCCCAGAACTCCCGGAACCCGAACCGCGTGTAATCGGTGTCCACCGGCTTGGACGCCTCGCTCAGGTCGGTTTTAAGAAAATACAGCACGGGAGAGCCCCACTGCCCGAACCCCCACAGTTCCGGATCGGCCCAGGGCTTGCTCATCTCCAATGTCGCCGTCGCGCCGGCCGGCACGGTCAGCGCCTGCGTGCCCAGGGGCAGGACTACCTTACCGTCCTTTTGCACTAAAGCCGTTACATCCACGGTGCGGGGCTTGGCGTCGTCGTTACGCACCCAGAACTTGATCTTGATTTCCTTCTTGCGGAACGAGGTCTGCACGAACGTGTTCTCCACGTGGACCCGCGGCTGACAAGTCAGGTAGACGTCGCGATGAATGCCGAACCCGCGGTCTGCCCGACGGAAGGCCGCGACACATCCATCGGAATAGCCGCGCTTTTTAGTTGTGGTTTTCCCGTCATGCAGGAAAACGTGCAGCGTGTTTGTCTGGCCGAACTTTGCCGCCCTGGTAATGTCGAAGCCGAACGTGGTCAGGCAGCCATAGTGATCGCCCATGACCTGGCCGTTGACCAGAACCTTGGCATAGTGGTTGGCGCCGTCGAAATCAATCCGCACGATGCGCCCGTCGTTCCATGAAGCGGGCACGAGAAAATCCAGCTTGTACCACGCCGTCGAACTCATCATCCAGTCCTTGCGCACGTCGGCGGCGCCCGGCCCGTTTCGATTCCGCCATTCGGCCGGAACCCGGATTTTCTCCCACCCTGAATCGGGGATCTTGTCCTCTTTCGCCGGGGCTTTGGCGTCCCATTCCCCGTTCAGGCAGATACGCGCGCGCTGGATGGAACTGGAACTCTCCGCCGCCCAGACCTGGGCCAGCGCAACCATCAGGATGCCACCCGCAATTGCCGCCTGCCGCTTGCTGAGTTTCATTGTTCCTCCTCCTCGATGGTTAACCTACGGTTGCGTTCTCCATGCTGAAATCAGCGGCGTCGCAGTCCCGATACCCGCCTACGGCGGCGTGATCGGGACGCCCTCCAATATTGCGAACAAATTGGTCTTTAAGGAGGGGCGAGCTCCCGCGAGACCGTTCATCCCTTGCGTTTCCCCGCTTGCCGATCGAGCCCGCTCATGATTGCCCGGCAACTGTCGCGCCAGCGGTCGGGCGGCATATCCTCGGTGACCCCCATGATGATGCCGTCGGTTGACGGAAGTTCGTCGAGCATGGCGACGGTGAAATCCTCAACCGCCTTGTCGTTTTTTAAATGCACCGCCGAGGGGAAGTTAAGCCACAGGGCCTTGTTTGGCCATGCCCGGCGCGCTTCGGCCAGGCTCATATCGGTGCCCGGCGCGGGCGTGAAGGCTTCGATATAGTCTAGGGGCGATTCCGCAATCAGGTCCGACAAGATGCGGCAGTTGGCGTCTAAATGGCATCCGATCAATTTGCCTTTCTTATGCAGGATTTCCGCGGCCTCGGCGTAGTGCGGCATATAGTATTGCCGGAACATGTCGGGACTGGTGATTTCAGGGGTCACGTTGCCGCCGTAATTGACCGCCTGGACCGGCGAGTCGGCCATCAACTGGTAGACCTTGCGGTTGCTCTCGGCGACGGCGTTGTAAAGCTTCAGGATTTCGTCGCGGTGATCCATCCATTCGATGCAGAAAACCTGCATATCCATGATTTCGCCCGAGATCAGCCGCTGCATGGGTTCGAGCCCGATGCTCGGACGCAGGATGGCGTCGCCGCCGAAATCCTTTTCCGCGCGCGCAAACGCCTCGTAGTTGGGCGTGTATTGGGTATCCTGAATATAGGCGAGGATGGCGGGATAATCATCCGGCGACTTGAACATCCGTTCGTGAACCCATTCGGTGAAACCGGCGTTCTCGTAGAGCGTGTTGAGCGTGCCCTTGGGCGTCTCATAGAACGTGCGCCGGAATTCTTTCCCGTTCTCCCAGAAAATTTCCCGCCGCATCCTGGTGTTCGCATGGCGCCCGCTGACTGCGGGGACCTTGCGATACACAATGCAGAGGCCGCGATTGCGCATTTCGCGCTCCGCCGCGCACTGCGGAATCATTCCTTCGTAGATGGTGAAGGGGACGGTTTCCATGCTCTCACCGTGCAAGGCCCGGAGCACTCGTTCGCGTGGTGTCATAATTTTGCGCACATTGTGTTTCATCAAGGTTCCCTCCGCTTTTGTTTGCCGGCACAGGCTGTGCCGGCGACGAAAAATCAACCGCTGATCAGCGGAGGGAAATCATAGCTAAAGCGACCGGAGGGGGCAATAGCACAAAAATTAATAAGACGCCCGATTGCAGGACTGTGTCAAGAACGGTCTCGCAGGAGAGAGTTCCCGCGAGACCGTTCTTGATCATGGAAAAACCAGCGGTGTCGCAGCGCTCCACCCTCCAATATCATTCCCTGGCGAAGGCGGGAACCCCGCGCAACCGTTCTTGGCGCAGCGCGTGATATTAGCCTGCGGCATTGACTTTGCGACCGCCTTTTGCCACACTCCCGCGATCCTGATACCTGAATAGCGGCCAAGCAGATGCAAAAAAGGGAAGTGCGTATGTCCATGGATAAAGAGATCAATCAGCAGGCGCGGGCACTGGGCAAAACCATTATAGACATCCGGCGCGACCTGCACAGCCATCCCGAGCTGGGATTTCAGGAAAAGCGCGCCAGCCGTAAAATCGTTGAAATTCTGAATTCCATTGCCTTGGATCGCGTGCAGGCCGGTGTGGCGAAAACAGGGGTTGTCGCCGTGCTGCAGGGTGGTATGCGGCGGGCGGGTGCGCATACGGTTGCTTTGCGCGCCGATATGGATGCCTTGCCGATTATGGAGGCCAATGCGACGCCTTACCGGTCGCAAACCCCGGGCATCATGCACGCCTGCGGGCATGACGGCCACGTGGCGTTATGCCTGGGCGCCGCCATGATCCTGAAAAAAATCCAAGCCCGGATACCGGGCACGGTCAAATTTATTTTTCAGCCTGCCGAGGAAATCCTGGAACATGGCGGCGCCCAGGCCATGATCCGCGCCGGTGCGCTTGATAATCCGGACGTGGAAGCGATCTTCGGCATGCATGTCAGCCCGAAAATCCCCTACGGCGTTATCGGCGCGAGCGCCGGGCCCATCATGGCCGCGGCGGATATTTTTACCGTCACGGTGCACGGGAAGGGCGGGCATGGCGCGCATCCGGAACACTGCGCCGATCCGATCCTGGTTGCCCACCAGATCTACAGCGGCATCCAGGGGATCGAGCGTAATCTGGCGGGGCCGGATGTCCGGGTCATTTCGGTGTGTGCCATTCATGCCGGCACGGCTTTTAACGTAATCCCGGGTTCGGCGGAAATAAAGGGCACGGTACGCACCTATGACGCCCGCGTTCAGGATCGGATTATCCGGCGCCTGCGCGCGGTGGTGAAAGGGATTGCCGCGATCCATGGCGTTCGATGCACGCTGATGTATCGCAAGAGCGTCCCGGCCACAAGCAACGATGCCAGACTGGTGGAGGTTGCACACGCCGCAGGGCATGCGCTGAAAACGCCGATGGCCGCCAATATCCTCACGATGGGCGGCGAGGATTTTTCGTTTTACACCCAAAAGGTGCCGGGCACGTTCATGGAGTTGGGCGTTAAAAAGCATCCGGACCAGCCCTTGTATCATAACAACCGGTTTGACTTCGATGACCGCATTCTCGCTACGGGCGCGGCGATGATGGCCCGATGCGCGCTGCTGTTCCTGGAGCAGGGCGGCCTGTAGCCTGCTTGATCTCTCCGACAATGACGTCGCGGCCATGTTCCGGGGATAATGCCAAGCGCGTGCTCAAGCTGTGATGTCCCTCAGTCTTGTGGGTAGATTGCGAATTTTCCAGCCTGAGGCGGATCCGCCTCTGGCAGACAATGCGGTCATTCCCGCGAAAGCGGGAATCCAGCATTGATTTTCCGGTTTCCCGACCCAGGCTCCGCCGGAGCGCTTCGCCGAGGCGAGTCAAGTCGGGAATGACAATCAGCCCTCAAGACTGAAAACTTACCCAACTGTGAGATTGCCCAGGGCTGCGTAATCCATGCCAAAACCAGCGGCGTCGCGGAGCTCCGCCCTCCAATATCGTGAAAATATTGGCATTCATGGAGGGTCGAGCTCCCGCGAGACCGTTCTTGACGCAGCCTTGTGAGATTGCCCGGCCGGCTTTGCTTGACGCTTGCCTTGCGGCCTTATTTCCTGCAAAGTATCGGCGTCTGGCAAGGAAAGGGATCTCGTATGCTTGAAGATATCAAAGAGAAAATCGCTCCCATGGTAGCCCGCCTTGCGGAAATGCGGGGTTATCTTTGACGTCGCAACCCGCGCCGCCGAACTGGCCGAACTCGAAAAAAAAATGGCCGCGCCCGAATTCTGGAACGACCAGAATGCCGCCAAGTCGGTGATCGACCAGGCCAATGCCCAGCGCGCCGTGCTTAACCCGTTCAAGGTCGTCTCCGGCCGGCTGGACGATGTCCGCATCCTTGTGGAGCTGGCCGAAGCTGAGCCCGATGCCGCGCATCGCGCGGAGACGCTTGCCGAGATTACCCGGGAGATGGAGCAATTCGAGGCCGCCTTCCGCAAACTGGAAATCGAGGCGTTGTTCAACGGACGGCTTGACCGGCACAATGCCTATTTAAGCCTGCATGCGGGCGCGGGCGGCACGGAGGCCTGCGACTGGGCCGCCATGCTTATGCGCATGTACCGCCGCTATTGCGAACAGCATGGGTTCCAGGTGACGATCCTGGATATGCTTTCCGGCGAAGAGGCCGGCGTTAAAAGCGCGACTATGCTGGTGGAGGGCGAATATGCCTACGGGTATCTCTCGGCCGAGCGCGGCGTGCACCGGCTGGTGCGCATCAGTCCCTTCGATTCCAACAAGCGGCGGCATACATCCTTTGCCTCGCTGGATGTCGTGGCGGAACTGGATGACGATGCGGAAGTGGAAATTACCGAGGCCGACCTGCGGGTGGATACGTATCGCGCCGGCGGCGCCGGCGGCCAGCATGTCAACAAGACCGATTCGGCCATCCGCCTGACGCATCTGGCGACGGGGATCGTTGTGTCCTGCCAGTCGGAGCGCTCGCAACATGCCAACCGCCAGAAGGCCATGAAGCTCCTGCGCTCGCGGGTATATGAACTGATGCAGGACCAGAAGCGGCAGGAGATGGAGAAATTTTACGGGGAAAAGGGCGAGATCGCCTGGGGCCGCCAGATTCGTTCCTATGTGCTCCAGCCTTATACCATGGCCAAGGACCACCGCACGGATGTCGAAGTCGGCAACGTCATGGGCGTGCTCGAAGGCGACCTGGATAAATTTATCGAAGCCTATTTGAAATACAAGCGAACCGCGGCGGTCGGAACGTGAGGCAGGCGCCAGACGACGGATTGAAGAGAGGTCGTAGGTTTTAGACCGTAGACTGATGGAGGGATTCCGCGATAGAGATTGATCCGCCGTCGTCCCGATCGCGCCGTTTAGGCGGGTATCGGGGCGAAGGCGGATGTCACCGTGTGCCGAATTCGGGTGTCCGCGGAGCGGACTTCGGAAAAACAAGGCCAGCTTGGGCCGAATTCGGGTGCGCCGCGCGCAGCGCCATACTCGTGTATGCGCAAGCGCGGGAAACCCGCAGGCGACACAAGATCGCCGCCGCTTTTTACGAACCGAATTCGATCACACTGCCGTGAGAGGTTATAGACAAGGTTGGCATTATATAGCCAAGAACGAGGAACCAAGAACAGAAATGAGCATCAAAAGCATGACGGGGCACGGCCGGGCTGAAGTAGCCGCCGGCGGCATCAAGGTTGCCGTCGAACTGCGCGCGGTCAACCACCGCCAGTTCGAAGCGCGCCTGGATCTGCCCCCGGCTCTGGCGGCGATCGAGGCCGACGTGCGCGCACGTTTGCACGAGCGGATTGCCCGCGGATATGTGACCTGCCGGGTGCAACTGGATGTGTCTGCCGCCATACGGCGTGAGGCCGTGTGCGTGGATTACGATTTGGCCGCCGCGTTTGTGGGGCGCTTGCGCCAGGCAGGCCGCAAGCTGGGGTTGAAGGACGATTTGACCGTCAGTGCTCTGCTCAATATGCCCGGCCTTGTAACCAGTACCGACATATCAGCGAAGCTCGACAAGGTGGGGCCGCAGGCCATGAAGTGCCTGGACCAGGCGCTCAAATCCTTTGTGGCCATGCGCGCCGTCGAGGGTCGGGAACTGGAACGGGATATCCAGGCGCGGCTGCGGGTTCTCGTCGGCCTTATTGATAAAATTGCCGGACGCGCGCCGGAGGTTGCCGGAACCTATCGCCAGGCTCTGCTGGCGCGTCTGCAGAAAGCGGGTGTGCCGTTGAGCCAGGGCGATGACCGGCTGATCCGCGAGGTCGCGCTCTTCGCGGATCGCTCGGACATTACCGAGGAAGCGACGCGTCTGCGCAGTCATCTCAAGCAGGTTCGCGAGCATTTAACCTCGGCCACGCCGGTGGCAGTGGCCACACCAGTGGGGCGGACCCTTGATTTTCTGTTGCAGGAAATGTTCCGTGAAATCAATACAATCGGTTCCAAGGCCAACGATACGGCCATTACCGGCATGGTGGTGAAGGCCAAGGCCGAGTTGGAGCGTATCCGTGAGCAGGTTCAAAACGTGGAATGAACACCCCTGTCCAACGTCCATTGTTGCTGGTTGTTTCCGCCCCCTCGGGCGCAGGGAAGACGACCTTGGGCGCGCGGCTGCTGGAGGCGTTTCCCGACATGATCCGTTCCATTTCCTGCACCACGCGCGCGCCGCGGCCGGGCGAAGCGAACGGCCGGGATTATTTTTTTATTGATATGGCCGAGTTCAAGCGGCGGATTGCTGCGGGCTCTTTTCTGGAGTATGCCCAGGTGCATGGCGCCTGGTACGGCACGCCGCGCGAGCCGGTCGAGCAGGCCCTGCGGGCGGGACGCGACGTGCTGTTGATCATTGATGTGCAGGGCGCTGAGCGCATCCGGCAGTTGATGGCGCCCCCCGCCGCCGCCGCCGATTTGCAGCGCGCGTTTGTGGATGTTTTTATTGTGCCGCCGGACATGGCCACGCTTCGCCAACGGCTGACGGGGCGGGGGCAGGACGATGCGGCCACGATCGAGCGCCGGCTGCAAAATGCCGGGGACGAAATGGCGGGCGCCTCGCGTTTTCAGTACCGGATTGTCAACGATTGTCTGGAGGACGCGGCGGCGCGCCTGCAGGCCATTGTGCGGGAAGAACATGGCCGCGTGGTGAAGGATTGAGTCCGTGATGTAAGGAAATTTGAATGATATGCCCTCTCCCTTGGGAGAGGGCAGGGTGAGGGGCGCCTAACGGTTGCCCCTCACCCGATCCCGCAACGCGGGATCGACCTCTCCCGAGGGAGAGGTGAAACAGTTACCAAAGGCCTGATTCGTGTGTTTTTGCATATTAAAACGAGGTGCACTATGGCTGACAACAAACATATCGTGCTGGGCGTGACCGGGTCAATTGCCGCTTACAAGGCCGCCGAGCTGGTGCGGCTGATGATTAAAAAAAATTGGGAGGTGTCGGTCGTGATGACCCAAGCTGCCACCCGGTTTGTCGGGGAACTGACCTTCCGCACCCTGACCCGCCGTCCCGTGGTCATCGACATGTTCCAGGAAACCGAAGTCTGGCGGCCGACGCATATTTCCCTGGCCGACTGGGCCGATGTGCTCGTGATTGCGCCCTGCACGGCTAACGTGATGGCTAAACTGGCGCACGGGCTGGCGGACGATGCCCTGAGTGCGACGGCGTTGGCCTGTCAGGCGCCGCTGGTGGTGGCTCCGGCCATGAATGAAAAAATGTGGAATAACCCCGCGACGCGCGAAAACGTTCGCGTTCTGAAATCCCGCAAAGCGGTGGTCGTGGACGTGGAACCGGGCGAACTGGCCTGCGGCTATGAAGGGCGTGGACGGTTGGCTGCGTTGGACGCGATTATGGCGGCGGTTGCCAAGTGCCTGAAATCAAGGTGATCGATGCAATCATGATCCATTGGTTCCAGGCAAAAGCGAAGCAAGCGCATGCGGCGATCAAAGTGTATCGTTTAGCTTTTGCCGATGCGCGCACACCGCGGCGCGGAAAGTTTTATATCGGCTTGGCGCTGGTCTATCTCGTCAGTCCGCTGGATGTGATTCCGGATTGGATTCCCGTCATCGGCTGGCTGGATGAACTGGTGGTGGTCCCTCTGCTGTTGGCCTTGGCCCGGCGCGCAATCCCGGAGAACGTATTGGCCGATTGCCGCCGGAAAGTTGAACAATCGGAGGAAGAGGGGAAGAAAGGGCATAATGCGTATTTTAATAACAGCCGGGCCAACCCGTGAGGCAATTGATCCGGTGCGTTTTCTCAGCAACCGGTCCAGCGGCAAGATGGGCTATTGCCTGGCGCGCGTTGCCGCGCGGCGCGGGCATGGTGTCACGCTGGTTTCCGGTCCGGTGGCGCTGCGGCCGCCGGAGGGGGTAACTTTCGTGCCGGTTACGAGCGCACTCGAAATGCTGGCGGCCGTCAAACGCCATCTGCCCCGGTGCGACGCGCTTATCATGGCTGCTGCCGTGGCCGACTGGCGGCCGCGGAACGTCAGCCCTCAAAAGCTTAAGAAAGCCACGGCGTCCCGGGTGCTATGCCTGGTGCCGACGCCGGATATTCTTGCCAGCCTGCGGTCGAAAAAGGGGCGGCGCATATTTATCGGATTTGCGGCGGAGACGGAACGGCTCCTTGCCGAAGCGCATCGGAAACTGAGGGATAAGAATCTGGATTTGATCGTGGCCAATGACGTGAGCCGCCGGGATGCCGGGTTCGAGGTGGATACCAACCGGGTAACGCTGGTGGATGCAAGCGGCAGGGTGCAGGCCTTGCCCCTCATGACCAAGATGAAGGTGGCCGCGCGCATCCTGGATTGGCTGGAAGCGTGTGGCCTGAGTGCCAGGGTGTTGCAGCGGAGCGCCGAATAAATGTCACGGTCACCGCGGCGCGTATTGTTGCACCTCACCCAATCCCGCAAAACGAGATCGACCTCTCCCTAGGAAGAGGTGAAATAGCTGCGTTCCTGAGGCCTAATTCAATGCATAGGAATATCAATCCGTTTTTGTTGTCATTCCGAGCGTAGAAGAGGAATCTCGCCGCGAGAGATCCCTTCGACTTCGCTCAGGGCAGGCTCTTCACTGCGTTCGGGATGACAATCCGAACAGCATAAAAGTCGCCCCGCCTTGCAGGGCCGAATTCATCGATATTGCTTCACCCCTTGAGTACGCGCATGGCAAGTATGAGCGAAAACCGGAAAACACCCGAAAATCAAGAAGTTATCCGTGTGTATCCGTGTTAGTCGGTGGTTCGATTTCCGGATTTAGGATGAATGGCCAGCCTCCAGTCTATTTCGGCATCGCCGGATGGTCGTATCCGGACTGGAACGGGGTTCTCTATCCACCGGGGTTGCGCGAGCAGTTGCCTTTCGTCGCGCGTTACGTGGACCTGATGGAGATTAACAGCACGTTTTACAGGCCACCCCAGGCGCGCCATGCGGAAGCCTGGTTGAAACAGACGGCGTTCAAGCCGGAGTTCCGCTTCGCGGCCAAGCTGCACCAGGACATCACGCATGGCGGCAAGCTGGAACCGGAAATGGCGCGCGCGTTTCACGAAGGATTCCACCCCATGACCGCCGCCGGCAAACTCCTGCATCTGCTGGCGCAATTCAAGTTCGATTTCAATGATACCCCGGAACACCGCGCCCACCTGCTCCGGATCGGGGAAGCGTTCGGCGACATGGCCAACCTGACCCTCGAACTGCGCCATAACTCGTGGCAGGCCCCGGCGGCCTTGGGCTTTTTAGAGGGGCTGAAGATCACGGTGGCCAACCTCGATTACCCGTTGGCCCGGAACAGTTTTAATTTGGCCGAGTGCCGCGTCGGCGCCGACCGCTACCTGCGTCTGCACGGGCGCAATGCCGGCGCCTGGTTCGATAAGCAAGCGGGCCGAGATGAGACCTATAACTATTACTATTCGCATCTGGAACTAGAAGGCATTTGCCGGCGGGCCGCAATTCTCCAGCGCGACAGCCGCAGTCTGACCGTCGTGGCCAACAACCATTTCCAGGCTAAGGAAGTCACCAATATCCTCCAGCTTAAAGCCATGCTGACCGGACGGAAAGTACCGGTGCCGCCGGGACTGCTGGCGCATTATCCGGAATTGAAAGACATTGCCGCCCCGCCACCGGTATGATATAAGCATGCGGCAGGCGGAATATGGCCCGCGGGCAAAAATCTTTATCCGAGGTTCTTATGTTCGAAATCAGCGTTAAAACCCATTTTTCCGGCGCCCATTTCCTGGCAGGCTATCCCGGTGTATGTGCCAACCTGCACGGGCATAATTGGGAAGTCGAAGTGTTTCTGCGCGGTCCCAAGACCGATTCCGTGGGCATGCTGGCGGATTTCAGGCAGGTCAAAACGGCTATTCATGCAGCCGTTGATCCTTTGGATCACAAGCAATTGAACGACCTGGCTATGTTTACACGCCAGAATCCGTCGTCGGAAAACCTGGCCCGGTATCTCTTCAGTGCCCTGTCGAAACGGCTGAACAGCCGGCGTGTAAAAGTCCATCGCATCTGGGTCAGCGAGTCCCCCGGCACGTCCGCGACCTATTGGGAAAAGGCCTGAATGGATCCTTGCCTGCAAGTCTGCGAGACGTTTGTATCCATCCAGGGGGAGTCAACCTTTGCCGGGCGGCCCTGTTTTTTTATCCGGTTGACCGGATGTAACCTGCGATGCTCCTACTGCGACACACCCCATGCCTTTGCCGGGGGCAAACCGAAGACCATTCCTCGCCTTGTGGATGAATTTTGCGCCAGCGGATTGGCCATGGTGGAAGTTACTGGGGGCGAGCCCCTGCTTCAGCCTGGCACCCCGGCCTTGCTGAAAGCCTTACAAGCGGCGTGCCCGGGCGCCGTCGTTCTGTTGGAAACCAACGGGAGCCAGAATATAGCTGTAATTCCGCCGGGAGTCATTGCCATCATGGATATAAAGTGTCCGGGCAGCGGCGCCGGCGCTGCTGCTGTTGACTGGCAAAATCTGGAACGCCTGAGGCCGCAGGATGAGGTGAAATTCGTGATCAGCGAGCGCGCCGATTTCGATTGGGCCGTCCGGATTGTGAATAAACACGCCATCGCGTCAACATGCCATGCCGTGCTGTTCAGTCCGGTGTCAGGCCGCGTGGCGCCCGCCGCGCTGGCGGAATGGCTGCTGGCATCGCGCGTTCCGGGGCGGCTTAATCTGCAACTGCACAAGCTGATGGGGATACGGTGAAGGTGCGGTCGGGTGCAGGGCTCTTTTGTTGGGGGTGACAGGGCCGGGCTATATTGGCGGAGCAGATGTGCCGCGCATTTCTTTCGCAATGGGCCGGTGATTTTGCCGTATCTGTCGGCTTCCGGCGTTCGCGCGGATACATATCCAGCGCTTCACGCCGCGCGCCTATATCTCCGGCAAACTTACCGATCCATTTCGAATTCCGTCTGTCGCCGGAAATCGAAATGCGCGTCGCAGTCGCCATCGCGCCTGCCAACCAGGCGCGATATTATCTCGGGCGTGGCAATGTGGCCGAATGGCATTTCTGGGAAGTGTGCCTATTCCAAGATCATGCGTTAGAACATCGGGCGAAAATCGTGGCGCCATTTTTGTTTGAACGGCCTCTGGTCCGGCGGGAGAAAACGTCCCACGCTGCGCAGCGCGTTGAGAATCCGGGCGTTTTCCTGGGCGGTTTCCGTCTGGGCGTAGTTTTTATTAAAATCGATCAGGCCTTCGATGATTTTCGATGCGGTATTGGATGAAAACTCCTTGCGGCGGATCGTATCGGCCAACGCCTGCACGTCGGAGAGGTCGTCATCCACATCGGCCAGTTTCAAGAGCTTAAGCAACGCCTGGCGCGCATGTCGTTCCTTGGGTTCCACGGGATTTTGAGCCGTCGTATTGGTCGACGTTGGTTTTTTGAGTTCCACGGGTGCCATGACCGCGCTGCCGGTGTCGGCGGGCTTGACTGCTACCGCGATGGCCGGAATTGCCGGTGGCGGCGCTTGCCGGATCAGCGCCTCGCCCAGCGCTCCGCCTGAGGCGAATTCCTTCCTGGCCGCCGTCCAGTCGTTCGCGCAGCGCACAGACACCAAGCCTCGCATCAATTTCACGGCTGGCTGGGAATCGTCCCCCAGTCGTTTCAACTTCTCCCCGGCGCTTAAATCATTAATCGAAAAATCGCGCCCCACATATCCCGCGCTGACTTTACGCTGGCAATTGATCGTTTCCCCCGCGATCCCTTTCACCAGCAGCGTTTCCGTTCGATTGCCTTTAAACTCCACCGCTACGCTCTTGTCCCGGTTTTCTTCAAAAGACCTGGCCACCCGTTCCGGCCAGCCCGCCGCTTGCCGGGCCAGACTGTCGATTTCGCTGACCTCGTTTGTAACTATGCTCAGATCCGTGTCGGTCTGGGCTTCTTTTAGCCTTTGGGTCAGCGCCGTCGTGTCGCCTTTAAGCAGGTCGCCGGCCAGTCCCTGCGCCAGGATAGCCAGTTTCTCCCGGGCCAGTGCGGACTGCCGGGCCTGTTCCGTTTCCGCCTTCTGCCTGACCAGCGCTTCTTCCGAAGCCTGTTTCCTGGCCTTGACCTCCTGCGCCAGTTCCGCCCGTGCGGCGGTTGTTTCCTCCGTCACCAGCCCCGGGTCCAGTTCGATCCGCTTGAGCGCACCCTCAAAGTTGCTCACGGACACCTGGGCTTGGACATCCGCTTTTAACGCAGTTACGGCGTTATACACGGCCAGTTTCCGCGCCCGTTCAACCCGCCTGAGTTCATCGGCTATTTTTCCATCCCATGCCGTTCCCTTGCTGTCCTTTTCCAGCGATGTCAGCAAGTTTCGCGCTCCCGTAAAATCATGCGGATGTTCGCGCGCATATTTCAATGCATCCAAAAACACCTCGTTAAGTTTGGTTTGCTCCGCATCCACTGCCGGAGTCGAAGCTAACGCTTTGGGCTCAACCGGCGCCGAGGTGATCGGGATGATGGTCGGGGCCATGGCCTCGCCCGGAACCATACCCGTGGGCGTGGCTGGTTTATGTGCGCGACGCGATATCCGTGCCGTCACCACTGCCAGCGCAAGCGCCGCGACGAGCGCCAGCATAACAACAAAAACCCATTTGACACCCCGTCCACGGGTTTTTTTCACCGGCGGGTTCGATCCAGCCGGGGGCGACTTGGACCGTTGCTGTGTCCGTTCATCGTGTAGCCGCAGCAACACGGATTCACCGGGCTGCAACGCGCCCTTTGTCGGCTGTTCTCTGGCCATGACACGGGCGATATCCGCCCTCAGCGCCTGATAGTCTGCATGCCGGTCGTTGCGTTTTTTCGCCAGCATGATTTCCAGCAGGACGATGCATGCTTCCGAGATTCCCGGGTGATCGATACGCGGGTCCGGCAAGCTTTCATTGATCTGCTTTTTCAAGGTTTCCATCAAACTGCTTCCCGCGAACGGCAGCTTGCCGGTAAGCAAGTGATATAACGTGGTGCCCAGGGAATACATGTCGGAGCGGCAATCCAGGTCCATGCAATTATTTATCTGTTCCGGGCTCATGTAGTTGGGGGAGCCAATGATATCCCCGGACATGGTCAGTTCCGTGGCATCGTCCAGGCACTTGGCCAGGCCGAAGTCCGTCAATTTGGCCTCGCCGCCGGAAGTCAACAGGATATTGGCGGGCTTGATATCCCGGTGCAGCAAATGATGTTCACGCCAGGCGTAATCCAGAGCCCCGGCCAGTTTGTCGATCATTTTCAGGGCGTCCAATTCCCTCATGGGGCCGTCGCGCTGCAAGCACTTTTCCAGCGAGTCCCCGGGTACATAGCTCATGGCCAGGTAGAGGATGTCATCGTCCTCGCCCGCTTCATGGGCCATGACGATATTGGGGTGATCCAGCCGTGCCAGGAGTTGGACCTCCTTGAAAAAGCGCTGGACGCGTGCTTTCTGGTCCCTGAGCCGCGCGGGCAGAATCTTGAGGGCGACGTCGCGGCCCAGGGAGAGCTGGCGGGCCAGGTATACTTCACCCATGCCGCCTTTGCCGAGGAGCTTCTGGATTTGAAATTGGCCGATCGTCACACCCGGGCCGGGGCCTTTCTTAGGCACGGTCAGCGTCTTGTTGCATTGGGGGCAGGGAACAAGCGAGCCGCCGGCTGTGGCCGCGACTTCCAGTTCCGCCTTGCATTCCGGGCATGAAAAGGTGATCAGCATAGGAGTCTCGATAGGTGCTAAGTCATTTTCTTCAGAACCCCGTGAACATAATGCTTGGCCTCCCGGACCGCCGCGGGCAGAGCATAGCCCCTTGCCAGGAGCGCTGTGAGCGCCGCCGAAAACATACAGCCAGTGCCGTGCGTGGCAATCCGCAGGCGGGTTGACCGGAAAGAGTAGATGCGCCCGGAATGGTAGAGCACATCGGTTGCCGTTTGGCCTGGCCGGTGGCCGCCTTTGACAACGCAAGCCGCGCGATATCGCACGCCGATTTCGCGTGCGGCCGATTCCATGTCCCGTAGCGTGCCGATGGTATGGCCGCACAACGCTTCGGCTTCCGGCAGATTAGGCGTAACGACGTCGGCTAATGGCAATAACCGGTTGCACAACGCACTTATGGCGTCCTGGCGCAAAAGCCGCGCGCCCGAGGTGGCGATCATTACGGGGTCCACGACGAGCCATGGGACGGGCCGGCGTTTAATTGTCCGGGCCACCGCCGTGATGATGGCAGCGGAATACAGCATGCCGGTTTTGGCGGCGGCCAGGCGGAAGAAAGCACAAATTGTTTCCATCTGGAGTGTTACCATGGCCGGCGTCACGGCCTGGATTCCGCGCACTTCGGCCGGGTTCTGGGCGGTCAGGCAGGTAATGGCCGAGGTGCCGAAGGCGCCGAGCGCGGTAAACGTTTTTAAATCGGCCTGGTTGCCGGCGCCGCCGCCGCTGTCGGACCCCGCAATGGTCATGACAACGGGAAGCTTTTTCGAATATTTATTCATAGTCCATGAATACGAACAGCGCTCGCAAACAAAGAATTTGCCCGCGAAACACGCGAAAGGAACGCGAATGTTAATTCACTGAACCGCTCTGGCGTAAAATCCCTTTCCTGCGCATAAAATTGGGAAAAATATGCTTTCTCAATTCTTCCCTGTTCGCGTTCCTTTCGCGTGTTTCACGGGCAATGGCTTGGTCTTAGGCATTATCGTCTTCCGAAGCGTCTCCCCGGTCCTCCGGGGGCTGGAACATGCGCCACAGGGCCGCCACACCGGCATATCCAAACGTGACCAGGCAGCCGTACAGGAACATTTTCAGCAACTCGCCCGGAGATCCTAAGGCGCTTAACCCTTCACGGCCGGCCATAGCCTCGGGCCCATAATAGAGGAGGACGAGTGCGATGGCAATGGCAGGCACCGGTACCACAACCGCCAAGGCGAATTTCATATACGCGGGGATGGGCGCCCAGTAAACCAGCCGCACCAGTCCGGCCGTGGCGAGAGTGCCCACGATAAAGGAAGCGCCGAATTTGACCAGATGCGCGTTCATGGCTGAAGCCTAAATCCGAATCCGCTCGATTTCAAGCATAACAAACGGCGATGGTCTGTTCTTGAATCCCGCCTGAGGCAATGGTACATCTGGCTCCTCAGAAACAGGAACCATGAAAGGAATCGGATATGAATTTGCAGACGTTGTTTGCCGAGCGGATTGGCGGGGCTGCCTTCGGCCTCTCGAATGAGATCTACAAGTTCGAAAAAATCAAGCGCGCCAAAGCGGCGGCGCGGCAGGCGCATCCGGGCGTCGAATTGCTGGATTTCGGCGTGGGCGAGCCGGACCAGATGGCGCCCGCGGCCATCCGCCGCGCGCTGAAGAAAGCCGCGGACGATCCGGCCAACCGCGGCTATGCGGACAATGGCCTGCGCGAATTCAAGGTGGCCGCGGCCAGGTACATGGCGGAATTTTTTGGCGTCGCGGACCTGGACCCGGACAAGGAAATCAATCACAGCATCGGCTCGAAGCCGGCCCTGGCCATGCTGCCGCTCTGTTTCATCAATCCGGGCGACGTGGCGCTGGCGACCGTGCCGGGTTATCCGGTCCTGGCCACGCATACGAGATACCTGGGCGGCCGGGTGGTCAAGGTGCCATTGCTGAAGAAGAACGGGTTTTATCCGGACCTGGATGCGATTGACGCCGACACCGCGCAGCGCGCTAAATTGTTTTATGTCAATTATCCGAACAATCCCACCGGCGCGGCGCCGTCGGAGGAATTTTTCGACCGCCTGATTGCGTTTGCCCAGCTCCACAACATCCTGATCGTGCAGGATGCCGCCTATGCCACGCTGGTTTACGGGCGCAAGCCACTCTCGATCCTCAGCCGGCCCGGCGGCAAGGAAACGGCTGTGGAACTGCATTCCATGAGCAAAAGTTATAACATGACCGGCTGGCGCCTGGGGTTTGTGGCGGGATCGGCCCGGGTGGTCCAGGCCTATGCCGAGGTCAAGGACAACATGGATTCGGGCCAGTTCAAGGCCATTCAGCTGGCGGCCTGCGCGGGGATTGCCGACCGGAAGCTGGCGGATCGGGTCAACCGGCATTACCAGCGCCGCCTGCGCAAGATGGTGAAGTGCCTGCGCTCCGCCGGTTTCGATGCGCGCATGCCGGGCGGCACGTTCTACCTGTATGTGCCCTCTCCGTGCGGCGCGGGGACGACGGCTTTTGCCACGGCGGAAGAGGCATCCCAGTTCCTGATCAAGGAGCACTCGATCTCCACGGTGCCGTGGGACGATGCCGGCGCGTTCCTCAGGTTTTCAGCCACCTTTGAATCGTCCGGGAGCAAGGATGATGACCGCGTTGTGGCCGAGCTGGGCGCGCGTCTGGCGAGGGCGCAGTTGCGGTTCTGATAAAGCAAACGCCCAACATCCAACGTCGAACGTCCAACATCGAATGAAGATAGGACGGAGGGAAAAGAAGCAAAGCCGATTTGTCGACCTTAGTTTGTAGCCGCGCCCGTGAGGGCGTGGATTCTTTTGACGGCCACGGCGTTACCGCCGCGGCTACATGAAACAGTTGCCGAAAGCCTATTTATGAAAGCCATGATGTTGACGGGGTTGCGGGCCATGGCCCTGCGCGAGGCGCCTGAGCCGGCGATGACAACGGATACCGATGTATTGTTAAAACTGGCCGTGGCCGGCGTGTGCGGCTCGGATATTCATTATTACACGTCGGGAAAAATCGGAAGCCAGGTCGTTCAGTATCCGTTCACGGTTGGCCATGAATGCGCCGCCGTGGTGGAGCGGGTAGGGGCGGCCGTGACGCGGGTCAAGCCGGGCGACCGGGTGGCCGTGGAACCAGCGATGGCGTGCGGACAATGCGACCAGTGCCGGAGTGGCCGGCCGCATACCTGCCGCCGATTGAAGTTTCTGGGGTGCCCTGGTCAGGCCGAGGGCTGCCTGGCGGAGTTCCTTGTGATGCCGCAGGAGTGTTGTTTTCCTGTCCCGGAAGGTATGACGTTTGAACAGGCGGCGCTTTTGGAGCCGCTGGCCATCGGGTTGTATGCGGTGCGCCGTGCGATGCCAATGAAAGGCGCGCGTGTGGCCATATTGGGCGCCGGGCCGATCGGCCTGAGCGTGCTGGCGTGCGCGCGGGCGATGGGAGCTCATGCGATCTATGTATCCGATAAGATTGACGCGCGCCTGGCGGTGGCAAAGGCGGCCGGCGCCGCCTGGGTTGGAAACCCGGACAAGGTTGATATCGTCAAAGCAATCGGCGCCCATGAGCCGCTGCGCTTGGATGCCGTCTTTGAATGTTGCGGGGAACCGTCGGCGATGGACGAGGGGATTGAGCTGCTCCGCCCGGGGGGCAAGCTCATGCTGGTGGGCATTCCGGGGGTGGACCGGGTGTCCTTCGTGATTGACCACGCGCGGCGCAAGGAGCTGGAGATTCGGAATGTGCGCCGGCAGTGTGAATGCCTCAAGCCGGCGCTGGCGCTGATGGCGCAGGGGATGTTACCGGTCGATTTTATGATTACCCACCGGTTCCGGTTCGATCAGGCCAGGGAAGCGTTCGATCTGGTGGCCGCATACCGTGATGGGGTGGTGAAGGCGATGATCACGTTCTGAAGCAAACGCCCAACGTTCAACGCCGAACGTCGAATTAAGAATCAAGAACGAATAACGAAGAACCATCTTGTCTGGGTCACTATGCCGACTGCCACAGAACAACATAGGCCCCGAATCGTCAACCGCAAGGCGCACCGGGATTATACCATGCTCGAGCGGGTTGAAACCGGCATCGTCCTGCTGGGGACCGAGGTAAAATCCATTCGCGAGGGGCATGCGGATTTAACGGGCGGCTATGCCGTTGTGGAAGGCGACGCCATTGTGCTCCGCGATATCCACATCAAACCCTTCGAGTTCGGCCACCAGTTCAATCACGAACCGCGCCGGCCGCGGCGCCTGCTCCTGCACAAGCATGAAATTAAGCGGCTGGTCGGCAAGGTCACGCTCAAAGGTTGCACGCTGATTCCCCTGGCCCTGTATTTTAACCGCCGCGACAAAATCAAGGTAGAGCTCGGCCTGTGCCTGGGCAAGCATACCATAGACAAGCGCGAAACCATGAAACGCAAGACGGCCGACCGTGAAGCTGAACGTGCCATGGCCATGCGGCGGAAATCGTAGGGCGGCTCTTATGTTGGCTGCAATTGAAAAAAACCAAATTAACGCCGCGCGAGGGCACGCGACCTACAGGAAATTGGCCGTTTTGTAGGCCCGGTGACCACACCGGGCGGTTTTTTCTTATTTAAGTTTTTCAATTAATTTGCCGTTCAGGTACTTCTCCTGGCGGGTGATCTGGCCGGATGCATGCCATTCGATCCACTCGCCGTTAATCTGCACATTCGGAAACTCGCGGATGAGATTGTCCTTGTTCCACTTGATCACGATGGTCCTGCCGCTGCCCTGCCCGTCCTGGAAACAAATCTGAAAAGCAGGGCGGCCATCCGGGTACCATCCCCGGCATTCACCGACCCACTTTCCCTGCTGCATCCGGCCCTGGAATGCTTCCTGCTCGTTTTCGTACCATTGAATCTGATCGCCGTCGCGCACCCCGTTCCGCCAGCCGATGATTTCTTTTTTGCGGCCGTTTTCCAGCCATTCAATCTGCGGGCCGTTCTTGATGCCGTCGCGATACTCGATGCTCGTTTTAGGGCGCTCGCTCAAATAGTAGGCGGTCGCGATGCCGGTGAACGGCTGGTCGGCGTGGATCCGGTAGACCACCCCCATGCGTTCGATCGTTGACGAAACCGGAACCTTTTTGCTCGTGGCGCAGGCTGAAATGAACATGGCAAGCCCGGCCAGGATGATCACGATGTTGAATCTCATTTTTTGTCTCCGCCCGCGAGGGGCAATTGCAGGACTCCGGCCGGGTAACGCGGGTCCCACCAATCCGACGGAATTCCCAGCGTCCGCAGCCGGATATCGTCTTGCTTGGAAATCGCGTCCAAGACCAACCATTCCGTTTTGTTGGCATTCCATAACAGCATGACCGCCCGGCAGGCCTGTTGCTTGACCCCGGCGATATTCTGCTCTCGCGGTCCCAGGCACGGCTTCAGCACCTTGGTGCCCAAAAGCTCAAAGTTCTGTTTCCCCACGGTGGGATATAAGACCACCGGATCGCAAATACGCTTGACGGCACGATTCTGCGGGTCGAGCAGAAGATATTGGACCTCCACCACGGGGCTTTCCGTCAGGTTCCCTTTTGCGAAAAAGGAAGTATTGATTTGGAACAGTGGGCGTTGATCCTGCCAGTCAACAAACGCAACGTCATTGATCAGGCCATACGGTTTCTTCAATTCGGCGAGGACCCAGGCTTGGTCCTGGGCGCTCAATTTTGGCATTGCAATCGCCGTTTTTTCGTTGCCGTCTGCAATCAAATACACATTGCCGTTTTTGTAGGAATCGTAGGCGGCCGTTATCCGGGTTCCGGTGGCATAGGTCCAGACACGCGGGGTGTATGACTTGGCCCAGCGGACTTCGGCAGTGTCCTGCCCGCTTCCGGCAAAACTTATAGACGCGGCCATCAGCAACCCGGACATGGCGCGCGCAACCGGCATTCCCCGTTTTATATGGGCCGCTCCGTTCATAGCGATCGCGTCCTGATGATCCTCCCAATGCGGGGAACACGTCGTTTTTACCCGCACATAGATTTGCACAGGATAAGCGATTATATCGGTTTGTCAATGGCTTCCGCGACTTTGGCTATAACCCCGTATCCCCGTGCCGTGCGGAGGCAAGTCCTCGTTTATAACGCCGAATCGTGTTGCAGGGCATTCGCGAAAGGCGTGGTCTTGGCATGAATCAACTTGCCAGTTGATCAATTGTTCGCATTTGCTATGCTGTCCGTGTCAGACCATTCCGTAAAGCAAGGAACGCGCTGTGCGATCAGGCGCAACACTCCCCAAGCGGGCGTTTCTGCGCATCATATCAAGACAAAGAGGGGCAACCGGTGAAGGAGGAATTATTTCTCGCAAACCTGGCCAAAATCTTGAGGGTTGAACCCGGTTCGATCAAAAGGGGCGATCTGCTCGACGACATGGCGGGATGGGACTCGTTAGCCGTGGTCACTTTTCTGTCCATGGCTGATTCGGAGTTTCACGCGCGAGTCTCGCCGATGGCCGTGGTTAACTGCAAGACGGTTGACGATTTGATGAAGATGGTCGACAAGCCATAATCGTCGGCAGCGAAAGTGCAGGATCGGCCGGCAGCCGGAATGGCCTGGAGACAGGGCGTTTTTTGTCCATGGCATGGCGGCGCATCCAACCCGCAACCATGAGTCAGCAATTCTGGAAGATTTTTTTATGGATGACATTCGCCCAGGCCTCGAGGGGTGCCGGCAACTGATGGCGCGTGAAAAAGCGGAAATCGCCCTCATGCGACTGCGTCAGGAATTGTGTGCCTGCAGACTCAAACCGTTCGAGTATGACGTGGCAGGGCAACTCCTGGCGGAAATCGGCGCCTTGGTCCCGGCCCAAACGTCATTTCCTGTTTTCCACATCGGAATTCTGGCGGACCATACCACCACCGGGATGGCCAACGCGATACGTTGCGCCATGTTGATTGAGGGCATGCTGGCCGTGGTTTATGAAGCGCCCTTTGGCGCGGTTTTCCAGGAGATCTTCGATGGAAACAGCGGGATTTATCGCAAACCGCGGGATGCGGTTCTCATCGCGTTTCATCACCACGCCATCGAGTATCCTGAACACCCCTTAACCGGCGCCGAGCAGGTCGAGGCACTGGCCGCGCGCATGGTGGGCCGATTGGAGGAAGCGTGGGTGGCGCTGCGGGCCCATATGGCTTGTCATGTTTTTCAACACACCCTGGTGCCATCGGGGATTTCCTGGCTGGGGGCGGTGGAGCACGAAATGCCGGCTTCACCGGACAAGTTCATTGCGAGGATCAACCAACTGTGTCGCGACCGGGCGCCTGCATTTGTCCATTGGGTGGACACGGCGAGTCTGGCGCAGCGGGTTGGACTCAGGAATTGGCACGATGCGCACATGTTCTATTACGGCAAATTAGGTTTTAGCAGTCAGTATGCGCGGGACTATGCGAACGTTTTTCTGGGCGCTTTTCGCGCCGCCACCGGCCGAAATCGCAAATGTCTGGTCGTTGACCTGGACAATACGCTGTGGGGCGGCGTGGTTGGCGATGTCGGCCTCGAGGATCTCAAGCTGGGACCTGGCACGCCGGAGGGCGAAGCCTATGAGAATTTCTGCCTTTATCTGAAGAACCTGCAAAGGCGGGGGGTCATGCTGGCTGTGTGCAGCAAGAATGACGAGGCGACGGCGCGGGAAGTTTTCGAGCGTCATCCCCACATGCCGCTGAAACTGGCGGATTTCGCGGCATTCTGCTGTAACTGGGAGGACAAAACGGGCAATTTGATCCGCCTGGCGCATCAGTTGAACATTGACCTGTCGCATCTTGCCTTTGCGGACGATAATCCCGCGGAATGCGAATGGGTTCGGCTCCAATTGCCGGACGTGGCGGTCCTGGAATTATCGGGGGATCCCGCCGATTTCGTTTTCCGTGTTGACGAAGCGCATCTCTTTGACGCGGCGCATGTCTCCCGCGAGGATTTGTTGCGAACGCAATCCTACCGGGCGCGCCAACAGGTCGAAGGGGCCAAACAGGCGGACGGCAATCTGGATGCGTATTTCGGCGATTTGCGCATGACAGGAACATGCCGCCGGGCCGGGGATGCCGAGGTGGCCCGTCTGGCGCAGATGGAAATCAAAACCAATCAGTTCAATGTGACGACGCGCCGCTACAATGCCGATCAACTGCGGGCTTTCCTGCGCGACGAGAACATGGCGGTGTTTGTCTGTTCCTTATCCGACAGGTTCGCGAACCACGGAATCGTTTCCTCCGTGATCACGCGCAGAGAAGGGAAGGATATGGTCATTGACAGTTGGCTGATGAGTTGCCGCGTCTTTGCCCGGACGCTGGAACAATTCATCATGAATTCGTTGATTGAGTTCGCGCGCGGCAATAACATAGAACGCATCGTCGGAATATATCTGCCGACCCCCAGGAATAAAGTCGTCAAGGATCTTTTTTGTTCCCTGGGTTTCCAACCCCTTGGCCAAGAGGGCTGCAGTCGCTGGCATCACAGCGTCCGCGGCGTTGTTGCGCCCTTGCGAACATTCGTGCAATGCGGCGGGAACGTCACGCCGTGAGACGGTTGACCCAGGCGGCTGCGGCCCGGTCGCCGCCAAAGCGATGCGATGGCCGGCGCGTGGTTGGCGCGGTCGGCGCGTCATGTCAAGCGAAGGATCCGGATTCATGCTTTTTCCGACACTCAGCTTTGCCATTTTTTTTCTGATTGTGTTCAGCGGCTACTGGCTGTTGATCCGACGCGGGGTGATCTGGAAGTTGTTCATTCTGGCTGCGAGTTGGTTTTTCTACGCGTTTTGGGATTGGCGCTTTCTGGGCCTGCTGATCCTGTACACGATCGTCAATTACTATCTCTCCCTGGCCTCATACCGCAGCGGCAGGCCGCCCAAACGGCGCTGGGTTGTCCTGGCCGTCATCTTCAACCTCAGCTTGCTGGGGGTGTTCAAGTATTACAGCTTCTTTACGCTCTCCGCCTATGCCGTGTGCAATTGGGCGGGTGTGCGTTGTCCGTTGCCGTTGTTGTATATCACCTTGCCGATCGGCATCTCCTTTTTCACGTTTCAGGCGATCAGTTATGTTGTGGATGTGCATCGCGGCTTGATCAAGCCGGCGAACAGTATCCTGGACTTCGCAATCTACAAGAGCTTCTTTCCCCAGCTCGTGGCCGGCCCCATTGTCCGCGCCAGCCACTATTTGCCGCAATTTTACCGTATCATGGACGTGCGGCGCATTGACGTGGGCCGCGCGGCATTGTTGATTCTGGGCGGTCTTTTCAAAAAGGTGGTTATTGCCAATTATATTTCGGCGCATGTGGTTGATCCGGTTTTTGCCAATGTCGGGGCTTTCCAGGGGCCGGACAGTTTGCTGGCGATTTACGGTTACGCCGTGCAAATCTATTGCGATTTTTCGGCCTATTCCGATATTGCCATCGGCGCGGCGACGCTTCTCGGCATCCATTTCCCGGAAAATTTCAACGCGCCCTATTTCGCCACTTCCGTCAGCCAGTTCTGGCATCGCTGGCATATTTCCCTGTCAACCTGGCTGAGAGATTACCTTTTTTTCAGCCTGTATTCCACCCGGCTGGGCAGATGGCGCTTCGCGCTTGTGATCAACACGTTCATTACGTTTCTGCTGGGCGGCCTGTGGCATGGCGCATCCTGGACGTTCGTTATGTGGGGCGCATTGCTCGGCGCCTATCTGATGGGAGAACAACTCCTGGGCAACCTGCTGGTTCGGATGCGGGGCGGCCGGCCATTGCCCGACGGAGCGGTCATCCGGTTTTGTCAGCGGGTGGTTGTTTTTAATTTAATCTGCATTTCCAGCGTTTTTTTCCGGGCAGAATCTTTCACGGATGGGGCCATCCTGTTGCACAGAGTGTTTAGTTTATGGAACGTGGTGACCTTGTTCACGATTCCGACCGTTTTGATACTGATCACGGGCTTCCTCTCTCAGTTCATGGATGGGAGGCGCATGGAGCCGGTTTGGAATTGGTTCAATCGGCTGCCGGTAGTCGGGCAGGGGCTGGTGGCGGCGGTGGCGTTGACCGTCATCCTCGCGCTGGGCCCGCAGGGTGTGGCGCCGTTCATTTATTTTCAGTTTTAGGTATTATGTCGTTCGCACATTTGCGACGGCATCGCGGTCAGGCCCTCGTAATTTCAGGTGGCCTATGAAAGAGATGTCCGATATCGGCCTCGAGCGCAGCAATCGGCAATGCGGCCAGTCTATTTCCCGCGCCACGCTGGCGCTGCTGTGTTTCTACGTTTTTGCCGGCGTGTTCAACGGCGAGGCCCTCCTGCGCGGCGTGGAACGCATGCCGTATGGAAACAAGCGGGACGCTTGCGTGGCGTTAATGAAGCCCGCCGCCTGGCTCAGCCGGGTGACACGCGCGGGATGCCTGCGCGCATGGCTGGAAAAGACGGTAAACCTGGATCCTCCGCCCTGACGATTCGGCGCGGATGGGGCTGGGCTTGCATGACGCCCGCGCGATTTCCGCCGGGCGAATGCGGCCGGATCGGATGGCGCCCGTGCTTCAACATGATGAAGCCCCTTATTGGCCTGATGGCCGCGCCGCATACAGCAAATAGATCCCCGCAGAACCGACATGATCCTTTTGCTGGTCAATATGGAATGTGTAGCCTTTTTGATCGAGCAGCCCGCTTATTTGATCGAGAAAAAGCCCGCCTTCGTCATGCACTTCCAGGACAATCTGGCGGATCTTATGCCAGTCTTTTTCGTCAATCCCGCGCAATATATCCAACTCGCTTTTCTCGGCATCAATTTTAAGCAGGTCGATCCGCTCGATCGAATGGGCTGCCATCACATGGGACAAGGTGGACACGCGGCAGGTTATCGTTTGCGCTTCCGTTTTTCGCTTCGCGATAATCCGGGCGTAATCTTCCGCCGTTTTGCCGTCTACCTTCGGGCAATTATTCGCGATGGCATGCCGTATAAGCCGTTTAAGCATTGCTTCGTCTTTTACGGGGTCGCCGTACATGCCAGACAGGATCGAGTAATTCGGGTAGTAGATGAACCGCGCATCCCCCGGCTTATCCGACAACCCATGCCGGAACGCGTGGGCCGCCAGCCCATGCAGGCGCAAATTCTTGATCATCAGTTCATACACCGAAGGGATAGGCTCGAATACATATATGTTCTGGGCGCAGTGCCTCGCATGGATGAACAATGTAAACAGCCCGATGTTGGCCCCGACATCAAAAATACAGTCATTTTCCCGGATGCAGACGCCGTGCCGCAGATAAACCTGGTCGATAAATATGTCCTGAAATAAATACTTCAGCTCCGCTTCGGTCCGATAATAAACCCTCATCCCGTTCGGCAATAGATAAGGTGCCTTGTCGGCTTTCATCGCCTTGTCCCTTGGGAAAAAATGTGTTGCCGTAATGTGTTCATGATCACACGGCGACGGAAGGTTGTCAAGCGCCGTCAGCGCCCTGTTGACTCGCCGGGCTGCGGGAAAACGAGCCCCAAAGCCCTCATCCGGCGAGGGCTTCGGCCTTCCATTACGGTTGTTTCCCGCAGGCCACAGGCCTTGAACATTCGGCCCATAAATCGGCCAATAAATTGCTGGACAAAATCCCGCGCGCCGACTATGTTTCCCGTCGTAGTCACGGCGGTTTTTTAACGCAATTTCAGTCTGAGAACGCAGGCGCGGCTTTCAGGAAATTGCCCCCGGCGGCCAATCGCGGTAGTGCCAGGAACAACCAATAAGCGCTTAGATCCAGAATGAAAATCATGATTCGCAAGATGGCCTTTGCCGGTCTCACGATTGCCCTGAGTTTAACCCTGGTATCCGCCGCGCAACCAAAGGCGCTGTCGTCCGCCACACCGCCCGCCGATAATCCAACCGGCATCCTGATTTGCGGGGACTCCTTAATGAAAATCCTCGGCATTGCGCTGGAGCGCGATCTCGCCAGGCGGGGGTATAGCCGCATTACGATTTTCACCTCCATCGGCTCCGGTCTGGTCCGGCTGGACGTGCTCAACTGGCATGACCAGTTGCGTTCCCTGATCGAGCGCGTAACGCCGGAGGTTGTGGTCATCCACATCGGCCCTAACGACAACCAGCCCATCAAGACTGCCGACGGGGCCATCATCCAGCAAGACGCGCCCGAATGGGCGGGCGAGTATCTCCAACGCGTTAAAACATGCCTGGACATTATGCGCGGTGGCGGAGTCAAGCTTGTGGTGTGGGTTGGCGTGCCCGACATGCGCGACCCTAAGCTGCAAGCCCATGTGGACCGGATTAGCCGGATTTTCAGGAGCGTCATCCTCGATTACCCCTCTGCCCAGTATTGCGACACCCAGCGGATATTAAGCCGTGAGCCGGGGAAATTTACCATGTATTTGATGGACCATGACGGCCGGCCGATCTATGTTCGGGGATCGGACGGCATGCACTTGAACCGCGCGGGTTCCGAGATGCTGGCCCACGAGGTGGCGGATGCGATTGAAAAGTGGCAATGCCTTCAAAACGACAGTTCCGACCATGAAACGCCTTGATATGCCGGATGGAACATGGCATGGAATTCGGCCGACAGGTCCGTTTTCCGCGCCATCGGCCGAAAAGGAAATTTAGACGGCGAATCGACTTGGAAACGCGAACGAGGAGCGGCAACCCAATGGATCGCGAAGCACACGGAATCAATAATCTGTGGCGCAGGTGCCTTGGCATCGGGCTGCTCTGCATGAGCGGGGGTGCGATCCTTCCGGCGCTTGAACAGAATATGACCCTTATCCCGAACGATCCGTTGGCGACGGGAGCCGTGCCGATGGAAACGTATCGGCCTCCGGTTCAGATCCCGGTTCAAGTGCCCCGGGAATACATTTCGGCGCCTTCGACCCGGCAGGCAGAGGCGCCGGGGGAAGAGGTCCGGGTGTTTGTGGACGAGATGTCCGGCGCGCTGACCGGCGCGATCGATGCGGTTGAAACCAAAATCGGCGAAACCTCGGGCGCCGTGACGAAGGTTCAAACGGCGGATGTCGTGACCCTGTCACCGGTTCGCGCAAAAATGTACGAGGCGCTGCTAGAGGTTCAGGATGAGTCTTATGCCGTTGCCATTCCCAAGTTGGAATGGGTCATCAAGGAGGATCCTTCCCTTTTGTCAGCCTGGCAAGCCCTGGGCTGGGCCTACTGGGGAACCGGGCGGAAGGAAGATGCCCGGAAGCTGTTCGAACGGCTGCTCGTGCTGGCGCCGGACGAACCGATGCCCTATAATCACCTGGCCATGCTGGCCGCCGCGCTCGGCGACACGGAACGGGCCTCGGCGCTCTACCGCAAAAGCCTGGACCTGAATCCGGACCAATACAATATCCGCTACAACTATTATCGAACGCTGATCTGGCTGGGCCGCTACACCGAGGCGATTCCGGGTTTGGGCGACTTGCTGAAACAGGATCCCGACCGGATCGATGTGCGTGTGGTGTTAGCCAGGACGCTGCTGGTTCACCAGGATTATGACAAGGCCCTAGCGCACTGGAATTTCATTTGCGAGCGGCTTCCCGATAACGTCGAATATGCCACGGCCCGCGCTCAGAATCTGATGTTGCTTGGCGACGTTGAGATGGCCTCTGAGGAAGCCCAGCGCATCCTGGCGATGGACCCCGAAAACCTTGTGGCCTTGTCCTTGATGATCGATATCGCCGAATTCGGCAACAAAGCGGAGGATGCGGTCGGAAAGTTGCGACGCCTCGCCGACCGTACGCCGAATAAACTGATGAAAATGCATATTTTGAGCCGGTTGGCGTTGCTTCTGCAGAACCTGCATGCAACGAATCCGGATGACTATCCGCTCACGGACATTATTGCGGTGGCAAAAGAGGGCGTTGAGTGCGACCCGCGCAACGCCGAAATGCGCCTGTCGCTGGCCGAACTGCTTAGCGGAGACCGGCAGTTCCTGGCCGCCCGGAACGCGTTCGAGAACGTGTTACAGGATTTAAACCGCAACAATATTCGCGCGCAAAAAGGCCTCATTGAGATCTGCCTTGCGACCGGCCAGTTCGACGAAGCGGAGGAGCGGTTGAATGTCCTCATAGAACGGTTCGATCCTTACGACCCGTACCGCTACTATTATCTGGCGCGGCTGGAGAGCGGGCGCGGCAATTACTTCGAGGCCCTGCAGATGCTGGATCGCCTTGAAGCGGAAGGATCGCGGGGTGCCGTGTTTACGCTTTTGTATCACGGGCTGTCGGAGAGCCAGTGGACTCCGTTAAAATCAGCCCGCCGGCTCCGGGATCACCTTCAGGCCTTGAAGCGCGCCGGGTTCAAGTTTCTTGCGCCGGACCAGATCCCAGCCTATTTAGCGGCCAGACCGCCCCCGCCCGACAACGATACCGAGCCGTTGTTGAGCCGGTGGGTGGGCTGGATCAGCTACAGTTTCACCGGCGAAAACAAACCCTCGCCTTCGGCCTTGCAGGAATACCATCCCGACAAAGTCGCTTGCGTGACGTTTGACGACGGGTTGCGTTCCACGCTGTTCTTCGGCACGCCGATCGCCGAAGAACTGGGCACTCGGTTCGGCTTGTATATTCCGGTCACCGCTATCCAGCGGCGGACCAGCATGCTGGTGGCGTCGTGGGAAGAACTGCGCCGCTATGAAAAAACCGGGTGCTGGACCTACGGCAGTCACCTGCTTAACGCCCATGCCCTCATGCCCGTGGATGCACAAGGTTACCTGGTGGCTCCCCTGCCGAATCAGGTGTGGGACCCGGTGCGGAACCGGTTGGAAACCCTGCGTGCCTATACGGCCCGCATCCGCAGCGAGTTCAAGGTGAGCCGCGAAACGATCGTCAAGGAAGTGGGGCTAAACAGCAACGACTGCCGGATTGTGGCCTATCCCTACGGCGACATCGGTCAGGAGACCGGATGCAATGTGCGGAACCTGAACAACGTCAGCGAGACGATTCTTAACGAGGCCGGTCTCCATTATACCGCAGGGTTCATTCAAAGCCTCTTCGGTTACTCGGTTAAAGGCGAGAACCCGTTATTGTACCAGCGCTACGAGCCGGATCGTCAAAAAAGCGGGCAGGACGTTGTGCGGCAGGCATACGAAAATCATCCGGTTTTCCTGGCGCGGCGCATGCGCGCGGAAATCGCCGCCCTGTATGGAAAACCGAACCTGGCCGGGCAGATGCTGGAAGAACTGAATCGGGACGGCTATCCCGACGAGTCGCTCGAGAAGCTGTCCACCTATGTCAAAGATAGAATATCGGGCGAAATCCAGAAGCCCTTGCAAGGATCGGCGGAAAGCAAACGGGAGATGCGGTGGCTGGCCCTGGACCATCCGTATATCGGCGGCTATTTCAACTCCAGGCGCGACAACATCGTCATTGACGAGTGGCACGCGAACGGCCAGGCGGGCGTCAATATCAATCCCCGCCTGTCCGTGGAAGCCGTCGGCGGCGTGGGCCGCATCAACCAGACCATCACGGTGATAGCGCCGGTCACCTTGCGGACAACCACGGTGACCACGAATCGAGTCGTGAGCATCACCACGATCAACGGTTCGAACGCGTACGACGATGTGACGACGATCAGTGTGAGGCCCTTGGTTCTCCAGACGAACGTGACCTTTACCGAGGACTTCAAGGCCGATGACCAGATGGCCGGCCTGCGGTTAAATTACCGCGTTCCTGGAGGAACGGTGCTTTTCGGCGAACTGAGCCAGCGTTCCTTTACCGCCAAGCCCCAGACCAATTGGCAGGAAACCATCACCAACATGAACGGCGGGGTGGTTACCAACATCGGCCCGGCGACATTTACCGACGATTCGGAAATTGTCGGCGCGCTGGAACTCCAGATGAAGCCGTTGCTTACGCTGGACGTGGCGGCGCGCTACGAGCATGACGTCATTCCCTCGGCGCATGCGATCATCACGTATAATAGCGGATTATTGAGGGGAGCCTGGCGCATTTTTGATTGGTGGAACCTCGATGCCGACGGCGTGTATACCTCGCTGTCCGACAATAACACGATTTTCAGAATGGGCGCGAACACCGAATGGCTGTTGTCGGAAAAACAAGGCCTGTATATGGGAGCGCAATATCAGTTCATCACCGCGAAGAATGCCAGCATCGAGTATTGGACGCCCTACTGGCAGCAGCGATTTTATCTGGTTGGGCGGCTGCAGCGCAGTTTCTTTTCCAATTACACCAACGTGCGGGCGCGCCTGGGCTGGACCAAGGAATTATTGCGCTCCGAGCAGGAAATAATCAATCCCGACTGGGAACAGCCCGGCTGGAATGCCGTGGTGGGCCTGGATGGTTCCCTGCGCCGGACTCTTTTCAGGCACCTGGATATTTACGGCCAATTCTCCGTAAATTTCCTTCAAGACTATACGGAGCGGAACATCGTCGTGGGACTGATCTACGATTTTCAAAGCAGGTAGCGTTGCGCCGTGCGCAACCGATGGGATTCTGGAAACACAGGACAAAGCCGTGCCATGATCGTTACCAACCAACCAAGGCGATGCCGACGCAACGACCTGTTGGGCTGCGTGCTCGTTGTGGGTTTCAGCGCGGCATTGGTCCCGGCATGGGCCATCGGTCCCGAAGGGATGCTGCCCTCGTCCCGGGAAGTCGAAATGGCGGGTGATTCGCTCGCGGAATCGGATGCGCCGGTTGAGCTCATCACCATTCCGGATTTCGACAGTCAGGCGATCTCGACGAATGCGATTGAATTGGAGTCAGGCCTGGAAGGCGGCGCGGCAGCCACCGCCGCCGGCACGAACGAAGTCGCGAGCGCTACCCCGGCCAAGCGCAAGATGTACGAGGCCATCCTGAACATGCGCGACAAGGAATATGCCAAGGCCATTCCCAAGCTGGAAGAGGTGATCAATGAGGATCCCGGCCTGTTACCGGCCTGGCAAGCGTTGGGTTGGTCGTATTGGGAAATGGGCCGGAAGGAGGATACCCGGAAGCTGTGGGAACGTCTGCTGGCGCTGGCGCCGGACGCCCCGCTGGCTTACAACAACCTGGCCATGTTCGCCGCAGCGGTCGGCGAGACGGCCCGGGCGTCGGAAATCTACCGCAGAAGCCTAGATCTGGACCCGGACCAATACGACATCAGCCGCTCCTACTATCGAACGCTGATCTGGCTGGGCCGCTACACCGAGGCGATTCCGGGGTTGGAAGGCTTGCTGAAACAGGACCCCGACCGGATAGACGTGCGCATAGAATTAGCCAGGGCGCTGCAGGCTCGCCAGAATTATGACGAGGCCCTGGCGCACTGGGATTATATTTGCGAGCAGGTCCCCGATAATGTCGACTATGCCCTGGCCCGCGCCGAAAATTTGCTGTCGCTCGGAAACCTGGAGATGGCCTCCCAGGCGGCACAGCGTATCCTGGCAATGGACCCCGGCAATACCAAGGCCCCGCTCTTGATGGCCGATATTGCCGAGTTCAGCAACAACCCGGACGATGCGGTCAAAGCGTTGCGCGGCCTTGCCGGCCGCACGCAAGACACCTATCTGAAAAGCAAGATCCTGTACCGCCTGCTGATGTTGTTGTGCGACCTGCATGCAACGAGTCCGGAGGAGTATCCGCTCCTCGACATTATTGCCGTGGCGGACGAGGGCGTTAAGAGCGATCCGCGTAATGTCGGCATGCGCCTAACGTTGGGAGAACTGCTCGTTGAGGATCGGCAATTTGTCGCCGCCCGGAATAAGTTCGAGAAAGTGCTGAAAGATTTCAACGGCAACAATCTGCGCGCGAGAAACGGCCTCACTGAAATTTGCCTTGCGCGCGGCCAGTTGGACGAGGCCAAAACGTTGTTAAAGGACAGCCTGGCCAAGTTCGATCCTTACGACCCGTACCGTTACTATTATCTGGCGCGCATAGAGTTCAAGCGCGGCAATTATTTCGACGCCTTGCAGATGCTCGACCGGCTGGAGGAGGAAGGTGCGCGCGGGGCCGTGTTTATCCTTTTGTACCATGGGTTGTCGGATATCGAGTGCACGTCGCTGACATCGGTGCGGCAGCTCCGGGAGCACCTGCAGGCCTTGAATCGCGCCGGCTTCAAGTTTCTCGCGCCGGAGCAAATCCCGGCCTATTTCGACGCCCGGCCTGCGCCGCCCTCCAGAAGCGACGACAAGCCGATCATGAGCCCGTTGATCAGCACCGGCGATGACAAGCCGCAACCGCCGGTCTTGCGGGGATACCATCCCGAAAAAGTCGTCTGCGTGACGTTCGACGACGGCCTGCGGTCCTCGTTGTTCTTCGGCACGCCGATTGCCGAAGAACTGGATACGCGATTCGGATTGTATATTCCGGTCAACGGGATTCAGCGACATAGTCCCTCGGCCGCATCATGGGAAGAACTGCGCCGTTATGAAAAAACCGGGTGCTGGACGTACGGCAGCCGCCTGCTTAACGCCCAGGCGCTCGTCCCCATTGACGCGGGAGGTTACCTGGTGGCTCCCCTGCCGAACCAGGTGTGGGACCCGGCGCAGAACCGGCAGGAAACCCTGCGCGCCTACCTGGAGCGCCTCCGCAACGAATTCAAGGTGAGCCGGGAAACGATCGTCAAGGAACTCGGCCTGAAGACCAACGAGTGCCGGATGGTGTCCTATCCCTTCAGCGATATCGGCCAGGCCTCGGTGTGCAATGTGCAGAACGTAGACAACGTCTGCGAGACCATCCTCGGCGAGGCGAGTTTGAATTATGACATGGGATTCATAGAGGGCAACTATGGGTATGCGGTGAAGGGGGGGAACCCGATGGTGTACCAGCGTTACGAGCCCGATCGGCGAAAAAGCGGGGAGGATGTCGTGCGGCAGGCATTCGAGAATCATCCGGTCTTCTTGGCGCGGTGCTTGCGCGCTGAAATCGCCGCCCTGCAAGGCAAGCCCAATCTGGCCGGGCAAATGCTGGAGGAATTGAACCAGGACGGCTATCCCGACGACTCGCTCGAAAAACTGTCCGCCGATGTCCGGGATCTGATGACGAGTGAAATCCAGAAGCCCCTGGTCGGGCCGATGGAAAGCAGGCGGGAGGCGCGTTGGTTTGACCTGGGACACCCATATATCGGCGGCGATTTCAACGCCACGCGCGACGACATCGTCATTGACGCATGGCATCTGACCGGGCGGGCGGGCGTCAATATCAATCCGCGCCTGTCGGTGGAAGCCCTTGGCGGCATCGGTAATATCAAGCAGACCATCAAGACGATAACGCCAAGCACGTTTCAGCGGATCACGGTGACCACGAATACCGACACAACCATTGCCACGCATAACGGCTCGAACACGTATAGCGAGACGACGACGATCAATTACGACGAGGCGACGGTAAAGACGAACGTGACCTTTACCGAGGACTTCAAGGCCGATGAGCAGATGGCCGGCCTGCGGTTAAATTTCCGCGTTCCGGGGGGGACGGCGCTCATCGGCGAACTGCGCCAGCGTTCCTTTACCGCCAAGGCCCAGACCAACTGGCAGGAAACCATAACCAACATCAACGGCACGGTGGTTACCAACATCGGGCCGGCCAAGTTTACCGACGCTTCGGAAATCGTCGGCGCGCTGGAACTCCAGATGAAGCCGCTGCTGGCGCTGGACGTGGCGGCGCGCTTCGAGCACGACGTGATGCCCTCGGCGCATTCGATGATCACGTACAATAGCGGGGGGCTCAGGGGGGCCTGGCGCATTTTTGACTGGTGGAATCTCGATGCCAACGGCGTTTACACGTTGGTGTCCGACAGCAACACCATGCTCACGCTGCTGGCGAACACCGAGTGGCTGCTGATGGAAAAACAATGTCTTTACGCCGGGTTGCAATATCACTTTATTACGGCGGAGGATGCCAGCATCGAGTATTGGGCGCCCTTCTGGCAGCAACGGTTTTATCTGACCGCCCGGATACAGCGCAGCTACTTCAACAGTTACACCAGCGTGCGGGCGCGCCTGGGGTGGACCACGGAATCGGTGCGCGCCGACCCGGTGCAAATTAATCCTGACCGGGAACAGTCCGGCTGGAGTCCCATGGTGGGCGTGGATGCTTCCCTGCGCCGGAATCTTTTCGGGCACCTGGATGTGTACGGCCAGTTATCGCTTAATTTCCTTCAGCAATTCACGGAACATAACGTGACCGTGGGATTGATCTATGATTTCGAAGGCGTAAAGTAAAGGGCTTGCGGCAGGCAGCGTGGATCGAGGTACAGCAGGATGAATTCTGAACATACAGGACAAAGCCGCACGATGGCCCTGATGCATCCATCAGGGCGGCGCCGGCGCCGCGGCCGATTGGGCTGGCTGCTTGCCGCGGGATGGGTCGCCGCCGCGGTCCCGGCATGGGCCATCGGTCCCGAAAGGTTGCTCCCCGTGCCCCAGGAAATCGAAATGGCGGACGAGTCGCTTGCGGAATCGGATGCGCCGGTTGAACTCATCGCCGTTCCGGAATTCGGCAGTCAGGCGATCTCGACGAATGCGATTGAATTAGAGTCAGGCCTGGAAGGCGGCGCGGCAACCAACGCCACCGGCACGAACGATGTTACGATCGTCACCCCGGCCAAGAGCAAGATGTACGCGGCGCTCCTGGAAGTGCACGACAAGGAATACGCCAAGGCCATTCCCAAGCTGGAAGAGGCGATCAATGAGGACCCCAGCCTGCTTCCGGCCTGGCAGGCATTGGGGTGGTCGTATTTGGCGGTGGGCCGGAAGGATGATCTCCGGAAGCTGTGGGAACGGCTGCTGGCGCTGGCGCCGAACGAGCCACTGGCCTACAATAACCTGGCAATGTTGGCTGCGGGGAGCGGTGAAACAGAAAGGGCATCGGTGCTCTACCGCAAAAGCCTGGAACTCAATCCGGACCAGAACGCTATCCGCTTCAACTACTGCCGAACGCTCCTCTGGCAGGGCAAGTACAATGAGGCGATCCCCAGTTTGAGCGGCTTGCTGGACCAGGACCCCGACCGGATAGACATACGGTTGGAGTTAGCCAGGGCGCTGACGTTTCAACAGAAATATGACGAGGCCCTGGTGCATTTGAATGTCGTTTGCGAGCAGTTCCCCGATAGCGTTCCCTATGCTGTGACCCGCGCGCAGAATTTGCTGTATGCCGGCGACTTGCAACTGGCCACCGAGGAGGCCCAGCATATCCTGGAGATGGACCCGGACAATACGAAGGCCCTGTCCTTGATGGCCGATATCGCCGAGTTCAGCAACAAACCGGAAGATGCGGCCAAAGAGTTGCGCAAGCTTGCCGACCGCACGCAGGATAAACTGATGAAAACGCAGATATTGTATAGGTTGGCGTTGCTTCTGCAGGATCTGCATGCCTCGAATCCGTGGCGCTATCCGCTCAGGGATATTATTGCGGTGGCGAGCGAGGGCGTCAAGAGCGACCCGCGTAATGTCGATATGCGTCTGATTCTGTGTGAATTGCTTGGCGAAGACCGGCAATACGGCGCGGCCGGGAACGAGTTCGAGACGGTGCTGAAGGATTTCAATGGCAACAATCTGCGCGCCAAATACGGGCTCACGGATATCTATTGTGCGCGCGGCCAATCGGACGAGGCGATGAAATTGTTGAGGGACACTCTGGCCAAGTTCGATCCATACGATCCGTACCGTTACTATTATCTGGCGCGGCTCGAATACGATCGCGGCAATTATTTCGAAGCCCTGCAAATGCTGGAACGCCTGGAGAAGGAAGGGGCGCGCGGCGCCGTGTTTATCCTGTTGTATCACGGGCTGTCGGATAGCGAGTGCACGTCAATGACATCGGTGCGGCAGCTCCGGGAGCACTTGCAAGCCTTGCAGCGCGCCGGATTCAAGTTTATTGCCCCGGACCAGATTCCCGCTTATTTCGAGGACCGGCCGCCGCCGCCCGAAAGCAAGGCTGAGCCAATCCTGAACCGGTGGTGGCATTGGATTCGTTATAGCTTCACCGGCAAAAACAAGCCGAAGCCGCCGGCCCTGCGGGATTACCATCCCGATAAAGTCGTTTGCGTGACGTTTGACGACGGCCTGCGGTCCTCGTTGTTCTTCGGCACGCCGATCGCCGAGGAACTGGACACGCGATTCGGGCTTTACATTCCTCTCAACGGAGTACAACGGCATAGTCCATACGCCGCGTCATGGGAAGAACTGCGCCGTTATCAGACAACCGGCTGCTGGACCTATGGCAGCCACTTGGCGGACGCCCATCTGCGCATCCCCATTGACGCGGAAGGATATCTGGCGGCTTCCTTGCCGAACCAGATGTGGGACAAGGCGCGGAACCGGCAGGAAACCCTGCGCGCCTACCAGGCGCGCATGCACGGCGAATTCAGGACGAGCCGGGAAACGATTATCAAGGAAATCGGGCTTAACAGCAACGATTGCCGGATTGTGGCCTATCCCTACGGCGATATCGGCCAGATGGGCGTCTGTAACGTGCGGAATGTGGGCAACGTCTGCGAGACCATCCTCAACGGGGCCCATAGAAATTACGACATGGGATTGCTTCAGAGCCGCTTCGGCTACGCGGTGAAAGGGGATAATCCGATGTTGTATCAGCGCTACCCGCCCATGCCGCGCGAAGGCGGCAAGCAGGTGGTAAAACAGGCGTTCGAGAATCATCCGGTGTTTTTGGCGCGGCGCATGCGCGCCGAAATCGCCGCCCTGCAGGGCAAGCCCAACCTGGCCGTACAAATGATGGATGAATTGAATCGGGATGGCTATCCGGAGCCGTCGCTCAAGGAGCTTAGGAAGTATGTCAGAGAACGGCTGGCGGGCGATATCCAGCAGCCGCAGGCAGAGACGGCGGAAAGCAAGCGGGAACAACGCTGGCTAGCCCTGGCGCATCCGTATGTCGGCGGGAATTTCAACGCCACGCGCGACAATGTCGTCATTGACGAATGGCACCTGGTCGGGCAGGGGGGCGTCAATATCAATCCGCGCCTTACTGTGGAGGCCCTCGGCGGCATCGGTCGCATCGATCAGACCATCACGACGGTCACGCCGTCTACCACGCGGACGCTCCAGGGAACCACCAATCGATTCACGACGATCACCACCGTCAACGGCACGACCTCGTATAAAGAAACGACGACGATCACCTATGTCCCGGTGACGAACCAGACGAGCACAACCTTCACCGAGGACTTCAAGGCCGATGAACGGATGGGCGGCCTGCGGTTAAATTACCGCATTCCGGGGGGGACGGTACTTTTCGGCGAACTGCGCCAGCGCTCCTTTACCGCCAAGCCCCAGACCAACTGGCAGGAAACCATAACCAACATTAACGGCGTGGTGGTTACCAACATTGGCCCGGCCACGTTTACCGACGATTCGGAAATCGTCGGCGCGCTGGAGCTCCAGCTGAAGCCGCTGCTGGCGCTGGACGTATCGGCACGCTTCGAGCATGACGTCATTCCCTCGGCGCATTCGATCATCACATACAATAGCGGGGCGTTGCGGGGACTCTGGCGCATGTTCGACTGGTGGAATCTCGAGGCCGATGGCGAATACACGTTGCTATCCGACAACAACACCATGCTCAGGATGATGGCAAACACCGAATGGCTGCTGTCGGAAAAACAAGGCATGCATATCGGAATGCAATATCAATTTATTACGGCGGAGGATGCCAGCATCGAGTATTGGACGCCCTATTGGCAGCAACGATTTTATCTGACTGCCCGGATGCAGCGCAGTTTCTTCGCCAACTATACCAGCGTGCGGGCGCGCGTGGGGTGGTCCAAGGAATCGATGCGTCCCCAACAGGAGCAAATCAATCCGGACCCGGAACAGCCCGGCTGGAATGCTGTCGTGGGCGTGGATGGGTCCTTGCGCCGGAATCTTTTCGGCCACCTTGACGCATACGCCCAGTTTTCCGTCAATTTTATCCAGGATTTCACCGAGCGGAACGTCGTCGTTGGGCTGATCTATGATTTTGAAGGCCAACGCTGAATCGCGTCGACCGACATGAACCGCATAAATCACAGCCAGAGGAGCGAATCGTCGTCCGGCGAGGTTTCTTCCCCCCCGTCGTTCCCGAAATATTCCAGTTGGACGACCCGGACCTGATCGCTTTCGGGGAAGACACTGTAGCCCAGGCTTACGTTGCGTACGTAGGCCACTTGGTTCTGCTTGTCCGGCACAACGGCAATGATATCCATCGGCGAAGTTTCCAGGTCGCGCTCCATCTGCTCGAACCATTCTTGCGGCGGCATCTCCGGGAAAAGCAGGATCAAGCCTTGAACGTGGTTATCCTTGGCGGTCTTGACCAGGAGTTTGCCGGAAATTTCCGGCGTGCGCATCTCCACCATCGGCAACAGGCGCATGCGATGGTAAAGCGCAAAAATGCGGACGATCATCTCGTCCGCGCCGATCTGGTGGATTATGCTGCCGTCGGGATTTTGGCGGAACCACCGCGGCGCCATGATCGAAAATTTGTAAGGCATGGCAAACAATTGCCGCAAAAAGTCCTCCGGTTTTTGATCCTTGATCTCAGCCGGCAGGGAGGCGATATGAACCGGCAGCGGGGCGGCCGCCAGGCGTTGGATCGTAGCCTTTGCCAGGCCTGGCATGGGGTCATAAATGCTGACGGCCCAGTAGCCCCCGCCCATTTCAAAGGGAATTTGAATGGGGGCGCCGAACATCGGTTTGCCGTCCAAATAACCCATGGCCCCATCGCCTTGCACTTCCAGGCGGACCCTGACCGGGCGAGGTGGCTTGCGCCAGGGCTTTTGGTTCCTGTTCACAAGGTGGCCGTCTTGCCAGACCTGCAATAAAACCGTATCGCCGGATTGATCGAAACCGAAGCGCACCATGTGGTCGGCCGTCCGCCGCGCGCACAACCAGAAGTAGCCGATGAGTTCGTTAAGGTCCGCTTCAAGGTAGCCGTTATGCATCCCATCCGTTCCATACAGCCGGAGATTCGTTTCCGAACGCCCCTGGAAGGTTTTGATGCGGATCCATCCTTTTTCTCCCGTATAATGGCCCCCGAGGACATTCCAGGCCGGGGAGAGGATGCCATTGTCAAATGTCTCGACGATCGGCAACGATAACGGGGTCAATTTCTGGTAGAGTGCGCGCAAGGAATCGTCCTTGGCGCTCGAAGCCACGTGCGCGAGAAAACTGTTCAATTGATGCGATTCCGGCAGCGCCAGGGAATCGTTTTTCAAGAGCGCCTCGCCGAATTCAAACTGGAGGGCCGGCTGGCTGCCGATGGCCAGGAGCTGGCGCATATTGGCGTAACGTTCGGAAGGTTGGTCCAGCAATGAATGCAGGAGCATAAGCGCGTTAACGTTGTCCGGATCCCGCGACAATACATGGCGGGTCAAATCGCGGGCGTCCTTACGCCGATTATGCAGGCTCAGCCATTCTGCCTGGGCCAGGAGAATATCCGCATTGTCCGGGAAAAGCCGGGAATACAGGTTCAACGTCTCGCGGGCCTCATCGGACCGTCCGCATATATTGAGAAGTTTGGCTCGGCGAATGGCCAGGTTGATATTGGCCGGATTAATTACCAGGCTCTGGTCATAGAAATTGACCGCGTTGGTGTTGTTGCCCAGGCGCTGCCAGGCGTCACCGATCAGCATCAAAACCCGGGCGTTATCCAGCTCGATGGCGTAACATTGGTTCCATATCGTGAGGGCCTTGGTGTAATTGCCGACGGCATAGGCCGATTGACCTTCCTTCTGCAACTGGAAAAGGCGCGTTTCCTTCTCCGGCGCTTGATCCAGCGTTGCCAGCGCAGGCAAATCGTAATAAAAAGGAGCGTTCTCGCCGGGCTTCGGTTTAGGCACGATTTCTTTCTTCAACACGGTTGCGGTTTTAAGCACGGCGGTGTTCGTCGCCAGGCCGCCTTCGTCGCTCGACACAAGCGCCGCTCCGGGAACGATCGCCAGCATGGACTGTGCTGCCAGCGTGGTCTCCAGCGTGGCCGGCAGTTGAACGCACATGGACAGACCTTTGTTCTTCAAAGCTGCTTGGCACTGTTTAATCCAGGCGGAAAGCGAGGCGAAAGAAGTTTTATGCAGGGAGCCCAGATTTAAAAACAAGCCGTCAAACGACGCTTTCGCCGCTTTGTCTGCCAACTCCGCCGGCGGGAGTTGATCAATCCCGCTTTCTTCCTGAAGCATGAGTTCCGGTATGAGTTTTAAATCATAGGTTCGGGATAACAGCCGGAACAGCTTCGGATTCCAGGAAGCCGTCTGAAGTTCGTTTAACGGCGAAATTCTGATCCAGGGCGGACTTATGCCGGATAAGCGGGATGCATTATGATGGATCCATTTGATCACGTCCAATTCGTCGTATTCCGTAAATGGCCAGGTTGCCACACTGGACGACAGCTCTTGCAGGTCGACGCCAAGTATCTTTACGCTGGCATTTCCGGGACGGGGATCCCATATGCTGATGCCGAGCATGCCGGGCCTGGGAAGACCCCGCAGGGACGTCATCTGTGTGCGAAACAACTGCTTGCCGTCCAGCATGGCAAACAGCAGTTTACCGCGGGCGACCAGATCCACTACATGATCCTGGCCGGGCTCCAACCATACTTTAGAAGAAGACAGCGTAAAGCGCTCCTGGCCGGAAAAACCCTGGCGGAGCCAGATCTTGACGTTGTCCGTAACGCCTTCCTCGTCTGCTTCCAATTCGCGATCTTTTTCTTTTTCCCTCAGCCAGACATCGCCGCGCGCATCAATGCCTACATAAACGAATGAATCTTCATCGGGGGTTGCGTGCAGATACATGCCCATCTGTCCCTGTTGCAGGTGGAATTTGACCCGCATGGAAACATCCTGACTCAGGTCGCTGCCGGCCAGCCACATCTTGGCGCCGGTAGCTTCCGGCGTTGTGGACAGCACCATGCCGCCATTGGTTGGTGTAATCCTGCCCCAATCCAAAATCCAGGCCGAGGGCTTGCGCGTTTCCTCGCTCAGCATGGCCGGCTTGGAGTCGGGCCAGGCGCGGTCCAGGAACTTCACTAGTTCCTCGCCGGTCCATTCCGGGGAAACGTTCAAACGATTGAGGCGCTGGGAGTCGCTATAGCGCGTATTTATCGCAAAATTGCCCGCCGTAAATCCCAGGCCATAATACTTGCGCACCAGCGCGGCATTGACGCTGCGCGTGACCAGCGCACGGGATTGATACTGGCCGAAATCGCCATACGGATAAGCGTAAGCTATGGGCGTCACGCCGACGCCGGCCTTGATTCCATCGATACAACGCTGATGATCAGCGGCCAGGCGCGCCTGAAATTCGTCTATGGATTCAAACCGTTGTTCCCCGGTCAGCCACTGCGCCGTTGTCATAAAATTACCGAGCCGGCCGTCGGCCGTGGCCGCAATGCGCGCGAAACCGTCGTAACTTTGCGCTCCGATCTCCCATGTTTTCGAGCGCACCATGTTCTCCAAATAGGGCCAGCGCAAGACGAATTCGTCGTTTTGCTCAATCGGGCGCAGCCATAGGAACATCACCGCGTTCCACCCGGCCTTGCTGATTGTCGAATGACATTCAAAATAGGAGGTTTTCCGCCCGTGATCGAAGGTCAATAGGACGCCTTTGGCCGGAAGAGGTTTGCTTTCCGTGTAAAACTGGCGTATATCGCTCAGCGTTAACGGCACATAACCATGCCGGATCAGCGCCTTGAGGTGTTCGCGGAAGCGGGCAGGGCTGACCTCGTTGGTCTTTCCGGAGACGCCTGAATAAGCCAGCGCCGCGAAAACCTGCGCGTTCCGCTTTGTCTCCGGTTTTACCGCCGGATACACCATGTGCTGGAGCATCATTTTTACGGGGAACCACCAGGCAATGCACAGGCAGAGAATCAGGCCGAAATACATCCAGGCCGTAGTATACTTTACTTTTCGGGATTGAATGCGCGGATTTGTCACCGGCGGCGGAGCCGCCTGATTCAACGGCGTCTGTTCGCGGTTAAGCATCTTTTCAATCCTTTCCGGCTAATGGACGCTCAGCGGGTTCCCCAACGGGTTTCGCGCATTGTAGCCATCCCATAGTAACCTTGCCAGCTGAAAAAAAAGATGTAAGTCAACGTGAAGACGAAGGCCGTCCACCAATGCGGTCGACCGGTTTTTTCCAGATAATACAGCCCCCATATCAAGGTCACGAGCAGCACGCCCGCCAGATAAAACGAAGCCGGTCTCCCGGTGACAAAAGGCCCGATAACAAGCGCATTGAACATCACCAGGGGCGCGAGCAGCGGTAAAACAGTCATCGCGTACCAGGAAATCGAGGCGAGCGGATGCTTGCGCCACAAAAAGCGTCCCGCCACAAACAACTCGCGAATCCAGGATCGCTTCCAGCGGCATTGTTGACGAATATACTTGCCCCAATGTTCCGGAACAATCGTAGTGGCCAGGGCTTCGCTGTCGTACAAGATGCGATAATCTCTAAGCAGAAAATTTGTTAAACTCCGATCATCCCCAAACGTGGCCTGCCGTCCCAGAAAACGCTGGTTCAACCATTGATCCAGCACGTTGAGCACCAGTGATTTGCGATAGGCTGAGAAGCATCCCGGGCAGCAACTGACGGCGCCGAAAAGGCTTTCGGCGGCTTTCATTACCCGGTAGGAGACAAAATAACGCACGTCCTGCATTTTGGTCAGGGTGTTGACGGCCACATTTTCCACATCCGTGTGGCCGGCCACGGCCGCCACGGTTGGATCCGCCAGTCCTTGAACCACCTTGCGAATCGCTCCCGGCAGAATAAAGCTGTCGGAATCCACGTAAATCAGGACATCGTTTTTGGCCAGCACCGCGCCGGCGGCCATGCCGTGGCGTTTGCCCTTGTTTTCTTCGAAATCCACAATGACCAGCGAATGGTGCCGCCCCTGAGCGCGCATCATCTCCGCCAACGTGTTGTCGGTGGAGCCGTCGTTAACCGCCACCACCTCAATCTTGTCACGCGGATAACCTCCGGTATAGCTGCGGTTAATCGTCTTTGCGATGCAATCGGCTTCATTCCGGCAGGCTATCACGACGGCCACGGTGGGCTCATAACCGACGTCGCGCGGCGGCATGTAAAACACGGCCAGCAAAAAACGGGACATGATGAAGACGCCGACAGTCACGCTGTACAGGTTGACCCAGGGCTGATACCAGAAATATCTCAGGTTGTAAAACTTGAAATAAATGGCCACGGAAAGCAAAATGATGCTCAAGCATACCAGCAAAAACACGGACAGCTTCGATGGCAGCTGGTAGGAAGCCTTCGGCTTGGTTTCGGCCGGCGTCTCTTCGGGCTCCGGCGTTGATGGCGGCAGCTGGTAATGTTCCCGGGATAGAAGCCGGCTGCAAAAGGGACAAACGCCGGGGGGGTCGGAGGTAACCACGCGAATGCTGAGGCGACATTGGTGGCAACGGCAAATCGTGCCCTGCTTCCCCGGTTCCTTAAAGGACACGGGGAAAGACGCGCTGCCGGGCATCGGCTTCGAATCCGCTGTTATGATCCGTTGCGAGTTTGGCATGCTTATTCCCGCCATCAATTTGATCCCTTCAGCGCCTCAAAGCATGCCGAGTGTCCGCCACGCAGCGGGCCGTGCGAGCATGAATGTTTATCGACAGGGAATGATCAGGACCCGTCCCGGCTTGTTGTTTATGGTTCATAAAGGCACGCGGCGTCATCCCGGCATAAATTATGTTAAGAATAGCATATGCATGGAAATAGGCTAAAGAAAAAACGCTGTTTTTGCTGTTTACATGCAGGATCGATTTGGACATAATAGCTAGGTTTGGTTTGTGGAGCAACATCTGCCGTCCGGCTAAATTGGTGGAATGATTTTACCGTGCATTAAAAGACGACTATCCGAAAGCATGATAAAAGTCAAATAAATTTGCAACGGTTCAGGCGGCAATGCCCCGGCTCGGGTGAACGCGGGCGCCGTAAGTTTCCTGCTTAAAGTCGACATCCATGGAGATCAATATGAAGACAATTCTGGTTATTGACGACGAACCGGCAATTCTTAAATACTTGAAAACGATCCTGTCCGGGCTTGGTTATGCTGTTCGCACAGCGTGCGACGGCAGTTCCGGGTTCAA
>JAQUMN010000009.1 GCA_028718125.1 Kiritimatiellia bacterium
GCGTCTATCGCGAGTGGATGATGAATGCCGTGGATCTGGACGGGCGTCCCCGCATTAATCGGCGCGACGGCGGCGGAGTGGATATCGGCGCGTATGAAAATATCACGAGCGGGACCTTTTTCATGGGGCGTTAACATCCCGTCGTTTCCGGCAGTGCGCGCGATATTCCGTGGCAGTCTGCCCGATCCATTGCCGGTCAACGGCGGCAGGAGCCTGCCGCCCTCCATATCCATGTCCTAGTTTGGTTGCGGCCGTGCCACGTTAGGAAGCGGATGGAAAGTCAGGTCAAACAACAAGGAGGAAACAATATGCGACATGTATGGGTTGCGTTTATGATGGCGGCGATGTGCGCATCCGGGCAGACCAATTCGCCGTTTACGATTCTGGGGTTGCCGTATTATACCGGTGAGGTTTTCCCGAAAGCCCAGCAGGCGGTATACAAGGACGCCTTTATGCCGATGAAGGATATTGCGGTGGTACTCGGCAAAGGGGTTGATCCCAAGGATATGCAAATCCGGCTTCTGACCGACAAGTTAACTGGCTGGGGAAGCGCGATTCGATGCACCGACAGTTCTTCCGTTGAAAAGGCGACCCACCAAGCCGGCGATAAGACCATGCTGTTCCTCAATGTCGCGGGTGAAGGCGTGAGCGCGCCCGCAAAGCCCGAGGGCTATTCCGTCACCTGCTATAAGAAGGACGGCCAGAACAGGATTGCAATCAACAGTCATGACCGCCTGGGTCAATTGTGGGGCATCGTCTCGGTGTTGCAACTAATTAAGCGTGAAGGCGATGCACCGGCGATGCGGCAGGCTGAGATTTCCGACTGGCCCGAGCATCCCCTGCGCGGGTGTCTATCGGGTAGTTTCGGCGACAAGAGCGAGGTCGTGATGATCTTCACCAAGGCGAATACGTTTGTGTTCCAGCTTCCTTCTGAGCTTGCCAAGAATGGCCCGCAAAAACTGCTGCCCGATATTGAACGTATCGCCCCGGTGTTCCGCGATCTGGGATTGAACGTCTATTTTTCCATCAATCCCGCGGCACCCGAGCCGAAGCTCTCAACCAGCGACAAGGATTTTGAGCGGATTGCGGATTGGCTCAACCAGGTGGCCGCCCTGAACGTGGGCGCATACTTTGCGTATGATGATGTGCGCTTTCCGGTGCCCAAGGCGGATATGGCAAAGTTCGGGTCCGCTGCCGAAACCGATGCGTACCTGATCCCGAAAGTCTTTAAAGCGGTCCGCGCCAAACACCCGAATTTCAAGATGGTCTTCTGTCCGCCGTTTTACTGGGGACCGGGCACGCCGCATACGTATCCCGAGGATCGCGAAGTCTACCTCAAGCGGATCGGGGAGGCTTTCGATCCCGAAATTGACATTTTTTGGACCGGCCCACGCGTGCAGTCTTCAGTCATCACCAGGGAGGACGTCGAGTGGATGACCAGACTCATCCGGCGCAAGCCCTGGCTTTTCCAGAATCGCGGCTGGCTTCCGCACAAATATGACAGCAGTTTTGTCACGGACCGGATCACAGCCTGGAAGGACTGGCGCTATGACGGCTTTTGGAAAGATGTTTCCGCGCCGCTGTTGAACCTCCACGCAAATCAGAACATGATGTCGCTGGCCTCGATTTGCGATTATCTCTGGAATACCCCGGCCTATGATGCCGAGCGTTCGGTGCACGCCGCGGTTGGAACCTACTACGGCACCGCGGCATTTCCGTTGCTGGAGAACATGAACCAGGCCCTTTCCTATTTCGACCAGTATAATTTGCCGACGCCCGCTGCCGTAAAAAACATGGCGGAGATCGAACGGAAGTTGGCCGAGCTCAAGACGGCCTGGGAAAAACTGCTTGCTGAAGCGCCGAACAAGGCCGAGATTCAAAGCCTGACGGTGTTTGCAAGCCGGGTCGGGTTTGCGGAGCAATTTGTCAACCATAATCTGAAAAATGCCGCATCCAAAGGGTTCGCAAAGTTCGACGAATGGGAAAAGGACGTCAGGAAATTGGCGATCAAGGAAGCTAAGCTCGCGGATGCGGATATCTTGATCACCCCATCCCAACTTGCCGGCGGCAATGATTATGTGATCTACGCGTCCCGCTGCGAGCCGCGTTTCGCGACGTGGATTAACGGCCAGCAAAGCCCGAACAAGGCGATGTCCTTTGGGTTTACCTGCGAGCCGTTCCCGCCGCAAGGCGATTATGAGATGATCATCTGCGGGCAGGAAGATGCGGTTGAAGGCAAGTCCTGTAACATTCGCGTCAGCGTGGGCGACAAGACCGTTTACGAAGGCCCATCCGGGATGCCCAAACGCGCCTGGGGCTTGAAGACTTTCACGATTCCCGCGAAAGACATGCAGAGGAATAACCGCCTGACCTTCACCAACATGGATGACGGCGCGAGCCGCGTCCCCTGGTTCATGGTCAATTATGTTGTCTTGAAGAAAAAGTAGCCGGTAGGAAGCGGCTTTCTGACCAGAACAAAGCCGCAGGCAGGAATAGGAGACAGTGATGACCACGCACATTCGGATTAAGAAGGTGGCAGGCATCCCGCGCCTGTTCGTCAACGGCAAGGCCATGGCGGGAATCGCCTATCATAACCGTCAGAACGAGTTCTACCCGTATATGAAACAATTCGCGGACAGCGGGACGGAACTGTTCTTTTCGTATTATGTGCGGAATTGGAACGAAAGCTGGGAAGAACACTTCGCTAAAGTCGCGTGCCAGGTGGATACAATCCTGGCCTTTAACGATCGGATTTACGTGATCCTGGGGCTGTATCTTTCCGCCAGCCAGGAATGGGCGCGGGAAAATCCGGAGGAACTATGCCGGAGCGACGGCCGGCCATGCATGACGCCCTATCGGATTGCCAACACGGAAAAATGGGAATCGGATTCTGGCTGCACCAGTGCCGCCTATTCGTTTGCGTCGGAGAAATTCGATGCCGTTGCCAAAGACCATATCGACCGGCATCTGGATTTCCTGGAAGGCTATCGCGGAAAAGACCGCGTCATCGGCCTGTTTTTTAGCGGTGGCAGTACGCACGAATGGAATCCCTTTACGCCCGATCTCGGGCCGGCGGGGTTGAAGGCTTATCGGCAATATGTAATCGGAAAATATCGGAATACAGCCGCGTTACGGAAATGTTGGGCCGATAAAAACGCTTCGTTTGCAAGCGTGGCGGCGCCGACCCCGGCGGAGTTGGCCTGCACGCCGGTGGGTTATTATTATATTCCCCAGGGGCAGGGGCAGAAGGTGGTCGACTGGCACTTGGCGATGGCCGAGGCCAAAAGCCGGCGCATGCTCAATGCGGCCAGGGCCATCAAGGACCGACGGCCGGAATTATTGGTCGGCTGCTTCCATGGGAATCATTACCGGGATCCCGGCGTCACCCAACGGATCCTCGAAAGCAACGACATCGATTTCTTGGTCAGCCCGCCCCAGTATCATGCCCGATCCCCGGGTCAACATAGCGCCCTGAACCAGATGGTGGATTCGTTCCATTCCTATGGGAAACTCTTTTTCAGCGAGGAAGATATTTTTCCCTATGACGATCGCAGTTGGAACTACGCGAGCGACCCGACCCGCCGAATCCCGCACCAGGGCGATGCGAAGTGCCTGGCAGACACGCTTGCGGTGTGCGAGAAAGGGTTTGGGCAGACGATCGCCAAAGGCACGATGGCCTGGTATTACCATTTTCAGGAAGAATTCTTCAAAAGGGACCCGCGCTATTTCGAGTTAAACCGGCGGATGCTCGCTGTATCCATGCTCAACATAAAAAAGAAGTGTCGCTCGAGCGCACAAATCCTGGTTGTTTCCGATGAGTGCAGTTTTATCCATCTCAAACCCGGAACACGGGTTGTCCAGAAGCAGGTTGACCGTGAACTTGTCTTTGAGCTGGGGTATATCGGCGCGCCCTACGATGTCATGTTCATGGATGCGCTTGGCGCTCCCGGTGTGAATTTTTCCCGGTATAAGTTAATCTTTTTTTTGAACCTCCATATGGCCACGAAAAAGCAGCGGCAGATTGTCGACCGGTTGAAGTCGGAAGGTCGCACCATCATTTTCGGTCATGGGGCGGGTTTCCTGGCCGACGATGGAGCAGGTGTGGAGAACATGAAGGCCTTAACCGGCTTCGATTTCGAGCAACTGGATCTGGAATGGACGGCAACGATTACGACGATCGACACGCCCAATCCGATCAATCGCTATCTGCCCCTGGGGTATGCCTTCGGGCAGAGTTATCGCGCAAAACGCATCCGCGCCGACGGGAAAGGCGCTCCGCTTTTCCCGCCGCCGGCCAATACTTCCCCGGTTTTTGCGGTGGCCGACCGCCAGGCCGTGGATATCGGATTTTACAATCTGGAACTGCCGGAGGATTTCAAGACGGCGGCACAAACCAAAGGAGCGCTACCGTATTGTCTGCCGGGTTTCAAGCACTGGCCGAGATATTTTGTGGGCCTGGCTTTAAAAGAACACAAGGACTGGTCGGCGCTTTATATCGGCACGCCCACCGTTCCCACCGCCCTGCTGCGGGCAATCTGCAAGTATGCCGGTGTGCATCTTTATGTGGAAAGCGACGATATCATTTATGGCAATAACAAGTTACTGGTGCTGCATACCAACGAAAAGAATGGACCAAGGCAACTGCGCTTTCCGAAAAAAACGAATGTCTACGATTTGAAAACTGAGAAGCAAATTGCCTCCGGCGCAAATTGCCTGACGTTGGATTGCCCCGCACGCCGGACCTGGCTTTTGTGGCTGGACACCTCCTCGCCATTTGGCCGCCGGCAAGGACGCAAAGGGTCGCATTCATAGGAGGATGAATGATCGCTTGGATATGCGACGATGAAATTTGGCAGGCGACCAACCGGCTTGGGCGCAATTACTGGGATGTCTATATTCGCGAGATTATGAATTGGCAGGGGATCAGGGCCCAGGCCTGGCCGTTGGCGGCCCTGGAAGATATCCGTCAGCTCGGCCGGATCAGGACATTGGCGATCGGACGTCTGGCGGGTAGCCGTTTAACCGAACCCATGAAGTCCAACCTGGATGCCTGGGTCCGCGCGGGCGGCACCCTCATCGGTTTTGCCGTGCAAGGGTTGGACTCTGTTTTTGGAATTGAATCGGCCGATTCGATCCGGCAGATGCCGGATGACTATTCCATCAGCGGGTATTTTTCGCTCCAGGCTCATCCCCTGACCACGGATATTCACTCGTCGTTGTGTCCGGAGCAACCGCTGTTGATTTTGTCGGATATCATGCGGGTTCGCGCAGTGCAATCCCAGGCAATCGCCCGGTTGTTGGAGAGCGGCGCTTCCTCCCCCTATGCGGCCGTTACCTGGCGCGAATTAGGGAAGGGGCACGCCGCCTACTTCGCCTTTGACGTGGCCCAGACCATCTGGGTTATCCACCAGGGCCGGCCACTGAACGGTGTGCCGGCCAATGAACCATATGAACGCACCGGCGACATGCAGGTCATGGGAGCCAATTCCCGGCAGGTCGCCTATGCCGATGAAATTCTGCTTGTCCTGCAAAACATGCTTGCCCGGCACCCCCATGTTTTTTTGCATCAATTGCCCCCAGCCGGAGACACGGTAGCGGATGCGCTTCTCTTCTGGGGCGGCGACGGATGCGGTACCCGACAAACCGATATCCTTGTGCAGGCCTCCGATTTCATGAAGGCCAACGCTCTGCCGTATCATATCAATGTTATTTACCACCGTGACCAGTTGTGGTTGACGCCCGAGGAAGCACGGCGGATCGTTACCAACGGTCATGAAATATCCATTCATTACAATTTTGCCGATACGATGCCGCGAATATCCGCGGAACACATCAAGCTCCAGAACGATCTGTTTTTCGAGAAATACGGCATTCGGCCGTGCTGCTCGGTCAATCATTGCCTATGCTGGACGGGCTGGGCGGAGCCGGCAAAATGGATGGCCGCCTGCGATGGCCGGGCCGACAACACCTTCGGCGGTATGAACCTCCCGTTGACGCATCCGAATGCCAACGGGCCCTGTTTCGGATTCGGATTCGGGACGACATTCCCTTTTAATTTTTATGATGGCTGGCAGGGAGGCAACCAACGCATCGAGTTTCTGGAGGAGCCGATCGCCGCGTATGAACTGGGCCACCGGATGTCGCTCCGGGACGCGGAAACAAAACTGCCGGAGGAAGTCCACGCGCCGATCGATTACGCGCTGAAATACCATGCCACTCTCAATATGTTTTATCACGGAGTTTATCTGGCCCAATCGCCCGGTGCGCGGGAGGCGGTCCAGGAAACGCTGCGTTATATCCGGGAAAAGAACGCAACGATTGTGCACATGGCCAACGACCAGTTATGGCGCTGGTGGGATACGCGCGCGAATATGAAACTCAGCGAGACGATAGCGGACCGGAATTCCACCCGGCTCGAATACGAATGCGGCTATCCCGGCGGCATCGTAATCAAAATCCCGCTCCGGACAGACTCGGTCATCCGGTTGACTTGCGACGGCAATATCCTCCAGACGCAAACAAGGCGGGAATTCGGGACGACCTGGGCCTATGCGGTCGCGCCGTCGGGAGCGCATGTCATTGAAGGAACGTTCGAATAATGAAAGGGACTCGCTTATGAGCGCTGATCGCATTGTCAAAATCGGCCTGATCGGAGCCGGGGAACGCGGCGCAGGCGTCATGGTCGGCAGTTATCTCAAAATCAAGGGCTGGCAATTGACAGCCCTGTGCGACAAATACGAACCCCGGGTCAAAAAAGCATTCGACCGGATCGGCGATTCGGCCATCCGTTGTTATACCGACCATGCGCGGATGCTGAAAGAGGCGGATATCGAGGCGGTGGTGATCGCGGTCGAACCGGAAAACAATGTCGCCCTGGTTTGCGACGCGCTCGCGGCGGGCAAGCACGTCATGTGCGACGTGCCCCTGACGTTTACACTCGAAGATTGCTGGAAAGCAATCGTGGCCGTCGAACGCAGCGGGGGCCTGAAATTTCAGATGGGCGAACAAATGCGCTATGCACCCTGGATCCAGGCTTGGAAAAAAATGAATCAGGAGGGCACGCTGGGTAAAATCCTGTTTGTCGAGGGCCAGTATTTTCACGGCATAGGGGATGGCGCCTATTGGCTGGATGCCGAGACCGGCCAGTCGCTCACTAATGCCCAGGCGGCCAATAATCCCAGGGCCCGGAAAAGCCGCCTGTGGACATTGGAACATCCCATCTGGTACCTGCCGCACGAATTGAGTCCGATTTTGAACGTGTTGGACGACCGGGTTGAAACGGTCTCCTGTATGGCCACGCGCAAGCACAGTTATCACTTCGAGTGGTTCGATCATTCGGATGTCGAGGTGGCCCTGATGCACACGGAAAAAGACACCCTCCTGCGATTGGCGACAGGTTTTATTGTGCCTAACATCACCCCCTGCCATTGGTATCATATCATGGGCACCAAGGGCCGGGTTGAAACCAACCGCTACGAGAACGAGCCGATGAAAATGTGGCTGGCGGGGTCCTACCTGCGCAATCCGGCCGCCCTGAACTGGGAATTCGATCCCACTACCACCCCGAAAGAAGCCCTGACCAGCGGGCACGGCGGCGTGGACTATTGGGCCATGGCAACGTTCCTGGAGAGTATTCGGGAAGATAAAAAGCCGGCGATGGACATTTACCAGGCGGTCGAGGCGGCCGCGCCGGCCATCATGGCGGGTCGTTCCGCGGAATCAGGTGGCCAGGTACTCAATGTCCCCGACTTCCGCCCGAATGCCAAACGCCAGCCAGGGAAAATGCCTGTGAAATAAATATGCCCCATGAAGCGCGGCGGCACAATACGCGAGGAGTCGCCATGATGACGATACGTTTAACTTGGACGGTTGCGATGACGGTGATGGTGTTTGCTTTCGGTATGGCCAGGGCCGGTGAGGTTCGATTCGTAGATAATGGAGACGGCACGGTGACGGATAGCGCTACCGGGTTGATGTGGACAAAGAATGCAAACCATGGCCGGATGCCCTGGAAAAATGCCGTGGATTACTGCGACAAGCTTGTTTTCGCCGGCTACAGCGACTGGCGGTTGCCGTCGGTTGACCAGGAAGGCGGAAGCCCTGAACTCGATACGTTGGCTCGTCCGCGCGGCATTGTGGGCGCCAGACCTTACGCGATGCCGGGCGCTCCGTTCACCGATGTTCAGGGGGGGTACTACTGGTCGAGCGTTTCGGATGCGGTATATTCGGCCTATGCCTGGTATGTGCGTATGCGCAATGGCGGCGTGGATGTTGACCCGAAAAAGTATGATGGCAATGTGTGGCCGGTCCGTGGCGGGCAGGGAACAAAACCGGTGAAGCCTTGACACGACTGAAGATCATAAAAAGGATGCCATGGCCGTTGAATCCGGCCGCCGTTTTTTCCGGAATGGGCGGTACCAGTGCGAGAAGGCTGCGGGGCAGGAAAATCCCAGTTCCGCGGCAATGGCCTTGAGCGCCATGCCGCGGGCAAGCAGAACCTCGACTTTGCGGAGGCGGGATTGATTGACATACTCGTGGACGGATTGTCCCGTGTGTTGTTGGAACAGGTATAGAAAATGGAACTTGCTGTACCCGGCGATCTGGGCCAGATGATCCAGACTTGCACCGACGCCGCCGGTTTCCCGGATATGGCGGCAGATCGCCTCGATTTTTTCCTGCTGAAAACGGTGCCGTTGATTCGCGGCGGTTTTGCGATAGCCTTCTTTCACAAGGGCAAAGACAACATCCGCCAGCGCGGCCAGCAGGCGCAGGCGGATCAGCTCGGGGGGCAGCCCGGCAGCGATCGACGATAGCGCACCCAGTCGCCATAGGGTCGCGTCTTTCAGGTCGAGCAGGCAATGGATTTTCACCTGGACGCGCAGCCGGCCCTGGCGAAAGGTCATAAGCCGCGCCATGGCCTTGTCTTGCATAAAGGCAATCCATAAATGGGACTGGGGGAGGGTCCACGACGGGTAGGTGATATCGTGCGGCACACTTGGATCAATCAAAAACACAGATCCGGGCCCACACGGATAGATGCGCCGGTTGATGCCGTATACCGTTTTGCCGCTCAGGGCGATCATGACTTCTGTATACGCATGTGCGTGTTGATGCGTCAGCATCCAGCGGCGATGTCGGGACGATTTTATCCAGGCACGGTCGGCGACTACCGAACTCATCAGGTGCCACGACCGCATGTGGAGCAGGACCGCCAGCAAGGGATCGTCAAAATACAGGTTTTGCATAGCAACAAATATCAACTAAATCGCAATTATGATCAATTGATTACTCGTGTATTTATGGTACAAGTAGCAAAAAACACAAAATACGACAAGTATTTATGGCAACGATTATAATTTGGTTTGGCGATGGATCGTGATAGAATAATACGCATTGGGAAACACGGCCGATGGTCTTGATGACAGGAGGCAACATGGCACCAGGCGATGAGCCCGCCGATCTGGAGCTGGAGGCACGGATCCAAAGACTGGAACAGATTCGCAACGTGGAGATTCGCCACCGCGGGCTCTCGAATCTCATGGCCGACAAATTGGATCGGCTGCGCCATCGGACGTATCCCGCAAGCCGGCTTTCCCGGATCCTGTGCCTGGGCGACTCGATTATGACGGCAGTATCGAATGCCGTCGTGTGGGACGCGGAACGAAAAAACAAGATGTTGAATCCCGACGCTGAATCCCGCCTGGGATTTCATTGCTCCCCGCCGCATCTGGAGTATCGCTGCGTGCCGGCGCAGCTCTATGAGAAACTATCGGCCCAGGGCTGGCAGGGGGATATCGAATTCCGCCGGTTCAGTCATGCCGATTTCAGTCGCACCGGGACGTGGGAAAGCCGGCCGCTGATCGAGAAGCTCTACCCGGAGTTCGAAAAGCTCGGGCTCCCGCGATTCTTCGATTTTATGAGTCCAACACGCGCGGGGGATGCCATGTGCTTGACGGTGCAGGGTAAGCGCTATCTGAATGTGGTCTATGCGAAGCGCTTTGAAAGCGGGAGTTTCCGGATCGAACTGGACGGGAAAACGGTGCGGGAGGTCCATGGGCCCGATGGACTATGCGAGGATCTCCGGTATAAGGATTCTCCGGTCTATTCGATGAACGACGTGTTGGATTGTCGCGAAATGATCGATTTGGGCGACACGAAACTTCATGTCTTGCGGCTGGTGGCGCTCGACGTCGTCAAACCGGTCCGCATCTGGGGCGTGGAGATGTGGAACACACCCGCCTTTGTGGTGATGAACGGCGGGAAGAGCGGCTTGAACGTCAATCATTTCGATCGTTTCATGGCGACGACAGCGCCGATCATACGGCCGGACATCGTGATTGCCGAGATCAGCGGCAATGACGCGTCGAAGGAGGTTGAGCGGAACATGGCGGCCTATTCGCGCATCATCGGCTTATGTATGCGCGCGCATGTACCGATCCTCTTTACGATTCCCTGCCTGGTGTCGGGCCGCAATATGACGATGAATCATGGGCGTACGTTGCTGAAAAATCTCGGGTTTCCCTATGTGGATGTGCAGCACCAGCTTGAAATCGAAATGGCCAGGACGGGAAACGGGCTAGACTATTATTTTGCGCCCGATTCGCATTTGAATACGCCCGGCGTGGAAGTGTTTTCCGATCAATTGCTGCTGCCGTTTTTGAATGAAGATGCGGTCCAGGACCCACGTTTTGCAGGAGAAACCGCGTGGTAACGGATTGAATTCGGGGAGGGTGCTATGCAAAAAATTGTAGTAGCTCTCACATCCGCCTTGATGGTTTGTATGGCTGCGGCCGACACGCATTACGTGGACTTATATAATCCGGTTCCCGTGCCGCCTTACACCAACGGCTGGAGCTCCGCGGCCAACACGATCACGGCGGCGACCGCCCACGCGCAGACCGTGGCGTTTGACGTGGTGCTGGTCAATACCGGGGTCTACGTGCTGGGCGCGACCATCACGATGAACAAAAGCATTGACATCATCGCCAACAGTACGAATCGGCAGGACGTGGTCGTGGACGGCGCTTCAGCCTATCGCTGTTTTTATTTCGGTTCGGGTGTAGCTATTACCGGGAGCCTGCAGGGATTCACGATTCAACACGGCCTGGCCTCGGATGGTGACGGCGGGGGCGGGATTCGATGTTATCCGGGCACGGCGGCGGGGAACCGTTTCACGATCGCCAATTGCACGATCGTCAGCAACGCGGCCACGACGGGCGGGGGCGGCGGAGTCTGGCTGTTCACCAATAGCGTGCTCACCAATTGCACGGTCATCACCAACACGTCCGCAAACCCGAACGGCGGGGGGATCGTGTTAAGCGGTGGGGCTGTCGTTCGGAATTGCTGGATCGCCCAGAACATCAGCAGCGGCGGCAATGGCGGCGGCGTAGCTTTCGTGTGGAATGCATACTGCGGCGTGTTGCGCGACAGTGTTATCAGCAATAATTTCAGCCCGTCATATGGCGGCGGGATTTATGTGACGGGGAAGGGAATGGTGGATCATTGCATCATTGTCGATAATTACAGCGCGGCAAATGGCGGGGGCGGCGTTAGCGCCGGCGGCGACTCGACGGTGCGCGATTGCACGGTCGTCGGGAATACGGCCTATGGAATAACTGGCGGCGGCGGGGGCGGAGTCTACGTCAACGATGTCTGCCTGGTCGAGAGGTGCGTCATTCGCGGTAATGTGGCGAATTCCACCACGGGTACCCTGGGCGGCGGAGGCCTGAAGTCGTATGGGTCCGGCAGCATCGTGCGCAATTGCCTGATTGTGGGGAATACCGCCGTCAAGGAGGCGGGCGGCGTGTGGGTCGGGTATGCCGGTGCGTCCAATAAAGGACTGACCATGGAAAACTGCACGGTGGTCGGCAATAGCGCCGCTGGTAATGGCGGGGGGCTTTGGGCGTCCACCACCGTACCATTAGCCACGAATATTTTATTGAATACCGTGTTTTACGGCAATACAGCGGGAGGCTCCGGGTCCAATTGGTTTGGGACGGTTGCATTTACGGTGTCCAACTGCTGTACCATACCGACGAACGCGTTGCCGGGAGGGAACAACCTGAACGCCGATCCGTTATTCGCAGGACAGAATAGCTCCAATTACCACCTGACCGCCCGGTCGCCCTGCATCAACGCGGGTTTCTATAGCGATTGGATGACTAACGCGGTCGATATGGATGGCCGCCCCCGCATTAATCAGCGCTATGGCGGCATTGTGGATATCGGCGCCTATGAATTTATACCCCAGGGAGCTTTAATTACACTTCATTAAACCGTCAAAACGATCATGATCCGCAAGCATCATCAAAGGGAGGAACTATTGGCATGAACGCAATGAAAACGTGGCTGATTATCGGATTGCTGGCGGCAACGGGAATTACAGGGTGGAGTAAAACGGCCGGACTGTGGAAAGACAGCAAGTCGTATATCACCGATGGCATGCTGAAAACGCTTCAGGACGCGGGTTGGAAAACCGTCATTCTGGAGGGCAAGGACCTGGCCGATGAAGCCAAACTGGTCGGTGTGGACGTAATATTTCTGCCGGGAGGGTGGAACGGCTATAATTTTGCCAATTTTAATGCTCGGCGCAACCTGGTGAAGTTTGTTGCCGGCGGCAAGGGTATCCTCGCCGGCGCGTTCCGTAGCGGCTACGTGCGCACCGCCAACCGTCCGCTCTTCCCGCAGGTCGGTGCTACCTATAATCGGGTCAATGGCCCCTATCTTTGTGCGTCCGGCGACAGCGATCTGGCCAAGGCCATTGACCAGCCGTTTTGTCCTGGGGGATGGGATCACCTGGTAGTCAAGGTGGGGCCGTTGGGCAAAGTGTTTGCGGTCAGCGGCAATGACCCGGTGGGTGTCTACGGCGACGTGTATGGCGGGCGCTATGTGGTCTTCGGCGCTTTTCTCGGCATGGACGCCAAGACTGAAGCGATGCAGGGCACGGCACGGCAGGTCCTGCTGAAATCCATGGAATGGCTGGCCGGCGCGCCGAAGCTTTCCGAGGCGGACAAGGCCCAGCAGCAGGCCCAGGCCGATCTTGATTTCCTGCGCCGGGAGAAAATCTGGGACTGGACGCTGAACGAGCGCGGGCCGGACCGCAGTCCGGGAATCCTGCCGCAAATTCGCATTGCCCTGGCCATCCCGCTGGAAAGCCGCCAGTACACGCTGCAGTATATGAGCCAATATCTTTCGGGCAAGCAGTTGGAGAAATGCCAGGCGATGGAAAGCGAACTGAAAAAAGCCGTGCAAACGCTGGATAGTAACTTTAAGAAAGCCGGTGCGGACATGACGGCCAGGATCGGCAAGATGACTTTGGCGGAATTGACGGCCGAAAATCCGTTTCTCAGCCTGTCCAACGTGGTAAAGCTGATTGAGGCCACGCCGGGTAAAACCGACGAGGAAAAGAAGGTTATCAAAGCCGCGCTTGTCGGCGAGTACGCCCCTAAAATGGTGGGGCTGTATCTGCATGGCGACACCTTCACCGGGCAATTCCTGGCGGCAGCCCGGCTGAAGGAATTAGTCGGCCGCAGCGACCAGGTCATCGCCGAACTGCGTCCGGCGGTCAACTCGGTAAAAGCAGCACAATGCTCGGAAAAACGCAAACAGGACCTGACGGCTATTCCGGGCCTGATCGAGGCATGCGTGTCGCCTGACGCGGACACCCGCCGCGAGGCCACGCTGGAACTGGGCCGGATCGGCGATCCCAAGGCTGCCCCCGCCCTGATCAAGGCCTTGAAAGATAGCGATGAAAAAGTCCGGATCAACGCCATCCTTGGGCTTGGCTGGATGCAATCGAAAGAGGCGATCCCGGCGCTGATGGGGGTCGCAGAAGGCGATGACCTGCTCATGCGCCGACGAGCGGTTCAGGCTTTGGGGCAGATTGGGGATGCGCGCGCGGTCCCCGTGCTGATCGCGAATCTCGACAACAAAGATTATTTTGTTGTCGAAAATGCAATCCTGGCGCTGGGTTGGCTCAAGGCCAAAGCAGCCGTTCCACGATTGCTGAAAATAGTGACTGGCGTCGCGAATCCGGATGCCGAACAACGCGGACTGATGATGGCGACCATGCTCGCGTTGGGGCATATTGGCGACTCGAGTGCTTTGCCCGCGCTGGAAGCATTGGCGAAAACGGATGATTTTCCTGTCAGTCGCAGTACGGGAAAGAAAATCGTTAATATCTACTCGACACCGCAAGTACTCGGCCTGCAGGGGCATGCCGAACTGGCGATCCGGGAGATCCGGGCGGGAGGCCGTCAGGAGATGGGCGTGCGACAGGCGGAGTTCCTGGCAGGCAATGACAAGTTTTACGGTCTAACCCGCCGTTTCAACGCCCTGGCCGGACGCTCTTCTACGCCGAGTTTCAAGGATGATCCCGCGGCCTTGTGGCCTTACCTGTGGGAGGCCGGGTTGACGGGCATTCACCAGGCCTGGGGCGAGCAGGATGCCGATCCCGACAAATACCAGAAACTGATCGAAGCCGCAGGCGACTTGGACTTGCTCTGGATTGATGTGTTACCGGTGGATGTACAGCCCTATTCCGCCACGAGGTACACCGACAAGCGCCAGAATGGGGTCTACAAATCCGGCGCGGAACTGGTGCTGTTGCGCTATCAAAATGTCCCGGCGTTTCAGGGCTTCTGGTCGGAGGAATGCTATCCTGACGTCAAGATGTCCGTGCCGGAATTCGAAACATGGCTGAAGGATCGTTACGGGGCCGATTTCCGGAAGAAGCTCGGTGTGGCGGCGGGCCATGATCTGTTGGGCATGACGGGGACGAACTATGCCAGCTATCAAGGGCCATTGAAGGTGGAATATGTGCAGGCGTGCGCGGACAAACTCCTGGCGCACTGGCGGGAATCGCAGGAGTGGTTGAGCGGGGTGCGAAAGGGGTGCTCATTTACCTACAGCATATCCGGCCCGGGATCCACCATGAGATATCCGGGGGTCGCCAGCAAAGCCGGAACGGTCATCGATGTCAACGGCCCGGAGAGCTACCAGGCTTTCGGGCGTTTCAACGCATTTCTGATGGAAACGTACAAGGACGGCGAAGCTAATCCGGTGATGAGCGAGTTTTATAACTGGTATACGCCGTCACCGGCCCATGAAGTGCGCGGGTTTGCCCAACACCTGATGCACGGCGAATGTTTCTATAGTTTTGCGTTGCATCATGTCTTCGCCCAGGCCTCATCGTATGACTTGTGGAGTTGGGATGTGACCCGATGGGGGAACCTGAGCAGGATATTTCAAAAGGCCCGCAAAACCCGGGAATATTTGAATGTGCCGGCTTCAGGCGCCAACGTCGGATTGTTGGCCAGCGAACTTTCCTATGTGCCGTTTTACGTGAAAGAGCAGGATAATAATGGCGGTTCGCTGCCGAACCGCTGGTATCAGAACCAGTCTGCTCTGTGGATCGCGCTGAACCAGTCGCAGATCCCGACCGACATCATCTGGACAGAGACCCTGTCACCGGGAAAACTGAATCGCTACCGCGTCCTGGTTCTTTCCGATGCTAAAATTATCACGGAGTCACAGGCCAAGGCGCTTCGTGACTGGGTTGCTTCCGGTGGCATTCTGATCGCCTCTGGCACGACGGCATTGTTCGGTCCGGGCGCTGAACAGCAGAAAAACTATCAATTGGCGGAACTCTTCGGCGTAAATTATAGGGGCCACGCCGGTGTTGATGATCCGGCCAGGATTGACACGTATTGTTGGAAGCAGGCCGGCCCGACCACGTTCAAAGCCGTATCAGGTCTGGACCCGGAAAATTTCCGGAATCATGTCCATCGCGAAATCAAGCCGGTAAAATCCCTGGGAACGTATACGGTCTCCGATAAGGAAGGAACCTATTTGCCCGGCATTGTGGCGGGCATGGTTTGCGAATATGACCTGCCCCTTGGGTACGACAAGGTGACCCCGGCCTCTGCCGAGGTGCTGGCCAAATTCGTCAACGGCGATGCGGCGCTGACGGTCAACAAGGTTGGGAAGGGAATATGCTACTTCTGGACCCCGATCTACCCGGGCTTGTGCCATGTGGAGTCCGGTTGGGAGATGCAACCCAATGACATCGACTTCTGGCCGAATGTCCGCGAATTACTGGCGGCGATGGTCAAGGGCGGCCTGGCTCATGGCAAGGCGAGCCTGCCGGTGGATGTCTCCGGCGTCTCCAAGCAAGTTGAAGTCACGGTGCGCCAGCAACCGGAACATAACCGGATGATTGTGCATCTGCTCAATTACGACGCCAAAGTGGACTTGGTGAAAAGCCCGCATATGACCGTGCATCCGCCCGATGGCCAGACCGTAAAACGGATATTTTATCCTGACACCGGCACGGAACTCAAGTTCAGCGCATCGCAACAAGGGGTTGATGTGATCATGCGCGATTTTGACGTGCACGATATGGTTGTGATTGAATACTGACGAGTGCTATGCCCGCAACCCCAAAAATCAACCACGGATTACACTGATTTCACGGATAAAGCGGCGGATAAAAACTTAGTTAAACATCTCTTTATCAGTGACATCCGTGCTATCCATGGTAACTTAATTGTTTTCCTTGGAGGTTCCTGATTTTTTTAATAAGAAACTAAGGGAGTACGATACATGAAGGACAGCAATGTCTGCACGCGAGTCTTGTGCCGATTGATCATAGCGCTTGTCTGTGCGTTGGCCTTGGGGCATATCGGATTTGCTCAGGTTGTGAAGATAAGCCCGGGTGAGGAAGCACAGTGGCTTCGGCACGTGATGCCTTTGCCGCACGAGATTTCTATTCCGGAAAAGGCGGTTATGAACTGCGCCGACATCAAAATCAGGACACGTCCCGAAGCGAGCGACCTTGAGAAAAGCGCGGCAAGCGAATTGGCCGGCCTGTTTCAGGCTAAAACCGGCTCGATACCGAACGGCAAGGATTTCGAGATCATGGTCGGCGTTATTGACAAAGACGGCCGGCTGTGCGGCCACGAGGTTAAGGCCTTCGCTAAAATCCGGGCATTGCCGAACAGCGACCAGGCGTATGTGATCCAACCGGTCGAGAACAGGCGACTGCTGCTTGCCGGACTGAATGGAAAAGGGGTTTACTATGCAGCCGTAACCCTCCGGGCGCTGCTGGAGCCGGTTACCACGCAGTCAAAAACAGAAATACCGCTGATGACAGTTCTGGACTGGCCGGATATGGCCGAACGGGGCCTGTGGAATTCAAGCGCCAATGAAATCGTATACGACCTGGCAACGCTAAAGCTCAATTATTCCCGGATCGAAACGCTGCTACAGGTCGCTTCCAATAAGAATTCGGCCTCCATTCCCCAGAAAGACCTGATGATCAAGGGGCGGTTGCGCGCGATCAATTATGTGCCGAATATTACCCATCTGAATTTCTTGCATCGCTATGACCTTTTCAAAGTCTATCCCGGGCTGATGGGCAAAGGCGACAGTGCTTTTGCCGGACAATACCAGGCGCATGGGGGCGCCGCCAAGGAACATCCCGTGCCTTGCGCTTCCAATCCTTTGCTCGCAAAGATTTTAGCCGATTGGATGAAGGCCATTGCTGCTGATGGCGCAACGGAATGCGGGTGCTGGTTGACGGAACGGCCGGCGCAGTGCGGTTGTGCCAAGTGCATGGCCGAGGGCCAGTTCGTCCAGGAGGCCCGGGCCTTTATCGCGGCATGGCGGGAAACACAAAAACAATACCCGGCGTTCATTATCCGGCTGTTCATTTCCACCACGACGGACGAGAAATATGAACGGATCATGGCGGAATTGCCGCCCGGCGTGAAGATTGAGCGTGCCTGCGCTCTGGGACTGGAACGCGTGCGTGGTGAACCGCGCGACCGGTTTGTCAATCCACTGTTGGATCCCTATGCCGCCAAAGGCGTATGGATAGCCAGTTATGACGTGCCGATCGGCGTGAATGGAAAGGTCGATACGCCCGAGTTCAAGTTGCCGGAGAGTTCCGCGCAGCGAATACACGATTTCCTACTGCAGATGGGAAAACGAAAATATAGCGGCGTTTACGGCATGCTGGCCTTTACGGAATCGGAAAAAGTGTGCGCCTTCAATATGGCCGCCCTGGCCGAATGGTCATGGAACCTTAATGGAAGGAGCGAGCGTGAATTTGCGGCGGCCTGGGCGGCCAGGGCGGGGTATGCCAATCCCGACCGGGTGGCCGACTGGTCCGAACTCATGGGGCCCGTTGAGTTCGATGTTTACGATTCGGGATTCCCGGAATGCTATGCGTGGGGACAGGCCGTCGCGCTGATTAAAAACCGGCAGAAGCCTGAACTCGGCAAGGGCATGTTCCGGTATTACGCGGACAAGAACTCGTTCGATGTGAAAATATCTTCCTGCCAGGAGGCGCAGGAAATCGCAAAAGGATTCAAGGATCCGTATCTCGCGGATGAGACCGCCGTGGTGCTGTCGTATATCAAACTTGCGCAGTGCGTATATGCGCTCGCGGAACGGGTGAGCGCTGGCGCCGACAAGTCAAAATTGGGCGGAGAGCTGGCCCGGCTGAAACAAGCAGGCGATGAGAATGGGGCGGCGATACGGAAATGGCAGACTGGCATTGGGCCGGAGCCCTGGCATCATCGGACGCACAAAGCCATCAAGGCGACCGAGAACACCGTGGCGGAGATAACAGCTGCATTGGGTAAATAGGTGTGATGATGCGATATGCCATATTGACTGCCTTCCTGTTTTTGTCCTGTGCCCGGGCATATGCGCAGGCCGAGATTTCGGCCAAGGCCTATCCGCCCCTGCCGGTGGAAAATCCGATCAAAAACAGCGGATTCGAGCTGATATATATCTACCAGCACGCACCCAAGATCGTCCGGTTAACGGATTGGAGCCAATGGCCGTTTGAAAGCCCGTGGGGGTTCCTCACGTATCCGGATGACGCCGCCGCACTAGACAAGGAGAACCGATGCTTGGGCAATGCCAGTCTGCGCCTGCGCAATGCGGCCGATGGAAAACCGCGTGCGTTGGTGCAGATCGTGGCCGGAAAGAATTATACATACCAGGTTCCCGATGCCGCCCGCATGGACGAAGCGCCCAAGGATGACGCCGGGAAGACGCTGGAAGATATTTTGCCTGATGACCTGCAAACGCCGACCCATGTGTTGTCCTTTTGGGCCAAGACCGATGGCAAGGTTCCCGGGCAGGTTGAATTGTTCAATATTACTGCGCCACCGAACCGGAAACTCGTCACTTCCCGGCAGTTCACCAATACGTCCTGGCAGGCCATTTTCGTGCCCTTTGTCGCTCCACAGCAGGGATCGGGGTTAATAGTGTCCCTTGGATTGGCCAGGAGCACGCCGGCCAATGCCACCGTCTGGTATGACAATGTCTCGTTACTGCCGATTCAGGCCACCCTGATATACGAGGTCAATCTGCCTGCCCTGGCCGAAGTTACGATCACCGCTAAAACCAATCATGCGGTCCTGAAGACTTCGACGAAACGAAGCGGCAGCCTGAATGTCCCGGCCCAGGGCGCTTATATCATTGAAGCCCGGGATCAAAAGGGGGAAAAGATTTCAAGGGAATATCCGGATCAAAGCATTACCTCTGCCGACAGCATTGTGGCCAATGGCGGCTTTGAGCAGGATCCCCGGATACCATTGCGCTGGCAGAAATACGACGCGCCCAGCACCAAGTTCGGTCCCTTGCCCCTGCCTTTGGAATTCAGCGTTGATACCAACACTTTCAAGGTTGGCCGGCAAAGCCTGCGGATTCGGTTTTCCTCGCAACAAACGGAAGCCCTGACCCAGATAATTCCCTCGGAGAAGTATTTGCCTGGCCGCAAGTATGTGTTTTCGTTCTGGATCAAAACCGGAACGAACGGGTCCTGCACCCTTTATGTAGACAACATGAAAGACACCACCCTGGTATATACATGGCCGTTGGCCGATCACCCCGATTGGAAATATTACCGGTATGAGTTTACAACGCCGAAGGACAAAAGCAGCGATCTCATGGTGCTGATCATGGGCCCGCGTGACAAAGCGGAACCGACGACCGTGTGGCTCGACGATATCGCGGTGCGTCCCTTGCAGGACAGCGAAAAGGACGCGGTGGATCTCCTGGAGGGACTGGAAAAGGATATGACCGACTTCTATCGCTCCGTGATCAGGGAACAGATATATGACATGGAAACCGCCATCGATAGGCTGGGCTTCACCGTGGAAGATTTCAGGAAATACGGCGTGATTGACAACGCCCGATACAAGGACCTGCGCGGACAAGTAGACGGCATGACGCAAAGCTGGCAAACAGCGTCGAAAACAATGGTTGCGATTTATCAGGATTTCCTGCGCGACAAGGAATCCCTTATCGCGGAACAGAAGTGGGCTGAAGCTGCCGGATTGGCCGAGCGCGTTAAAAGCTGGCGGGAAACCTGGCCACAATCAGCCGCTGTCGTTTTCAAGCCCCTGCAATCCGCGGTGGACGCGTTTTCCGCCGGCATCCGGAAAGAAAATGAACTGCTTATAGCCGCCAGGCAACAGGATGAGAACCAAATCGTCGCCGCGGAACAGAAGTCCGTGGCGGAGGACTACCGCAAAGCGATGGAGGCTATCCAAAGTCCCGAGCCTGGACAAAGGGAACAAAGCGCGCTGGAGCTGGGGCGCCTTGAAAACCCGGCGGCCGCGCCCGCCCTGATCAAGCTGTTGAACGATCAGCATTATCCCGTGCGGCGCAATGCGCTTTACGCCCTGGCCTGGATGCGTTCCAGCGAGGCTGTTCCGGCGATTATGGCGCTCTTCGAGAATAGCTCGGACCCCTGGACGCGGCGGCGCGCCACGCAGGCTTTGGGCATGATCGGAGACTCGCGCGCTGTGCCAATATTGAAAAAGCTGGTGGAGGATCCGGATGGCGCGACGCGCCAGAATGCCATCCTCGCGCTGGGGTGGCTCCGCGAACCGACGGCCGTGGACATGCTGACGCGCATTGTCGGCGAGTATCTCGAAAAATATTATGCGAGTGCGGCAGCTGGCGCCCAACCGGAACAACCGGCCGCGGTTGGCGGTCCCGCCCTGCCCCAGAGCGAGGACGGCGTTCTGTCCAGCGAGGAGAAAACATCTGCCGCGCCGGCCGATAAGAAGCCGGCAAGCGATTCTGATGCCGCTTCGCGCGCCTGGAGCCGCGACCTGTCCTGGAACAACCCGCATTACATCGCTGCGTCGGCGGCGCAGAGTTTGGGCATGATTGGGGAGAGATCGGCTACACCGCTTCTATTGAAATTGGCCGCAAAGAATTACGCCAACAATAACATGATTATCGTTCAGCGCGCGGCCATCTTTGCGTTGGGTCAATTAGGGGATAAAACGGCCGAACCACTGCTGCAGGAGCGCAGCAAAGAGCACTGGGCTCGTGACGCAATCAGCATGGAAGCGCTTAATGCACGGGATGTCCTTGCTTCCGCTGGCCAGCCAAGACCCAGGGGAATCCAGCAACCGGCCTTCATGACTCAAAAGCGCTACTTTTATTGGCTGGACAATCATTTTCAGCGGGCCTTTGGGCGCTGGTTTGGCGAAAAGAACCGGCCGCAGGATGTGACCGGCGCGTTGCGGTATGCCGGTGCCATTGACGCCAATCAATTTTTCGAATGGAGCGTACCGGCGCCGCTCTCAGAAGGAAAGCGGTACTTCGAGGCCGCGCACGACAACGGGATCCGGTGCCTGCTGGCCGAGATGTTTGGCGGGGACTTCAACAAGGACAACCTTTGTCGCGTCGCGCACTACTATGGCGGCTATCCGGCGTTCGCCGGGATGTGGAGGGAAGAGGGGCCGGAAAAATACCTGGACGATATCCGGGATGCAAGATGGGGCTTGAACCCGGAACTCCTCGATCAGGTCAAGGATGCCTACGCCATCGATCCTGAATTCCGTTCGAGCCACCGCGAGTTTTTTGCGCGCTTCGCCCAAGCCTTGGATCGGAGTTTCGCGGAAGGTCTCCAGGAAAACCGCGAATTTCTGCACATGCTTCGCAAGGGCACGCTCATGGCCTACTATACTTCGGTATGCTCGGCCACGTTTACGCCCTGGATCGGCCTCTCACTATGGGGCCAGATGGCGCAAACGTTGGATATCAACGGCACGGAACCGTCCTACTGCACGGCAACCTATGAAAATGGGATGTTCGTGGAACTGTGCCGGGACGGCGGCGAGACTTGTACGGGTATGGAAGTCTACATCTGGCGCCTGCCGCGCCGTTACACCCGGCAGTGGGAAACAGGCATGTGCATCAGCCTCCTGCATGCCCAGCAGTTCTACGTCTGGTATTGGGGCGATATATTCAAACAGCTCAACAACGTTGAACGCGGCCGGCCCGAGGCCTGGGAGATCACCCGGCGCATATTCCCGAAAATGAAAAAGCTCGAGCCTTATCTTATTCATAACCAGCGTCCGAAAGATTTTGCATTGGTGCATTCCGGCCGGACATCGGGGCTGTTATACCGTGACGATGCCAAGGACCGGACCGGCAAGGAGACCGCCGTGATGAATCTTTACACGCGCAATAATATCGGCATCTACCAGGCGCTGGCCTATGAGCACATGCAGGCTGACGTGATCTGGGCGGATACCCTGACCCGCGAAAAAATAAAGGACTATAAGGTCATCCTGCTCTCGGACGCGAAAACCCTGACGCCGGATGAAGAGGCCATTCTGCGCGAGTGGGTCGGAAACGGCGGGAGTCTGATCGTGACCGGCACAACCACGCTCTATGACCCATACGGCAACGTCAAAACCAACTACGGCCTGGCGGATGTGTTCGGGGTCGATTTCGTCACCAACACCTGTACGATTCCGCTTGAAAATATCGATTCCGGCAAGGGAGTGGCCGCGTCGAACATGGATGCGTTTACCCTGAACGGCCAAAAGACGACGTATGATCTTTCATACGGCTATGATAAAATCAGCGTGAACACGGCCAAGGTTCTGGCCGAATGGGGTGGGGGCAAGGACGCTGCGTTGACACTTAACACGTTCGGCAAGGGACATTGCCTGTTTGTCGCCGCGACCTATCCGGGCGTAATGTACACACCAGGCAGGCTCATATATCGGTATCCTTTGTTTAAAAACTATTTCGAGGGAATCCCGCAACTGCTCTCCGGGCTGGTTCGGCAGGGGTTGAGCCTGACCGGGACCGAGCCGTTGTTGTTCGTGGAGAACTGCCCATGGTATGTGGAGGCGAATCTGCGGTTGCAACCTGAAAACAAACGACTGTTGTTCCAGCTGCTCAACTACGACGAACAGAAAATACCCGTGCAGGGCGTGAAGGCCAGGGTCCGTGTGCCCGGCAACGTCAGTAAAGTTTATTATGGCGCCGACGATCTGAGCCTATCCTTTACGCAGGAGAAAGGGTACGTGAGTTTTCCGGTCCGCGGTTTCGATATTCACGAGGCCATTGTTATCGAGTATTGATTCGTATTGACAGAACGCAATAGAAGACACGCATGAGCAAGCAAAACGGACTATTGGGCATTATTCTTCCAGCTCTATTGCTGTGCGCCACGGCCAACGCCGCTATTCAGGTTGCGGCCACCAATCGGCTGTCCGAGGGCTTGGCCTATTGCCCCGATATCAGCCCGGACGGCAAGGCGATTGTGTTTACTCGTGCGGACGTTGCGGTGGGAAATATATGCACCTTGGATTTGGCGGCTAACACGACCAGGGTCTTCAACGTCATGGGGGTGAACCCCAAGTTCTCGCCCGATGGCGAACGGATTTGTTTTGCGACTGTCCGGAGCATCGGTGTGATGCCGCGCGATGGATCCGGCGTCAGAATGCTCGCGACCAACCTATATAGCGCCAGTCCGCATTGGGCGCCGGACGGCAAAACGATTTATTATATCGCGCTCCAGGACAAAAAGTTGGGGGTCTTTTCCTTGGATGTTGATGCGGGGACAAGCAGGATTATTTCCCAGCGCAACGAAATGGATGCCGTACCATCGCCGGACGGCAGCCATCTTGCTTTTGTGATTTTCGAGCCGAACGGCTCGCGAGCTCTGGGTGTGATGGGCGCGGATGGGAGCAATCCGCGTTTGCTTTTGCGCGGGAACACGTCTTCGGGCGGGTATTTTGCCCCGCAGTGGTCGCCAGACGGCAAATGGATTTTGATGGTGTATTCCCTGATGCAGCCGGCGGACAATATCATGGCCCTGTCCATTGATGGCCTTCAGCGGGTGATGTTGACTTCGGATAATGCCCGCAACTCGACGCCGGTCTGGTCGCGGGACGGCAAAACGATCCTGTTCACCAAGTTAGCCCAGCAAGGCAAGAAAGAACTTCAAACGCTCTACCGCATGGAAGTGGCGGTGGATAGCGCCGGGATCGAGGATCGCCTGGCGACCCTGGGGACAGTATATGACCCGGCTGATAAAAAAACGACTGAATTGACGATTCCGCCGCTGGTGGGTCCGGATCTCAAGGTCCCTCTGAACGTGGAGCCTGTGCCCGGCTCGGTGGAAAGCGTCTGTTTGAACGGTCAATGGGAAGCGATCTTCGGCAAGGTTACGAACGCCCCTCCCGAAACGGGATGGAAGCCTGTAGGCATTCCTTCATGGTTTACCCCGTGGGGATCGTCCACGGAGCCTGTCTGGTTCCGGGTGCGGTTTGTGGTGCCTTCGGAGTATCGGAGTTTTCCTTATGCGGAATTGAATATTTCCTGCGTGGACGTGGCCGGCGGCGCCGCCGCGTATTATTTGAACGGCGTACAGGTGGGTCAAAGCCCCGCCAAGCCCTCGCCCGACATACCGGTACGCATCCGCCTGGACGACCGGCTGCGCTGGGGGCAGACGAACGAACTCCAGGTATTTTTGCAGGCAAGCAAATGGGCTTATCCCCCCAAGGGGATTCGGGGCGACGTGTACCTGAAATTCTATCCTGCCTTGTATGTTGACAACATCATTGTGCGGACCTCGGTGCGCAAACAAACGATCGAATCGCGTGTCTATGTGCGCAACCTGACGAAGCAAGCAGCCGACGTGACGGTAACCGGCGACATCAAGGAAGAGGATGGCCGCGCGGCGTTGGAATTCGAAGCCCAGCGGGTGACGGTGCCGCCGGGAGCCATGACGGAGGTCCTGTTTGCCAAAGCCTGGACGAATGCCGTCCTGTGGGGGTTCGGCAATTATGGGACGCAGCATCTCTACTTCGCGCATCATGCCGTCGAGCAAAAAGGGAAGCCTGCGGGTCAGGCGTTTGCGCGCTTCGGGTTCCGGGAGTTCTGGGCGCAGGGGATCGAATTCATGTTTAACGGCAAGCCGTTTTTCATCAAGGGCGATCTATGCGGGCTCCCGGACTATTATCAGAACCGCGGTTTTGTACTGCGCCAAGTCCAGTTCCTACGGGAAGGCAACATGAATTTTATTCGCCACCATCCGGGCATGTATACCTTTGCCGGCCACGACGTCTGGTATGACGTGGCGGACGAAGTCGGCATGCTGGTGGAGCCTCAGCTGTATTTGAACGGGATCTACGATGATAACGGGGTGAATACGCAATGGCGCGAATTTATCTGGACCCACGCGAACCATCCCAGCATCGTCATCTATTCGGCCGATAACGAATGCCTGGGAGGCATTTCCATGCCCATGCCCGCGGTGTATTCCAAGATGAATCAACGCGTTAAACTGCTCTTTGCCCTGGATCCAACCCGGCTGGTCGAATGGCATGGCAGCCCCGGCCTGTCGGTAGCCGCTGCCATGGGACTATATGACAACATGCAGGTCTGGAACACACATCCTTACGGGACGCCGCTGGGGGATGCCTTGAAGGCGCACATGCAGGAGTTTCAGTATAGCGGGAAAGTCCCGATCCACGTAGGTGAAATGATGGTTGCGTTCGGCGGCGGTCCGTTTAACTGGTGGACGACGCCCGGCGAAATCGTCCGATCCAAGCCCCTGCAAAATGCCTATGCGTTGGCGGGCGACAAATTGGCCATGGACATCCGCTCGCTTGCCGAGGCCGGCGCGCGCGGCGCCAGCCTGTGCAACACCGAAGGCATCGTCATGTCCGGCCCGGACGGCAAAGGCGGGTTTTCATTCGGGCCCTGGCAGAAAGAAGCCATACGTGTGGACCGGCTGAAAAAAAACGGCCAGCCCATCGCTCCGCGTGCGGCGCCACGGGGAGAAACAAGGGTTAATTCCCCGACCGTCGAGATTAAATGGCCAAGCCTGTCCGGCCGGGGCATGCGGCCCGCCAGCATGGGTGCGGGCGGATACGTAACCGGCTCCAGCTCCCGCCTTATCAACTGGTTCGATCCGTCACGACAGGCGTATACCTACAACGGGGCGATGCTCAAGGCTCGCGAGGCGTTTAAGGACGTGGATGGCCAGGAACCCGGTCCGTTGGCCACGCCTTTGAAACCGGAAGTAGTGGTCATGTTCGCGCCCGGCGCGACACCCGTGGCGGGTGTGTTCGTGACCGTTAAGCCGCTGGAAGGTCAACCCTGGGAAGGCCTCACGGTCATGACCGATACCAATGGCACGGCCTGGTTCGTGTTGCCGGCTGCCGGGCGCTACCAGGCTTCCGCGATGGTAAACGGGAAGCCATACACATATACCTTTGTCGCCGCGACTTCGCCCATGCCGCCCCGCGAGAAATCAGGTTACGACCACGTCCAGTTTGTGGACCTGGCCGGCAAGCGGGCGGAAAAAATGCGGACGGAATGGCTCCCGCTTCCGGCCATTGTGACCATAAGCAACCCGACCAATGTTATATATGAAAAGCACGTGGCCGCGCCGCGCTTGCCGGACACGAACTTTGTGGCCGGAGCGTTCCAGCCGGATGAAAAGGGCTTTATCCGTAACTGGCTGATCTGCGGGCCGTTCCCGAATGTCTATGATCCGGTCGCCAAGCACTGGAAAGGGTTCAACACCGATTTCCTCAAGGATTCCGGAGGGGAGTTATCTATCGCGCCGGCCTTCGGCAAGCGGCACAAGGTGACGTTCCCGGACGGACAAATCTGGACGGCGGGGACAACGGAGGTGTTTTGGGACTATTGGTCAAGTCCAGGGGCACGGGTCAACCTCGATGTGCTGACCGCACCGGAAATGGATATTCCGCCCCCGCGTGCTCCTGACAATGTGGTCGGCTACGCCGCCTGTTACCTGGAGGTGGGCGCGGACGTGGACGTGCAACTGGCATTAGGGTTTGACGACGGCGGTAAAGCCTTCCTGAATGGGACGCAGGTATGCGAAGAGCCGACGCATGGCGCCGCATCGGAAGATGAACACGTCGTGCCGGTTCGTCTGAAAAAAGGAATGAACCGATTGTTGTTGAAAATTGATCAGAGCTCGGGCGGCTTTTGTTTCTTCTGCCGGTTCCTTAGGGATGACAAGCCGTTCACGGCATATAAGGTTTGGCTGAATCTCAATTAAGGGCTGTCACCATGGCGTGTTTGGGTGCGAGGCCGCAACCGAAATTCCCTAAAGGATTAACTTGAGTAAACGTGGCAAGCTGGGCGTTGTTCTTGTGGCACTTTGGACAGGTGCCATGGCTCAAGCCGGGATTCAGGTGACGGCCACCGACAAGCTGGCCGATGGCGCCGCGTATTGCCCCGATATCAGCCCGGACGGCAAGGCAATCGTATTTGCCCGCACGGAAGGTACGGCGGGCAATATATGTCTCCTGGATACGGAGGCCGGATTCGCTACGGAATCCGGCTTGGTCCAGGTAATCCACAAAGCGGCGATGTTCCCAACGTTTTCGCCCGATGGCGCCCTGATTTGTTTCGCAACCGACCGGCACATCGGCGTCATGAAGAACGACGGATCCGGTGTCAGAATTCTCACAACCAACCATTACAGCGCCAGCCCGCATTGGGCGCCGGACGGGAAAACGATTTATTACATCGAGATCCAAAATAACAAGCTGGGAGTCTTCGCCCTGGATGTTGATGCCGGGGCAAGCCGGATCGTTTCCCAGCGCAACGAGATGGATGCCGTGCCATCGCCGGACGGCAGCCATATAGCCTTTGTGTCTGCCGAGCCGAACGGCGCGCGCGCCCTGGGCGTGATGGGCGCGGATGGAAGTAATCCGCGCCTGCTTCTGCGCGGGAACACGTCTTCGGGAGGGTATTTTGCCACGCAGTGGTCGCCGGACGGCAAATGGATTTTGATGGTGTATTCCCTGATGCAGCCGGCGGACAATATCATGGCCCTGTCCATTGATGGCCTTCAGCGGGTGATGTTGACTTCGGATAATGCCCGCAATTCGACGCCGGTCTGGTCGCGGGACGGCAAAACGATCCTGTTCACCAAATTGGCGCAGCAAGGCAAGAAAGAACTTCAAACGCTTTACCGCATGGAAGTGGCGGTGGATAGCGCCGGGATCGAGGATCGCCTGGCGACCCTGGGCACAGTATATGACCCGGCTGATAAAAAACCTTCTGAATTGGCGATACCTCCGCTGGTGGGTCCGGATCTCAAGGTCCCTCTGAACGTGGAGCCTGTGCCCGGCTCGGTGGAAAGCGTCTGTTTGAACGGGCAATGGGAAGCGATCTTCGGCAAGGGCTCAAATGCTCCTCCCGAAACGGGATGGAAGCCTGTAGGCATTCCTTCATGGTTTACCCCGTGGGGATCGTCCACGGAGCCTGTCTGGTTCCGGGTGCGGTTTGTGGTGCCTTCGGAGTATCGGAGTTTTCCTTATGCGGAATTGAATATTTCCTGCGTGGACGTGGCCGGCGGCGCCGCCGCGTATTATTTGAACGGCGTACAGGTGGGTCAAAGCCCCGCCAAGCCCTCGCCCGACATACCGGTACGCATCCGCCTGGACGACCGGCTGCGCTGGGGGCAGACGAACGAACTCCAGGTATTTTTGCAGGCAAGCAAATGGGCTTATCCCCCCAAGGGGATTCGGGGCGACGTGTACCTGAAATTCTATCCTGCCTTGTATGTTGACAACATCATTGTGCGGACCTCGGTGCGCAAACAAACGATCGAATCGCGTGTCTATGTGCGCAACCTGACGAAGCAAGCAGCCGACGTGACGGTAACCGGCGACATCAAGGAAGAGGATGGCCGCGCGGCGTTGGAATTCGAAGCCCAGCGGGTGACGGTGCCGCCGGGAGCCATGACGGAGGTCCTGTTTGCCAAAGCCTGGACGAATGCCGTCCTGTGGGGGTTCGGCAATTATGGGACGCAGCATCTCTACTTCGCGCATCATGCCGTCGAGCAAAAAGGGAAGCCTGCAGGTCAGGCATTTGCGCGCTTCGGGTTCCGGGAGTTCTGGGCGCAGGGGATCGAATTCATGTTTAACGGCAAGCCGTTTTTCATCAAGGGCGATCTATGCGGGCTCCGGGACTATTATCAGAACCGCGGTTTTGTACTGCGCCAATTCCAGTTCCTGCGGGAAGGCAACATGAATTTTATTCGCCACCATCCGGGCCTGTATACCTTTGCCGGCCACGACGTCTGGTATGACGTGGCGGACGAAGTCGGCATGCTGGTGGAACCCCAGCTGTATTTGAATGGCTCTTATGGCGACACCGGAGTGGAAATGCAATGGCGCGAATTTATCTGGGCCCATGCGAACCACCCCAGCATCGTCATCTATTCGGCCGATAACGAGTGCCTGAGCGCTTCCTTGCCCATGCCTGCGGTATATTCCAGGATGAATTATCGCGGCCAACTGCTGCACGCTTTGGATCCAACCCGGCTGGTCGAATGGCATGGCAGCCCCGGTCTGTCGGTAGCCGCGGCCATGGGACTATATGACAACATGCAGGTTTGGAACACGCATCCCTACGGGACGCCGCTGGGGGATGCGTTAAAGGCGCACATGCAGGCGTTTCAATACAACGGCAAAGTCCCGATTCATGTGGGTGAAATGGTCGTTTCGTTTGGTGGTGGGCCGTTCAATTGGTGGACGACGCCCGGCGAAATCGTCCGTTCCAAGCCCCTGCAAAATGCCTATGCGCTGGCGGGTGATAAATTAGCCATGGATATCCGCTCGCTCGCCGAGGCCGGCGCGCGCGGCGCCAGCCTGTGTAGTTCCGAAGGTTCGGTCCAGTCCGGTCCTGATGGCGAAGGCGGGTTTTCGTTCGGGCCCTGGCAGGAAGAATCCATGCGTGTGGACCGGCTGATGAAAGACGGAAAGCCCATCGCTCCGGGCGCGCCGCCGCAGGGAGAAACAAGGGTTAATTCCCCGACCGTCGAGATTAAATGGCCAAGCCTGTCCGGCCGGGGCATGCGGCCAGCCAGCATGGGTGCGGGCGGATATGTAACCGGCTCCAGTTCCCGCCTGATCAACTGGTTCGATCCATCGCGACCGGCCTATACCTACAATGGGGCCATGCTCAAGGTCCGCGAGGCGTTTCGGGATGTAGATGGCCAGGAACCCGGTCCGTTGGCCGCACTTTTGAAACCGGAAGTGGTGGTCATGTTTGCGCCCGGCGATACACCGGCCGCGGGCGTGTTTGTGAATGTTCTACCGCAGGAAGGTCAACCCTGGGAGGGCTTTGCGGTCATGACCGACACCAATGGCACGGCCTGGTTCGTTTTGCCGGCTGCCGGGCGCTACCAGGCTTCCGCGACCTGGAACGGGATATCATACACGAACACCTTTGTTGCCACGACTTCGCCCATGCCGCCCCGCGAGAAATCAGGTTACGATCACGTCCAGTTTGTGGACCTGGCCGGCAAGCGGGCGGAAAAAATGCGGACGGAATGGCTCCCGCTTCCGGCCATTGTGACCGTAAGCAATCGGATGGAGATTGACTACGGAACGGAGTCGGATAAACCTCAGCCTGGCAAACCGCGTAAGCCTTCAAGGGACTATGCGGGTGGACCGTACCGTCCTGACCGCAATGGGTTCATTCGGAATTGGCTGGTCTGCGGTCCGTTCCCAAACGTGTTTGATCCCGTAAAACAAGCGCCGAGCGGGCTGGTTACCGATTACTTAAAAGACTCTGGCGGCGAGAGCGGCATAATACCGGCCTTTGCCATGCGGCATAAGGTCATGTTTCCGGAGGGTCAGTCGTGGAAACCGGGCGCCACGGAAGTCTTCTGGGATTATCTGGCCAGTTCCAAATCACGGGTTAATTTGCGCGTGCTGACCGCTCCGGAGATGGATATCACAGGGCCTCCCTCCAATGTGGTCGGCTATGCCGCCTGCTATGTGGAGGTGGAAGCCGATACGGAATTACAGCTGGCTCTGGGCTTTGACGACAGCGGCAAGGTTATCCTGAACGGGGAAACCGTCGGCGTCTTTCCGGAGCATGGCGCTGCCCGGGAGGATGCATCCATTGTACCGGTACGTTTGAAAAAAGGGCGTAATCGGCTGTTATTGAAAGTGGACCAGAGCACGGAGTATTACGGATTTTTCTGCCGGTTCCTCAAAGACCAGAAGCCATTCACGGAATATAGAGTATGGCTGAAAGCCGCGGGATATTCGGACACGCATTACGTGGACAAGAATAATGCAAATCCTGTTCCGCCCTATACCAATGGCTGGAGTTCGGCGGCCACGAATATCCAGGATGCAGTGAACCAGGCGGCGACGATTGACGGCGCTGTTATCCTGGTTGCCCGCGGGGTTTATTATTTGTCCGGTCCCATTCAGATTGATAAGGCTATTACGTTGAAAGCCTCCGGCGTTGATCCGGCCGATACTGTGATTCACGGTAATTATCCGTTCCGTACCAACCGGTGCATCGAGATCTATCATACCGGCGCACGGGTGGAGGGGTTTACCATCACGGAGGGCAAACTGCATACCGCCAGGGGGGGCAAAGCGCTGGATGGGGAGCGTGGCGGCGGCATCATCATGTTCGGCGGCACGCTCGCCAACTGCATCGTCGCAAGCAACAGTGTCGCGGACCTCTGTCAATACGGGGGCGGAATCCACGTTGCCCAGGGAGTGAATTTGATAACGAATTGCACGATCAGGAACAATACGGCGCAGGAAATGGGCGGCGGGGTGGCTGTCGCAAAATTGGCAGCATGCACCATTGCAAACTGCCTCATTGCGGAAAACTCCGTGAATGAAGCTCAAAGCCTCCGCGGGGGCGGAGGGGTATACAGTGATTCAACCAATTGTATTGTGAGGGATTGTGTTATTCGCGGAAATACGGCCCTGTATGAGGGTGGCGGATTTGCGGGGAAGGGGCTTGTGGAGCACTGCACGATCATATCTAACTTTCAGCGCCTGGGCCCGGGCTATGCCGGGGGAAATCGCGACGGGAGCGGGGGCTCCGTCCGCGGCATGCTGCGCCATTGTTTGATTGCCGGGAACAGCAGCGGAGGGAATGACGGCGCAATCGGACTATGGGCTGGCAGCATCCTGGAAAACTGCACGGTGGTGTCCAACCGCAACGGCGGCGTTCTTTTTCTCTACGGCGGTGCGATCACGAACTCGACCATTCACCATAATGGCGCCTGGGATATGAAGACCAATGCCGGCGCCTTCGAATATCCGGCTGGGAAAACCAAATAAATCAACCGGCAATAATCCTTAAATATGGAGTGATTAGCATGAGGATAAGTACGTTCTTTCTGCTCGCGGTCGGAATGACAACCTTGGCGATGACGCATGTGGTTTCCGGGGCGGCTGACACGGTCGCGGAGGACATGGCGACCCATCAGCCTGCCCGCGCCGTGCCACCGGCCACCGCTATGGCACCCCTGATACGCGGCGCCTATTTCGACACTGCCATCCGTCCGGAGTATTTCGGCTCGAATCACCTTCCGGCCCGGACCAATGCGCCCGTGATCATCCCCGCCCTGAGGATCATGCTGGCCGGCACGCCGCCTATAAGAATTCCTGCAACCCGATTTGAGGTCAGTAAGGTCGACGCAAAGCTCTGGGAAAAGGGCATGACGATCTGGGCGGAGATCGATATTGAAAAGGGGACCGGGACGATCGCGTTGGATGCACTGGATAGCCCACGTTTTGAGCGTAACAACAACATCCTGGTGGCCGTTTATAAACCGGCAACGGGACTTGCGTCCGTGATCCCGGTGGCGGAATCAGCCGAAGAACAGGCGCAATTTATCCGGCAAATGCGCAACCATCAGATCCGGCATGCGGGCATCACGGCCCTGATGGCGGACAAGCTGTTAGCGTTGACTAAAGAGCCCGCCAGTGTCATCGAATGGAAACGAGGCAAAGACTACCTGGACAAGCATCCGCCGCGCAAAGCCGACAAGCTTTTTCGCATCCTGCTGCTGGGCGATTCGCTGGTAACGGCGCTCGACGGCATTATCAAAACACCTGACGGCAAGAACGGGATGGTGAACACCAACGCGCTATCGAAGTTAGGAGTGGATGTTGCACCGCCGTTCATGGAGTATCGCAATGTCCCCTCAGTGTTCTACGAACTGCTGATTCAGCAGCGAAGTTATGGCCAGCCTTGGCAGGGGGACATCGAATTCCGGCGTTTCAGCCACAAGGATTTCAAGTATGCCGGTAAATGGGAGAGCAACCAGTTGATCGAGAGCAGGTATCCGGAATGGGAAAAACTGGGCTTGCCGCGCTTCTTCGATTACAGGAGTCCGGCGGCTGTGGGGGATTCCATGGAAATCAAGGTCAAGGGCAGGCGCTATGTCAACATAATCTACGCTAAGCGCTTTGAAAGCGGCAAGTTCCGTATCGAAGTGGACGGCGTCAAGGTCCGTGACGTTAATTGCGCGGAAGGCCTGAAATACGACAACAAATTCTCGAATTCGAAAATTTATTCGGTGAACGATGTGGTGGACTGCCGGGAGCCGCTCGATCTTGGGAATGACAAGGAGCATACCATTCGCATCGTGGCGGCGGATGTGTCCAAGCCCGTCCGCATCTGGGGCGTCGAGATGTGGAATACGCCGAGTTTCATCGTAATGAACGGCGGAAAGTCGGGGCTGTGCGTAAACCACTTTGCCGGCGTTATTGACCAGACCGGCAAATATTTGCAGCCGGACATTATTGTGCTGGAAGTAAGTGCCAATGACCAGCCATACCAATTCAGGGAGAATCTCACCGCCTACAGGGCCATCATCAACCGGTGCCAACACTCAGGCGTGCCGATTGTTTTCGCCATCCCTCCGCTGGCGTTTTACAGTCCGTGGTGGAAGGACACCATGAACAATGTTCGAACGTTGCTGGATAGTTTGCATATTCCTTACATTGACATGCAGAAACAGTTAATCCTGGAAGCCGAGAACAGCGGATTGCCGCTTGAGTATTATCAAAAGGAAGACGGGCATCCAAATATACCCGGCATTGAGGCCTTTGCCCGGGAACTCCTGTTGCCGTTTCTGAATGACGGGATCCTGCAGACCGATATGTTCAAGGGCGATAGTGGCTGGAATAACTAACGCTTGAAGGGGAGCAATAATATGGCGGGCGAACCTGTTCTCATGCGGGTCGATCTGGTGAAGGCCCTGCGTTCTGTCGGACTGCACCCGGGAGATCACGTGGTTGTGCACAGTTCGTATCGCAGCCTGGGCGAAGTGGATGGCGGACCGGAAACGGTCATCGACGCATTGCTGGAAACCATCGGCCCGGCGGGTAATCTGATGCTTCCCACCTTCAACTACACGCGCCCGCTGCCAAAGCCGTGCTACGATCCCGCAGTTACCCCGGCCCGCACAGGCATTATTGCGGAACTCGGCCGACGCCGGCCGGGCGCCGTGCGCAGCCTGCATCCCTCGCATTCGGTGGCCGTGCTGGGACCGGACGCGGCGGAACTTGTTGCGGGCCATCTTGAACATCGCGCGGTGGGCGTGGGTAGTCCCCTTGACAAGTTGGCGCAGATGGGCGGCAAAGTGCTGCTGCTGGGAGTAGGGCACGTCAGCAATTCCATGATTCATATCGGCGAAGAACACGCGGGCGTCCCGAAAGCCTCCGTGTGGAAAGAGATTCCGCAGGTAGGAGTACGCCTGCCTGACGGAACAATAGTCATGCACGCGCTCGATTCCTCGCCTTCCTGCAGCGCCGCTTTCGGCGCGGTGGAGTATGGGTTGCGCAGCAAAGGATTGATTTGCGACGGGCGCCTGCCGTCCGGAAAATGTTTCCAGGCGATGCGTGCAGCCGACGTGATCGCTGTCGTGTGCAGGATGATTGCCGCCAAGCCGGATATTTTGCTCTGTACCCGTCCTGAGTGCCGGCCCTGCGCCGGCACGCGGAACGCGATATCTGGAAGTTGACGCGCACAGCGCGCATCGAAGCATAGATTCTGTACACTCAAAAACAAAAGGAGTCAGCGATATGGAAGCATCGGTTTTCAGCAAGGAGTTTGAGCTGTATATCGCCAAGCTGCTCATAGCGGCTGAGACACAATGCACGATTCCGGCAAAGGGTTGGCCTGAGATGCGCGAGCGCGTCTTGGCCGATCTCCAGCGCACGCTTGGACTTGATCTGCCGCGGGAGTGGCCTGAGCTCCGTCCGCGCGTCGAGGGCGTCTGCCCGCGGGAAGGATACACGATAGAGCAGGTTTCCGCCGAATTCTGGCCGGGTATCCGCTATGCCTTGCAGGTGTATCGGCCCGAAGGGAAAGGACCGTTCCCAGGAGTGGTGATGGTCGGCACGGGCCCGTACGGCTCGCGCCATGGCGTGTACCAGGGCCTCGCCGGCGGCCTGGCGCGGATGGGCATCCTGGTGGTCGGAGTCGTTGCGCTCGGCAAGGGCGCCCGCGGCACCAAGGAGTGCGCTTATGTCTATAACGCCGGTTCGCTGCTGGCCGGAACAGGCATTGCCCAGGAGCAGTTCAACACGGGCCGGCGGACGCTGGACTACCTCTGCAGCCGCCCCGACGTGGATACCCGCCGCATCGGCATCACGGGCGACTCCGACGGCGGCTGGGTCACGCTCTGGGTCGCGACGATGGATCCGCGCATCACCGCCGCCGCTCCGGTCGTTACGAATTACACTTTCGGCAACATCATGTTCGGCCAGCTCCCATGGCAGAAAATGGACGCCGCCGAAGGCTGTACGCCCGAGTCACTCACGTGCTCCGCTAATATTCCCATCATGACGGCCTGTAATGCCCCAAAATGGTTCCGTTTCTTAAACGCCTATGGGGAAACGAGCCGCCTCTGCACCATTCCCATCATCGATGGAGCGGCTCGTTCGGCTTATGCCTTTGCAGGCGTGCCGGAACGATACGGCAGCCACATCGCCGACTGCGGGCACGGCTACTGGCCAATTATACAGGTTGAGGCGATTCAGTGGTTCTGCGAGGTTTTCTTCGGTCGGCGTCCGGATCCGGGGCGCGTGACACTCGGAGAGTTGCCACCCCCCGGGGGCAACAAGCCGCAGCCCATCGTCATCGATGGAAAGCCGGTTAACGTTGCCCTGGAGGGCACCCCCGAGTTCGAGGCTATGCACGTCGGCGACTTGCCCGACGATCCTGGCCAGGGCGCGTTCCTGCCCATCATCGATGACCGCCGCCGTGCAGCACGGGCTCACCGCGCGGAACTTGTCGGCAATCCTGCGCGAATGCTGGACGAACTCCGCCTCTGCCTCGGCATTCGCGATCTTGCCATGCCCCCGGAGATATGCAGGGTCGGGGACCGGATTGAGACCGAAATCGGCCTTACAATGGCAGCGCGATGGGTATCTGCATACACGAAGGCAGACCGTGCCGTTCGCCTCGTGGTTGGAGCCGCCGCCGACCGTCAGCAATACGCTGAGACCGGAACGCCGCGGCTTGATCTTGAGATGCGCGAAGAAGCCAGGCTGGGGCTCGTCCTATGGGTTCTGGCGCTTCTCAATCGCCCGCCTTTGGGAATGTGGGTATGGGATGCCATCTGTGCCGCGCGCTGGCTGAGGCAGCAAGGGATTGAGCGCATTGAACTGGTCGGGGTCGGGGAGGCAGGAGCCATCATCGCGCCGCTCGCTGCAGCCCTCTCGACTGATGTGGCCACGCTTCGGATTGCGGGGTCGCCGGTGGTCAGCATGGACGAGATCGTTAGCCGCCATCCCAGGGAGTGCCGCTACTGGGCGCACCGGCTCCTGTGGGTTGCCGATCTTCCCGATATCCTGGACCTGCTGGAGCGGCAGGGGCGATGGGTGGCGCGGGAGTAGATCGCCGCATTTATCAAACCACAAAAAGGAAATAGCCCATGCAAACTTTCAAATAATAATATCGGAGGAGCACATTTATGAATAAGATCCGTGAAGCTTGCTTGCTGGACGCCGCCACCCGGCGCGCGATTATCAAGGCGCCCGAACAATTGACTCGCGGCAAAAAGAAGGACACGCCCGCGGAAATGTGGGGGGGCTATAAGACCTACTCGGGAATTTGGCAGGGAAAGTATTCCCAACCGGCGGCGGTCAAGGCGCTGACTCCCCAGTCATTGGCCCGGCAACATCGAGATCCGTCCCTGGCCATGCTGGATGACTTGATTGCTCATCCGGCCGTTTTCCATACGCCCTTGCAGGAAAAGGGCGATTATATCTTTGCCATGCTGCATACCAACCTGATGACCTTGCGCGTGGATGGGCGCTGTAAGGATGGTATTCTAAAAAAATACCCGTTGAAAACCCTCGGCACGGCGTTTGCCGTTGGCGAGCCCGCGCGCCTGCCGGATTATCGCAAGGTCCGGTTCCGGTGCCATCAGGGCCTGCCATTCATCACCGCGGTCTGGCAGCAGGCGGGCGCGGAATGGCGCCTGGACTCCTTCATGGTCGGCGCCAACGGCGAGTCGCCAGGGAGTTACAACTACAATCGCGTGCTCTGGGAAAAGCTGACCGTGCGCAACCCGCTCCGCAAGCCATTGCGGCTGAAGCTGTTCAGGTGTTTTGCCGAGGCGCCGCGCGCGTCCTTCGGCCTGTGCCATTACAACCGCTTTAACGGCTATCCCAATGCCGCATGGGAGAACGGCAGCATAAAGCTCGATTTGCGCGGCAATGAAATTTATCGGGAGGACAAACTGATCTGCCGGGTTGATCGCCCGAATAACGTCGCCTTCCGACTAAGCAACTTCCCCGGTGACAAGCATCCCGACAGTTTTCAAACCAAGGATAAAGTGCCGTGCCTGGCCCTCAATCTCGCGCCTAGCGAAAGCATCCAACTTGTTTTCCGGACCTGCTTTTCCGATCGGTTATGGCAGGGCGATGAGATTAAGCGCGTCCGCAAACTGAAATACGGGCGCGAGCGCGCTAAAGGAATTTGTCGTTGGGAGCAAATCCTGGGGCAGGGCGCCCGGATCACAATCCCGGAAGAGCGCGTTATGGATGCCTGGCGCGCACAAATTGTCTGCCTGCATCAGATGCATCACCGGTTTGTCGAGACCGACGAGGTGCTTTTCCCGAACCAGGGGCCGGCCTGGCCGATGTCATTGTGGGCGGGGGAGGCGCGCTATTGCATCGCGACGTTTGACCAGCTGGGCCTGCATGCGGAGGCCCAAAAGGTGATGGAGTATTTTATCCGCAGGCAAATTGACTGGACGGGCCCGTTTAAGGGAGACGTTTCCACGCTCAGCGGGGCGTTCGATTCGAGTTTCCACTGGATGCAGGATACCGGCGTGATGCTGGGGGCCATGGGCCGGCATTACCTGCTTTCCGGCGACCGGAAATGGCTCAAGGCCAGGACAGCCTCGGCGCTCATGGCCATGGACTGGATCCATTCGCAGCGGCAGCTGACCAAGGTGAACGATGCGCGCGGGCGCAGGCCGGAGCATTACGGGCTGCTGCCCAGCGCGCGCGCCAACGACGGGGAAGACGTGGGGTATTTCTATGCCTTAACCGATTGCCCCACGTGGGAAGGCCTGAACCTGATGGTTCAAGCCTTGCGCGCGGGAGGAGTATCCATCCCGACGCATCTCCGGGACGAACGCAACGACTATCGCCGCTGCCTGCAGCAAACCATCCGTTCGTTGCTCGGTCTTTTTTCGGGCACGGATTTCGTTCCGCACGTCGTCTATCCGCCCAAAGGCAAACAGCCCTGGTATTGGACAGGTTCGATGCTCCTCGTGCTTGCCAGCGGGGTCATTCCGCGCAATTCCGCGCTGTTCAAGGAGCTTTACCGGCGCATCGATCGTCGAACGGCTTCGCGAGGATTGCAGGTATTGGGATTATGCGGCCGGCTGGATGATCCGAAGGTCAACAATGACGGCGCCCCGCGTTGCGGAATCAAAGGCACAGAGTGGTATGTCATTGCCCCTGAACTGGATCGTTACCGACTTTACCTGGAACGCAACGAAATCGAGAAAGCCCTGTTAACCCTTTACAGCCTGATCGCGTTCTGCCTGACCGACACCCTCCAGAGCGTCGAGCGGATCAACATCATTGATCCGTATTGGGCGCCGGTGCAGGTCAATCCGAGCGGCAGCGCGCGGATCATCTCGACTATCGGTGAAAGCATCGTTTTTGAAATGGAAAAGGGCCTTTCGTTTTTCCGCGGTATTCCACGGGCTTGGCTGGAGCCGGGGAAGCATGTGGCCCTCCGGGGATGGAAAACAATACATGGCGCCGTTACCTGTGCCGTCCAGGTGGATCGGACAGGCGATTGCATTACGGGCAACATTGCTTTTGCCGGCAGCCGCGGAGCGGTGGACGGCGAGATTGTCCTGCGCCATCCGGCGCGCAAGCCGATCCGGGCGGTGCGCCTCGATGGAGCGCCCTATCGCCGCTTTTCGCGCGACCGGATCTTGTTGCCGCGTGTGTCCGACAAGGTTAATTTCGAAGTAACGTTCTAACGCGGGCATTGCCCGCAGCCTAAAAATATTAACCGCGGATTACGGATAACACGGATAGGGAAGTGCGGCTGATGATCCGGTTTAACCAATTCAATATCCGTGATATCCGCGCCATCCGTGGTTCCGCCTGTACGGATCCGCCTGGGCGGAAAGATTCTTGTTGTTCATAGCAGTTTTCGATGTTTAAGGCGCTAAAATTAATACGAGTATAATCATGAAAACCAGCCCGAATTTTGAAGGCGTTGTCGGTCTGCCGGTTGCGGCTGCCGAGTTCCCTCCCGCGAACAGGATCACGGATAAAAGCCGATACGCCCTGGACGGCAATTGGGCCTTCTGCCGCTTCGACGACCCCGATATCATTGGCGCGCGCTTCGGTCTGAATCGCGGGTTTATGAATTCCACGGATTACGGCTTCCCCGTCGACCAGCCGGATGATGGCTGTGCTCTGCGGGTCGAAATTCTGACGCGCGAGGGCGCTTATCTCTGGATTGAAAATAACAAATACAAGGCGCATGATATTCATATCCCGCCCCGCTCGTATCAGCACACGCTTGCCGTTGCAGGGAGGGATATCCTGAAGCTGTCCGGTTGGCCGGTAATCCGGTGGAGCATGAGTTCGGACGACGGATTCTTGGCGATCGATGTTGTGCTAGATCCGAAAACCGTGGTGATCCTGCCGGACCACGTCTTGAAAAATAGCCGGTTTTCGATGTGGCTTGCCGTGTGCGCTTTGCGCGGCAGCGTGACGATGGGCGATAGTAAGAAGAACATACGCGGCATGGCCTTCTACGACCATCCTCGAATAACGCGCGAACGTAATGACGTGCCGGAATTCGGCACGTATAATTACATTCCCGTTCGGTTTAACGATGGTTCATGCTTTATCTCATATTACGGCGAGACGGCCGATGGCAGGCGCAACGACAGTTATTCGTTCGGGTATTATCTCGACCGCAGGGGATTGGTTTCGGAATTTAAGCCGGACGGCATTCAAACCGTAACGTTCGACGCTGATGACCAGCTTGCAACCTGCTCCAGCGCATGGAAATCAGGCAGCCAAAGGCTGAGCATTGGCATACGGTCCGAGCCGATAGGAGTTAAGAAAGCGTGGGGCACTGGAAACGTTCCGCAGACGCTCAAGGAAAATCGAGTTTTCCCGCTTCCTTTCAAATGCGCTGCGGTAATCGCCGAAAACGGCGTATGTAAAACCATTTCCGGCGTAGGGCTGAATGAATATATGCGGAATCCTAAATTACCTGTTATTTAAAGGTTGTATTTGAACGTAACGTTCAGTATTATTGAACAATAAATCAACTCAGGAGGATATTATGCAGCGCATATTATCAGCCCTGTCAGCCGGCTTGATTGCCGGCGCGGCCGCGGCCGACACGCATTACGTGGACCTAAACAACCCCGTCCCCGTGCCGCCTTACACCAGCGGCTGGAGCTCCGCGGCCAACACGATCACCGCGGCAACCGCACACGCGGAGACTGTGATGTCTGACGTTGTCCTGGTCAACACGGGGGTCTACGTGCTGGGCGCGACCATCACTATGAACAAAAGCATCGCGATCATTGCCAACAGCACCAACCGGCAGGATGTGGTCGTGGACGGTGCTTTGACCTATCGCTGTTTTTATTTTGGTTCGGGTGTAGCTATTACGGGGAGCCTGCAGGGATTCACGATTTGCAATGGTCGCGCCACAGACGCCCCTGGCGGGGGTGCAATTATATGTTATCCGAAGGCAGGGGCGGGAAACCGGTTCACGATCGCCAATTGCACAATTATCAGCAACTCGACTACGTCGGGTGGGGGCGGAGTCTATTTATATACCAACAGCGTGCTCACCAATTGTACCGTGATCACCAACGTGGCTGTGAATGGGGGCGGCGTTTTTTGTAATATAGGGGGGGAAATCCGGAACTGTATCATTGCTTCGAATTCAGCCGCCGGCTACGGAGGCGGAGTTTATTGTTATCAGAACGGCTATATATATGACAGCGTCATTGTCGGCAATATCAACAAAGGCTATGGCGGGGGCGTTTCTATTTATTTGTTTGGAGTGATGCAGAACTGCGTGATCAGCAATAACGTTTCCACCCTGAATGGCGGCGGAGGGGTGCGGATGCCCGGAGGAATCCTGCAGAACAGTACAATCGTCGGGAATTCTTCCGTAGGATCGGGCGGGGGCGGAATTTACGTTGATGGCGTCAGTTTAATCGAGAACTGCTTCATTCGCGGCAATGTGGCCACATCGCCAACGGCCACCCTCGGCGGCGGAGGGCTTCGTTCCTATGGTTCCGGCGGCATTGTGCGCAATTGCCTGATTGTGAACAATACCGCCGTTAAAGAGGCGGGCGGCGTATGGGTCGGGTATTCCGGCGCGCCCAATAAAGGGCTGACCATGGAGAACTGCACCGTGGTCGGCAACAGCGCCAATGGTAATGGCGGGGGCATTTGGGCGAACAACGCCTCGGCATTGCCCACGAATATTTTCTTAAATACCGTGATCTACGGCAACACGGCAGACGGCTCCGGATCAAATTGGTTCGGGACGGTGGCATTTACGGTGACCAACTGCTGCACTATGCCCACGAACGCGCTGCCGGGAGGGAATAACCTGAACGCCGATCCGTTGTTCGCGGACCCGGGGAACACCAATTACCATCTGACCACCCGGTCGCCCTGCATCAATGCGGGCATCTATAGCAATTGGATGGCGAATGCCGTTGACCTGGATGGCCAGCCCCGCATAAATCAGCGCTACGGCGGTACAGTGGATATGGGTGCATACGAATTTCTACCCCGCGGAGCTATTTTTGTAGGGCGTTAAGCAAACGCGCCTTCGCTGACGCCTTCCACTTTTGCGCCTGAGGACCATGGCGCAGGTCTATCATCGGTCATCAGATTTCCACCGTGCCTTCAAACACATAGGCGGCGGGTCCCAGCAGCGTGACGGCTTCGAACCCGGCGTTGGTCATCCGGTAATTTACTTCCAGCGTGTCGCCATGCCTGCATGTCACGCGCACGGGCGGCGTGACGAGGCCCAGGCGCCCGGCAATCAGGGCGCAGGCCGTGATACCGGTGCCGCAGGCCGGCGTTTCATCCTCCACGCCGCGCTCATAGGTGCGCACGTGCAAAGCATGCGGGCCGGTGATGGTCATGAAATCAACGTTGGTTCCCCGGGGCGCGAAGGCGGCGTGATGGCGCATGGCGGCGCCGATGCCGCAAACATCCATCCTGTCCAGCGCCTGGGTTTCAACCACGGCGTGAGGCACGCCCGTATTAATGGCATGATACCTGACCGCTTGTTTGTTCAACTCCAGGGTTTGGTGGCGCCGGCAGTCAACCGGGGAGGGCAAATGCAAGCGCACGCTATCAGGCAAGACTTCCGCTGCCAGCAGGCCGGCGGCAGTTTCGATATGCATATTGACGGGGGCGGCGCCCAGATCGTGAGCCAGCCGCGCAATGCAGCGCGCTCCGTTGCCGCACATGCCGGCCTCGGTCCCGTCCGGGTTAAAAAACCGCATGCGAAAATTGCCGCGTGTGGAAGGTTGAACCAGCAGGAGCCCTTCGCTTCCAATACCGGCGTGGCGGTCACAAAGGCGCCGGATAAGCGCCAAATCCGCACACGGGAAATGCGCGGCGCGATCATCCATGAGAATGAAATCGTTGCCGGCGCCGTGCATTTTCCAGAAGCATTGCTTCTTCATGGCCGGGAAGTATAGCAGGTTGGATGCAAAAAAAAAAGGCCGGGGTTATTGTCCCCCCGGCCTTTTTTTAGTCGAAACCAAATCATTTACTTCAGGATGGCTTCCTTGGCGGCCTTGGCGATGCGGAACTTGACAACTTTCTTCGCCGGAATGTTAATGGTTGCGCCGGTCGCCGGATTACGGCCAATGCGCGCCTGACGCTGGACCAGGACGAGTTTGCCCAAGCCCGGAATCACAAACTTGTCCTTGGCGCCCTTATACGCCATCTTCACGAGCTCTTCCAAGGCGATCCCCGCCTGCTTCTTGGTGATTTCCGTCGCTTCGGCGATACCCGCAATGATCTCGCTCTTCGTTTTTGACTTACCCATTACACTGTCCTCCTTCTATTGTGGTTTCCCGCTACGTTCCCCTGAATGCGGAGCATTCAGGCCTGACATACTTCAAACTGCATTGCTTAACCCCGCCACAGCTTTAATGCTGATTAAATATCTTTAAAAACGCTGCGCAAGTCAACTAAATAAAATAAAATATTTTCAAACAAACACGCGGGCCTTTCCGCTTAGTCATTGAAAGCATTGCACTGAAGCGCGCCTACATCAAGCCAAAAATTCATTTTTTTCAGGCATCCGTCTGCGCGCTTCCGGCGCCGGTCAAAAGCAAAATGACGGGACCGTTTACGGGTCCAGATTTTCAAGGGCCAGCGTACCGGGACAAATGCGGCGATAAAAACAATTGCGCGGATGATCGTTGCGGTTCCGGGTATGGCAGATGCCGCACCGCCGCGGGCGGACGCGGTAGAGCAGGGAATTCTGCTCGCAGTTGACCCGCGCTTCCACCAGGTCAAATGTTTCCCCGGACGTCTTGCCTTTTTCCCACAACTCGTTGCGCGAGGTGCTCCAGAGGACGAGCCGTCGCTGCTTCATTGCCAGATGAAACGCCGACGCGTCGGTATACGCCACTAGAATTACCTCGCCCGTGTCGGCGTTCTGGATGGCGACCGGCAGGACCCCGGGGCTTGTAGCCGACAAACGTTCCAGCTTGCTGAAATCCAGTTTGAGTTCCGTTCCTTCTTCAAGCAGATTCAATTCTATGCCTCCACTGTCTTTTGTCTTCTTCGGTCCATCGTCTGTCATCTATCCAACTTCGTCATTGTGTTGACACGCTGTCGCGGAAAGCGGCGATTTCTGGTTGCACTACGATCTTCCACTGTCCGGTTTATCTGGTCTGGTGTCTGGCGTCCGTTGTCTGCCTTCCGGCGTCCGTCTTTCTTATTCTTCCGCAAACCCCGGCATCAGGCGCAGCGCCTCGGATTTCAGCGCCGGATTCATTTTGCCGGCCTCGATGGCATATGTTTCCGCCGTCTTGAAAACGCCGTTTTCGTAACAGAACAAGGCCGTGTTCAGAATCATTTCGGCACGGGCTTCATCCGTCAGGCCGGCCGTTCCCATGTAGTAGTTGGCGATTTTCACCAGTTGCCCTACGGTTACTTGATCCCATGCGATCGCAATTGATCCGGATGTCCCGAGGGTGATGGTCAGCCCTTGTTTGTCATTGGCTTTGATGATGTCACGCGCGGTGCCGCTGGTGGTCCATCCGTTACGATAGGGCGCCTTTTGAATGGCGGCGATTATAAACGCTTTCAGCTTGGCCATGGCCGCGTAGGAGTCCTGTACGTTCTTTAAATATGCCTGCGCCTCCGGCTGGGTAAGATTGCCCTTGATTTCGACGATTTTCTCCGCGGCATTATTGAATTTCCGCTGGGCGATCAACGTGCTATTGGCGCCGCGGACCCTGTCGACCATGTCCAGCTCCAGCTGGATCATCCTGGGACGCTGGCGCTCGGCTTCCGCCGCCTGTTTAATAGCCAGCTCTTGCGCGGCTTTGGCAGCCTTTTCACGGGCGGCTTTCTGCGCCGCGGCTTCCCGTGCTTGATTGGCGGCTGCGGCGGCTTGGGCGAGAATTTTGCCGGCATCGGCCATGACCTGTTCGGCGGCGGCCTTCCGTTCTTTAATCACATTCTGCCGCTCGATCATGATATTGAAATAGGATTCCAGCTGCCGGGACGGCTCGTGCATGGCGGCATAGGTTTTAGCCGCCTGCAAGCGCTGGTACGCAACATCGGCCATTGCCATGGTGTCGTCCGTGTCATTGAGGATGTCGAGAGCTACGTCAATCTCCAGCGCCGCGCGCGCGGCCGCCGTATTAAGATTTGTATTTGCCGCGGCGATCTTGTTGATCCGGTCCGCCAGCGGCTGAACCGGCGCGCCAAGCTGGGTAATGAGTTCGGCCAGCGCGTTGATCCGGGCAGCGGTGGCTTCGCCCTGCTCCAGCGCTTTGGCCATCTGCTGACGTTCCGCAGCCTCGGCCTTTATCCGGAGCTGATGCCGATGGGAGGCATATACGACGCCTGCAATAGCGGCCAGGACAACCACCGCTGCCAGCCCTATGCCGGCCCGAACAAGAAACTTCCGGTTGAACATGGGCTCGCGGAAGCCCTTGAAATTCATCATGGCCGTCATGGAAGACGTGGACTTTTTCAGCGGTTTCCGGGAAGCTTCCAATGCCGCCTCCATGTTGATCTGAAGGGCAGGATAGGAGGGGTGCCGCATGGAAGGATCCACTTCCAGCATCCGGGCGACCAGGGCGGCTGTTTCGGGATGCAGGTCCGGATTTATATCCAGCAGGTTGGGCGCCGGCTGGTTAAGGCGCGCCATGACTACGTCGGTGGAGGTGGCCCCGTCAAACGGGACCTGGCCGGTAAGCACGTGAAAGAGCGTGGCGCCCAGGCTGTAAATATCCGACCGGAAATCTACGCGCTTGCCCCGCGCTTTTTCGGGGGCAATATAGTAAGGCGTGCCCCACACGGCGCCGCCCTGCTGCTGCTGGCCGATATAACTGGCCAGGCCGAAATCCACGACCTTGGCTTCTCCGTTCAGTCCGAACAGGATGTTGGCCGGCTTGATGTCGCCATGCACCAGCCCAGCCTCACTCGCGGCCCGCAGGCCGGCGACCACCTGTAAATGGATTTCAAGGGCCCGCGTTTCTTCCAGGGCCACGCCGTTGTCAATCATCTCATCCAAGCGTCCGCCACTGACCAGTTCCATGGCAATATAGAACTGGCTCTCCACCTGGCCAAACGAATAGATCTGCACGACGTTCGGGTGGTTCAAGGCGGCCGCGGCCTGGGCTTCGTGCTTGAAGGACTGGACAAATTCATTGTTGGCGCCCAATTCCTTCTTCATAACCTTCAAGGCCACGTGCCGCCCAAGTTCCTTATCCATGGCATGATAAATCACGCCCATGCCGCCGGAACCGAGTTTGCCGATCAGCCAGAATCCGCCGAACCGCGCGGGAACGATCTGGGCCATACCGCATGCGGGGCACTTGATTTCCGTAAAGGAGGGCAGGTGCGAAACATCCAACACCTTCCCGCAGCCAGCGCAGAGTATTTGCGTGACCCTTTCCGCCTCAATTCCTGCTTTACCGGCTTCCGTCACATCAAAGCTTTCTTCAGTCATTATGGGGCATATGCCATGCGCACGCCGTTTTGAAACCTGGTCGCCATAGACAACGGCGGAGGCTTTTATTTAATGGCAAATGATACCATACCTTGAAAATTGTGCAATGGACAAAATATTTGACTTCCACGCCCGAACCTTCACAATGCTTATGCGTCTAAACTATTAACCCGCAACAGCCGGAACGCCGGCTGCGGCCGGAACGCCGGCAACGCATGACAGGAGGAGCGGCGCATTTATATGAAATCACGGCAAGGGAACGATAAAATCAATCTGGTGGTTGTGGGTTCCATTGGTCTGGATGATATCGAAACGCCCGCGGTTGCGCGCCGATGCATCCTGGGCGGCTCGGTCAGTTATGCATGCGCAGCAGCATCGTTTTTTACGCGCACAGGCATGGTGGGTGTTGTCGGTCATGATTTTCCGACGCGCTTTCGTGCGACTTTCCGTAAATTTCACATAGACCAGCAAGGCCTGCAATCGGCCCGTGGCAGGACCTTCCGATGGTCGGGCGTTTATGAACGCAACCTGAACAACCGGCGCACGCTTTCCACGGACCTTAATGTCTTTGCCAATTTTGCGCCCGACCTGCCGCCGGCTTATTGCGCAAGTCCGTTTCTTTTCCTGGCCAATATTGCGCCTGACCTCCAGCTCCGCGTGCTCTCGCAAATGTACGCACTCCGGTTCGTAGCCGCCGATACCATGGATTTATGGATAAAAACGACGCGCCCTGCGCTTTTAAAGGTCATCCGCAAGGTGGACATGCTCCTGATAAACGATTCCGAGGCCCGGGAATTGACGGGCAAGGAGCATCTGGTGCAGGCTGCGCGGCACGTGCTGACCATGGGGCCGCGGTATGTCATCATTAAAAAGGGCGAACACGGCAGTTTGCTGTTTTCCAAACACGGCTTGGCACTGGTCCCGGCTTATCCTGTGGAAAATGTGCAGGATCCCACCGGCGCGGGAGATGCCTTTGCCGGCGGGCTGATGGGAGTGCTGGCGTGTGCGCACCGAATTACGCCCTTAACGGTACGGCGTGCCATGGTCTACGGCAGCATGGTGGCGTCTTTCACGGTGGAGGCCTTCAGCCTGGAAAAACTGCAGGCTATCCGGCGCGACGACATCGAAACGCGTGTCCGTCAATTCCTGCAAATGATCCGCTGTTGAGACCAGCGGCGTCGCAGAGCTCCGCCCTCCAATAACACCAAAATGAAGAATTTATGGAGGGTCAGCCTGCCCGCCATAGCCTCCTGGCGACGGCGGGAGATGCCGTGAGATCGTTCTTGACGCGTAGGGTTTGCACAAAGGTCTGCACAAATTACTGTTGCTTTTAACCCGTGCTTGATTAGAATGGCGCTAATTCTGAAATGTTGGCGCCACCTTCATACCGTTGTAGATCTGTAAGCGGGGTGGGCTTGGCATGAATTTGTCAAACATTATCAACTAGGAGGTAGAATATGGACCGTCATCTTTATCGGGTGCTGTGTTGCGTGGGATTGTGCATTGGCATGGAGCTGGCCGGATCCTCGGTCCTGGCCGGGGCCAGGCATAATCCGGATGCGACGCTTTTGATCGTGCCGGCGCGTCCGCGCATCGTGCAGTTAGCTTTTGATCTGGCGGATATGCGCCCGACCGTCATACTGTCGTACCGCAAGGAAGCCCGCGGTGTGGAGCCGCTGTTATTCGTCTGGAAGGAAGGCGCCTGGCAATATATAAGTCCTGATGATTTTCGTGAACGCCGCTTCGTGACCGAATCTCCTCGCCAAGTCATCATGATCGGCGACGAACAGACCCTGCCGCCCATGTTGGAGGATGAAGCCGCATGGGGCGCTGATGTAACGCGGTTTAAAACCTTGAATATAGCCGATCTGCTCAACGGGATTAATTCTCTGTTGCGTTTCACTGATCGTGAATGGAAGTGGTTGGCTGCGCGCTATGACCTGACCCTTACTGACATCAATGAGCCCCGCCGCAAATATAATCCATACGACATTCCGCGATCCAAACTGCCGCTGAAAACGAAGTCCTTCGAACAGGGAGAAGGCGATGCGCCGCCCGCGGTGTTGATTGAATTCCCGGCGGAGGTTTCCGCACCGGCGGAGGCCGTGCGATCGGCGCCGGCAACCTTGCCCAAGCCCAGGGAACCCTCGCTTAAATAATTACTTCCGCACCTGGCCCGTGCCGTGGATCACGTATTTATAAGTGGTAAGTTCTTCCAGTCCCATGGGTCCGCGCGCATGCAATTTATCGGTGCTGATGCCGATTTCGGCGCCCATGCCGAATTCGCGTCCGTCGGTAAAGCGGGTTGAGGCGTTTACATAAACGCAAGCCGAATCCACTTCGTCGGTGAATATCTTCTGGGCCGTGGCTGAGGCGGCAATGATGGCGTCAGAATGGTGCGAGGAGTAACGGTTAATGTGCTCGACTGCCGCCTTGGCGGAGGGCACAATCCCTATGGTCAGGATCAGGCCCAGGTATTCCGCCGTCCAGTCCTCTTCTGTCGTCGCTTTGATGGTGGCCACGATCCGCCGCGCGGCCTCGTCCCCGCGCAGTTCCACACCGCGGGCCTGGAGCCGCTCGACCATGCGTGGCAGGAACGAGCCGGCAATGGCCTCGTGAATCAACACTTTTTCAATGGCATTGCAGACGCCGGGCCGCTGGCATTTGGCGTTTTCAATAATGGCCAGCGCCATGTCGGGGTCGGCGCTTTCATCCACAAATACGTGGCACACGCCCTTATAATGCTTGATCACCGGTACTTTGGTCTGTTCCATGACCGCCCGGATCAAGGCTTCGCCGCCGCGGGGAATTACCAGGTCAACCAGCCCTTCCAATTGCACCAGTTCGCGGATTGCTTCATGGTCATGAGTTTGAATGAACTGGATTGCATCCGCCGGCAGTCCTTTGCGGGCTCCGCCGGTCGTCATGGCCTGAACAATCGCGCTATTGGAGCGCGTGGCCTCCTTGCCGCCGCGCAAGATAACGGCATTGGATGTCTTAAAACAAAGCGCGGCGGCGTCGGCCGTTACATTGGGACGCGACTCGTAAATTATGCCTATCACGCCGATCGGCACGCGGCGCTTGACAATCTGCAGGCCGCTGGGGCGGACACCTCCGCTAGGGCGCGTCCAGCGGCGGATTACGCGCCCGACCGGATCGGGCAGGGCAGCCACTTCGCGCAAGCCCTGCGCCATGGCCTCGATCCGCGCGCTGGTCAACTGCAACCGGTCAAGCAGGGCGGACGAAAGTCCCGCTTGCCGTCCGGCTTCCATGTTCGCCGCATTCTCCTGTTGAATACGGGGGCTGTCGCTGATGAGTTGATCGGCCATTGACTGCAAGATTCCGTTTTTACGGCGGGCACTCAGAAGCGCCAATTGCCGCGAGGCCGCCAGCGCCCGTTGTCCCATGGCTACTATGTCATCGTGTAATGTCATGTCTCTCCGCTCCATGCTTCACGTGTTTGACGGTTTTTGCCATCTGGTGTCCGCCGTCTGTCGTCAGGCGTCCGACGCGTTCATGATCGCCATATTATCCCGGTGAATCACTTCCTCGAAATTCGCCGCCCCCAGAATTCCGGCGATGGCATCCGTGCGACGTCCCTGGATTAACCGGATGTCGTGGCTGGAATAAGAGACCAGGCCGCGGGCGACCAGCGTTTGATCCGCAATCTTTATGTCCACAACGGCGCCGGCCTCGAACTCGCCATCCACCTTCCTGATGCCGATGGGCAGAAGACTTTTTCCCTCCCGTTCGATGGCCCGCCGCGCGCCGTCATCGATAATCAGCGCCCCGTTGGGCCGGTGGAAGAAAGCGATCCAGCGTTTCCGCCCCGTGAGAGATTCGGCGCACTGGTCGGCCGCGGGACGGATCAGGGTGCCCATATCCGCTCCCGCCAGGATCTTCCCGATAATGCCGCTCCGGCGGCCATCGGCAATGACGACGGCCGCGCCGGTTTTAGCCACGGCCTGGGCTGCTTCCAATTTGCTGGCCATGCCGCCGGTGGAAAGGGCGCTGCCTTTGCCCGAGGCCAGGGCCATCACCTCGGGCGTAATTGATCCAAGGAACGCCACGCGCCGGGTACGCCCGGAAATCGCAGGCTCACGCAGCCCGTCGGTGGTGGTCAGGATAATCAGCAGGTCGGCGTCAATCAGGTGCACCACCAGCGATGCCAGCAGGTCATTGTCGCCGAATTTGATCTCTTCCACCGCCACAACATCGTTTTCGTTGACCACCGGGATGACGCCGGCGCCCAACATGGTCAGCATGGTGTTGCGCGCGTTCAGGTGCCGGGAGCGGTGTTTAAGGTCGTCGTGCGTCAGCAGCACTTGTCCGACCTTGCACCGTTCCCGGGCGAACAGCTTGTCATAGCGGGTCATCAAACGGCTTTGGCCAACGGCTGCTGCCATCTGTAATTCAGGCAAATTGATCGGGCGGCGCTTCATGCCCAGGACTTCCATGCCGGCGCCGATCGCGCCGGAGGTGACAAAGACCACTTCGCGGCCCGCCTGCCGGAGCCCGGCTAATTCCCGGATCAGGGAGCGAATCCGGCGCATCTCAGGGCGTCCGGAACTCTGGACCAGGATCCGGCTGCCGATTTTCACCACGATTCGCCGGGCTTGGGCCAGTTCCTGCCGCGACTTTGCTGCCATGTCCGTGTTTGCACCAGTGCTCATAACGGTAGTTATGCTATCAGGTTTAAACCATGTGTCGAGTAGAATGGACGCAGGGACGGTGGCTGGCCCGAATCCCCTAAGGGGGCGGTCACGCTGGCGCTCTAATCGCCGCCAAGGCGGAGGACCGCGCGACCTGAGCAGGTATTCAGCCTATTAGGAAGCGGCCGTTTTCGTGCTGTAAGTTTGCCGCAGGTCTGCAGGCCGGACAAGTACAGCATTGACTACCTGAAGAGTTGCAATTATACAATAATTCAAATGTGAAAGGCATCTTGGCTAATCTGGATAAGGGAACCTCGATATATGACGAACCATGGCAAAATACCGTTGCAGTTGACGGACGCGATTGGAGGCACTGTGCGAATTGCGCGGCTCGGGTCGCTGGAATGGCGCGTGACCCAGCGTTTTCTCGGATCGGAGCACGATAACGCGCAGAACGCAACCTGGCTCAGGCTTGATAACGCCGGAAGATGCGCAACGGTGCGCGTCCGAATCCGATGGGCCGATTCCCGGCACATGTTCGCGCGGAGGCTCGCCTATGTCCGGCAGAACGGCGTATACCAGGTTGTCACCGGGCAAACCACGCCGACGGCAAGCATCTACGAGTTTGCCGCGCGGCGCGGCCGTTCCTTTTTCGGACCCTGCCCCTGGTACACGAACGAAGATGCGAACCGGTTTCTTGAAGCAATCTGCCGCCAAAGCAGGTTGTGTACCCGCCGCTCCATCGGCTCCACCGCCGAGGGGCGCGAGATCCCCTGCCTGACAATCGGGGCTGCGGGCGACCAGCCCAGGCGCAACGTGGTGATCATGGCGCGACTGCATGCGAACGAAACCGCCGGCTCTTTCGCCGTCGAAGCTATCGCCAGGTACCTGATTGGAAGCAGGGCAGCACGGGCATGGTTCAAATGGTTCAGGTTTCACATTTTCCCGGTTGTCAATCCCGATGGCGTAGCCAACGGACTGAAGTTGACCCGCATGGGCCCGGTTGAACAATTTGACATGGAACGCGGCGGGATGATATCGGATGACCCAACCATACGGGGCCTGCGTACGGCTGTCCGTGCGTTGCGGCCGGCCGTCCTGCTTGATTATCACAGCTATCTCATTCGCCCGCCAATGTTGCTTGCCTTCGACAAGCGGCTGCTGCTCCGCGTCCTCGACATTCTGCTCGCGCAGAAAATGGATGCATTAAATCAATCGTCATACTGGTACACGTACCATTCGATGCGCTATCGTCCGGAATCCCTGCGGTGCTATTGTCACAGGCATTTCGGAACATCAGTCCTTGTGACGGAAATCCCCTGGGCGCACGACCGGCTGCCCGCGGATATCGGGCGCTTGGGAGTGCGGGTATTCAAGGCTTTGATGGCGGCGACACTGACCAGCGGAGATCGGATTATTTAGTCTCGCCATCCCCCTCTCACGGAGCGGCCAAGCTGGTGATCGGAATGAGGCGCACATTATCAAACCAATATACGCCCGGCGGCCAGTAGGCGTAAAGCATCACTTTCATTTCGGTGACCTCCGGCGTCCGACGGGTCGGATTGAAATCCCGGGAAATCTCCGTCCATTGGTCCGGGCTGGCCGGGCAGTTGATGATTACCTCCCAACGTCGCCGTTTTTCACCTTCCCATATCCCGTAACCGCGCACCCAGACCTTGGCGCCGCCGCTGCCCCGGGAGTCGAACACGAGGCGGTAAACCCGGCCGGATACGACCGGCAAAGCATCGGAATAAAATGAAAGCCCATAGGCGGCAGCCACGGGTCCATCGCCGGGCTTGGGAATATTCCACTCGCTGATTCCCGCGCCTTGCCATTGGGCCACCATGGCCTTCTCGGAAATGGCGGTGTTAATGCGGATGGCTTTGCCGCGGGCAATCCGGTTGGTGCCCTCCGGCGCTTTCACCCATTGAACACCCAGGCCATCGGGCTTGTTCCAGCCCTCCGGTCGGGTCGGGTCCTGAGCGTCTGCTTGTTCAAAGTCTCCGTTTTTAATGATGGAAAAATTCCGATTGTTTTCCGGCGGCTCCCCGGCCATCAGCATCCCGGCGCCGGGCAGGAAAAAAAAGAGGATCAGAACGAGTGATTTGTGAATCATATGCTTAGATGAATTGTGACAAAATGATTAGCCGCAGAAAGGCACAAGATTCACAAATATGATAAATCGAAACGCTTTTTTGCGTTTTTTGTGCATCTTTGTGGCAACTTTGAAATTCCTTAGCATCGAATTGGGCCAAAGACGGCAATTTTAACGAATGCCCTAACGGAGTGGCGGCTATATTCTGGAATGTTTCTGCTGTTGCTGCGTGGGTTAAAAAACTCCTGTGCATAAATTTCATTCTCCTTTGGGATTCTTCATTTCCGCCAAGGCGCGGAAATAAGCGCCAACCATTTCCTCGTATCCCCGCGGTATGCCGTCCTCAAGGCTGGTCATGACTTCATTTCGCATCCATTCGGGAAGCCGTGTTTGTTCCCGCCGCAAGCCGGTCTCCGCCCGTATTGTTTTCCGGGCATCCCGGAGGGAATCCATGGCGCGGCTGAAAGACTGGCGGATGCCCAGACCATATCCCTGCCGGGCGGCGTCCTCGAGACGCTTCATTTCCAGGACGGAACTTTCCAGGTCTCCGGAGGGCAAATGGTAACGTCGCAACTTGAACGCTGCCGCCTCGGCTTCCTGGCGGATCACGGACTGTTGCCCGGCGAGGCGCGCCATCGCTTGAAGCAGGGGCGGGGGTGTCGGACCACGCAGTCCTTCGGCGGTTGCGCCGCTCAGCTTGCCTCCGCCGGTGGCGCCGCCGGGTTCCTCGCGGGAGGTATCCTTGATGCTTCCCTGTTCAAATGGACTGGGCGTCAGGCGGCTGGGAGTATTTCGCCCGCCTTTGCCAGATGCAGTTTCCTCAACCATCTGGCCATGGCTCCGCCCGGTGCGGCCTTCGCCGGAACGGCCGCCGATTTCATGCTGGTTCGGCAGAAGATTGCCGGTAATGCCCTTGGCGCTCATGCTTGAAATCGGGCCATCTGCGGCGTCCCATCCGGCGCCCTTGTCTATGGAGTCGAGCCACGAGCTGGAGACATCTTCCACGTCCTCCGTCATGGCTTCTTCCTTGTCAATCAAATCGCCGACGATATCTTCCAGTTCCGACGGCAGTTCCGCAATGGCAATGTCGGCCTGGGCGAGAGGCTCTTCCATCATCCATTTAAGCTTGTCGGGTTTGTCCACGATCCAGCGTTCCAGGTTATTCATCAGTTCTTCGGCATTCTCCAGCCCCGATTGCTCGTGGGGCACGGCCATCTCCACGGCTTTATCATACAGCGATTGAGATGCCAGTTTGACCTCCTGGATTACCTCATTGAGTTCCCTGGCAATGGAGCCGTCGGCAAAATCCTGGAGCGGCAGTTTGCTGAAATCGGTCAGCTTTTCCTCAAAGAACGCCGCCCACTTGGCCTCTTCGCGCGCCAACTCGCCGAGAATCTTCTGCTCTTCCTCGGTTAGGTCCTTGGGACCCTGGTCCGCCAGGGTCCGGCTTTGTTCGATGAGCCGCTTCTGATGGCGGGCGAATTCCTCCAGATCATCCTGGAGCTCCTGCCCGGCGCCCTCCGGCTGAACGGCCGGCAGCTGCTCTTGCGCCATGGCGTCCTTGGATGAGGATTGCCCCGTTTTGCGATCCGCCAGATTGCCCAGCAAATTGATCAGCTCCCTGAGGATCAGGGCCTGCCGCTGTTCGATGGCGTCAACGGCCGTGGCAAGCGTATCCGGGGTTTTGTTGGTCAGCGCGCCAATGCCGTTCAGAACCAATTTCATTTCGCTGTTGACCAGCGGCTCCAGGCTTGTGGCGTAAAGGAGTCCTTCTTTTTGCTTTTTGAAGGCTTCGAGCGCGGAAACACCCTCGCGCCGGGCCGCATTCTGCCGCTCCGCCATGGATTGCTGGTGGGAGGGAATGGATTGACGACCGATAGCTTCGTCAAGGTGAATGGCAAGGTTTTCAGTAATCCCCCTGGCTTTATCCTGCACCGCGATTGTCCGTTTCAAGGCCGCAAACGCGGCTTCCAGACTATCGTCCGGGGGAACCGCGAGGTCTTCCAATGACTTGACGCGCAAGATCAGCTGTCTTGATTTGCCGGGTTTGCCGCCGGGAGAAAAATCGGCAGCCGCGGCCGTCAGGTAATATACGCTGCCGGGGAGGAAAACGGCAGGATCAAGATCCATCGTAAGCCGTTCCTTGATCGGGCCGCGCTGGCCGGGCGGCCCGAGGTAGTTCCAGGCCTTCATGATGCGACCGGGTTTCTCCGAATCTTCCGTGGTCACGGAAACGAACAGATTGCTGATGCCGTAATCGTCGGCGGCCCGGATGTCAAGGCTCAGGGTCGTTCCCGGGCTGACGAATCGATTCAGGATATCGGTCATAAACTCCACCTCGGGCGATTGATCCGTGATCAGCGCGATATCACCCCGGGCCAGCGCCACGTTCTGGCTTGTGGCCGGATTCAAGAATTCAATCTCGTAGGCGCTGTCGTTCCTGATGTTTGCTGTTGCCGCCAGGCGCCGGTTATTTGTCTGAAAAAAAGCGATTATGCCGCCGCTTTTCCAGGATGCTGATTGTACCGGGGGCGAAATGTCGAGATGGATCTGCACTACCGTTCCGGACAGGCAGGCAATTGAGCAAGGCGGGCCCGGCATGTTGGTGGCTCCCAACCCGGTATAGGCGGGAGGCTGCATGATGAATTGGGATTCGCGGATTTTGGGCAGGGGCCTGACCGTTACTTTAATCTTCCGGGAATAGGTATCACCGGCGATGACCCGGAAGGCGAACGGCCGGCGCACATTTGAAAAGGCAAAGAGATAACAATCTTTGCCGACTGAAGCTTGCATCATGGGCGCGCGATCGCCGCCGATTTTCGCGGGGTCCACCGTCCGGGCATTGTCCTGCCAAATGATTTCCGGCGGCTGAGAAACGTGCCGGCCCGCGATTTCGGCCTGAACCTGGAGATTGCCCCCTTCTGCGATCACCACGTCGGATGCCGGTGACAGGCGCAGGAGGGTAGCCCCGGCAGGCGGCACATCGCTGAAAGGAATTGCCAGGCGCGTCCAGGCGTTGATGACATAGCGAGGGAACAGGCTGGTGTAGACGATCCAGAGGGCCACCAGCAGCAATGCAATGCTTGCCCCGCGAACCAGGCGCCGGAGTTCCCACCAATCTGACAAGCGCGCTCGGCCGATGGCCTTTCTGGAAACACCCATGGTATGGTCGGCAAACCATTGTTCTCCCGGATTCAGCGTCACGCGCTCAAATTGCAGGGCGTTGATGACCAGATTTTCCGGAATCGTATAACGCTTTTCCATCAAAACCGCCATGCGTTCCGAGGACAGCGGCCGCAGGGCCGGCGCCAGGATTTTTTTCCATAGCGCTAAGCCTGTGGCGAAAAGGCCGGCCAAGCCCAGGGGCAGGCGCAGGCCGGCCGGCAGGTGTAGCGCATTATCCAGCAGGCAAAGCGCAAGCCAGATCCCCAGGCCGATGGTCAGCCACCAGAAGAGGCCGAGGGCAAGTGCCGAAAACCAAGTTTGCCATCGGGCCTGGCTGATGACCGTATCCACCTTTGTTGGCAATGAATTCATTATTGTGCAAGTTTACATCGAAGTACGAAATGATTTGTATTGAGCGAGTTATACGTTGGCTCGGTATCTCCCTTCTAACGAAGGTAACTGGGCGGCATGCAATCGTGTGGCGAATTCGGGTGTCCGGCAACTGCCGGACTTCGCAAAAATAAGGCAAGCTTGAGTCGAATGTGGGCGCGCCGCGTGCAGCGCTATACTCGTGTATGCGCAAACGTGGCAGGCCCGCAGGCGGCCCAAGATCGCCGCCGCTTTTTGCGAACCAAATTCACCACACTGCCCGGAATAAAACATAATTTGGTTGCGGGGCATAAGCCCGCCTTAAAATTGATTCCTGTCCTTGATAACACACATTTTGTCATCCTGGCTGATACTCCACAATGAATCCGATAGTATCACCTGCGGCAGTGATTCGCCTTGCAATGCGATAATGCCCCGGAAGAAGTCACCCCGTCCGGCCAGCATCAGCCGCAAGTCCGTAAGGTCGCATTTCCAGCGCCAGACGCTCAGCCGCCAGGGCTGGGTCCGGTCTCCGTCAAATGTCGTTGTTCCCCGGCGCGAAAGCAGGATCAGCGCGTAAATATCATCGCGGGATGCATTGTCCCTGAAAACACCCAGCAGATCCCGTACGTCAAAAAAATCTTTAGCCTGTATCAGCGCATTGGTGACTTGAGCTGTCAATGCCACGTTGGTTGCCGATGGCCATCCAACGTGGATGACGGCGCCGGATTTAACGGCCAGGAATATGCGATTCCCGAGGGTGGGGGGCAACACGTAATCATTCGTCTTCGGGTTTCTTTGGCCTGCCAGCCGCACCAGGGCCGGTTGCGTCAGCGCCGACAATTCAGCCGGGGGGCCCCCGGTGCCGGCCCATGGAATCCTGGTGGACTCCCCGCGCTCCGGCGCATCCGCGGCGGGGTGCAATAAGATGCTGGTCGGATAAGCAAGCTCAACCAGAGTTTCGCCCTCCTTGCCCCGCTGTTTGGCGTAAAGAATCACTTTCCGGGTTCGATCCGGCGCTTCCACATACAGGACCGTGGTGAGCAGGTGACCGCGCAATATTTCCTGTCCGGTCAGGATCGTGGTTTGCAGATGCCGAATCGGGTAAGGGTCTCCGTAATATTCTTTCCGGGTCTGACCGGCTTCCGGGAAGCGCCAGGCCCTGACCAATTCTTCCTTTTCAGGCGTGCACCGGATTTCACGGATACGATTCAGCGCCACGGTCCAGACCTGGGTCCTGCCGTGCAGGATGAACGCGGTGTTGGGCGTTAACGAAATTTTGCCTTCCAGGCGATCGCCGTTGGAAAACTGGATCGTGCCGGGCAGTCCCGGTTCGGCCGCCGGGAGTGGCGAGCCCAGGAGGCAAACCAGGCACACGATTGCAAACCAGCCATAGGTTGGATTAACCATTGTCGTATTCATGGCAAACGCTCAAGAAAGAGACACTACGAAATACACAAAACTCGCGAAAGGTGACAGAGGTCAGGTTGTTTTCCGCCTGAGGCGGATCAGCCTCGGCTGAAGGATAAATTTAATCTTCGCTCCTGTTGTCGCGCCTTTCGCGTGTTTCGCAGTTAATATCCGTGGTTGATTTTCTTTGGGTTGCGGGCGAAAGCCCTCTTTAATTATAAATCATTTCATCCTATCCGTGGTTATCAGTGTCCATCCTTGTTAAATATTTATTCCGGTTTTCCGCCCTAAATCAGGTTGTTTCGCCGCCTCAGCGTCCATTCTATAGCCAATAGCGAAACGAGCAATATGATAAACCACGGGCCGGATCGGAACAGGGATGTTTCCGTCACCCGGCTTTTATGGATTGCCTGGGCTTGCAGATAACGGAGGAGCAACTCGGGCGCATCTTCGCGCACATAGCAGCCGCCTCCCTGCTCAGCCAGGGCCTTGAGAAACGTCGCGTTCATTTCCAGTTGCGTTCCTTCCCCATGAAGCGGTGAAATGTTCAACGTCTTTTCATACGTGTCCAGAAGATGGGCGCCGTCGCTGGCGGTCAGACGAAACAGCGCTTCACCCCGGCGTTTGAACCGCATGCTGACCGAATACGCATCAGGCTGTCCGGGCACGGAGTCCACCATCAAAGGCACTGTCTCTCCTCCGATGGCAAGCGTTGCGCAAAGACGCAGGACGCCGCCGGATTCGCGCCCGGCCACGCGGATTCCGGCCACGGCCTGTTCACCGGGGTTGTAGGTATCCCGGTCCCAATGAATTTCCAGGAGCCGGCCGCCCTCCATCTGACCGCTGAGATAGCGGATCGCCTGCCGCCAGAATATCCCATGCGCCTCTTTCAGGTGCTTTGAGCGCCGCGCCCACTTCCAGAAGGTATTGGAAGCCAGGCCGAGAATCTTGCCCTTCCCGAACGACTGCACCGCGATGACCGGAATTACGCCCCGGCCATGCTGGGCATCCAGGAGGGCCATGGCGCCCGCCTTAAGCGCTCCGGGTTGATAGACGCTGTCGAATGACGGATGCGCCTCTTCTTTCAAGCGTTGATCAAGTCCGGCCATGACGGGGTGACTCAGCGCTGTCATGGGAATGCTGACCGGGAAAATGCCGGTCAGCACCTCCGGCAGACTTTGGGCAATCTGCCAGGGAAAGAGCGGCGCCAAAAGGGTGCCGGCATAAGCTCGCGGCCCAAACGTTTCAGGACCGGCCAGGATAATGACGGCCCCGCCTCCTTCCACATAGCGCACCAGGGCCTGGATCTGGTCGCGAGTCCAGGCGTCGGCGGGGAAGGATCCGAGCATCAGGCAGTCGAAACGCTTCAGAATTTTTTCGGAAGCGGGAAAGCCGGCTTGCAGATCGTTATCGACGGCATTGCGGTCGCCCTGCACCGTAAAATGTTCGCTCAGCGTCCGGAACAAGGCGGTAAATGAAATTCCCGGATCGCGGTCCAATTCATTACGGATCAGCTTAAAGTCGGCGCCGAGCTCCCTGGAAAAATAGAGCACGTGGATCGATTTTTTTCGGACGGCCACCGTAAATGTCCGGACGTTGTTCAGCGCGGATACTTCCCCCGTTACCGGCGCCAGGGCAATCCGATAGCGGCGCAAACCGCTGGTTGGGCACGCCGTTCGAAAACTGACGCGTGAGAGCTGACCACCCAGGTCAACCCGGCGTTCCGCCAGCTTGTTCCAGCGCCCGTCGGCCTCGGTTTCCAGGACCACGCTGATGCCGTAAAGTTTTGACGCGAATTGGGGCTGCGCGCCCGAGCGGAGGTCTCCGCCGCTGCGTGCCAGCAGGTCGGCGTGAATTTCAAATTCAACATTTTCTTCCGCCGTGGCCGGCGCCTGCACCTCGGCCACAGCCGTATCGTTCCAGGTCGCGGGATCACTTCCCATGCCGATGATCGAAAGCGGCACTGGCGGAAGCCGGACATTTAAAGTCGGTGTATCGCCGCCGTCGGTGAGCAGGACGACCCCCAGGACTGAGGCAATATCGGCCTGCTCCGCGAGGGCCAGCAGGCAGGCGCCAAGGTCGGTAACGCGCGGTTCATCGGCGTCGACCGGGAGATTAGTAACTGTGAGCGGGTACCTGAGCGTAGCATCGAATTCCGCGGTCTCCAGGGTGACGCCGCGCGGCAAACTGGCCCGGATACCATCGAGCAGGCGCCGCGCGCGCGCAAGCCGGGATTCGCAGCCGTCATCACGGACATCCATGGAAGAAGATGTATCCATCAGGGCAATAATCCTGCCGGTAACTGGTTCGCGCGCTTCGCGGCGCCAGGCGGGGTCGAACAAGGCCAGAACCAGCAACGCGGCAATCAGCAAGCGCGGCGCCAGCAGGACCAGGGTCTTGGCGGGCGACATTTTCAGCAACAATTGCCGGCGCCAGCCATGGAACGCCCAGGCCATGGCAAGGAGGATCAGGGCACAAATCAACGGATTAAGCTCTGAATGCCATTGAATCATTGCGAGAAAATATATCAGGAAAACGAAGATGAGTCCACCTTAAGCGGGATCAATCGGCAACCCGCCAGTTATTGGGAGGAGACGATTGCAGACTTCAATGTTGTCATTTCCATGAAAACGGGAAGGCCAGAAAAGCCGGACTGGATTCCTGCCTTCGCCCGTTAGGAGAGATAGGGGTCAGGGCTCTCAACAATCAACAAAGACTTGGCGATGAACAATGCACTAAAACGTTTTGCGGCAGAGATGCAATCCCAATTAACCCGGCAGTTGCATGTTGAGCCCGGCCCCCTGTTCTCGATTGGTTTGAAATAATAAGACTTGCAGGAGCATGCCCCAATCGTGCATACTCATATGCATGAGAACAACACTCAATATAGACGATCGGATACTCCGCAAAGCGACGGAAATCACAGGCGTGAAAGAAAAGACATCGTTGGTACGCTTGGGTCTGGAAGCGCTTGTGTCGCTTGAAAGCGCAAAACGTCTGGCCAGTTTAGGCGGAACAGAAAAACACCTCCGTTTTATTCCGCGCCGCCGGTCATAGGAGAGCGGCCATGCTATTGGTGGATACGTCCGTTTGGGTGGACCATTTCCGGCATGGGGTTGCACTTCTTGACAACCTGTTGACTTCAGGACAAGTGGCAACTCACCCGTTTGTCATTGGAGAGTTGGCGTGTGGCAATCTTGCGAACCGGGTGGAAATCCTGGAGTTACTCTCAAGCCTGCCATCGCTGAAAATGGCGAGCCATGCTGAAGCGCTGCACCTCATTCAGACTCGTTCCCTTCATGGCACAGGCATCGGCTGGATTGACGTTCATCTCTTATCATCGTCCTTGTTGAATCACGCCTCCATCTGGACGAGGGATCGCAAATTGAATACGGCCGCCAGAACACTCGGAATTGCCGTAAAGGAATGATCCCTGTTCTCTCGTGTAAACTTCACCCCTTCAAGATGATTCCGGACTTCTGATTTCTGCTTGCGACTTCCTGCTTGCTCCTTTTGGATTGGCCAGCCAGCCTTCCGCTATCCAGGCTGCCATGGCCAAAAGCAGAAACGGAAGATAAAGATCCCGGCCGCGGCGTTCCATGACTGTGGCGTCGCCCAAAGCGGAGGCTCCGGACAAAGATTTAACCGTGTAGTTCAGCCCGTTCATGACCGGGATGCTGTCCGACGGAAGAAACTTAAGCCGACCTTCGCGATCGGAAGACCGGATCGCGAGCGTAATTATGTTGGTACCCGTTTGAACGGTATAGACACCCGAATGGGCGAATGCCGGAAATTGTTCCGGGGCGCCTTTCCAATCCAGCGGGGTTCCGGCAAGCGACAGCAGATGCAGTGGCGCCGGCCGGGCAGCCGCTGAATTTACCGGCACTGCGGCATAAAGGTCAGCCAGACGCTCGGTGGCCGAAAGCCGGTCGCCGGCCACCAGGGGCACCGGCGGCGCCGGCGTCGCCAGCGCGATTGCCTGGGCCAAGGCAACAAAACCGCCCTTGAGCGGCAGGATACTCCAGGAGGAATCAAAAGCCAGTCCGCAGGTAAACAGGGTGCCTTTACCCAGCTTCTGTTGAACCAGGACCGGCCTGCCATCGGGTAGGCCCATAAGCGCTTGACCATCCTGGGTAAGGCGCAGCGGATGACCCTTGAATATTTTGATGTTGCGCAGCGATGCCAAATCGCCTTTTTCATCCGCCAGGTCCCTGAACAATACAGCGCTTTTCCGGAACACCAGAAGCGGAAGACCTTCGGCGAATTCTGTCCGCTGTTCCGGCACGGCGCCCGCCCAGTCCGGGATGGGACCCGTCGTGAGCGGCTCAATCGGCGAGGGTAAAACCAGCAAGTTGCCTCCGTATTCTACAAATGCTTTCACTTCCGGTTGCCGCTCCCCCGCCCGGGCAAAGGTGTTCCAGGTCATGATAAGCAAAACCGGTTTTTGATTCCCCATGAGATCTGGCCGGGAAATAGCGTTCGTAAAGACCGGGATCAATCCCGAGAGACGGCCGGAATCGGCAGGATCAATCGCGATTGGAAGCAGGGCAAAGTCTTCCCTGGCCCCGATAAAAACCACCCGTTCCATCTCGGTGCAGGTGTAAGCCGCGGCGGCGCGATTATCAAAAGAAAAGCTGTCGCCCTCAATCCAGGCGGTCAGCCAATGAACGCCCGGCAATGCCGGCGCCAGCGTAATTTCGACGTCTTTTTCACCGTTAGGCGGGACCGGCACGGATTGAAATGCCTTCTGATTCTGGTCATCGAGCGAGTTAAGGCGAATATCGGCGGAAAACGGGGTGGTATTGATCAGGCGCGCGTGAACGTAAACTCGCCTGCCGGCGATCAGGCGATAAGGCGGCGGGGTTATCCCGGCAAGCGATATATTGGCGGAAGTTTCGGGAACAGGAGGAATGCGGTGAACCTGAAGGCGCGTTCCCGCCGGCGGTTCGAACGGGGTCGCCGGCAAAATGTTCCATTCGGCGCTTTGAAGATCAGACAGGATGTGAAGTTCAAGGCCGGCGGCGGACGTGTTGTCCAGCATGGACAGGGCGCGACGAAGCGCCCCGGCGGCGGATCCGGTTGCCTCGGTTTCTTCTGTTTTTGACAGGGCGGATTTCAAAGCGGTTTTATCGGAAACCAAACCATCCGGCAGAGACACCGCCGGATCTTCAACCGTCAGGACGATGCCGGCGAGGTCACGTCCGTTAAGTCCTGTAAGCAGCATGGCGGCGGCATCAAGGGCCGCCGCCAGTTTGTTCCGGCCGTCCCGGCCGGGCGCGCACATGGATCCCGAATTATCCACCACAATAACCATGGCTACAGTTCCACCCGCCCCGGCGCCGCGCCAGACGGGACGCGCCAGGGCCAGGAGTATGAACGCAATAAAGAGCATGCGCAGAATCAGCACCAGCCATTCCCGCATTTTCCGGCGCGCGCTGAGCTTGGGATCGATCAGGTTGAAAAACATCAGCGATGAAAACACGGCCTGACGTTTTTTCAGCTTCAGGAAAAGATGGAAAAGTATGGGAAGACCGGCGAGGGGCAACATCCACATAAACAGCGGATTCGATATGATCATTCCGGTCATCGGGCGGCGATCCTCATGAAAAGCAGTTCATCCATGGGCTGGCTGGTGTCGAGGAGATGGTAATCGGCCCGGCAATTCTGGCATCCGCGCCGCAAAGTATCCAGGTGGCGATCCATGGCCTGCCGGTACGCTGTCCGGATGCCGTCGGCATCCACAACCAGCTTGTGGCCGGTCTCAAGTTCCCGGAGCTCGTTCAGGCCGCTCAACGTAAAATTAAGTTCAGCGGCGTCCAACACATGCAGGATCATGAGATCATGCCCGTTGTGATGCAGGTGGCGAATTCCGCGCAGGATCTCGGCGGGATCCTGGAGCAGATCGGAAATCAGGATGATCAGGCTTCGCGCCCGGATGCGCTCTGCTGTCTGGTGCAGGGCATGTTCGATGTCGCCGGCGCCCTCGGACACAATATTTTCCAGGCCCAGCAGCATCGGGCGCAGGCCTTCCAGAGTGCCGGTAGGCGCATACGTAGTCTTAAGTTCCCGGTCAAAAAGGATCATCCCCACGGAATCGCCCTGGTTGACCAGGATATACATCAGGCCGGCCGCCAGGAACGAGGCATACTCGGTTTTGGACATGCGGCCGGAACCCTGGAACCGGAGACTCCCCGAAATGTCCAGACAAAGGTAAGCCCGGAGGTTGGTTTCCTCCCGGAACCGGCGGATCATAACCCGGTCGCTGCGCGCGTAGACGGCCCAGTCAATCAGATTCGGCGGATCGCCCGGCGAGTATTCACGATAGTCGGCAAATTCAACGGAAGCGCCCGTATGGGGCGAAGGATGAACTCCCTGAAGATTGCCCTCCACGGGTCGACGCACGGACAAGCTCAAGCAGCGCAGGCGCTCCGCAAGCTGGGCTGAAAGGTACTTATAGGTCGACGCGTTCATGGTAACTACTCAGGTAGTCGGCAAGCGGCTTATGTAAGCAAGTTTGTCATTTCGAGCGCAGCGAGAAATCCCGATGATCAGCCCGGAATTTGGAGATCCATCGCTCCGCTCTGGATGACAACCTGAGTCGTTGCTGTTCATGAATCGTACTGCGGTTCCGGTACCGCTTTGAGAACCTGGCACACGATCTCATCGGTGTTGACGCCTTCACTGGAGGCCGTGAAGTTGGTGAACAGGCGGTGGCGGAGAACGGGCAAGGCGTATTCCCGAACGTCGGCGCAGGACACGTTGGCCCGACCGCTCAACAACACATGGCCCTTGGCGGCCAGCAGGAGGCATTGGCCGGCGCGGGTGCCGGCGCCCCAGCGCACCCAGCGGGTGATGAAATCCGGAGCTTCCGGCGATCCCGGCCGGGTGGCCCGGATCAGGCTGGCCGCGTATTGCGCCACGTGCCGGCTGACCGGCATCTGGCGAACAAGGTGCTGGAACTCCAGGATCGCCTCGGCATGGAGAATGCGGTTGACTTCCAAAATACGGTCCCGCGTCGTTTCCGTGATGATGTTCTGTTCGTCCGAGGCGCCGGGATAATCGATGTGAATGCAGAGCATGAACCGGTCGAGTTGGGCCTCAGGTAGGGGATACGTGCCTTCCTGCTCGATCGGATTTTGCGTGGCCAGGACCATGAAGGGCTGGGGAAGGTCATATGTTGTCCGCGATGTTGTGACCCGGTATTCCTGCATGGCTTCCAGCAGGGCGGCCTGGGTCTTGGGCGGCGTCCGGTTTATTTCGTCCGCAAGCAGCAGATGGGTGAACAGGGGGCCCTTGTGAAAACGAAAATGGCGGGTTCCCGTGACGGCATCTTCTTCCAGGATGTTGGTCCCGGTAATGTCGGCGGGCATGAGGTCCGGCGTGAATTGAATCCGCTGGGTATCAAGATCCAGTGCGCCCGCCAGGGCCCGCACCATGAGAGTCTTGGCCAGACCCGGGACCCCGATGATCAGGCAGTGGCCCCGCGCGAACAGCGTGACCAGCATCTGGTTCAGGACCTGCTGCTGACCGAAGATGATCGCGCCGATTTCCTTAAGGATGGCATCGCGGGACTGGCTCAACCGGGCAGCCGCGGCGGCCGGATCTTTAATCGGCTTGTCGGCCAGCGGATGTGTCTCGATGACGGTCTTGTCGCTCATGGTTTTCCTGTTTACGTTTTTACGCGTCCTACGTCGATTCTAATTATTCCGATGCGGTTAACCCGAGTCTGAACATGACTATGGAGGGCGGCAGGCCCCTGCCGCCGTTAACTGCGGCGACGGAGGCCCGTCGCCCTCCAATAATTTATACACGCAAACGTATTTTTCGGGAAAGCATCTAACACGCGCTACGCCCATTTTCAGTGGGTCATGGCATACATGGCAATATTGATGCCCAGTTGCATGGCGGATTCCGGTTCCAATCCGCGAATAACGGGATGCTCGCATCCCTGCCAGCCTGCTTCCATGTCAAAGGGACTATAGATCACCCGCAGATCGCCGTTGAGCGTGATGCCTTCCAGGAACGGTTCGGTGACGGCGCCCGCCTTGTTCACGACTGCCGGCGTGTAACTGACCTGGCTGATGGCAAAAACGCCGCGGTAGAGCGGATGACTCAGAGGCAGCGGTTCCAGGCCGGCTTCCGGCAAAATCTGTTTCAGCTCGCGGCGCACGGCGCGATCGAATCCCTTCAAACCCAGGCCGTTATTGATTAAGAGCGTGCCGGCGCCGTTCAGGAAAGTACGGATGGCCGCCGCGGCGGAAGGATCCAGATGAAAATCGTCCAGACCGGTAAGATACAGGAAGGTGTAGGAGGAAAGATCGTCTTTGCCCGGCAAAACCGGTATGCGCTTCAAGCTGACCCGGAGCGAGGTATTATGCTGGAGTCTCTGCAGGAGGGCGGCGGGACCGCCGGGATGAACGTTCCATGTTTCGTCATGCTTGATCTGGGCAAAGACGAATTCGTCCGTCGCCTCGCCCTCATCCAGCGAGCCGAATAATTCCGGCTTGCTTTCCTCGCGGCCGACCCCGGCGTAGCCGACGGCATAGGCCGCCAGGTTCAAACCGAGCCGGCTGGCGGAATCCACGTCGTAATAGACCGCCTGCTTGATGATGGGGACTTCATGATCGTCCCAACCGCAACCCAGCCCGCAGGGGGATACCAGCACGGCAATCCGGCATCCAACATACAATCCTTCCATGAAGGGAACATCCTGGGACATCACCTGATCCAGGGGGGATGCTTCGGCCAGCGCATGATTAGGGATTCTGACCTTGGTCACGTCGAAGAGCATGTGATAAAAAGGGTGATCGAGTGGAATCGTGCGCACGGCATAGTCGGGAAAAGTGCGCGCCAGCATCTGCTTCACCGAGTTGTAAAAATAGGGGGAACCGGCCACGGAATCGAAGACGATCATGCCGCCGGCGAGCACATAGGCCCTGAGCATATCCGTCTGCCTCGTACTGAGTTTCAGCGTGCGCGTGCCGCTGAAAAACAAGACGGGGGTTTTCGCCGGATCGCCGTGGAAGCCGGCCAGGTCAATGGCCTCGCTCCTGTATGCCATTCCGGCAGTGCGATTGGCCTTTTGCAGGAGTTGTTGAAGGTCCGCCGGGCACAGGTTCCAGTCGGAAATGGAGCAGGCGCTGCCGCCGGGATATGTAAAGGACGCCGTTTCTCCCCATATGATCTTGCCAAAGAGCGTGGCCGGCGATGGCTGGCGCTTGCGTTCCGTTCGACGCAAGGGCGTTGCCGGCAGGGGTAGCGGCGGAACGGCTTCACCGGCAGAAATGCGGCGGGGCGACGCCTTGGGAGGAAGTCCCAGCGGAACAAACCAGTCGTTCTCATCCCCGGCAATGGATGACCCGACCGCGAGGATCAGCAGGAGGCCTACAATCTTGATTTTCATGGTAATACACTCGTGAAAGCGCTCATCCTACCTGTTTTAGATGATAGCTTTCGGACGGCCTGAGTCAAGCTCGGATGCCTGGCAGGGCGCGGGCATTAATTGTGTTTTCTGCGTGAAAATTATTTACGAAGCCGGTCGCGCGACCGGGCCGCCGCTTCGCTATAGGGATGATCCAAAACAAGCCGGGTATAGACTTCCCTGGCAAGCGCAGTGTTGCCCAGGGCCTGGTAAATCTCCATCAGCTTGAGCAAGACTTCCGCCCGATCCCTTGCCTGCAGGGCGGGGGCGTTCAGCAGTTCGAGGCAACGGCCCATGGCAAACGGATATTCTCCCCGCTTCTGATGAATGGCTATCATTGTCAAGGACGTTTCCGTCGACATTCTTTCGGCCGGATTTTCCCATTCAATGCGCTCAATCAGTTCTGCGGCGTCGGCAACGTCGTTGCGTTCCAGGAACTGGCGGGCGCTTTCAAGGCCGGCGCGCCGCCTCAATGTCTGTAAAGGTTTTTCGGCGAAATTGCCAAGGGCGGCATAGAGTAAAACGGCTTTGTCTGCTTGGCCCAGGAGCAATGCGGCGTCAGCTTCCAGGATTTTTTTAAATTTTTGCTCATCCGGGGTGAGTACGCGCGGATTCGTCTCTCCCAGCAGGCGCACGGCCTGATCCGGGTTCCGCCCCAGGTGGATCCAGAGTCCGGCGAGTCGGAGTTTTGACTTGCCCTGAAGCGCGATTATGGGCGGCTGAAAATCAAGCACGGCTTTAAACATAGCTTCCGCCCGGCTGTATTCGCGGATATCAGGATGCTGATAATGAAGTCCCAGGTCGATCAGCACGTCGCTGTGTTCCGGCATCCATTCTTTCTGGCGCTTCAGGCAAGCGTTTCCCAGCGCCGTAACCCAGGGACGATCATCGATAGCCAGCGCAAACCGGAACAGGTATAATAGATCATTAATGGGCATAGTGTTCCAGTAACGCGTGGTCAGTTCAGTTTTCTGCGAATCGAGGATCTGCGGAGGGCATGCTTCACGCTGAGTCCATCGAGGATGGACGGCCACACGTTGCCGGCTTGTCATGTTAGCGCTGTTGTCCGGATTGTTATCATCAGCCTTTTTGCTGACTTCCAGCGTCACCTCGCGGAGGCCCGTCCGGGGAAAAAGATGACCGACCGTTCGGCCGGTCGCCGTTGTGCCGTCATCAAATGTCCAGAGAAATGACGCGCGGGCATCAGCCGGCCAGGCTTTGAATCGCATGCTCACCAGGGCCAAATCGTTGACCATTGCATGCGATACGGTTTTCCATTCGAAGTAAACGATCGGAGCGGCTGAAGGCGCCGACTCGGCGGCGGTTACATGAAACCTGGCCAGGGGCGCAAAACTCTCCGGTGGAATTACGGAAAACCTGTCGGCGCCCGGAGGCATCCAGGCCGCGAGCGCCACGGAGTGCTCGGGACCATGAACATGATAATACTTAATCGTATGCCAGCCGGGTTCAAGATTGATGGTCCCCTGGTGTTCCCCCTGGCGGCCGGGCCCTGCATCATGTTCACCCGGCCACTGGGCAACAAGGGTTTCGTCCACCAGGAGGAACGAGGCATCCGTGGACACCGTGGCAAACCGGTATGCGCCGCCTTGAGCCATCATCAGGACGCCTTGAAATAAGGCGAGGAAATTCATCGAGGGCCCATGGGGATGGATGCCGAGATTGATGTTCGGAACGGGGCTCCGACCCAACACGGGATAGGAATCCTCCCAAAGCCGTTGGACCTGGCTCCACGAATTTATGGGCCCCTTGGTGCGCTGTCGGGTTTCCAAAATCACGCCGGCGCCTGATTGCCGGGCGGGAAACATGGATTTTGTCTTATCATGCCGATCCATGGCGCGATCAACGCCATAGACGAAATAGTTGGATGCCCCGCTCGATGTGTCAAACAGCAAGCCGGCCGGTTCGCCGGCGGCCCGCCACAGGTTGGATGAGGCGACGAATGCGCCGCTTTCAGACACAACGATGAAGGCCGTGTTGGATCCTGCCGAACTCGCCGGCCATACTTGGACATAGCCGGCCGCCGCCGGCCAGGGGCTGTTCGTGGCCAATGCCACACGAACCCGGGCTGAGGCCGAGGGCTCGTGCCAGGGCAAAGCCTCGGCCAATACGGCGGATAAAGATACCCAGCAAACAAGATGAACGGCGGTTAATTTCATAAAAAAACCATGTCACAAATTTCAACCGGGGATTATCACCTTTTTGCATGCCGATAATCAAGGCGTGAATGCCATAAATAATAATGCCAATCCGGCAAATTGCCCGTTGCGATTATATCAACCGGCCGCCGCGCGTCCGATTCCCCCCTCCCCAGGGCTGCGTCATCCATGCCAAAACCAGCGTCGTCGCGGAGCTCCGCCCTCCAATATCGCGAAAAAATTGGCATTTATGGAGGGCCGAGCCCCGCGAGACCGTTCTTGACGCAGCGACAGCAATTCCCCCGGCGTAATGATTTTTCATGTTGACTTTTGACGGAGCGCATATTAGCTTGGGCTAAATTCAGGAATTATGCATCCTGCACGGATATCACGGGTTATTTCGCCGGCGCGGGGTTCAGTTTCATGACCAAAAAAAATAAACTCTGCGCACACGTTAAAAGTCTCGCCAACACTCGCTTCAAGTTTCAACAACGCCGGCGTTATCATCACAGGATAATCTGGTCCTCCCTTTTGTGTGCCGTCTGCGTTACGGCGCAGGCGGCAACCGCCAAGGTGCGCCTGCAGCTCAAGTGGCATCACCAGTTCCAGTTCGCCGGGTATTACGCGGCCCAGGCGCAGGGTCATTACCAGGCAGCCGGATTGGAGGTGGAGATTATTCCCTGCCAGCCCGGGGAAGACGCAGTGCAGCAGGTTTTGCAGGGCAAGGCGGAGTTCGGGGTCGGCGCCACCGACCTGCTTCCGTTGCGGGAGCAGGGTGCGCCGGTGGTAGCCTTGGCGGTGATCTTCCAGCACTCCCCTCTGGCGCTCATGACCCTGACACAAGGCGGACTGCAATGCATCCATGACTTGTCCGGCCGCAGAATCATGATCGAGAGCGGTTCATCCGAACTGTATGCCTACTTGAACAAAGAAGGGGTTCCCTTCAACAAGTTCATTGTACTTCCCCATGCTTTCCAGACAACAGAACTGCTTGCCGGGAATGTGGATGCCATGTCAGCCTATGTCACCGATGAACCATATGAAGTCAGCAAGGCCGGGAAGGAGTATTTGCTCTATTCGCCCCGCTCGGTGGGCATTGATTTTTACGGCGACAATCTTTTTACCACCGAGCGCCAGATCAAGCTCAGGCCGGCAATGGTAAAGGCGTTTCGGGACGCGAGCCTTAAAGGTTGGGAATACGCCATGCAGCATCCGGAAGAACTGGTGCAGCTGATTTATTCCCGGTATAGCCAGCGGCACAGCATAGAACACCTGCGTTTCGAAGCCCGCCAGATGGTGCCGCTGATGCAAACGGCGCTGATAGAGATCGGGCACATGAATCCGGATCGCTGGCGGCACATTGCCGAAACCTATGCCGAACTCGGCATGATGAAGCCGGATTTCAATCTGGAAGGCTTTCTCTATGATCCCAATCCGCCGCCGCCGGATATGAACTGGCTGTATATATACACGGGCGCGGCAACCCTGCTGATCGCCGTTTTTCTGGTCTTGGCCGCTTACATATACCGCATCAACGTCCGGATGCGCCAGCGTGCCGCTGACCGCAGGCGGGCGGAGGAGGCCCTGCGGGAGAGCGAAGAACGGTTCCGTTCTTTCGTGGAAAATGCGAATGATATTATCTATACGCTGGATCAAAACGGCATTCTCACATATGTCTCCCCGAACTGGAAAGATATACTCGGACATGACGCCCGTGAAGTCATCGGCCAACCATTTGTGCGTTATGTGCATCCGGATGACGTTCCGGCATGTAATGCTTATCTGGAGCGGGTCATTACGACGGGCAAACGAATAAGCGGGGTCGAATATCGAGTCCAACACCATGACGGCACCTGGCGGTGGCATTCTACGAACGGTTCGCTGATGCGCGATGCCGCCGGTAAAATGATCGGCGCTGTAGGGATCGGCAGAGACATCACCGGGAGCAAGAAGGCGGCGAAGGAACTGTTTCAGGCCAAATCAGATCTTGAAAAAGCGTACAAGCAATTACGGTCCGAGTTTGAAGTGGAAAGCAAGCTCGCGATCCAGGCCCAGGCCGCCAACACCGCCAAGAGCCAGTTCCTGGCCAACATGAGCCACGAAATCCGAACGCCAATGAACGGTATTGTCGGTATCTGCGAGCTTTTGCTTGAAACCAAATTGACCAACGAACAGCTGGAATATGCGCAAGCCATTAACTCCAGCGCACAAGCGCTTCTTAATATCATCAGTGCCACGCTTGATTTTTCAAAAATCGAGGCCGGCAAAATTAATTTGGAACAGATTGATTTCAATCTCAGGACCGTCATGGAGGATGTAATCAGAATACTAGGGATTAACGCCGCCATGAAGAACCTGGAATTTATTTATACCATCGATCCGGATGTGCCCCTCGACCTGAATGGCGATGACGGACGTTTGCAGCAGATTCTTTTCAATCTCATCGGCAATGCCATTAAATTCACGCCGAAGGGTAAAATCACCGTCAGCGTGGCATTGGTTGAGAAAAACGAGGGCAAGGCCATTTTGCGTTTTTCCGTCCGCGATACCGGCATCGGCATTCCGGCCGATAAAACCAGCCTGCTGTTCAATGCTTTTACCCAGGTGGACTCGTCCACGGCGCGCAAATTCGGCGGAACAGGACTGGGACTGTCAATATCCAAAGGATTGGTGGAACAAATGGGCGGATCAATCGGTTTTGAAAGTGTCGAGCACAAAGGCTCAACATTCTGGTTCATTATTCCATTCTTAAAACAGCCAGCCAACGCCCGGCCCGCCAAACCCGCCGAACCCGCGGCCGTTGCCGAGGAAGCAGAGAATGTAAAGCCTTTGCGCATTCTTGTAGCTGAGGACAATATGGCCAACCAAATGGTCGTTTTGGGCATCCTCAACAAAATGGGGCATATTACTCATGCCGTTGCCGATGGCAAAGCCGCGGTTAAAGCGCTGGAAACGCTTCCCTACGACCTTGTACTGATGGATATTCAAATGCCCGAGATGGATGGTTTTGAAGCCACCGCCATAATCCGCGATCCCAAATCGCGGGTGCGCAACCATGCGGTTCCAATCCTGGCGCTCACGGCACATACCATGCCGGAGCACAGGGAAGCATGCATATCCGCCGGTATGAACGGCTATATTGCCAAGCCGGTCAACAAAAAACTGGTTGCCGATGCCATTGCCAACCTGGCTTCTCCAGATAAGGCCGCCGCACCCGGGAACGACGGCATGCCGACCCCGGCCGATGGTCCAGCCGCCGTGTTTAATTCCAAGGCTTTCTCCGACCTGCTTTCCGGCGACAACGCGTTGATTCGCAAGGTTATAAATATTTATCTTCAGGAAACACCGGCAAAGATGCGCGAGCTTGAACAAGCCGTAAAAAATCAACAGGGGCATGCTGCCGCGCAGTTGGCCCATAACATCAAGGGCAGTGCGGCCAATGTCGGCGCCAATCAATTTCGCGCCATTGTGGTCAAGGTTGAAGCCGCCTGCAAAGCGGAGAATTGGCCCGAGGCGGAAACGCTTGTTTTGCGACTAAACAGGCAGTTTGCAATACTGGAACGGGCCTTGCGGGAGTATTTACAAACCGTCGTGTAAAAGGCCGCGTGCGGGACCCCGTCGTATCGCTCGGCAATGATGATGCGGCGGAAAATAAACAGGGCTGTGTCAAGAACGGTCTCGCGGGAGCTCGGCCCTCCATAAATGCCAATTTTTTCGCGATATTGGAGGGCGGAGCTCCGCGACGCCGCTGGTTTCGGTATGGATAACACAGTCGTGGGGGAATAAATATCAGGGATAGTTTGTGATTGACCGAAAACGAGCGTAATGCAAAAATTTATTTTTTTTTGAGGGTAATGTTTTGGAACGATATTTTTTAAGCGGCGGTCAGGCCGGGCAAAGCAATGCCATGAATAATCAGGAACAGAAAATTATTTTGCTTGTTGAAGATGATACCGTGTCCGCGATGGTCGAGGCGCATATACTGGATAATTGCGGTTACGATGTTGTCACCGCTAAATCCGGCGAAGAGGCGGTCCAAGTCGTCACGCATAACCAAAAAATCGACCTTGTTCTCATGGACATCAACCTGGGCTCCGGCATGGATGGCACGGAAGCGGCCAGGCAGATTCTCGGAAAGCGCAATCTGCCGATTGTATTTCTTACCGCGCACACGGAAAAGGAATATGTGGAACGAGTCAAGGCGATCACCCGCTACGGCTACGTTGTCAAGGCTTCCGACAAGTTCGTGCTCCAATCCTCGATCGAAATGGCTTTAAAGCTTTTTGATACGGCAAATAAGTTGCGAGAGAGCGAGGAGCGTCACCGTCACATTTCATCAGTCATTTCCGATATCACCTATTCGTGCTGCGTCACGGGCAACGGCGGTTACGCAATCGACTGGATAGAGGGCGCAGCGGAAGCGGCCACGGGTTATTCGATCGATGAGATCAAAAATAAACGGTTTTTTAAATTTATGGTAGTCGAAGAGGACCTTGCACTCTTCGAGAAACATGTCAGCGGACTTGCCCCGGGCCAGTCAAGTTCATGCGAACTGCGCCTTCGCCATAAGAACGGCAATGTTGTCTGGGTCACCTCTTTTGCCAAATGCTTACAGGAACCGGACGGTCAAGCACTTCGTCTATACGGCGGATTAATCGATATCACCGCGCACAAGCGGGCGGAGGAAAAGCGCGAGCGGCTCAGCGTAGCCATCGAGCAGGCGGCGGAAATCGTTGTCATCACGGATACGCACGGGGTTATTCAATACGTCAATCCGGTTTTCGAGACCGTAACGGGCTACACCCGCGAGGAAGCCGTCGGCCGGAAGCCGAGCATCCTCAAGAGCGGCCAGCACGACGGGGCGTTCTATCGCGAACTATGGGAAACCATCCGCAACGGTAAAACCTGGCATGGCCGCCTGGTCAATCGGAAAAAGAGCGGCGCGCTTTACACGGAAGAGGCGACGATCTCGTGTGTGCGCGGGACGGGCGGAACGATCATTAACTATGTGGCCGTCAAGCGCGACATCACGGCGGAGTTGAACATCCATGCGCAATTGGTCCAGGCGCAGAAAATGGAATCCGTGGGCCACTTGGCCGGCGGCGTGGCGCACGATTTCAACAACATCTTGCAGATCATCCTGGGCAATGTGGAATTAGCACTGGCCCGGACGGAGGAAAACAACCCGCTACGCCCTGATCTCGAGGAAATTCGAGACGCGAGCCGGCGCGCCGCTGAACTCATCCGCCAGTTGCTGGGTTTCGCCCGCAAGCAGGCAATCGTTCCCCGGACGTTGGACTTGAACGAAACTGTGGAAGGCATGCTCAAGATGTTGCGCCGCCTCATCGGCGAGGATGTCGAGCTGGTCTGGACGCCGTGCGTTAAGCTGTGGCCAATCAATATGGACCCCAGCCAGATTAACCAGATTCTGGTCAACCTGTGCGTCAATGCGCGCGATGGCATTGGCGGCGTCGGCGCGGTGCAAATAGCCACCGAAAATGTCAGCGTCGACGAACTCCATGCAGCTCGGCATGACGGGATTTCCCCCGGCAAGTATGTATTGCTGACGGTCAGCGACACCGGTCGCGGCATCGACAAGGATACGCAGGGCAAGATTTTCGAGCCTTTTTTCACAACCAAGATGGTAGGGAAAGGCACGGGTCTGGGCCTGGCCACGGTATACGGCATCGTCCAGCAGAACCATGGCCACATCAGCGTTTACAGCGAGCCGGGAATGGGCGCTACCTTGAAAATCTATTTACCCCGGCACACAGGCAACGAAACGACGCCTGCCGCGAACCTGCCGGCGATGCCTTTTACCCTGGGAAGCGGGAAGTTGTTGTTGGTTGAGGACGATTCGCGCCTGCTGGACATGTGCAAGCAGATGCTGCAACAATTGGGCTATAGTGTGCTGGCGGCCGGCACGCCGAAAATGGCCCTTCGCGTGGCGAAAGAACATGTCGATGATATCCAACTGCTTCTGACCGATGTCATCATGCCCGGCATGAACGGCCGTGAACTGGCCGGGCGGCTGAAGGCGCGCCAGCCAAATCTCAAGTGCATATTCATGTCCGGATATACGGCGGATATCATCGCCTACCAGGGCGTACTGGACAAAAGCGACTATTTCATTCAAAAGCCATTTTCGATGGAATACCTGGCTGCTAAAGTGAGGGAAGCGCTGGCGGGACCCTGATGAGCGCTGGTGACTGGCAACCCCGTTTTGTGGCTAACCGCCGCCTGACCATTATGTACGCCCTGATAAGATCCAGGATATGTATGTAATGCCCGATCCGGTGCACACCGAATCGGGCGTCGCCGCTTGTTAATTTTGCCTTTGCTGTGTTATTTGCATTTGAGCGAGGCGGGCACAGCGGTCTTCCTGCCCATAAGCATGTTGCAGCACGACAGCTCGGTCTGCTGTTTTTTAGATAGCATGGTTACGAAAGGAGCCCCGAAATATGCGTCGCCCGACTTGAGCAGATCGGCGACTTTCAAGTCGGCAAATCCCGCTCTCAGATCGGCGGGCAATCCGCTAATATAGGAATTGAGGAACCATGACAGACAAAAAACGGGCTGCCCGAAGTTCAGCACTTCCAGTTTTTGAATCGACACCAATTCGCCGAAGAGCCTCTCTATACCTTGTTGCGTCATGTTGAAATAATGGCGCGGGTATCCATGCAGCGGCGAGAGGAAGGCAACCTGGCAGTATATCTGGCCGCCGGGTTTAAGCACGCGGATCATTTCTTTGACGACCGAAAGCGGATCAAAAACGTGTTCCAGCACGGAGAACGAGAACACTGCGTCGAACGTGTCGGATTGAAAGGGTATTTTTTCAGCCACGCCCACGATATCGGTGCTGTCATAATCCACGATATCGTAGTTAACGACGTTTTCGTGGACCACGCCGCGTTTCCCCGCGCCGCAATCCAGGATTAAGCCCTCTTTGAATACGTTGATCAGGTTGTTGGCCACGCAGTCGTATTCATTTGCCGAAATATTGTCGGTTGCGCCAATATGAAACTGCCGGATCATGGCCTCATCGAGGAAATTAATATGTCCGGAGCTGTGATGGAATGCGGACCGACAGTCAGGACATGCAAATCGCCGGTCGTCGCAAGTGTTTAACGCGTTGGCGAAGATGGCGCCCGACAGCGCGGAAGCGATAGCCGTCGATTGACAATTTGGGCATTGTAGGCGGGGGATCAAGGCGCGGCGTTTCTGCAGCCGTTTTTCATCGACGCTCATCGTGTTAAACCGGGTCGGGATAACAATACGATATTCTTGCCCCCGGTTGCTGAACACCACGAACTGCGTGGAGGAATGCGACGTATTCATATCAAGCGTTCCCGAAAAGCCTATGGCATTTAATCCAAACATGGCTTCAACGTCGGGCCGTGCGGCAAACTGGAGTTCCGTATGTTCGGCGCTGTCCTGCCTAGCGAGCCGGATATTGTCTATCGTGCCGACCGCCGAGATCCAGCCCTTTATATCGATGGTGTTGCGCCTGCTGTTCACGTCAGCCGCGGTAGGTTTATCCAAGTGCCACAGGGGGTGGCAATCGATAGTCGAGAGGTTATAGTCGAACGACTTGTTTACCAGGACGAATCGCAACGGATCGTTCTTTTCCAATTTGGATTTAATGCGCGCGATCCAGCGATCAAATAGACGCTGTCGCGTATCCCGGCGCGACAGCAGGAACAGAAGCGCATCATATATACCTGAAGACCAGCATGTTCCGGCGAACTGGCGGAGGGTCTTGTATGCGGACCGCAAAGTCATTGCTTGTTTTCCATCGTTTTTTTCAAATCCCGCAATGAACGATTAACGGCTTTTGCTTTCAGGCTGGTGGTGGGGGATGGATTCGAACCATCGAAGGCGTTAGCCAACAGATTTACAGTCTGCCCCGGTTGGCCACTTCGGTACCCCACCGACAAGCGGAATCTTTCAGCCAACAAACCTGTGCATTCTGTAGGTTTATTTTCGAAATGCAAGCATAAACTGAGTGTGCGCGTCGTTCCGGCAGGGCTGCGTCATCCATGCCAAAACCAGCGGCGTCGCGGAGCTCCGCCCTCCAATATCGTGAAAATATTGGCATTCATGGAGGGTCGAGCTCCCGCGAGACCGTTCTTGACGCAGCCCTGGTCGTTCCGGACAAACATTGCCCGGGGCGGAAGGTGGTGTGAGGATAGATAACACGGAAAGCAAACTTGTGGCAGGCGTAAGCCCGGGCATTTTGTCGGGGTCAATGTTTTCCCGCAGGGAAACTAAAGCCATGACCTTGGGCACATACATCTGGGTCTCCAGCGGCAGGTCATTGGCAATGCCCTCAAAGGAGGACTGCCTTTTCAGTTTCATCAGTCTGCTCACGCGGCCTTCACCCGCATTATAGGCCGCCAGAGCCAGCGGCCAGGATCCCAGCGCGCGGTAAAGAAACTTCAGATACCGGGCGGCAGCGTGCGCGCTTTTTTCGGGATTTTTGCGCTCATCAAAAAAACCGGTGCGCAAACCAAACCGCCGGGCCGTGGCCGGCATGAGTTGAAACAGCCCCAACGCGCCGACCGGACTGCGAGCCGCGGGATTCAGTGACGATTCCACTTCCGCCACCCAGACCAGTTCCGGAGGCAATCCTTCGCTCTGAAATACTTTTTTTAGTCGTGGAATCAGCGCGGCCGCATTCGGCGGCACCGGTCGTTTCGCCAGTTTTTTTTGCCACCGGCTTGAACTGCGAATCAGACTGTGCCGCTTGCTCTCCACTTGGAGCGATACCGGCTCTCTGGCCGGCTGTGGCCCGGGGAGAACGAGTGGGGGCACCTTGCGCACTGCCTGTGTAACCACCGGCGAAGTGATCGCGGCTGGCGCGGTTTCCTGTATCGCCGGCGTTTGGATCGGCGGGGTGGGGATCAAGGACGTGAGCGGAACGGCCGGTTTGGACGGCACTTCCCGGACGGCAACGCTCGCCATTTCAAAATAATCCAGCCTTTGCCTGAGCCAGTCGGCCCACGGCTGAGTGGCGGGATCGGCATCCAGGTATGCACAGGCCTGCTGGACGGTGGGACGAAACCAGGTCATGTCGCCCAACGATTGAGATTGCAGGATGGTTTCGACCTGGTTCCAAAATGATTGCCAGTCTTCGGCATCGGGCAATTCCAGTTCCGGCGGCAGGTTGTCCGCAATGGCTTGTTCCAGTGCGGATGTATCCACTTCGTTCAGCAGATCTTCCGGCGTCAGCGCACGCTCGGCCCGGACACCCGCCGCGAGGAGCATGACAATGCCCGAAACGAATACTATGCGATAATATTTCGAATGTATCATTGGCAATTTAGTGCTTTAAAACAAAGGATTTTTCCGCCATTGGCGGATCCGCCTTCGATGGACAATCCGGGTGGCCGCTCCCGTGAGGTTTACCCGCCGGAGTTCATCCGCCTAAGGCGGGGCGGCGCCTCAGGCAACCAAGGGCGCGGATCCTCCCGGCGGCCACGGCGTCATCGCCACGGCTACATGAAACAGTTGCCGCCTTTGGCGGCCTAATTCAGGTGCTCCGAACGTCACTTCCTTTGGGATTTCCCGATAGTCGGGCTTTTTTCATCCGCTTCCGGCTCTTGAATCTCAAAATCGCAAACCAGCGGCAAGTGGTCGGAAAATGTCACCTGCGGCATGAAAAAATCCGTGATTTTAATGGCGGGACTGTGCAGGATGAAATCCAATTGACGCCGGGGTTTCCAGCTGGGAAAAGACGCCCAGGGCTTGGCGCAGGCACTGGTCAGGCCGGTTGCCGCCAGAAACAGCTTGATTTCGCGATCCCCGCAGAAGGAATTAAAATCTCCGGCCACGATACACGGCTTTTTAGTTGTTTGCACCATTGTGTAGAGATCGTTCAGCTGATCATGGCGGGTCCGATATCCCAGCGAAAGATGCACGAGAAATATTACGAGATTATGAAGCTCCAGCTCGATCACCAGGCGCTTGACGCCTTTTTTGAAAAAATGGAACCGCCGGCCATGCACGGCATCGCGACACAGGAAGGCGTTGACCTGTTTGCCCATCACCGGCAAACGGCGCGCGAGGGAACGCTCCGGATACTTGGAATGATAAACATGATAATGGCCCAGGGCCTCCGCGATCAGGGCCGCCTGGTTGTGCCGCCTCGAGCGATAGGAACCGGCATCCACTTCCAGCAGGCCGACAATGTCCGGCGCCATTGTCCGGATGAACACAGTGATCTGGTCAAGATTACGCGCCGTCCGGTGCAGATAGCCGCTCCACGGAAGATGGAACTGTCCGCCATGGCCCGAGCAATAACGCACATTATAGAGAAGAAGCCTCATGGTTTTTTAGTATATATCCATCCCGACCGGCGAGTCCAAATAAAAATTACCTTCCCCCTTTGGCTCGTCCAGTGGGAGTCACGATGTCCCCGACCTTTCCCAAAATTATAAACAATTGATTTGACACGTTTTCCGGCGTCATGATAAACTTTTTTTACTGGTCGCCATGTTTATCTGGTGTTGAATGCGAGCCGGGTAGCTCCAGAACCTTCAACACCCATGCGGCCGTAAACAGCAGTGCAGGAGGTTCGCGATGAGTCAAATGTTAAAGTGGGCAGTTGCCGGAGTAGCAGCGGTTGCAATGATGTCGGCGGTTTGCGCACAGGAGCAGGCGGCTACGGCAACCAAGGTTACGGAAGTTAAAACGGCCGCACCCGGGAAGACGGCCGTTCAGATCGTCACCTCGATCTTCCAGAAAATGGATGCCAACAAAGACGGCAAGTTGACCGCGGCAGAACAGCAGGCCGATCTTAAGGAATGGTTCAAGACACTGGACGCCAACGGCGACGGCAAGGTCACTCCTGATGAATTTGTCGGCCAGCGGTTTGTAAATATCGACATTGACAAAGATGGCGCCATAACGTTGGAAGAATACCTCGTGTTCTTCGCGGGCGTAGATGCTGCGACTGACAAGGCAGCGGCCTGTGACAAACAGGACGCCAACGGCGATAACGAAGTAAGCGCGGTTGAGGTCATCGCCTATCGCAAAAGCGTATTTGCGGCCATGGATGCCAACGGCGACGGCAAGGTTACGCCGGATGAAATGAAGGACGCCACCGGCAAGCAATTCAAGAGCTGTGATGCCAATAATGACGGCTTTGTTACCGTGGAAGAAATGATTGCCGTTATCGCCATTCCGGCGGCACCAGTGGCGGCGCCGGCGGCGGAACCTGCGGTTAAAGAGAAAACAGCCGATCAGCCTGCAAAATAGGCACGCCTGACGGATGTATCGTGATATTTGGCTAACCCGGATGTTTCGCAGGAAACGTCCGGGTTAGTTTTTTTATGACAAAAGCTGTTACGGAAACAACAGGCAACAAACCTGTGCACGGGCGTTTTCTTCCGATATTGTCAAGGCCGTCCTCCCTGTGGTATGGTGAATCCCAGGCAGAGATTGCTTTAGCATACTCCGGTAGCTCAGTTGGACAGAGCAGCTGATTCCTAATCAGCAGGTCGCGCGTTCAAGTCGCGCCCGGGGTACCCCGCTTGTATTGACGCAACCCGGCATTTCGCCCTTTATGAGGCAAGTAAACCTTTAATTGCCACAGGGTGGCCGGACTGAAGGGATTCACGCGCGGCCACACCAAGCAGGACGGAATGAACGCCGTCATCCAAGCCGGCGGCGCGGCCGGTCGGATCATTGATGGTTTCCGGCATAAAGATATCATTGAGCATGAGCGGATCGCCGCCGCCATGTCCGCCGCCCTTGTTGACCACCCCGATGATCTGGCGACCCTCAAACAAAGGATAATAGTGAATATCCTGGGACGGCGGCGGCGGGAACGGCAGGCGTGTTGCGCCGCCTTGAAAAACCTCGGTTTCCAGGCGTCCGCGGGTACCATTAATCGCCACGCGATAGCCTTCATAAGGAGCGGAGGCATTTAACGAATAGGTCAAGAACGCTCCCTGGTCGTAGCGCGCCGTTACGCTGAAAGTATCCCAAGTATCGATATCACTGTCGAAAAGACAACGATCGCCGTAATAACCATCAACCGCGCCGAACAATTCGTTTTTGCCCGGATTGTTAAAATTGATCAAGTGCTCATCGGCCGATGTGCCGCCTTCAGCCGAACTATGCCGCAGAAAATAGCGGCATTTGCGACCGCAGGTTGAACAGCGGCGGCCGTCCTTTTGCTCCGGATTATACTCACCCTTGGGGCCATAATGATTCAAGGCGCCATAGGCGAAGACTTCCTCCGGCCTCTTACCCAGCCACCAATTGACCAGGTCGAAGTGATGGCAGGCCTTGGTCACCAGCAGCGACCCGGACATTTTTACATAGCGGTTCCAGCGCTTGAAAAATGAAGCGCCGTGATACGTATCCAGATAATCATTAAAATCAACGCTTACCGGCCGGCCAATGGCGCCTTCCATGATCATGGCCTTGATTTTGGAATGCACCGGCGCATACCGGCAATTAAAAGTTACCCGCACCTTGTGCTCCTGACCCAGCGCCGCCTGGCGGATGGCCCGGACTTTTTCGGTATCGGTCGTCATGGGCTTTTCGCAAATTACATCTAAATGATGCTTCAGGGCGGCGATTATATAACGATGATGCGTGTTATCGGTGGTAGAAATGATAACCGCGTCCGGCCGCGCCTCCCGCACCAAGCGATCGAAATCGTCCGAACCAAACATCGGCAGTGCTAAATTTTGTTCCTGGTTAAAAACCTCCATTTTTTTGGGATTGTTGTCGAGCAATGCGGCCAGCTCGGCGCGGTCGGCAAAATTTTTCAGGATCGGGCCGGTAAACACGCGTGAGCGCCCGCTCATTCCGATGATGGCATAACGTTTTTTTTTCATAATCTTCTCGCTTTTATTTAAGGTTAAATATGACGGTAAATCGCTTGTCGAGCAGCATGATTTTCTTGCAAAACCAGCCGCCAGAAACTTGACGTAATGAATATGTATCATAATTGAGCCGAGAAATCAAGTTGCTGGATTCAGTCGCAACATTTTCATAACGTCGCGCATGGATTCATTGGCCCAGGGCAACCCCCACGGCTGCGTCATACCTTGCCGATGGTTCCTTCGGTGTTGTCGAATATTGCACGATCGCAGGCAACAGTGCTCGTTATAACGACTCAAATTTCGATCGCGATGGCGGCGTCAAAGGATATCAATGGGGAACCGATGTGGTTGTCCGCTGGTGCACGATTGCCAACAACTTCGCCTACCAGAGCGGCGGCGGGGTAAATATCACCTATTCCGGCATTATTGAAAATTGCGTAATTGTTTCCAACTGGCAGACCCGCGCCAGCGCAGGTCGCGGCGGCAGCGGCGTATTTTTTTACGACGGCACCAACGCTTTTTTGCGTAATTGTCTGGTTGCCTATAACAGTAATGCTTTATACAAGGGAGCGGTTCACTGCGCAAAAGCAGGCAACATTGAAAATTGCACGATCGTCAGCAACAGCTACTATGGTTTGCTTGTCGAGTCCGGCGGCAGGGGGGCGGCGGTCGCGAACACCATCATTTACTCCAATACGGCACTCGACGTGGCAGGCACAAATTATATCGTAGCATCCAATTGCCTGTCATCGGTGGCATTGACCGGCACGGACAACCGCATCGGCGACCCGGCCTTCGCGAACCCGGCGGGCGATTTCCGCCTGACTGCGGTTTCGCCCTGCGTCAACAAGGGGCTGAACCTGGAATGGATGGATGGCACCCGTGACGTGCTGGGCAACCGGCGCATTCTTGAACGCGTAGTGGATATCGGCGCCTATGAATTCGTGCGCCGTGGTGCGATCATCTCCGGCCGCTGATTGTGGACAACTTGAGGCCGGCAACCATGCATCGGCATCAAATCATGCCCGCCGGGCGATTCAATCCCGAACGAACAACTGTTTCGAGGCTACTAGAGAATTAACAGCAAGGCGGCAAGCGCCAGGAAGAGCATGCCCAGCAAATATTTTTCTACCACCACATGGCGGCGGCTCCAGGCGAGCAGCCGGGCGGTCCGCAGGCCCTGCCATGTCAGTCCCAGTATAATCACCAGCGGGAGTATGAACAGCAGGTTATACAGCACCAAGTAGCCGGTCGCCGTGCCGGCGCCCGCCCCACTGCGCAGCACCAGCACCAGCGTGGGCACATAGACCTGCCCCGTGCATACGCTTTCAAGCACCGTGACCGCCACCCCGATCAGGAACCCGCCCAATGCCAGGTGCCGGGCCTTCAATCCACGCCGCATGATCGCATGTGTTGCCAGCATCAGCGGGCGGGGTAGGCGTAATACCATGCCGTGCGCATCGCCTTGCGTTCTAAACAGCCAGGCATCCCGGAAAGACAGCGTCGCAAAACACAACAGCAGCACGAGCATGATGGCGTTGATCGCCTCCCGCGCATGGGCCAGAGACGTCAGCGGACGCAAAACATGGAGCAGCCCCAAACCAATGGCCAGATAGGTCAGAAAGCCGGCGATACAAAAAGTTCCCCCGGCCAGCAACAGCCGCGGGCCGCCGATCCGCGCCAAGGCCAGCGAACTCATAAAAAACACAAGCGTCGCCATGGCGCAAGGGTTGATCCCGTCTACCAGGCCGGCGGCCATGACGCTCATCGGTGTAAAACACCTGACCCGGGCCCGCAATTCATCCATCGTGGCAGGCGGTGGCGCGGCGGTGGAATCCACCGCGACGGGCGTGGCAAGCAACGCGTCCATGGTGTCGAAGATTTTGGTCTGGATTTCCCGGAACCCGTTCAGGAAAAACCGGCCATCGAGCATCATGCTCACATCCTCGTTCTCCCGGCTTTGCAGGCGTTCCTGGTACCCGGCCAGACGCAGGTAGTTGGTCAACTGCCAGACATCCAGTCGTTCCAGACGGTAGTCCCCGGGATACCGGTCATCGAGTTCAGGTAGGATCTCATTTTCGACCCGGTCGCAGTTGCCGCAGCCGGCCTCAAAAAAAAATTCGATGCGCACCGGCGGTGGGTTCGTAACTGCATCCGTTTCGGCATTACTGGTGCTTAGTACCCCCGCCCACACCAGGCCGGTCAGCAGCCATAAACACGCGCTGAAGGCGCCCCGGGAGCGCCGCCGCCGCAGACAAGTATACCCCCGCAAGGATGAAACGCATGCCACTGATGAAGGCGCCATACATGAGCAGACCATAGGTTGATTCTCTATCCGTGATGTCCGCGTGATCCGAGCGAACAGCAACATTTCTTAACTTCCTTTATTTTTCGTTTTGCGTCATTCCTGGCTCTATGGTTATTCTTGCCGGCACCCTCAGGCAATACCCGGATAACGCCATCTGATTTTTCTCTGATTTCACCGACGATCACTGCATCCCTGACCCCGGCATTGTGCAAGTCCCTGAGAGCAGCATCCGCCTTCCCGGCCGGAATTGCCATAAGCAGGCCGCCGGACGTTTGCGCGTCAAACAAGACTGCTTTCATCATGTCCGTTACCCCGATGCCAAATTGAGTTCGGGCTGCGCTGTATTCAGAGTTGCGCTCATTGGCGCCTGAAAACATGCCCTGGCCGACATAATCCATAACGCCGGGCAAGATCGGCAGCCGGTCGCACCACACCTCGACCGTAACGCCACTTTCGATAACAAGCTGGCAGAGATGGCCGATAAAGCCGAAGCCGGTCACGTCCGTGCAAGCGGTGGCATGATAGGTAACCATGATTTCCGCGGCTGCCTTGTTGAGCGAGCCCATCGCCGCGGCCGCGGCGCTGACGGATTCCGGTGACGCCTTCCCGAGGCGGTCAGCCAGCGCCACGATCCCGGTTCCCAGCGGCTTGGTCAGAATCAACACATTGCCCGGCCTGGCCCCGGCATTCGTTACAAGCGAGGACTCGGCTATAATCCCAGTGACCGCGAAGCCGAATTTTACCTCCTCATCATTGATGCTGTGACCGCCGAGGAGGATGGTGTTGGCCTCCTTGAGCACCTTCATGCCCCCGCGCAGGATCTCGGCCATGACCTCGTGCGGGAGCGACTCGATCGGAAAACCAATGATGGATAACGCGGTGACCGGTGTGCCACCCATGGCATAGACATCGCTTAACGAGTTGCAGGCCGCGATCCTTCCGAACAGGAATGGATCATCCACGCTGGGCGTGAACACATCCACGGTTTGAACCACGGTTACACCGGAAGCAAGCCGGAATACGCCGGCATCATCCGCCGTCGCCATCCCCACCAGGATCCGCGGGTCCTTTACAACCGGCAGACACGCCAGCACCGCATGCAGATCCGCCTGCCCGATTTTGCTGGCGCAGCCGGCGTTCCGGACGTGTTCGGTCAACCGCACCGGCGCTCCGGAATTCGTTGCCGGCACATGCTCCCCGGCACAGGTGCAAACGTTTTTCGCCTTGAAGAGGGGGCAGGGGCATGGTTTGCGCGGGTCACAGACGCAGTGACCAAGCTGTATCGAGCGTGCCATCACGCGCAGGCGCTTTTCCTTGGAATTCATGCCTGTGTTCCTTCCTAATCTTTCAGATACCGGTTGTTGCCCACCCGCTTGGTGAGTCCTTTGGCATCCCAATATTCCATTATGGGAATCGAGTACTTCCTTGTCGTCCCCAGGACGTCCTTGAACACGCCGGCTTCAATAACCCCGTGCTTGGCAAGGTGCTCAACCAGTTTTTGTTTCGATTTCTCCACATGTTCCTTGTGAAGGATGACCTTGTCCGAAATCACCACAATCTCGCCGCTCTGCGCCAGAAAATCGAACACCGGATCGAGAACCGCCGCGGGCGCTCCCAGCATTTCAGGTAATTCATCCCGGCGTGGAGACGCAAAACCGGTCTTGCGGTAGACACCGCCGATCCGGTTTGCCAACCCGGACTGCTGGGGCGATAGGTTTGGCATTCGTGCCGGAATCTGGAATCCGGCCGTGTTGGATGTGATCTTGCCTGACTCCAGCAACTGCTCGACGGCCTTCTCGATGAGCAGGCGATCCGGCTTGAGGTCGCGGAACAGTTCCTTCTTGGTGAATCCCAGGCTCAGGGGCGAAGCGTCATGCATATGGCCCAGCAGGGCCAGGATCTCATCGCGAATGGCGGCTAATGGTCCGGCATATACATAGCGCTCGCCCGGCAGGGCCGTTGCCAGCCCTTGTTGTACCAACGATTGGATTTGTTCGCGGGCGGCCTCCGGACTCAGGAAAGACGCCTTGGCAAGGTCCGCAACAGGATAAGTAAGGGCGCCGCCCTTCTTCAGGATGTAGGTCAGCGCCGAAAGCGGGTCGCGATAGGCCTTTTCACGTTCCTCCATCGTTTCGGTCCAGTTGCCTCGCGATCGGCGCATCCTGACGTGATCCTGCGAAATCACATTCCCGCCTCCTATGGTTCGTACGGGGCTCAGTGTGCGCACCACGAAGAAATCGCCGGGCGCGGCCACCACCGGCTCGTCGAGTTGGAACTGCACGCACACCTCGCTGCCCGGCGCCGGCGGTGTCAGATCCGGCAGGACCATATAGCCGGTTACTTCGGCCGTGCCGACGTGAAAACGAATTCCGGACCTGGGTTTGAGCGGCCGAACCAGGTCGGGCATAAGGTGAAGCCGCGCATTTACAAGCTGGGTCGTGGTAAAGTAGCCGGGTGTGGCCAGCACCATGCCCCGCTTGGCATCATCGCGCGAAAGGTCGCTGAGCCGCAGGGCAACGCATTCACCGGCTTTGCCTTCGGCTGCATCCGCTCCATAGACCTGCAGGCCGCGCACCTTTTTCTTGCCAGCGCGCGGAAGAAGGTCCAGCGTGTCTCCCACCCGGACGGTCCCGCACCTGGGAATGCCGGAGACAATCGTCCCGATCCCCTGAATGACAAACGAACTTTCCACATGCATGCGGAATGCGCCGCTACTGTTCTTCCGGGCGGTCTTGTCCACGGTGGCCACAAGCGCTCCATAGAACGCGTCGAATCCCTGGCCGGTCTTTGACGACACCGGTATGATCGGACACGCTTCAAGGAAACTTCCGGCCACGAGTTCACGGATCTGTTGCGACATTTCGGTAATGCGTTCGGGTCCAACCAGGTCCACCTTCGTGAGGGCCACCATGCCCGACGTAACCCCCAGCAGGCGGACAATATGAAAATGCTCCAGTGTTTGAGGCATGATTCCATCGTCAGCCGCTATGACCAGCAAGACGACATCAATTCCGGTGGCGCCGGCAACCATGTTGTGGACGAAACGTTCGTGGCCGGGCACATCCACGATGCCGACCCGGCGATTGTCCGGTAGTTTGCAGGTGGCAAACCCGAGGTCAATCGTCATGCCACGGGCCTTCTCTTCCGGTATGGTGTCGCAGTCACAGCCCGTCAGCAATGTCACCAGCGCGGTTTTGCCGTGGTCAATATGACCGGCGGTGCCGATGGTAAGTGTGATCGTCTGAGCTGATGCGGCTTCGTTCCGGCCGCAGTTCTTAGCAGAGGTCTTCATCCTGGGCTTCTCGATTGTCTTTTCCCGCCGGCCTCGATTTGTTCCACGGCCTGCAGGATGTCCGGTATATCTTCGGGGAAAACCGTGCGCATATCCAGAATAACACAGTGATCGGCGACGCGCGGGATAATCGGCGTGGCCGACATCCGGAATTGCCTGGCCATCTCGTCAGCCCGCAGGCCCGGGGCCTTGATCCTGACCGCGAACGACGGCAGCTCCGCTCCCGGCAGGGAGCCGCCCCCGAGATAGGACACTTCACTGGATACAGCGAGTTCCCAATCCGGTCTTTTCTGCCCGATCTCGGTCTTCAGTTGCACCGCCTGAGATTTAATCGCGGCCGGTGGCTTGGCGATCATCGTGTATAAGGGATGGCGCTTTGCCAGGAGGTCAGGCGCCTTGAACAGGCGCAACGTGGCTTCAAGCGCGCCCAGCGTCAGCTTGCAAACGCGCAGAATTCTGTAGAGCGGATGCGAGCGAATCCGCTCAATCAGGCCGGCGCGTCCCACGATCATGCCGCCCTGCGGGCCGCCAATCAGTTTATCGGTGCTGAAAAGCACGAGATCGGCGCCGGAGCGCAGGCTTTCGCGGACCGTATATTCATGGGGCAAGCCGAACGGTTCGAGGCCGACCAGCGCGCCGCAGCCAAGGTCATCTACGACCGGCACGCGATGCTTTTTGCCGACCTGTGAAATTTCACCGATGGAAACTTCCTTGGTAAACCCGACAATTTTGTAATTGCTCTTGTGCGCCTTGAGAATCATGGCGGTCCGCGGCCCCACGGCGTTGGCGTAATCCTTTACGTGCGTTTTATTGGTTGTCCCGACCTCGCGGAGGATGGCGCCGCTGGCTTTCATGATGTCCGGAAGGCGAAAGGAGCCTCCGATCTCGATAAGCTCGCTGCGGGAGATGACGACCTCTTTGCCGAACGCCAGGGCCGTGAGCAGGAGAAACGTTGCCCCGGCATTGTTGTTGACGACCAGCACGTCTCCGGCGCCGGTGAGTTCCCTGACGATCGCGCGCACGCATTCCTCGCGCCGGTCGCGCTGTCCGGTCTGCAAGTCCTGCTGGAGATTGCAATAGCCCGTAACGCGGGAAAGTTCCTCCTTGGCCGCCCCGGGCAGGGCAGCGCGGCCAAGACCGGTATGCAGGATGATTCCCGTGGCATTCACAACGCGCCTAAGACACGATTGGCTGTCACGCTCGATTTCCTTGGCCGCTTGCTCCAGAATCGTTGAAGCTTCGCATGTAGGCGGCTCCATGCTGCCGCTCTTAAGGATCGAAGCGCGCCATGCGTTCAGGACATGCCGCACGGATTCAACCACCGTAATCCTGCCGTAAACCGTGGTCAGCCTTGTTGCTTCCGGCCCCTTCAGCACCTTATCTACGGACGGCAGAACCCGTGCCACTTTTTTAAAGTCTTTCTTCATTGATACGGTTCCCTTTCAGCCGTGGGCGTAGTCTTCTCTCGCCAATCCATGTCGTCAAGAGTAAAAAAGGGATTGAAGCAGAAAGACTTGCCCGCCAACAGTATTTTCGATACCTTCTTGGCGGGAGTGAATGGTGCCTGGTGGTGCCTCTGGTCTTCAAAACCAGTGTGGGGCTGTAAAAGGTCCCGGGTCGGGTTCGATTCCCACTCGCTCCCGCCAATTATTCAATTCCACGCTCGATCTCCCTGAGCAAAGGCTGATTATCCTCACGGTTTGGGCCGATCAGACAAAAACGGTACAGGGCCGTTGTTACGGATGGCATCAACCGGGCAGACGTGCTGGCATTTCAGGCATTCAATGCACTCGGTGTGACGGTTGACGGCGCGGCCGGTGCGGCTGCAGGCCTCCACCGGAACGCCCATGGGGCAGGCCTTGTCGCACTGGCTACAATGGATGCACTTGGCCGGATCCAGCCGGATGGCAAAGAGCGAATACTTGTTGGCAAACGCCACGAGCGCACCCACCGGGCACATGACCCTGCAAAACCAGCGAATGTCGAAAATGACGAGTACCAGGACAAAGACAAGGACGGACAGACGAAGGATTCGCCATGCGTCAAAAGTCCAGTCCTGGTTGATCACCATGGGGGGGAGAATAACTTCCAGCGTGGCAATGGGGCAATAGGCGCAGAAGAAGTATAGGACATCTTTCCCCGCCCAATAGGCGACCGCTCCGACGGCGATAATGAGAAAAGCATATTTTGTCCAGCGCACGAAAAAGGGCAGTCGCAATTTGGGCACGGGGATTAGATATAACAGGTCCTGGAGCAGTCCCATGGGGCAGATCCAGCCGCAGAAAAAACGCCCAACCAGTACGCCGACCCCTGCGATCAGGCCCAATGCCAGCCAGGGAACGGAATGAAACTGGATGAACTCCGATATCGTATAGATAGGACAGGCCAACCAGGTAAGGGGGCAGGCATTGCAATGAAGGATCGGGAGGCAGACCCCCCCAAAAAAAACGGTAGTGGAAGTGAATACCGTAATGTTGCAGGTTAACAGGATGAAGGCCAGGAACTGAATGAATCGCCGTTTGGTTGTCAGGGGAAAAGGCATTGACAATCCGACCGAACAAGGCACATTGCTATTGCAAAGGAATCAGGCTTGCGGTCATTTTCTTTCCGAAAACCCCCTTCTTTCCTCCATCAATCCACGCCACAACCGTATATTCACCCTCTTTGGCTACTTCACCGAAGTAGCCGCCGGCGCCCCCTCAAGACGGGCACATTTTATCAAGGGACACGGACTTCTTCTCGATGACTTTCCCGTCAGAATCCATGATATAAAAACGCGCGCTGCCGCTGGTCATTCGCTTGGCGAGCTTTTTGCCGTTGGACTCCTTGATTTCAAACAGTTCGCAGGTAATGCGTATGGGGATTTTGCCGGATTTAACATACTTGCGCTTTTCCTGGGGCGTAACCGTGCGCAAGCCGAACGAGGACTGGAACATTAGCTTTGCCCCCGTCTTTTCGTTAGTCCATTCAGTCAATAGGTCGGCAATCTGGTCCTCGGTTAGAACCTGATCCCCTGCGGACCGCGCTGTCGATAGAACCGGTTTGACCGGTGCGGTGGTAGCAGACGGCTGCACATCGGTGTTATTCTGGGAAAGAGCAGGGGTGGCCGCCAAAAGAAAGAAGGCCAGGCAAAACCAGGAAAATATTTTTCTCGCAGTTACCATTGATTCTTATCCTTAATTCCTGATCGCAAGCATTCCGTGTCTTCTGAAAGAAGTTTTACATCTTTTATGTTTTTTATCAATGGTTTTCTATCATCGGGCCTTCATCAGAGGTCCAAGGCAACTTCGGCCGTGTCCAGCGGGTTCACATCCACAGGCGCGGAAGGCTTTTCGCCGTCGAGCTTGACGGTGTATTTTCCGGGCTTCAGGGCACGGATCAGGGTTTGCCCCTTTTCATCCGTTGCCGCGATAGTCAAGCCGAAGTTCCCGTAAAAGCTGCCATACTGGGGGTTGTTGTCGGATAGCCGGATGACCACGGTTCCATCCGCCGCATGGATCCGCACCGTTTTGCCACTGACCGGCTCCCCTTGCTTCCGGACCGTCACCCGGACATCGCCGCCCGGCTCAAGTGTGGCGTTGTACTGGGTGTTAGTCGTCAAGCTTAGCGTGGCGGCTGAGATCGCATATCCTTTCAGGGCGATAAATATTCTATAGGTTCCCCTCATAACCGGCTGTTTCATCTGGTAGGTACCGTTTGCCTCCGCCATGCCGAAGCCGCCGTTCGATTCGTCATCGGCCGCCAGCATGATCCAGGCGCCCTCGGCCGAGCCGCCGGCGGTTGTCGACACCGTACCGGTCAACGTTATTCCGCTTGCCAGCGCAATATCCACTGAATTTGACTTTTCGCTGACCATCACGTTCTTTCGGGACATCACGCCATGTTCCTTGTGCTGAACCGTGATATCGTAGGCGCCGGGAGGCAGGCATTCCACCCGGTATTGTCCCTGCGTATCGGTCTGCGCGTGATGGCCCAGCATCTGTTTAAGTCCTTTACCGGCGTCGGCAGGCGTTGCCGTGATATAAGCCTTATCAACAGGCTTAGCGTCCTGCCCAGTAACCTTTCCGATCAGTGTAATGCCGGTAAATCGGATATTAAGATTGGTCTGGCCCGTCGTCAGTTTTACAAGGGTTTGATAGGTTTTTGGATAGGCAAATCGATCACTCCGTGATTCCTTGCCCGGCTCGCGCGGCATGACGATGCAAAGATACTCGCCCGCCTCCAGACTTTTTACGGAGAACACACCATTACTGCCAATATTGCCCTGTGCCATTTTGCCGTATAACGCCATCAAATCTTCCTGGGAGGCAGTGTTTTTTGGTGTCGGCATAAAGGAAATCTCGCCGGCTTGGAATGGGGCATTGTCCTTGCTCACCGTGCCTGCGAGAGTCACGGCACCGGCGATAGGAGTCTTTGGTCCGAGTGTAATGTCAACGGTTTTATCGGCAATGACCTCAATAAATTCCGGCACGCGGGATATCGTGCGGCCTGTTCCCCGCCCGAATGCCATGGCCATGTATTTACCGGCCGGAATGTTGGTAAAACTGAAGCCGCCTTGGGAATCGGATTGCATATTGTAATTAAGCCGTCCCTCGCCGCTTGTCGAAGTCAGCGACACATGGCAGATACCCGCCTTCTTGCCTTCCTCGGGCATCACGCGGCCTTTGATCGATCCCAACTTGGGCAGAACAATCCGAACCACCGTTGCTTTGTTAGTATCGACCAGTACTTCCTTTGAGGTCAGAATTTTTGGGCTGCGGATGCTGGCCTCATCGCCGGTTTTGTCGTATACGCTCAGGATGATGATGCCCGGAGGCACACCGTCCAGCGCAAATTGGCCCTGTGCATCCGTTTCCGCGGACACGGATTTGCCGGCATTCGGCATGACCATCATCATGGACATTCCGCCGCTCTGCGACACGCTGACGTTCAACCCTTTCCCGGCCGGTTTTCCGTCGGCCGCGACCAGCGTTCCGGAGATTTTATATCCGAGCGCCATGACAATCTTTAACGGTACGGCGGAGAGCGGGGTGCCTGAACTCAGGTCAATGGCGGTTTTCTGGGGCAAGAGAGGCGGCGCGTTGGCGACGATGTCGTAGGCGGCGCCCTCGCGCACCGATATCTCGAAATGGCCGTTTGTGTCCGTGATTGTGGCATTCCGTGATGGCGATGAATAATAGAAGCCCGAATCTCGCTTCTGAGATTTAACGGCCTGGATGCTTATGCCCGGAATGGGTTTTCCGCCGGTATCCACGACTGTTCCCATGATCATCCGCGTTTTGGCAAGGGTCACCACAATATCGTCGGAGCCGGCTTCGACATTCTCCAAGGTCGTAATTTCGTTGTGATCGGGGTCGCTCACCGACAGCCGATACTTGCCGGGTGGAAGGCCTTTGAATTCGAAAGTGCCATTCGTTCCCACCTCGCTATATTTATAGATTGACTGCTGACCTGAAAGCATCGCGTCCCGACTGGGTGCGCTATTAAGGTTAACCGTATGGCGGAGCGCCGGCTTGCCCCCGGCATCCGTGACGATGCCTGAGACCTTAAGGCCTTTCAGCAGGACCAGCGGCGTCGGCGTGGCATCCATTTCACCGACAATCTCGACCACGAAATTTGTCGACATGAAGTCATTGTGGGTGGTCGAAATGCGATTAGGTCCCGCCGTCAGACCTTTAAGCGTGAATGCTCCTTGGGTATCGCTACGGGTTTCTTTGGAGCGACCATCGTGCCGCATTAAATACATGTCGCTTTCGTCACGGTCTGCTTGTTTTTTATCCGGGCTCGCTGTGATCGTCACCTTGCTGACCGGCTTGCCGGCCTCATCCACAACCAATCCCTTATACAGGTAGGATTTAGGAATCCGGATCGTTGGCCGGATCTCCTGGCCGCTCGCAATCGTGATGTTGGTGGAAACGGAGGGTAGGGCTTCGTCAGCAAGTGTCAGGGTGTAATCACCGGGGGCCATGTTGCTGAAGACCGCGACGTGATCTTTGAGCGGCGCGCTCGTTTCGTCGCTGCTGGAATATCCGTATTCCGTCTCGGTCTTCAGGTTTATTTTAAGTTCATTCGAAAGACGCAGGTCCGCGACCTCGGTCTCCAACGTCAATCGCAGGACCCCTGCCTGGACGACCGCGAAATCCCTGGTAATCTCCTCGCCGGGAACACAGATTACCTGGGTGGATTCGTGTGCCCGTTTTTTGTCCTGCACATAACCGGTCCCGGAAACCGAGACATAATTGGTGCCGCCGGTCAGCCCGCCCAGGCGATAGCTGCCTTGAGCGTCACTGACAGTGGATTGATCTTGGACGCGGACGCGAATACCCCGAATCGGCTTGCCCTGCGGATCGGTGATCTTTCCCTTAAGCCAGGCGGCTTTGTCAAGAATCAGATTCAGGAAGGCGGGGTCTTCCGTAATGGTAAGGGTGCCATCCTGGACGGCATAGGTATCCGAGGCGGGACGATACCGGTATTCGCCGATGGGCAGGTTCTCAAAGACAAGGGCGCCTTTGGCGTCGGTCCGGCTTCGTGCGGCTTCTATGTAGTGGGAGCAGGTGAAAGGCCGCAGGCGGATGTCCAGGATAACTTCCATGTTGGCCAGCGGTTTGTGGTCACGGCTTTGAACGTTTCCGGTCAATGTACCGCCGCCCTGCACGGCAATGGCGCCGAGGTTGGTGGTCTCGTTGAGATGCGCGAAGCCCTTGTACATGCGGTTGGACGTGTCGGTGATAAATACCATGTATCCCTTCTTGTCATAGGGCAGTTCAATGGCAAAACGGCCGTCTTTCCCTGGCCGTTGGCGGACGGCGAACGCGTCGGGATTATCCGCACGCCGGTTTTCATGGTGCTCCACCAGTACGGTGAGTTCCTCAATCGGCGGCGCGCCATTTGAGGAAGAAATTGTGCCGCTGAATTCGAGAGCAGGGGAGATACGGGCGAGGGTTAGAGCCAGAACCAGGGCAGGGAGCAAACGGAATATCATAGGGTTTTCCTTTCTATGCAGCGTTAGATTAGGTCGCAAAACCGGGTCGAGACGCTTCGCCATGGCGTCTGAAAAAAGCCGGAGGTCTTATTTGAACCGCATGACCGCGATGGTGGCGCTCCATCCTCCGGCGGCGGGATCATACAAACGCTTCTCAAGCGAACCAGCCTTCAGGTTCTTTTCGAGCGGCAGGGGCATTAGCTTTAGCGGCCCAAAGGGAATTACCAGAGGGGTCGAGCCCAGGGTTTTAGTCCATTCCGGCAATTCTTCGTCTTTCATCGGGACCATGATTAGTTGATAGGTGGTCTTTCCCTCGCCATGCTTCAGAAGGTAGGGCCGTTCCCCGCTGGCCACCAGCAGTTTGGCCAGGAGTTCCGCTCGAGCCTGCTGATCTCCGCTGGCCTCGCCCAACGCACGGTTGGGCGAAATAACGTCTCGGCCCCCTCAGCCATATTGTGTTTCAACCTGGCGGATGGAATCCCGTACAAAAACGTGAATGGCCGCGATTTTTTCCGAGCGCAACGATTTGCCCGTGACAAGTTCCGTGGCCTTGGCGCCAAAGATGGCATCGACATTGTCGGGGTCGCTGACGCCCATGCCGGGTGTTGCCAGGGAATACGCCATCAGCAGAACCACAATCAGGCGGGGACCGATCCATGGTAACTTGGATTTTGCCATACCGAAACTCCCAAACGCGTAACCAGAAATAACAATAATACTGCTCTTTATGTTATATAATATATCACCATGCTTGCCGACATGTCACGCCTTTTTTTTGTCATCCCGAACGTGACGCATCAATCTTCAGCAGCAGGAGCTTGGCCCGCTGGCTGGCGCAAGAAAGGCGTATCCACGATGGTATGACTAAACGGCAAACCTGGCCACACCATCCGAATAACGCAGGAACCTTTCACCTGATCGGGTATTCGCCCGGAATACCCCAAAGATCCCCCTCAGCCAGCCTCAAATTTGCCGCTCCAGAGTGCCCGCTGGTTGGCATCCAGGACCTGGAAGGAGGGATCGGTTGCATTCTTGGGACCGGCGATCATATAGATATTGCCGGCGCGGTCGGCACAGGCCGGATCCAGCCTGATTTTCGATGATACCGGCGCCCATTCCATGTTAACGGCCACAAGAAATGGCGACCCGAATTCGACGTCCTGTACGGCATCCGCGCCCACGCTGATATTGGTTTCATTCCAAAAGCGGCACGAGGCGGTCCACGACCGACCCTCTGAATCCGACGCCGTCAGCTTGCATTCACGGAGCGCCATTGTGCCGGCCGGAACCACCAAGCGGCCGTTCGATGTTACACACCGGAAAGTTTTTCCCGCCTGATCCCGAATGACGCATTCAACCGCGCCCGTATAGGCCAGACGCAGGATGGCCGTCTTACCCCCATAGTCCGCTGCTTTAAATAGTTTGGCATTATCCTCATAGCTGCGGCTCATCTGTGAATAGGTAAAAAAGAGACCGCCTGCTCCCAGGGCCAGCAAAATCGCCGTTCCTCCCCAAACGGCGGCAATAATCATTAACCCCTTGGCACTGGGCCACTGACGCCGGCGACCGATGAGGCTGAGGATCAGCGGCACAATCCATCCAGACGCGATTATCAGGACGGCCAATCCAATCAAAATCCCCATCAAGCCCATGACAACCTGCTGCATAATCTCACTCCTCCGGCCTGCTTCTGGCAATAGGTTGAAGCCGTACCTGTCAGGTTTATACATATAAGGCTACGTTGTCGTATCCGAAAGTCAATTAATAAATTTGACTTCTATCGCGCTTTTACATCTATATAGTGAGCCATACGGACATTGAAGGGTCGGAGGTGGAATGGAATGAGCGAACAAAGCAAGAAGAAGTCTGTCCACAAGCAGGCCCGTGGTCCCTGCCGGCCTTCCACGTCTCCCGGAAAGGGGAAAGGCCGGCCGGCGCCCGGCGCGGCTGACGGCCCCTTGGCATGGTTCGACGACATGGTGACTCATTGCCTTGGCTATGCCGAGGCCCGGATGAAACAAGGGGGGCACATTGTCGGTATTACGTGCGAATATACGCCGCGCGAGCTCATCATGGCGGCCGGGGGAATCCCGGTCTGCCTGTGCGGGGGCAATGAGGACACGATCACGGCAGCTGAGGAATTCCTTCCCTCCAACCTATGTCCGCTGATCAAGTCCACTTTTGGCTACAGCGTCCTGAAAGAGAATCCGTTCCTCGAGATGGCGGATATCGTCATCGCGGAGACAACCTGTGACGGCAAAAAGAAAATGTATGAACTGCTGGCCGAGAGCCGGTCAATGCACGTGCTGGAACTCACCCAGAAACCGGCTGACCCCCATGCCTTGGAACACTGGGTGCTTGAATTGAGGGAACTGAAGCGCGTGCTGGAGAAACGGTTCCAGACCTCGATCACCCGCGACAAGCTGAAGGGCGCCATCGCGCTCATGAATCGCGAGCGACAATTGCGCCGCAAGCTGGCCGGGCTCATGAAATCAGATATGCCCCCGCTTACCGGTCGCGAGCTGCTCAATATGAAAAGCATCATTGCCTGCATGCCCGCTGACTTGGAGCAATATGAAAAAGCGCTGCAAGTCCTGCCGGGCCGGAAGCTGGATCCGCCGGCGTCAGAACGGATCAGAGTCCTGCTCACGGGCGTACCGATGCCACACGGGGCCGAGCGTGTCGTCGACCTCATTGAGGAAAACGGAGGATTGGTGGTTTGCCAGGAGAACTGCACAGGACTCAAGCCCATTATGGATGATGTGGATGCCGGAGCCGAGGATCTCATGTGTGCCCTGGCGGAGAAATATTTCCATCTACCGTGTTCTGTCATGACCCCGAATGTCAGACGGTTCGACTTGCTTCGGAGACTGGCTGCCGAGTATCGGCCCGAATGCATCGTAGAAGTGATCTGGCAGGCCTGTCTGACCTACGATGTCGAATCGTTCTCCGTGAAAAGACTGGCCGAAAAAGAGCTCGATCTTCCCTATTTACGGATCGATACCGATTATTCCCCGTCCGATTCCGCGCGGATCAGCATGCGCACCCAAGCGCTGTTCGAGACTATTCGGGCACGGATCGAGACCCGGAAGCGAGGCGTCCCGCCAGGCGAGCCGCAAGGCCTTGAAAGGAGCACAGGACAAAATGATCTATGCCGGGATTGACGCAGGATCGAGGACGATCAAGGTGGTACTCGTTAACGGCAACGACCTAAGCGTGATGGCTTCAGGCGTTGCCGATCAGGGACTCACACAAACGGCCCTGGCTTCAAAACTCTTTGACCGGGTCCTAAAGAAGGTCGGGGTCAATCGACGCAGAGTCAGAAAGGTTCTGGCCACCGGCTGGGGACGCGACACCGTTGCATTTGCCGACACAACCATTACGGAGATTACCTGCCAAGCTTGCGGGGTCTATCACGAGAGAGGCGATGCCAAAACCGTCATTGATATCGGCGGACAGGACAGCAAACTGCTTAGATTGGATACCGACGGTAAAGTGCGCGACTTCGTGATGAGCGACCGATGCGCCGCCGGAACCGGCCGTTTTCTCGAGGTAGTCGCCGCAAGGCTCAATGTAAAACTTGCCGATCTCGGCAGACTGGCGGGCAGGGCTGGAAAGCCATCCGCCATTAGCAGCATGTGCGTCGTATTCGCCGAGACGGAAATCATTGGCCTGTTGGCGTCCAACGAGAAAGCCGAAAATATTGTCGCCGGAATCCAGAAATCAATTGCATCGCGGATTGCCTCCATGGCCGGTCGTACCATCGCCGAACCGGTCGTTTTTACCGGCGGCGTAGCCCTGGTTCCTGGAATGGCCAAAGCCCTCGAAGCCGCGTTGGGGCATCCGGTGCATGTGGCCCGCCATGCGCAACTGACCGGCGCCCTCGGGGCAGCGATCCTATCCTCCCGGTAGAGGCGCATTCGCGCAATGCAGGATGTTGCATATAACCGAATCATCGATCCGACGAAGATTCTCCATGGTAGTGCAGGGCCAGGACGGTGATGTCGTCGGACTGCGGGGCGCCGGCGGCATAGGCATTGACGGATTGGAAGATGGCGTCCACGACGGTTTTTGGTTCCTGATCGCTGACCCCAGCCGCCGTTTCCCGCAGGCGTTCCATGGAATACAAGTCCTGGCTCGGATTGCAGGCCTCGGTGACGCCGTCGGTATAGAGCACCAGCGTGTCGCCGGCGTGCAGGATCAGCGAAGCGGTCGAATATCGAACTGCTTCAATCGTGCCCAGGACAATGCCCTTGGGCACGGGTAATTCCTCCGGCTGGCTGCCGGCACGCCGGATCAGCGGAGGATTATGTCCGGCATTGGAATATACCAGCTTGCCCGTGCAAAAATTGAGCACGCCGCAAAAGACGGTCACAAACATATTCGTATCGTTTTCTTTGCATAATTCCTGGTTAACGTGTTCCATTATGCCGGCCGGATCAAGTCCGCCTTGCAAGGCAATCCCTTTCATCAGCGTTTTAGTCACGGCCATGAAAAGCGCTGCCGGCACGCCCTTGTCGGCAACATCACCGATGCTGAAGAACAGATGCTGGTCGTCGAGCAGGAAAAAGTCATAGAGATCGCCGCCGACTTGCTTGGCTGGTTCCAGTCGGGCATAGAGATCGAATTCGGCCTGTTCGGGGAAAGGCGGGAAATGCTTCGGCAGAAAACTCATCTGAATTGTCCGCGCAATCTTGAGTTCGCTTTCCAGGCGCTCCCGCGCGACGGTGGCTTCCGTAAGGCCGGCAATATACTCCTTGAGGGCCACGCGCATATTGTCGAAAGCATACGAGAGTTCGCCCACTTCGTCGCGGCTTTTTACCAGCGGCAATTTGATATCCAGATTGCCGAGCGCAATTTCCGCCGTGGTCCGGGCCAGGGCCCGGATTGGCCGGGTCACGGCGGCCGAAATCAGAACGATGATCAGGAAGAGGATGACAAAGCCCACCAGACCGATCAGCAGAATGTTGCGCCCCATGCGCTGGGCATCGGCAAACAGTTCGTCCTCCGGGAAGAGCACGCCCAACGACCAGCCCGGCGATTTCAACGGCGCGTAATACAACCATGAAGGCTTGCCCAGTGTCGGGCTTTGCAGCCGTACAAAGCCCGTATCGCCGCGAACCATCGCCTGACCGACCTGCCGCAAATGCGCGTCGGCAGCGCCCTCGGCCAGATCGAATATGCTTTGACGCATGATTAAGCGCTTATCGGGATGCGTAACGAACATACCGTTCTGCGAAATCAGGCAGGCATAACCGGTTTTCAAAAACGATACCGCGGAAACTATCTTGACCAGCCAGTCCAGAGCGATATCGGCCGTAACGATTCCCTGGAATTGCCGCCGTCCATTTACCATACGGTAAAAAGGCACAGAATACGTGGTCATGATAACCTTGCCCCCGCCCTCATCGAAATAGGGTTCGCTCCACATGGGACGATTGAGTTCTTTGGGAAGGATATACCAGTCCAAATTAAAATACTGGTACTGGTCGCTACCCAGCCAGGTCTGCCGGATATCCGCGCCCTGGCGACAGCAGTAAGGCGCAAAATACAGGGATTGGGGATTGAAGGCGTACGGTTCAAACGCCACGGCCGATCCGAAAATATCCGGATCGGCCACTAACGCATTACGAATGAAGGCAATCAGGTCCGCGCGCTCCCAGTCGCGCTGTTCCAGGCAAAGCGCCATGTAGCAGGGGATATTTTCAACGCCGTTCAATACGGCCTCAATCCGGCTGACCGTGGCGCCGGCCAGATGGCGGGCATTCGTTTCCGCATTGCTTAGAATGCTGCGGCGCGAAAGGGCATGATTGTAAAGAAAGGCGGCGGCAAATACAACCGAAGTGCCTGCCAGGACCATTAAGCCGAGTTTAACGGCCAGGCTGGTTCGTCGGAATTGAGATGGCGCAGTTTTCATAAAAATCGTTCCAGGCCGGTATGGCGTTGATTTGGCCGGCGTCTTTCAATTCCTGGGCCACGCGCGAGTAATCGGATTCCGCAAGCGTGCCGAACGCCGGGGCGCCGGGCGGTTGCATGATGTCTTTCATGCGGCTCAGCATCCAGCGCTGGTGAACTCGATTGGTCGGACGATTGGCCGCCGTTACCTGCCGCATGACAATATCCAGCGCTTCCTCAGGATGCTGAAACGCGTATTGCCAGCCGGCAATCGAGGCCTGCACAAAGCGGCGGCAACGGTCCGGATTCTGTTTCAGCGTCGGCGCCAGGCAATAGATGCCGTCTTCCGGAAAATTAAGGCCGAACTGATCGTAAAAGAAAAAAGTCAGGTCCTGCGCTTCAAGGCCGCCGTTGATCAGCATGTGATATTCATTATACCACATGCCGGAAGCGGCATCCACCGCCCCGCGCAAAAAAAGATTGATCGTTGCGCCCTGGGTCAGCACTCGCGGTTCCACGCCGAATTTGCGGAACAGGGCCTTGGGCTGAACCGCAAAATCAGGCCAGAGGCTGACCGTTTTGCCCTGTAAATCGGCGGGCGAATGGATGCCGGACGATTTGCGGGCCACAAGCAGGAGGGAGGAGCGTTGCACCATTTGCGCGATATTGACGAGCGGCAACCCGTCGCGGGAGCGCTTTTCCAGTGCGGAGGCCAGGAACGTCGTGGCAAAGTCCGCCTGGCCTTCCTGAAGCAGTCGGCCAACCGGCTGGTTCGGGCCGCCGCGAAGTATGGTGACGGTCAAGCCGGAGCGGGTATAAAAGCCTTTTTCGACAGCGACATAATACCCGGCAAATTGGGCCTGCGGTTCCCATTGCGGTACGAAGACGATTGGTTGGGTATCAGCCGGCGCGGCCTTCAAAGCAAGTGTGCCGGACAATAGAAGCAAGCCGACCAACGGCAGCAGCCGGCGGGCATAAGGTACCTGCTTCATGGCAGACAAACCGCATCTAACTGCTTGAGCGCCGCCGCCTCCGTGGGGCAAATTGAAAACAAGGCGGCAAACCCGGATATCTCGAACACTTTTTGCGCTTCGCCCTGCAGGGCGCAAATCACAATGCTCCCGTCCCGCTCGCTGATTTTTTTGGCAGAGGCAAGGATACTGCACAGGCCCGCACTGCTGATGAAGGTCAGATCGGCCATGTTCAGGATGAAGTGACGACCGCCGGCATCCAGGCGCTGGTTTAAAATCCGCTCAAATTCCGGGGTGGCGGCGGCATTAAAGTGCCCATGGATGCTCAGGACAACGGCGCCAGATTTATTTTCAATGATAATTTGCATAGGTTTAACTTGGCAAAGCGTCTTTAACCGACTTAAAGATCGGCAGGATGGTATCGAAACCGGACATGGCAAAGACTTCCTTGACGACGCCTTTGACATTACAGAAGTTCACCATGCCCTTGGATTCCTTGACTTTTTTGGCAGTGGTCAACAGGCTGCGCAAACCCGCGCTGCTGACATAATCCAAGGCGTTAAGGTCCACGACAAACTTCAGGTCGCCGCGCTGGAGACACGCCATAATCGCTTTTTCATACTCCATGGCGGCAATGACATCCATGCGGCCGGCAAGCTCCATGACGACCGCCTGATCAATTTTACTGGTCGAGATGTTCATATCGTCTGCTCCTTCCATGCAGCGTTGATTCGGCAAACGGGCGTTGTGTGATCTAACATGTCTTTATTATCATCCCTCCCGATCAAAATCAATGTATTCCGTCATTTTTTTTATTGACGCATCGAGGGACGTTTCAGTACACACTACGCAAGGGATAATTATGATGGCGACCTTAGACCGGCTGTTTCATTTGACCGCAAACGGGACCACTGTGCAGACCGAAATGCTTGCCGGCCTGACAACGTTTTTAACCATGGCCTATATCATTTTTGTCCAGCCGGCAATTTTATCCGGGACATTATTCGGCATACAAACCGGCATGGATTTCGGCGCAGTAATGACGGCCACCTGTGTGTCGGCCGCGATCGCAACGGTGATCATGGCGCTCTATGCCCGTTATCCGATCGCGCAGGCGCCCGGGATGGGGGAAAATTTTTTCTTTGTTTTTTCCGTTCTGCCGGCCGCCGCGGCAGCCGGTTTTGCCCAGCCCTGGAGAGTGGGTCTTGGCGTGGTACTGGTGGCGGGGCTGTTGTTCATGTTGATTTCGGTTGTCGGCATACGCGAGATGATCATTGACGCCGTCAGCCCCAGCCTGAAAAACGGGATTGCCGTGGGCATCGGTTTCTTCATCGCGTTTATCGGGTTTCAGAATTCCCGCCTGATCCTGCCCAGCGCCGGCACCTGCGTACGCCTGAACCCTCAATTTGCCTCGCCGGATATGGTCGTTTTTTTCTTCGGGCTGATCCTGACGGCAGCCCTGCATGTGCGCCGCGTGCGCGGATCCATCCTGTGGGGCATCCTGGCATCCTGCCTGCTGGCCATCCTGCTCAAACTGACGATTCCCCATCTGCCGCCGGCCATTACGGAAACCAGGCTCGTAAGCGAATCCATGCTCATGACCCGGTTTCAGATCGCCAAGCACCTGACAGCGCTGCCGCCGTCCATGGCCGGCACGTTCCTGCAGATTGACCTTGCTCAAGCGTGTTCGCTGACTATGTTGCCGTTCATCGTCATTTTCCTGTTCATGGATGTATTCGACACCATGGGCACGTTGATCGGGGTGGGGGAACAGGGCGGCTTTATTGTGAACAACAAGCTGCCGCGCGCCCGGCAGGCCTTGCTGTCGGACGCGACCGGGACGGTGATCGGCGCCTGTTGTGGAACCAGCACGGTGACCAGTTTCATTGAAAGCGCCGCAGGCGTGGAGCATGGCGGGCGAACGGGACTGGTGGGGCTGGTCGTGGCCGCATTTTTTTTACTTGCGCTCTTCTTCAGTCCCATCGTGGCGATGATCGGCAGTTACGCGCCCATTACCGCGCCGGCCCTTGTAGTCGTGGGATTCATGATGATGCAAAACCTGCGTAAAATCGATTGGGACGACTACAGCGAAGCCGTCCCCGCGTTTCTGATTGCGCTGGGTATTCCGCTGGCCTATTCGATTGCCGACGGACTCGCCTTCGGGTTCATCACGTATCCGGTAATCAAGGTGCTGAGCGGACGGACGCGCGACATTCGCTGGCCGATGACCATGGCATGTATCATCCTGCTGATGTATTTTGTGTTGATCCGGAGTTAATGCCACGTATAAGAATTTCAAGGTTCATTCCCTCTCCCTTGAGAGAGGGTGGGGTGAGGGACATTTTCCAAGTTACAGGCCCCTCACCCGATCCCGATGCGCTTCACGATCAGGATCGACCTCTCCCTAAGGAAAGGTGAAACAGCTGACGCCTTCGGCGTCTAACTCCGCTTCACTTCCGCGCGATATTTATCTCAAGAATGTTCGCGTCGTTTTCCCGCCGATAGACGATGCGGTCGACTATTTCGCGCACAAGATGCAAGCCCAGGCCACCCACTTTGCGCTGGTCCAGCGGAACATAGATGTCCGGTTCGGGCGTATGCAACGGATTGAAGGGATGCCCGTCATCTTTCAAACGCAAGCGAATAGTGTCCGGGAACAGATCAAGCGCAACCGTAATCGCGTGAGGGGCCGTATCGTCGTAGCCGTATTTGATGATGTTGGTGACAATTTCTTCTATGGCCAGGTTGACCCGGAAGATCGCCTCGTGCGACAGGGCGTGCTGTTCCATGAAACGGTTGACCTCGGTCGTCAGCGGCGACAGGGATTCCAGCGTATTCCCGATGGTTTGACTGAGAGAGTCGCTCATGGCGCAACACTATCATACTTCGGGATGAAATTTCCGCGTTATCCGCTGTTCAGAAAACATAAAACGGCGATCCCGGAATCTGTCGCACACAAAGCCTCGAAAGAAATCGCGCCGGTCGGGAATTAACCCTGTGACCTTTGTGGCTCCGTGTGAGAATGTTACGGGAAAAATCACCCCGCCCCGTTCAGGCCATCATTGTCATGGACATGGCAATGGCCATCGTGCGTTCGATTTCGCGGATCGATTTGGCCATTTCCTGGCCAATCAGGTCCAGGCGGGCAAGCGCGACAATCCGCGCACGCACCTTCTCGTACTCCGCCGGCGTAAACAAGTCGTCCAACAACCGGCAGGCATTGCCCAGATTGATCAGTACGACCTCGCGCGAATCGGGAATATCGTCGCTGAGAATCAACTCCCGCAGGCGGGTTTTGACTTCCTTAACCTCATGGTTATCCATGACCGGATACCGGCGCACTTCAAAGACCCACAAAATCCGCCGGTTTTCCTGCTTGAGAATACCTTTTTGAATCAGCCGCGCAAGGACCCGTTCCTGAATGCGCTTGGACTGGTCCGCAAAGTGTTTCAGCCAAAAGCTGGTCGGCTGGGGCACGGGGTTCTGCTGGAGGTCGCGCAACACATCGTCCAGGATCGGATCGCCGGTTGGCTTGGTGTCAGTGACGCTCAAGCTGGTCAAATCCGTATCAATCCGGTCCTGAAGCGCCAGGTCCATGAGCATCGCGCCGGCCAGGGCGTAATCCAGCGCCGAGACGGGCAATGGCTTGATAACGCCCTGCTTGTCGTCGAGGGCTAGCAGAAAAATTTCTTCAGCAAAGCTGAGCATACCTGGTCCTCCTATATAGCAATCAACTATGGCGCGGACGAATCCAACCATCCTGGAATTACATCGCGCAGGCGCCGACGGCTTCGTTTAAAGTTTTATAAATCGGCATTATACTGGCAAAGCCCGCAATATCAAAAATCTGCTGGACCTGAGCTGACGGGCTGGCCAGCGCCAGTTTGCCCTGCGCCTGCTTTAAATGCTTGGCCGCGGAAAGAAATACCCGCAGACCGGCGCTGCTGACGTATTCCAGGCCATCGAGGTTAACCACAACCTGCCTGGCCCCGCTCCCGACCAGGCCGGTCAGACGCTTGTCCAGCTCTGGTGAACTTGCCGAGTCCAGTTTGCCTTGGACCTGCAGTATGGTGACGTTGCCCTGTTTCGATTCGCTGGTATTCATAATAAACTCCCTGAATCAAAATTAATCCACTGATTCTGCCGACGAGCTATGCTTTTAAAAATAATGCACTATTGAACACGACAATGCAAATAAAAGATAAAAATAAATTCTGGGTTTTAACAAGCGTCCGGGGATTACCCCGCCGCGGTCAAGGCTGTAATTAACTTGCGCTGCCGGGGAAATTGCGCCAGCAGGTCTGACCTTCGCCCCGCCGTGAAATCCCGGAAATCGAAGCCCGGCGCCACGGTACAGCCGATGAGCGCATAACCACGGCGGGAGGCCTTGGCCAGATGCGCCCCCATCCATGTTCCTGCGGGAATAAGGGCCTGAACCTGTTCACCGCGGGCATGGTCGCGGCCCAGGCGAACATTCCTGGCCGTCCCATTGGGTGCGATCATGGCCAGGAGCAGGGCGCCGCCATCGTAAAAATGCCATTGCTCATCCGATGTCAGCCGGTGCAGGGTTGATATTTGCGTGCCGGTCAGCAGGTAGTAAATCGAGGTTGAGAAAAACCGCGCTCCACGGTAACGTGCCGGCAGAGCCTCAGCCGGGATCTGCTCCACCGAGCGGTATATCTCGCGGTAATACCCGCCTTCGGGATGCGGCTGGAGCGCGAGCTTCTTGATCAAATATGCCGCTTTGAGGGATACACGCTCAGATGTTGTTGGCTTCGACATTGTTGCATTCATATGGAATTTATTATATAGATTTTGACGGCCAATGCAAGGCGGCAACGGCCCGTTGGCGGCAATAGTCAGGGCTGCGTCATCCATGCTAAAACCAGCGTCGTCGCGGAGCTCCGCCCTCCAATATCGTGAAAATATTGGCATTCATGGAGGGTCGAGCTCCCGCGAAACCGTTCTTGACGCAGCCCTGTGGCAATAGTAAAGAACATTATTGTGCCTGCGCTTGTTTACGCTGCGGTCAAGCCCTCAAGGAAAGAATGTATCATGAATATACCCTCAATGGCAATTATCGGAATGACCATGCTGGCGTCTGCGGCGTGGGCCGGAGACCGTGACACGATTTATCAGACGGCCCCAATCGATGCCCTGATGGCCGGCGTCTATGACGGGAATTATGCCGTCGGCGACTTGAAACAATACGGTGACACAGGTATCGGCACGCTCAACGCGCTCGACGGCGAATTGGTGTACGTGGATGGCCGGATGTTCCAGGTTTGCGTGGACGGCAAGGTCTATCCCGTTCCGGATTCCGCCCGCACACCATTCGCTATAACAACCTGGCTCGATCAGGATATTTTACTCAAGTCCATTTCCGCCACAAATCTCAATGAGTTCTGCAGCCTATTGGATCAGTCACTGCCATCCGCGAACCTGTTTTTTACCATCCGTGCGGACGGCGCATTCGACTACGTCAAGGCCCGCAGCGTGCCAAAACAACAAAAACCTTACCGGGCGCTGGTGGAAGCCGCGAAGGACCAGGCGGTATTTGAATTCCAGCGCGTCAAGGGCACGCTGGTTGGTTTTCGCTGCCCCGCGTTCGTTAAAGGCATCAACGTGCCGGGCTATCATTTTCACTTCCTGACGGAAGACCGGAAGGTCGGGGGACATGTGCTGGATCTGCGCGTAGCCGGTCTTAATGTGACCCTAGATACATCCGATTCGATACACCTGGAGCTGCCCCGTCAGGGCGATTTTACTCACGCTGATTTGGGCATTGACCGCCAGCAGGAATTGCATCGCGTGGAAAGCTCATCCAAATGAAAAGCGCGGTCATTTTATTGAGCGGCGGGCTGGATTCCTCCACGTTGCTCCACTACGTGAAAAGCAAGTTTGCTTTCCAGCCTCTGCATGCACTGACAATCCGCTACGGCCAGAAACATGCGCGCGAAACCACCTGCGCTGCGGCCCAGGCGCGCGCCGCCGGTGTGGAGGCGCACCAGCAGATCGATCTCGCCTTTTTCGGCAAAATGATGGCCGCGGCTTCGACCTTGACCGATCCGGACAGGCCCGTGCCGGCTCTGGCCGAATTGCCGCCGGGCCAACTCGACCAGCCGCCGACTTACGTGCCCAACCGCAACATGCTGTTTCTGGCGCTCGCCGCCGCATACGCCGAGGCCAGGGGTATCGCCGATGTTTTCTATGGCGCCCAGTTACAGGACCGCTATGGTTACTGGGACTGCACGGTGGAATTCCTGGACCGGATGAACGCCGTGCTGGGCCTCAACCGCCGCCAGCCAATCGTCCTGCATGCGCCCTTTATGACAATGCACAAAAGCGAGATTCTTAAGATCGGCATGGACCTGGGTGTGGATTACGCCGCAACATGGAGCTGTTACCGCGGCCAAGATAAACCATGCGGCGTATGCCCGTCTTGCGTGGAACGTCGCACCGCATTTGAGGCGTTGCAGGTTGCCGATCCGCTTACAGGTGGGATATCGCGCTAAATCCTGAGCGACATCTCTTTGCCGGCGGCGGACGAGGCCTGGCCGCCATTATCCATGAGTTTTGCTCGCGGCTCTGATATTTGCCTTCTCCGCAAGGGACAGGGCCCGCTCGCTGGCCTCACGCACCAGGCTTTCAATCCCGGGATGGTAGGGGAAGCCATGATACGCTTTAGGCGCCAGATAACAGGAATAATCTCCGGCGGTTTCATATGCATGCGCCGTCGGCCAATATCCCGCATTGCCGTTGGCATAGCCGACCGCCATCATGTTTGGCCATCGCTTGCGCAGTTCAAGTCCATACCGGCAAAACACTTCGGCGGGGAGGGCAAGCAGGGGCACATCGCCCAGAAAGATTCCCGCGATCGGCACATCGTCAATAAACGGGTGGTCGCGCCTTGCTTCATATTCCGCGTCCGCTTGCCGCAACCAATCCTCCGCGAAACGGTTCAATCCTTGATCCGTCTTGCCTTTGGTCAAGGACTGCCGCTCGCGACGCAGTTCTTCCCGGCTTGCCGGCACGGCCAGCGGCAACGCGATCCTGACTTCCTTTGCGCGAATGGATACGGACGCCAATTTGCGTCCATATCGGCTGATATTCAGGGCATGATGGGTCAACAACTCGCCGTAATGGGTTAAATCATCAGCCGTCCCTTTGCCCCAGCGGTTAAGATTGCATACCGGATCGATGTCCCCGCAAAATCCCTGCAGGAAAAGACCACGGTGCCCGCGGCGCTCAAGCGCCGCGATCAAGGCGCCCGGCCAGTCCGCCGAGACTGCGGGATCGGGCCCGAGCACCACGCCATGGCAGGCATAATTGAGCAGGAAAAGCAACTCGTCCGAACGGCGGAACACGATGCCCTGCAAGACCGGATCAATCTCATCAAACCGGCGGTTACGCCGGTTAACGCCGATAGGCTCGACAGTTTCCGAACCGTCGAGCATCTGCGCCGGACGAACATCCGCAACGGCGCGCCGGACCGCCTCGGCGATCAGATTCGGCAAGCCTTGCGCATATTGGTCCGCAAATTCACCGCAGCCCCGCAAAGGCATGACCGCCGGGCCGGAATGCGTGTGCGTGCAGGCCAGCAACACATGGGTCATCCTCCAGCCATGCTCCGCGGCGATAGCCGCACGCACGCGGTCGGAAAATTCGATGGAAAACCCCACCAGATCGCAAGCGACCACTGTCAGCGCAGAAGTTTCATCCAGCACAACAATGGCTCTCACTTTTAAATGATCCAACACGGTTTCCGCTCTCCGGCCGCGGTAAAACCCGTAGCCGCTGAGTTCCACACCCATGGGCGGAGTGATATCAGTTTCGCCGTACCCCACGACAAGTTCAGACATGGCGCAACGACTCCCGCTGTTCCCACAGCTTTGTAATTGCCTCGACAATATCGCGCATATCGCCGCTTTCGTTTAAAAGCACCGAATGTCTTATCCAGCAAGCCTCCCGGCACACCTGCTCGGTGTTCGGGCAGGAGACGCGCGTATAATCCATCGTCTTGCCGTAATACGGGCAGGAGAGCGGGCAATGGCGCGGGCCATTGCCTTTCCGCTGAAACAGGGGATTCATATAAAGCGGAATCGGGTATCCGGCCGATGCGGGAATACCTTCAGCGTTTAAGGCTTTAAGGAATGTTTCGCGGGAAACACCCGGCCAGGCTTCCGTTACGAACCTGAACATATACATGTGATAGCTGCGCCGCGTTACGCGCCGGTCCCTTTGCATCAGGGCCACGCCGGGAATGCCTTTCAGGCCGCGAGTTATGATCGCGGCATTGCGCTCGCGCCGCAGGGTTTGTGCCTTTAGCCGGGTCAATTGGCCCAGCAGGATCGCCGACTGCAGCTCGGTCATGCGCAAATTGCTGCCCAGCAGGTAATGTTCGTACCAGGCTTTGCCTTTGCCGCGGCCGCAGTTGGTGTAGCTGCGGGCCGCGTCGGCGATTTCCTCGTTGTCAGTCAACAGGATGCCGCCTTCTCCGGCAGTAATGTTTTTGCTCATCTGGAAACTGAACACCCCGCAGTCGCCAATGGCGCCGGTGCCTTTGCCTTTCCATTGACTGCCCCAGCTATGGCAGGCGTCTTCAATGAGACGCAATTTATGTTTGCGGGCCAATGCCTTGAAAGCGTCCATATCCACCGGCAATCCGGCCATGTGGACCGGCATGATGGCCCTGGTTTTAGAGGTAATGGCTTTTTCCGCAGCCTTTTGATCCAGATTACCCGTATTCAAGTCAATATCCGCGAACACGGGAACGGCGTTCACCTTCAATACGGCGCTGGCCGTGGCCATGAAAGTATAAGGCGGCACGATTACTTCATCGCCCGCGCCGATCCCGCAGGCCAACAGGGCGATTTCCAACGCAGCCGTGCCGTTCGTGCAGGAGACGCCGTACCCGGCGTTTTGGAACGCGGCGTATTTCTTTTCAAACTCCGCCACTTTTTCGCCGTACCACCATTTGCCGCTGCCAAACACCTTTAACAAATTCCGGCGTTCTTCTAGTCCGATCACCGGCCATGTCACAGAGAACGGCTTTTTCCTGATCGGTTTGCCGCCAAGTATGGCCGGCGTCATTTTTTCACTAACTATCTTTGACATGAATTCAATCCTCCTTATGAGATATTACCGATCAGTGAAGACTAAACACAACGCCTTTCCTTTCGCACTCATACGCGCCCATATCAACGCGCCCGAAGCCCCGCCAAATGCGCGGCCGACCGTCCAGATCCGTGTTGCCTTGCATCCAGTCCTCAATTGTCCCGGCGCTGCGGCCCGGCGAATCTTTAGCCAGGCGCCAGTTGTTCGTGCTGGCGCCGGCAAAGACCGGAGCGTTTGTTATGTTCCCCTGTGTGGCGGGCAACGTGCTCGCGCAGGAATACCAGAATGAATTGCTCCGTTCCGATGTCGGCAGATACAGGTCGCTGTCCGCTATGGCCGTATTGGACGCAATTACGCAGTTAGTGAACGTGTCGCTGCCGTTATTCGTCATATAGATACCGCCCCCGTTGGCCGTAGCATAATTGCCGGCAATCGTGCATGACGACACGCAGGAGGTAGCGTTGGGCTCAATATAAATTCCAGCGCCATACTTCGCCGTATTGTTACCAATCAGGCAATTGCGAATGGCACCCTGGCCGTCTGAGCGGATATATACGGCTGCGCCGTAAGAATTCGCGCCGCTATTTTCCTGAATGACACAGTGATCAAACATGTAATTGTTGCGGACATAGATGCCTGCGCCTTTATCGAGATTATTCTTAGCGATATTATTCACTATCCGGCACCAGACGGCCGTTATGCTGTTGGGGGAATAACTGCCTGCATCAATTCCGCCGCCGGTGCCTGAATTCCAAAATCTGTAATTATTACTGATAACGCAGTTGGTCAGCAACATGCTGCTGTTCTGGGCCAGGCATATTCCGCCTCCAATTTGTGCCCAATTCGTGACAATCGTGCAGTTATAAAAGGCCGAAATGGCCCCAGCGGACAAAACGCCTCCGCCAAGCAAAGCGTGGCTGACACCATAGTTATTGCTTATGACCGTATCGGTGAATGTTGCCGTGCATTGATTCAGATAAATACCGCCACCATATCTTATCACCCCGCAAGCATTGCCTGCTATAAGACAGTTCGATATTGCGTTCCTTGTGCCTTTAAAAATATAAATGCCTCCACCATCATGACAGCTGTAATTATTGCTCACTGTGCAGTTCGCCAATATGCCGCCCGAATAAAATACAGCCCCGCCGCCCTGACCATAACCAACGGAAACCACCGAGGTGGCAAGATTGCCGAAAATGAAACAATTATGCGCTTCGCTTTCACATAGAGCCAGACCGCCGCCGCCAGAGGATACAGCAACGCCAAAAGTTGTATTATAACAGATCACACAATTGGTGACCATCCCGTTTGTATTACACAAAACACCTCCGCCGGAAGTGGCGACATTGCTCACGACAATACAGTCGCTCAAAGTTCCATAATTAATAAAGGCTCCGCCGCCTTGCCCGAGGTTGGGGAATGTGTTGCTCGGCATATTGCCGTCGGTAAGCGTAAACCTTTCCACCACCGCGTTGGAATGGCTGATGAACACACACCGGTTGCTTACGCTCCGGTTGGCATTAATAACAGTCACATCCCGGCCGTTGAATCCGCGCAGGGTAATTCCGTTGGTAATATAAATATTGGTTGAAAGCATATAAGTACCGTTGGAGACCAGCACCGTGTCGCCCGGAGTGACGGCCTTGTCTACGCCGTTGCTGATCGTGGCCAGCGCCAGCGCCCAACTGGTCCCGGAATTGAAATCCAACCCGTTCGTGGTCACGTAATATGTTGCCGCCCGACAGACCTGTCCACCGAGGTGAATCGAAGCGGCCAACATCGTAGAAACAATTAGTTTTTTAATGGCGTCCCTCCGCGTAATAAACTTGAATACAAGCCAAGACACGATGCTTTCTTCTTATCCACATTCTATATGCATGTTTTTAATATGCCAGTTCCCAAGGAACAAGAAAGAGGGATTATTTGCCGATTATGTGGACTCATATCTTCATCACTCTTTCAATTCCGCCACATTCTCAATTCGAAATGCTTAATTTCCTTCCGGCTCCGCAACTATGGTTTCATACGCGTCCAAATCGCGCAAGACAAAGCGTAGCAGCCCGTTGGTCGTCGCGGCGGCAATGATTTTGCCGTCTGCCGGATAAAACACCTTCATGGGCTTTGAGGGCAAACGCCATGTCGCTTTAATCCCTTTAATCGGCGCGGATTCGTCATAGTTCAAGAAATGCAGCACCTGCCGCCCGGTAGCCGGCTGAATGCGCAATGTGACTTCCGTGGCCTCCGGACAATTCTTTACTTCAACCGGTATACTTTCACCTTGGGTACAAAGCGCCCAGGTGACGAGTTCCGCCCAGAATTCCTTGACGCCCGCATCATAATTCTTCACGTATGGATAACGGTTGCGATTGCCCATGACACCTTGGTAGCAGGAACCCAGTAAATTGGCGGAAATAAAACAACAGCGCCCCCGGCCGAATTGATTGAGTGTCATGGCCGGTTTACCGTTGCTCAATTCGGCCAACACCCTGGCCGTGACAGGCGCCACCTCATCCACCCCAAAATTTTTCCGGTAACTGATGGTCTTGCCATTCATAAAGCCCGCATCCGCTTTGACAGTCCAGTTCGTCAAGCCGGGAGCGCTCCTGATCCACTTGACCCCCATGACGTCGGCCAGTTTGTAATCACCCACACTTCGCCCCCATCGGTCCGCCAGCGTACTTCCGCCCGTCACGATCAAGAATCCGCCCGCCGCGGTCCAGTCACGGATAACCTGGATTTCCTCGTCCGTGAGACTCTGCGCCGCCGCCACAATCAACACGCGATAATTCTGCAAGCGTGAAGGCGTGAGTGTCTCAGCATAAATGGGCACCACTGGCAGATGCGCCTGCGCCAGGGCGCTGTAAATTCCGACCTGCTCGCGAATGTAGCTTCCTCCAGGGCCGTGAAACGAATCATGTTGGTAACCCGTGACGGTCACGGTCCGTTCGGAATGCAGCATGGCCGTTTTAGCCGCGGAAACCGTATGCAGCAAATAGGGCTCCAGTTTTTTTGCCTTTTCAAACGCCTCCAAGGTTGCTTTCCACCCGCCCGCTTTCCACATCGGCCGCCAGTCTTCAATCAGGGGCAGTGTCTGACAGATAAACGGCCAATCGAAAACATACAAGCCATCGGCATGCGCAAGGGCGATTGCATAGTCCCGCCGCAGCGTCTCGGTATTGCCGCCGTAATGCGTTCCGACCGTCAGCCAAAGCGGTTTGGCTGACGAATTCCTAACCAGATCGCACATATAGGCCTCATCAATCACGCCGTTCAAGTAAGGATCGATCTGGATACTGTCCCCCATTTGCGATATGCGCGACAGCGACGCGCTAAACGGCGCATTGTAAAACGAAGGACCGGGGGAGAGCAGCGGCAACATCAAACAGTCCGGTTTCAGGCTCTTCGTGTAATCACACAGCGTCTTGAACGCCGACTCGAACACATGCGCCACCCATTCCTGGTGCTCCATAAAAAGCGCTTTTTCTTTCTGTCTATCCTCGGGTTTGGGCGGCAAGACGGTTTCAACATTCGTTATGCCCAATTCGGCCAACTTTTCCGGAGTATATTTATTCTTCAGGTAAAGACGAAATTGGCTGATGTTCTCCTCGCTCCAGCCGCCGGAATAATTGATTTCATCAAGATGGATGCCGGCAAACGCGGGATAGTCCCTGGATTTTTCAATGACATACTTGAGATACTCCTTCATTGCACTGATCGCTTGTTCAGAGGCCCAATCGCACCAACCGGAAGGATAGCCCGTTATCCCCTCGCTACTCTTGTAATGAAGTCCATCAGCCTTGATCCTGGTATCCCCCAGTGAATAATAAAAACACGGCGTGACGCGGAGGCCGTAGGCGGCGGCCGTGTCATAATGGTGTTTGATATCGTCATCTGCACAAGGGATGCGAAACATGCCCGCCTCTTCCAGCATTCCACATCCCATCTCAGCCATATATCTCAACGCCTCGTCATAACCAGGCGGCGCCAGTCCATAATGATTAAGCTGTTTCAGCACGAAATGATTCGTAAT
>JAQUMN010000010.1 GCA_028718125.1 Kiritimatiellia bacterium
TCCAGCTCAAACGGGAATTGGATGCGACCGGCGCAATCCAATTGACCGAGACCCAGCGCCGCCGGGTTGATGACTTGCTTTCGGAATCCGATTCGGTCCGGTCCTTTGTCCGGGAATGTATCGAAACGGCGCATGGGGCGGAATTGACGATCCAAGACGTGACGGCCGCCTACCAGGACTATTGCGACGACCGCGACTGGGCACCGCTCCGGGACCGGCAATTTCAGAGCGAACTGCCCGATGTGATGATCGAGTATCACCGGGCATTCAAGCGCAATGACATCCGGCAGCCGGACGGCAAGTCCGTTCGCGGATTCCGTGGCGTCCGGCTGGTGATGAAATCGGGGCAATCGCCTGCCCCGCCGCAATCCGATCCCGAGTTGCCATTCTCGGACGTTACGGACGCTTCCCCAAACACTATAGCGCATACGCGAGGGGAAATATCCGAAGGTCCTCCTCTCTACGCAATAGATCCCGCGCAAGCGTCCGAAGCGTCCGAGCCGGAAGGCCCTTCCGTGGAGGATGAGGAACGCGCCGCAATCATGGAGGAAGGGAGTCTGAATCCATGAAAACCCAGCAAATCCAACGCCGCCAGGTCCTTGTTAATAACCTGTTCAACAAATTTATGGAGGCCAACCATGCCCGACTGTCATAAATGCCCACATAACGGTAACCCAACCAGCCAGTGTTTGAGTTGTCCCGGACCATCCAAAAGTCCGCCTCATCGTGGCCTGAGCTTCATTTCCCTGGAGCACATGCCGCCCAAAGAACTGGCAAAACTGAAGGTCCCCGACCCTGAACCGGAGCATCCCTTGTCTGAGTTCATGGAAAAATGGGTCCGTCTTCCGTCCACCACACGCGACATGGTGGCCCATGTCCTCATGGACAGTTCCATTTCCTGGGCCGATATCGCCCGAAAATTAAAAGTCACGCGGCAGGACGTGAGCCAGAATCTACGCAAAACAGCCCGTCTACATCCAGAACTCCGGTCCATTATCAAGCTTCGAGGCCGTTCACTCCAAACAAGAAAGGTAGGTTAAGAATGAATAATGATGAATCCCAGATAAATAACGAAGGAATTGCGAAAAGATTGGCGAATCTTGTTCCCCATCAAATAAAGAAGGGACAAATCCTCAATCCAAAAGGTCGGGGAAAGGGGAAGGATATATGGTTATGGGCATCAAAACTGTCCGTTCCTGAAAAGTTGGTCGAGCCGATGAGGAAACTATTCAGGTTGCACAAGGGCAAGGTTGACGTTGAACGCGCCATCATACTTCGACTGGCGCTTGCAGCCGTAAAGGGCGATACCAGGGCCATTGAACTATGGATTGAACGGAAATATGGCAAGGTCACGCAACCCGTAGATATGAACGCCGTCACCGGCCCATTGGTGGCGATACTCAACGCCCCGCAAAATCAAACGGTGTCTATCCCCAACGAAATACCACCGCCGAAAACAATCGATATTACTGAAGGACCAGAGGTGAAATCATGAATCCCCATCAATTTGCAAAGGCTGAATGCGCGAACTGGAGTAATGACGAATGTTTGAATATAAAGATTGCGTCAGATTTGAGCATGACGATAGGAAAACCCATTCCGCGATGCGTATTGATTGCCGGGCAACGCTGCCGGTATTTCGAAGATTGCGTCCTACCGATGGCGGCCATGACAACGGACCCGGTAAAATCAAAATCGTATTCTGAAGCGGCAGACGAATACCGTCTCATTCATAAGATGGATGGTGTGATACGGCAATGCCCGGATTGCGGACGACCGCTATCACCCCGGCGGAGATTATGCGCAGTTTGCTCCCAGAAACGTAGAAAGCAGACGTATCGGGAAGCTACAGCCAGGAATCGTATCAAGGTGTCAACAGTTAATGAGATTTATCCCCCTAAATCATTGGCAATTTAGGCGTGTTTTTATGCCCTCGGACATAATCCATATCAGGACAGCACCCCCCTGTTGAAATAGGGTTTAACTGTTGACCATTGGAATAGGAATGACGGGTACTGCCGGGCAAGGTTATTGCGTGACGGCTTGCGCTCGCCGAGCCTCGCGCATATAAGCTGACGCCTACCGCCGGTGCTCCATCCCAAGGCGACGTTACGGGCTCGCTACGCTCGCCCGCGCGCTGGCGCGTACTGCCACGGGCCATGCCATCCCGCGCCGCGACGCCTCCCGCGAAGCGCGCCGGAGGCGACGCGTCGCAACGTATTCGCCGTGCCCGCCGTGACGGCCTTCGCGATGCGCGCCGCGGCCGACACGGCGTAGGATAGTCAGTCCGGCTATCGCCGGAGCATCGAAGCCGAAGAACGACCGCACGGAGAGCAAGGTGGCAGCCTTCCCCTCGATGCTCGCTTCAGTCTGCCCCCATGCACTCCGCGCTGCCGGAGAAGACCGCGGTCACAGCGCAGAACCGCTACGGCGGCGGAGCGACGCGCATCAGCGCAGCGCTTCAAATGAGGCATTTGGCGCGACGCCCCGCTCGCCTTCACTTCCATGCCCCGGCGAAGCGCCCAGGCATGGATTCCGCGCTGTCACCGCTCCCTGAAAAGAATAATCAGTCCGGCTACCGCCGGAGTATCGCAGCCCAAAACACGTCCGATGCTCCGGACGCGCACCGCGTGCCTTGCGGTCCAGTCTCCATCCCCTGCCGTCGAAGCGGCGGCCGGGATTCCGCTTTGTCCCGAAAGGTCACGCCGAGCGCGAAAGACCGCCTCGATCCCTCGATCTGGTACGCCGCGCAGGACAAAGACCGCGTCAGGGCGGCGAAAACCACAGGACCGCCAGGATGGGCACATAACATTTTTTATGCGCACGCGATGCGCTGGCAAGGCACGTCCGGCGAAACGCCGGCAGTCGCATAAAAAAGTGTTATGCACCCCTGTCGCGGGGGATGCGCGGCCAACCAGATCGCCGGGCACCCGGCACGGCCAGGGCGCCTACGCCGGGCCGTTCAGTTCCCGAGGCGGGAATTCACTTGCCCGGACGGGATCTCGGCTCAAGACCCAAGCGAAGAACGGCGGCGGCTCGTTGCGCTTCACACGCCGCCTATGGGACCGCAAAGATTAATCAGTCCCGCCCCAGAGGTCGGGATCATCGAAGCCAAAGACACGATGCGCCGCGCGCTGTGGCTCATTGTGCGGGAGCGTGACGCATTCAGCTTATGCAGTTTCATGCGTCACGCGGTGGAGGCACCACCGTAAACCCCCGCACCCTGCACCACAACACAGCGGCGCTACGAACAAGTCACCCCGAAGCGGGCATCGAAGCCAGGGAAGGAACCCCCGCGCCATACAAGCACACTTCGCTCGAAGACTCGCTCCGTTCGGGGAAGCCCCTCAGTCAGGCGCGGGAAAAGAAAGAATAAAGATAAGATAGTAAGTATCCAACCCCCAACCCAAGACCCGGACGAAGCCAGTGTCGCGTCAGTTCCCGAAGCGGAAATTCCGCGCCACTATTCAGCGGTCTCGCAGACTTGCCCGTTTCGCAACCCAAGACACGTGTTGGGTGGCCTTGCCCATGCCACGCGGGTTTGAAGCCAGCTCGCGCGCAAACTTTATTTCGCATCCGACCGTGTGGGGCGCTCGCGATTAAATCAAGTCAGTTTTAAGAAAGTCTCGAAGACTCGACCAAGACGAAGACCGGAGAAGACAAGCTCCGCACGTCAAGCGGGGTTCGTCAGGAGGCGCGAAACTCGCCTAGTTCCTCACCCCGCTCGCCGCGCTCCGCTCCACCGCACTCGTATTGCCCGTCGTCTCACGGTTCACCGCCAGCCAACGCGATTGCGCATGGCGGCCAGGAAATGAATCGGATCGGCTCGGTCAGTTCCCGAAGCGGGAATTTCCTCGCCGAATGAACGGACCATGACCCGGAAACTTTTGACACGCACCAGACCGAAGCGGACTGTTGCGCCGGAATGAAGAGCGCCCACGCAACCGGTTCACTCTAAATCTCGCTCGCCGGATACATGGTCGCGGAATGCGGCGGACACCAGCCGCAGCGCCTATGGTCTAAGAAGCCCGTCGTCTCTGCGTCAGGTAACCGCCTCCAGCATACGGAACCGGCATCCATGCACTTTGCCCATCTCGTACTGTAGGAACAGAACGCGCCGGTCAAACTGCACGGAGGCAGCGCGTGTCAGACCGTTACACGGCCAGCCACGCTTGAACCTGGCCCGGCTCAACGAGTTCGCCTTATGATGCTTCTAAGGTGGTGTTCATTTTGCCGCTCTGCGGCTTGGTATTGACAAAATGAAAGGAAAGAGGAAGCTAATAATCAAACAAATCGCTTATGTTTGAGAGACGATTAATTAATGCTTAGGGTAAAGCCATGACGAATATAGAAGATACTACAAATTTATGCGCTAGTTTTACAGATATGTTGACAGCATGCAAAGCATGCCTTGAATGCAAATTGTTTATTCCCGGACTTGCGCTCGCATATACGACAATTGATGCAGCGGCGTGGGTAGCGTATGGTGATCAAGAAAAGGAAGTGGGTTTGAGATTCAGAAAATGGATTGACGAATGGATATTGCAAAAGCATTCCCTCGGGTGCACTTCACAAGAACTCTATGCTGCGCGGTGCGGTGTCCTGCATAGACTAAATCCTGATTCCACACTTACCGTGAACAAGGGAACACGATTGGTTGTCTATGCTTGGGGATCAGCAGCGCCAGAGCCGCTCAATAAAGTATTCACCGCTCTGGGGCACCATGAAATGGTAACGCTCCATGCAGACAAGTTCGTTCTTTCACTCGAAGATGGCATTACCAGCTTTATAAACGACGCGAAGGGGAATAAATCCAGACTAGAGAGACTGAAGCAATGCAATACACGGTCATTCTCGAATGTCAAAAGTCATGTTGTAAGCAATCTTGAAAACGCAATACAAGAGGTAGAGAAAAAAGGGCTTCAGTTAAGGTGGAAAGCCAAGGTATAGCCAGTTTGAGAATGCCAGAATTATTGCCTGATTTACATTCCGGCCATTGGTGTGATCACACTCACACCAAAGCAGAATATCGCATGGCGGGAACACCTTGAACGGCCGGAACTCCGCCGCCACCTTTTCTATGGCGGCGCACGATCCGGCAAGACTGATGTTATCCTGGCCTGGCTCTGTGTCCAGGCCGCCACCTATCCCGGCGCTCGTATCCTGATGGCGCGGCGCACCCGCATAGCGGCGGAAAAAAGCCTCTGGTCGGATAGCCTCGTCAAGATGCTCCGGGGCCGGCCTGACTTCAAACTGCTGGAAAGCGATCTGGAAATACGGCATAGCAATGGCTCCTTGATACGCGTGGATGGGTTCGACGATCAGGAGCGGGTTGACAAGATTCTCGGCACGGAATACCTGCATATCTTTTTCAATGAGGCCACGCAAATAAGCTGGCCCACGGTTCAAACGGTTCTTTCCCGGCTCGCCCAGGTTGTCGAAAGTGCGCCCTGCCACAAGGCGATTTTCGATTGTAACCCCAAGAGTCAACGCCATTGGCTATACAAGGCCGGAATCCAGCGACAGAACCCCGAGACCGGGGAACCCCTGCCGGACGCCGATATATGGTCCAACCAGCATTGGACGCCCTTTGACAACCCATATTTGGGCAAGGACTTTCTCGACACGCTGAAGGCCATGACGGGCACCCAGCGGCGCCGGATGCTGGATGGCGTCTGGTGCGAGGGCGAAGGCGCTGTTTACACTGAATTTGACGAGAATATCCACGTCCACAAAGGCCCCATGCCTGCCGGCTGGCAGCGGTGGGATAAGTGTCGGGGCATAGATTTCGGCTATACCAATCCCTTTGTATGCCTCTGGGCCGCGATAGACCCGGATGGCCGGCTCTGGATATACAGAGAACGCTATATCGCCCGGCAGACCGTCCAAGTCCATGCCAAGGCAATCAACGCGGCGGAGGCCAGGGATACCCGCTACCGGTGGACCGTGGCAGACCATGACGCCGAGGACAGGGCAACGTTGCACGAGGCCGGGATCAGGACGCAACGCGCCAGCAAGAATGTCGAAACGGGCATCAAGGCGGTCAAAGAGCGTCTAAAGGTTCAGGCGGATGGCCGGCCGCGGCTGATAGTTTGCGATTGCTGCCCGGAAACTATCAGCGAGTTTTTCGACTACGCCTGGCAGCCGGCAGTTGACGGCCGCAACGCCAAGGAAGCCCCCATCAAAGACCGGGACCACGCCATGGACCCGATCCGCTACATGGTAATGAAACTTGACCAAGGCCGCGGCGGCGGTCTGGCAATTCCCGGCTATTTGCCGGGAAAATAACCCTCTCTACATTTCCTTACTCTGGCTTCACTTAACCACGAGCACCGAGCACGGTGCCAGGCGGATAAGGCTCTGACATGTGCTGCCCATAACCCGGTCATAGATCGCAGAGTGCCCCATGAAGCCGAGAACCAAGAGATCAAACTCGTGATGTTTGATATATTCAAGGATGGTCTTGACCTCATGGCCCACAATAACATGCGGATGAATTGTCAATCCCTGGGCAGATGCCATTTGGCGGGCTTTTTCAACGGCTTCTTTGAAGAATCCGTTGGCAGAATCCTTTTCCTCGATCATCTCTCCGATAGTTTCCGGCATACGTGGCACTTCCTCGACGGAGATTGTGTGCAGATCGGCTTCATAGCGTTTGGCAATGTCAATCGCCTCGGTCAGGGCTTTGAATGAACCCTCGGAGCCGTCCAGTCCGTGCAGTATCTTTTTATGCATTCTCTTCCTCCTGTTCCGTTTTTAGTTCCGGTTGAAACCATTTCTGGGCAATAAGGGTTGGGACCACCGCGCTGGCGATGACAGCCGTCACCAGCACAGTATATTGATCTTGATTGATAATTCCGTTGGTCAGACCGAATAAAGCCGAAATGCTGCCAAATGTAAGACCAGTTGACATCATGAGGGTTGTGTATGTTCCTTCGCGCTTTTCAAAATGAAATATACGGGTCAGAGGCCAGATGCCTACACCCTTGGTCAGCATCTTGATGCCCAAAAGCACGGCGATGAGGCCGGCCGCGCTGATAACGGTCCCATACTTCACTAGAGATCCGGCCTTGAGGAAGTAAAATGGTGTTAATAGCGTGAACACCATAACCCGCATTCGTTGAGCAAGAACGCGTTCCTTCAAAAAGAATGGCGCCATGACCATGCCAATTAAGTAGGCGGGCAAGACCGCTTCGCTCTTGGCGATATTGCTCAGTCCGCCAAGGAGAAACAGGATAAGCAGGATAAATTTTATCTCCGGTTCACTGATCCGATTGCCGACTTTCCTGAAAAACCATGGCCCAAACTTCGGCAGCAGCCACATTACCAGCCCTGTTGCTATGGCGAAAAGTATCAGCCAAACGTTGTAGTTGGCGAACAAAACACCCAACGCAAGAACGGTCCCTAAATCGTTGATAAAGCACGCCGCCAATATAATCTTGCCTATCTCTGTTCGATTAAATCCTGTTTCCACCATGACAGCATAGACGACGGCCACCGATGTAGTGGATAATGATATGGCCGCGATCTGCGCCTGTGGCCAAGGCCAATCGCTCACATAGTGGGTGTAAAAAAGAACGCCAAAAAACGGGGCGAAGAAACCCATAACCCCAATGGTCATGCTGGGCCAGAAGTGCTTCTTGATGACCGCCGGGTCGATTTCCGCACCCGCAAGAAAAGTCAGGAGGATGGCTCCGACTCCGGCCAGATAATTAACCCAAGGATTCAGGGACAGACCGACGGTATTCCCGGCAACCACTCCGACAACGATTTCGATCAAAGCAACAGAAATGGCTACTCGAATCGAAATCAGGGAGGACAGTAGCGCCAATCCTATCCAGAGTGCAGAAGTAAGCCAAACATTTTCCATGTTACCGACCCGCTTTCTATTCAAACAGAAAAACCCCGCCATGTGGTGGGGTTTACTGTTCGATATCAACTCCCACCGCCAAGATAACCGGCAGTAGGAGTCATCAGTCCCGAAAGCGAGACGTTTGTCGGGGGACTCCATCCCCTGAAAACATTTGAAATATAGCTGATGCACTTAGTTCACGCAAATAAAAATTATAGCAAGATGATATCTCGCGCCAATTGACATTCCGGCCATAGGCAGGAGGCCAGAATGTCAGACAATGCAGACCCACGCTTATCACGCTCGCACATCATCCATTCCGCGCGTGCCGATCAAATCCGGCTGAACCTTCAGGCTATCGCCGGGGGCCGTCCGTATATCACGGCACGTCTTTCCCGGCTCCCATTCGAAAGCGATGCGTCCTGGAGTGGCCGCAATTCGGTCAAGGGAGATCAAGGCCGGATTGACCGGGCATTCCTGATCAACTATGCAAGCCGGATAGCCGCGAAGATCAATCAATTCGTTTTTTCGACCGAGGTGCGCCGGACCAATGCCGACCCGCGCTTTATAGCCGATGCCACGCGCACCGGCGTTTCGATCACCGGATTTATGGCGCGCGCAAGCGAACTGGTGACAGCGGCGCGCTGGTGCTGGATCAGCGTTGACCGGGATTCCCTACCACGCGACGCCCAGGGCAATCCGGTCCAGCGCAGTGTGGCCGATAAAGAGGCGTCCGGCGACCGGGTCTATTGGTCATTGTGGGAGCCCCAGGAGGTTGTTGACTGGAACTTTGACGCATCCGGCAAGCTCCGCTTCGTAATCACGGAGCAATCGGTTTACGACAATTCCGATTTCACCCGGCCGGCCGTCATACGGCCAGTGAGGACCATTTGGCAACGGGGCGGCGGGGTTCGCCTCTGGCTCAATCCCGATGATCGTAAAATCGCCAAAGAAGAAGCCTTTACCTCCACACTCGACGAGGTGGCGTTCGTTCCTGTCGGCACTCTATCGGCTGCGCCCTGGTGGTTTGATGACGTGGAGAATGTCCAAGCCAGCCTGCTCAATCTCGATTCGGTCCACGGCGAAAACCTGTTTCAAACCGTTTTTCCGCAGTTGGTCTTGCCTGACGGAATGCTCCAAACGCTCATGGACGCGCTGAAGATCAGCGGCGAAGGCGTCATGGAGATGGTCCGTGGACTGCGTTACCCCATTTTTGAACCGCTCGAAGCCAACGGACAGACGCGCTATTTGACGCCCAATGCCACGGACCTGAAGGCGATCCCGGACGAGATTCTGCGCCGCCGCCGGGAACTATTTGAGATTGTCGGCCTGGCAATGAAGCAGAATGAGAACAGCCGGCAAGTCGAAAGCGCGGAAGCAAAGGCATGGGATCATCTTGACCCGGAAGCGGTCCTGAAAGAACGGGCTGTCTTGCTGGAGGAAAGCGAAACGAAGGCCGTAGGGCTCTCGAAACGCCTTGATTCGACATTCCCGGAATACACGCCGATTTACGGCAAGACCTTCAATGTTCGGGATGTGGCCGAAGAGATGGCAACCCTGCTTGACATCGGCAAATTGACATTGCCGGATGAAGGCAAGAAGGAAGTTCAACGCGCCGGGGTCGGAATTCTGGACCGTGTTTTCAAAATACCGGAGGCCCGGAAGCAGAAAATCATGGCCGAAATTGACACCCAGAAGCCGCCGCCAATTGACAAAGCGGCCATAGGTGGAACCTAACATTAGCGACGCCATACCCGCCGGCGGATTGCGCGGGGCTCGCGGACATCATGCCGCGCAACAACATGAGGGAAAAGCCATGGACTTAAAAAGTATTCACTCGAAGATTGCCAAGGGCGAAACGCTGACCGACGAGGAAAAGACCTTTATCGGCGAATATGACGCCGAAAAGGTTCTCAACTCGACCGCGGCGGCCGCCCGGAAATCGGCGGAAGCGAAATTGAAGGAAAAAGAGGCCGCCTTGCAGCAGATGCAGGCCGACATCGAGGCCCTTCGCGCCGAAGCCGAAGAAAAGGCCAATGCCAACAAACCGGAGATCGAAAAGCTGACACGCGCCCTGGAAATGCTCAAGAAACAGGTGGCCGATAAGGACGCCGCGTTTGCGAAGCTCGACCAGGAAAAGCGCCAGATGATCCGGGGCGGCAAGATCGGCAGGATCATGGCCGGGTTGAAATTCGTTGACGGGTTGGATGCCGAAATCCCCCGCATGGCGCTCGAAAAGGCACTGGCGGCGGTCAAGGACGACGACCTGGAGGCGGAAGACCTGGTCAAGCCGATCGTTGAAAAGTTCAAAGCGGCGAATAAGGCAATCTTCGCGGATACGACAGGACATGGCGGCGGCAGTCCGCCGAAAGACAGCACCGGAAGTCAGGGAACGCAAACTAAAGCCGTCGATCAGATGACGCCGACCGAACGCGAGGCTGATCTGAAAAAGCGGGGAATCGTTTAATAAGGAAGGCTATTTCCATGAGCAATACATTCATCACTCCGACGATGGTGGCCCGCGATGCGGCTATCGCCATTTCCAACCGCCTGCTAGTCGGCAACCTTGTCACTCGTGACAAGGAAAATCTGTTCACGGCGGCGAAGCGCGGCGATTCGGTCAAAGTGACCGTTCCGCCGGCCGTGTCCGACGCGAGCGAGTTCACCGGAACTACGGTTGCGGGCGCTGTGACCGAAACCGAAGTTGACCTGACGCTCGAAAAGCACTTTTACAAGCGCGTCGATCTGACCACGAAGGAAAAGAGTCTGGAACTCTCCGACTTCACGCGGCTGGTCACGGTGCCCAATGTCCAGGGCATTCAGGAAAGCATCGACAAGTATTTCCTGCGTATCATGCAGGTGTTCCGCAAGAACCTGTCCGGCACGGTCGGCAACCGGCCCAGCACGGTCGCGCATGTCGCCGCCGCGAACCAGAAATTGAATGACCTGAAGGTTATCGCCAATGGCCGGGTGGCCTTGGTCGATACGACCGTCGAGGCCGCCCTGATTCAGTTGCCTTTGTTCACCAGCGGCGACTACGGCCAGGATGGGCCGACCGCCCTGCGTGAAGCGCAGATTGCCCGCCGGATGAACCTGGATTTCTTCCGCGACGCCAACCTGGGCGCGTTTACCCGGTCGGCGGCGGCCGGCGACATTACGGGCACCGTGCTCGTGGATGGGACCGTTGCGGCGGGTGAAGATACCTTGCACATCGACGGAATCACGAATGCGACCGGGACGATCTATGCCGGGACCGCGTTCACCATCGCGGGGGATGCAACCCGCTATGTTGTCCGTAAGGATGCGACGATTGCCGATCATGAGGTGGATCTCCTGATTACCCCGGTCTTGGCGGCGCAGGCCACCGACGAGGCGGCTATCACGTTCGAAGCGGCCGGGTACTCCAACCTGGTCTATCACCCCAACGCGGTCGCGGGCGCCATTGTGGCCCCCACGCCGCTGGCAATGGGATCGGCCGTCGAGAGCTTCAACGGCGTTTCCATCCGGGTTTCGATGGACTCCAGCATCGCGAGCCTGGCCGACAGCATTGTCTACGACGTGTTTGTCGGGGGGCGTGTGATTCAGCCGGACGGCGGGGCGCTGTTCTGCGGCTAACCTTGGAAAGGATAATCCGGGAAGTCCGGCGATTGCCGGACTTCCCAAATCGAAGGAACCACCAGATGAAGAAATTACTTGAGATCGGATTTATTGCTCTGTTCGCCATGACCGGCTTTGCGCTCGAAAATATCCCTCTCCCTACAGGTGGGGGATTCTATGAGGGCAAGGTCTATCAGCCCCGCATGGATTCGGCGACCGGCACGACCGCGACGGCCTCCTATACGCCGCGCTTCATCGGCGAATTGCTGTTGGGGAAGACTTCCGGCTCGAATGCCGTCTGGGTAGCCCGCGGCTTGACGACCAATGACTGGGGCATTGTGACGCCGAGCGGGGGCAAGTACGGCGCGCAAGACCTGGACGAAACGGATGCCTACACGATGGGCGACCTGACGGTGACGGGAACCGTGACGATTGCGGAAGGAGCGCTGGCAAATCAGACGGTCGTTTCGGCGGACATCAAATACGGCACCATCGTAAATACCAATATCGCCACGAACGCCGCCATTGCCGCGACGAAGATTGCGGGCACGGCCGTGACATACTCGACGGCGGGGCAGTCCGATACGAACACGACCACCGATTGCACGTTGAAAACCCCGGCTTTTATCGGGCAGTTATTGGTCGGCAGCGCCGGTTCCGGGACGAATGCTGCTTGGATTGCCAAAGGCACAACCACAAACGATTGGGTCCAGGTCGAACCGTAGGCGGGGGCTATGCAAGATGGCAATAGACATCACCGGCGCAAATACCTATTTCGGGGCAGCCGTCCATGTTAAATCTGAAAGCTGGACGCAAATCCCCAAAGCGCAACGGATTGCCGCTATCGCTCATGCCATGCGCTTAATTGCAAGCCGACTCGACGATCCGCTGCAAACAAATGCCACCGTGGACGGTGACTTCCCGCGTCACGATGCCGCTATCTACGAGCAAGCCCTCTGGATGCTCGAAGCTGAAACACTTGATGCCTCGGTCAAAGCACAGGTGCTTAATCCTAAGCAGCAAGGCGGCTCGCTGGCTGCCAACATCCGCGCGATGCAGTCATTGAACAACCTGATTGGTCCGGCTGCCCTTCGCTTTCTCGTCGTCAATCCAAGATCGGTCAGATTGTCACTAGGCTAATATGAACGTTCTAAATCAATTTACAAAAAATAGAACAAATTTCCAAAGTTCGCCTGAAACCGAGAAGCGGCTGATGCCGGTTGATGCTTCAACAAGCACCCTGGTTCAGAAAACACGCACACGCCGCGTCGGCAGTGAAACCTATACATATTCTGGCGGCAGTAAAGAAGCCGCAGACGCATTACGGATTGAACTCGAAGCAACACCGGGCATGGGTGAGGTTTATGGATATTCAAATGATCCAGTAGATCCGAATGCCGCATGGACTGTAGTTGCGTCACCGGCAGTCATCAGCGAATGGGGGGCTTGGGTCTAATGCCATTTCCATTTACAGCCGATTATCGATGGGGATCGAATCCTGGTATTGCAAAAAGACATTTCGCAACAGCGGAAAGAGAGCATCAGGATTTATGCGATATGGCGCGTGTGCTCAACAATCTCAAGATCGTTGGCATTGCGGAAACGGAGGAGCCTTCAATCGAAAAATCTGGGGCAACCTGGACGATCAAAATTCCGTGCAAAGTCAACACGGATGACGATAGCAGCGGGATTGTTGTGGACGGTGTCACGTTTACGCCTCAACAGGTTTCTATCTGCGTTGCCAACCAGACCAAAACAATGCTGATTTTAGGAAGCGAGCCGTACTAATGCTACTCAGAATGGGTCCATTTGTTCCGGAAGATCTGAATGTCGTGATCTTGTTTCACTTCGGCCCGGATGAGGGCCACCAGTGCGATATGGCGGAATTCGATTGGTATATCAACGGCAAGTTTCATGCGTTTCTGAATTTCAATAACGGCAGTACCGTCGAGGAGGTCACTCAAGGCCCGTTCAATATGGACTTAGCGCAGTATCTTAACAAAGATTTATGCAGTCCGTTTGAGTTTTCGTTTGTGTGCAAGAGCGGCGACGGGTCTCACTGCCATGAGGGCGCCGCATTCGATTTCACCTGGAGCACAGGCAATAAAAAAACATGGTACATCAGCACGAGCAACCCGACCAAATTCACAATGTGCGAATTATCTTCGGCATTATCAGATCCGCCATGAGAAAAATAAATATAAAGACACTGCATGAAGTCGCGCCGCTACGGCTCCCGGGCTATCTGGACGCCGTGCGCGCTCGCGGTCGCGTTGAAGGGGATGCCATCATTCTGAGCGATGAAGACTTTGATGTATTGCGCCGCCAATACCAGGTGCCTGGGATTGCATCAGAAGCACTAGGGCCGGTTGCCAAACAACGCTTTGCGGTTTGTAAGTCATGCGCGCAGTCCAAAGAAGCCGGTTTCGGGTGCTTCCATCATATTGGCTGCTGCTTCGGTCGCTGGCGTAGTCAGCCGGAAAGTAAATGCCCGGAAGGAAAATGGTAACCATGTCAGACAGATTCTCACCAGTCGAAATCGTCCTGGATGCCAACACCCGTAGCCGGCGCGTCATTGTCGGGTCATCCTTGGCAGTCCCGGACGAAACCCAGCAGATTGATCTACATTACGGCTCCCAATATCTGTTCATGGCAACGGTTTGCAAAGGATTATCAAAAGTGCCGTATGTGTTCACGGAAAACACGGCGTTTTACTGGGGTGCCGATAGCATTAGAAATCATACGCCTTATCCGATCTCCAGCGTGAATGATCAGTTTCATATCACTGGTGACTGGACCTTCGATCCGGCCAAGGGCCTGATCTGCTGGCGCGCCAATCTTGCGACGGCTGAATTATTGGCTTCACTTACCGAGACGACCAATCCGTCGTTGCTGTTCCATCATTATCTATGGGCCCTACCGCCTAATATTGATGCTGTTTTGATCGCTACTTGGGATATGCCAATCTGGATGCCGGCGGTTAATGCCGCCACGGCCGCGCCGGCGGCAACACAATACGAACGCCGCAAGAACGGCCGCACCCAGGTCCTTTTCTCAGATGGCAAATGGCGGACACGGTACGGCGTCCTGGTTGAAGGCAACCCGGCCGAAACTTGGGGCGATCCGGAGGATTAATGAAATACCTGGTTAAAAAATTATGCGCGGTCGTGGTCGCTCTTCTGATTTTAGGAGCCCTTCCCCGCACCGGCTTTGCGGCCGTAACTGTTCATATTTGGCTCGATATTGTCACCAATTATCCGGGTATAACATATGCCGCAGCAAGAGCAGGAGTTCAATCCATTCTTCCGGATGGCTCTCGCTGGGGTGTTGTTGGCTGGCGTGCCACAACAAATCTGTCTGGCTCGGCATTCTGTAATTATCCCGGCGGCCAACCCTATTGCACTGAGGGAACATACGTCATCGATCTGACGACGCGGACTAATTATTATGTTCCAGTTCAGCCAGTTGTTAACTTCATCACAGACACGAATTTCTACTATTATTACATTCCCTTTTCAAACACGCTTTCGATAATGGCGTCTGAGCCAGTCGAATGGCTATTGACGGGGCCAGCCTCATTTGCAAACTCGACGGCCTATCGGACATCCGGCTCGAACTCTATGAATCTCGTTGCCGTGCCGACCGGTACATATTCCGTGACCCTCCCGACGGTGCGCGGCTACGCCACGCCGACAACTCTGACAACCAACATCACCGGGGCAAGTCCTCTGGTTAATACGCTTGCTCTGAATTATCTCGCATATTCCAATAGCCTTGCCGTCACCGTGTCCGGCATCGCAAGCGGGTCCAACTGTGCCTGGACCTTGACGGGGCCGGCGGATTTTACGAATGCCGTGAGCTTCGGCACGACCTTCACCAACTCATTCACCGTGACCGGCATCCCGACTGGGCTCTACACAATTACGTTCCCGGCCGTTGTCGGCTACACCGCGCCGGCCACGGCCTCCACCAACATCACCGGCGCAAGTCCGGCGATAAATAGCCTGACTGGTTTATATGCGTCTGTCATCTGGGGAACAAACACAAGTACGAATACGCCCGCTACGAATTTCCCGGCATACACCAATGCCATCACGCTCATGGTGGATACCAATGGTCATTTCATGACGCCCAGCGCGGCAAAAATCATTGCGGCGAATGGCCTTTTGACTAATGGCGCGGTAGGCCCCCAAGGTCCTGCCGGGCCAGCGGGAGCCCAGGGGTCACAAGGATTGCCGGGGTCAAACGGCTTGGACGGCGCAGTCGGCCCTCAAGGTCCAGCAGGACCAGCGGGATCGAACGGTGTTGATGGGGTGCAAGGCCCACAGGGCCCAGCAGGAACGAATGGGGCGGATGGGGCAACCGGTCCTCAAGGACCGCCAGGAACAAATGGGGCAGCCGGCGCGGTCGGTCCTCAAGGGCCTCCTGGATCAAATGGGGTGGATGGTGCGCAAGGGCCTCCAGGTAGTAATGGCGTTGATGGAGCCATCGGTCCTGCGGGACCGGCCGGGAGCAATGGTGTTGACGGAGCAGTAGGTCCACAAGGCCCTGCGGGTACGAATGGCGCGGATGGCGCACAGGGGCCTCCAGGCAGCAATGGTGTCGATGGAGCCACCGGCCCTGCGGGACCGGCCGGGAGCAATGGCGTTGATGGGGCAGTCGGTCCGCAAGGACCACCGGGAACGAATGGCACTGATGGCGCACAAGGCCCGCCTGGGACAAACGGAACTGATGGACAGGCGGCCACGATTGCAATTGCCTGGACATCGAACGGAGTTCCGGGAAGTGCGGCGAGTGTGGCAAACCTTGGGACCGAGAACGCGGCTGTCTTTGGATTTGTCATTCCGGCGGGAAGCAACGGCATACAGGGGATTCAAGGTCCAGCAGGTTCAAATGGAGCCGATGGCGCTGTCGGCCCGCAGGGTCCCGCCGGGCCGAACGGAACAAATGGAGCAGATGGGGCGGTCGGCCCCCAAGGACCAGCCGGGTCCAATGGAGTCGATGGGGCACAGGGGCCTCCAGGCAGCAACGGCGTCGATGGCGCAGTTGGGCCGCAAGGACCGGCAGGTTCCGTAACCAATCAGATCATGGCAGTCAACGGCGTGCTCTACACGATCACCAACACACCGGCAGCCGGGAATGTTTTGAAATTCGATCCCTCAACCAGCAATGCCTGGTTTGCGCTTGATAATTCCGAAGGCACAAATAACGTGCAAAAATCCGGCGATATCATGACCGGTCCATTGACCAATAACGCGGGTATCTACGGGAATGGAATTGGAATAACGAATATGCCTGCGGGCATTTGGGATACAGCTCCTTCCTATTTCACAAATTGGCCGTCGTGGACCAATAATATGGGGACAAATGCCTTTGGATACATCGTTTACCTTTCGACAAATGGAATTTGGCAGATGGCTGATGCAGACTGGCAATATGGCGGCTGGGATCCAATTTATAATATGTTGGGCCTGGTAATGAACACCAACGCATTGAATGGCGTGCTCCGTAAAGGAGTCTTCGTCTATCCCGGCGGTATTCTCTCCACCATGGGTGTGTTTTCATTGAAAATTGGTCAACCTGTTTATCTTTCTTACGATCTCTATAACGCCGGAATGATCACGCAAACCAAATCGACGCAATCGGATAAATTCCAACGGTTTCTTGGGTATGCCTTGACAACCAATACAATATATTTCGATCCGTGCGGAACCCCATTCAATCCACCGCCACCCTTAAATCCGGAGTAATATGCAAGATGACATGACATTGGATATGGTGATCGAAGAAGGGGCCAGGTGCCGCGAAATTGTCGAAGGCGCGGATTTTGCCGCCTGCCCGCCTGAAATGAAGCGCGTGTATTTGTTCCTGATCAACTCATCTCTTGCCAATATCAAGCAACGCAGAGCGTTCGGGCTGACTCATTTTCTTTCGGGCGGCATAGGCGCGGCGCTTATGGCGGGCGCAGATTTTTATGCGAGATACAAGGGGTGGAAGTAATGAATCCGCTAAATCAGGCAAAGCCCGACGCGGCTGATCATGCCCATTTGATCGGTGAACTCCTGGATGAGGTCAAGCTGCGCAAGATCGTGCGCAAGGTAATCGAGGCGGCATACGCAGCCGGCTACGAGAAGCACAGCGACGGCATCACGCTCATGCCGCAACTTGAGTTTGTGTCATTCCGTATGAAGCACCCGGCCGGCGTAGGGCATGACTGGCTCTATTATATGGGTTGCGCCAATCCCTTCTTGCCTGACGGGGTCAAAGGCGACTGGGCGGCCAGGCTATGGGCGGATAACTGGTTCCGCGACGCCCTGATTGATTTCGGTCATCCCATCCGGGCGCGTATCTGGTGGCTGGGCCTGCGCCTTGGCGCCTGGTACGGCTGGCGCTGCCATCGGCTCAAGAATCATCCAGGAACGATTAAAACCCATGCGGAGGGGTGCTGATATGACCAACAACATCATGGAGGCTTTGAATATCGGGTTGGAGGCCGCTGGCGCATTGCCCTGGCAGGTTCAGCTTGGCATGGCCGCCGGCGGCGTCCTAATCGGAATCATCGGCAGCGTCATCGGCTGGTTCGGGCACAAAAGAAAGTCTCATAAGGTCGGATCGGAGCCAGCCAAGTGAATATTTTTTCTTTCAAAAATATCATCGAAAGGAAATTTGTGGGTGCTTGTGGGTGCTTTTATATTTTTCTGAACCCCAGACCGTCTACGATTGAACCCCCATTTTGAATTTTGTGGGTGCGTTTGTGGGTGCTTTTGGGCACCCAAAATCAACCAGAATCAACCTGAAGCACTTTTAGGGCCGGAAAGCAAAAAGCCTCATATTCATCAATGAATACAAGGCTTTTTTACTAATAAAAGGGGTCGGGGCGAGGAGATTTGAACTCCTGACCTTTTGCACCCCAAGCAAACGCGCTACCAGTCTGCGCTACGCCCCGAAAAAAGCGGTATGAAATCAGATGGGGTTTTATTGAATTGATGAGAACGCTATCATGGTCTCGTTGCGCTGTCAATGGCATCTCCAATCTCCCTGGCTTGATCGCCATGACGGCACAATCTGCTATTGCACCTGTTCGTCTTGCTATACAAGCTTGAATACTGTAATAAGTATTCATCTATTTTATTTCACCCACACGGAGACGCACGATGCCGACAAAGAATGGTTTTGACAACGACCGCTACTTGCGCGAGCAGACGCAGGCCATCCTGGAGCGCGTGCACCGGTTCGGCAACAAGCTCTACCTTGAGTTCGGCGGCAAACTGCTCTTCGACTATCACGCGGCGCGGGTCCTGCCCGGCTACGACCCGAATGTCAAGATGCGGCTTTTAAAACAACTCCAGGACCAGGCCGATATTGTCCTCTGTATTTACGCCGGTGATATCGAGCGCAAGAAAATGCGGGCTGATTTCGGTATCTCTTATGACTCCGATGCGCTGAAACTTATTGACGATATCCGCGAGTGGGGCATTGACGTACTGGCCGTAGTGATTACCCGCTTTGACAACCAGCCCGCCGCCAAGGCGTTCCGGGACAAGCTGGAGCGGCGCAATGTCAGGGTGTATTGCCACCGGGCCACCCGAGGCTATCCGACCAATGTGGACGTGATTGTCAGTTCGGAAGGCTACGGGGCCAACGCCTACATCGAAACCCACAAGCCGCTGGTGGTCGTCACGGGCCCCGGCCCGGGCAGCGGCAAACTGGCCACCTGCCTGAGCCAGCTTTATCATGATCACACCCAGGGTCGCCAGGCCGGTTACGCCAAGTTCGAGACCTTTCCCATCTGGAACCTGCCGCTCAAGCATCCGGTCAACGTGGCCTACGAGGCGGCCACGGCCGATCTGCGGGACATTAACCTGATTGATCCTTTCCACATGGAGGCCTACCAGACCACGTCCGTGAATTACAACCGGGATGTCGAGGCGTTTCCCCTGCTGAAGGCCATTTGGGAACGGATCCTCACCCAGGATGCGATTTACAAGTCGCCCACGGACATGGGCGTCAACCGAGCGGGATTCGGGATTGTGGATGACGAGGCCGTGCGGGAGGCGGCGCGGCAGGAAATTATCCGCCGTTATTTCCGTTACGCCTGCGAATACGCCATGGGACTGACCGACCGCGAAACCGTGACCAGGAGCGAGATACTAATGCGGGAGGTTGGCGTGCGCCCCGAGGCCCGGCGCGTAGTAGCCCCGGCGCGGCGGGCAGCCGCAGAAGCCCAGCAGACCGGCAAAGGCAATGAGGGCATTTACTGCGGCGCCGCCATCGAACTGCCCGACGGCACCATCGTGACGGGAAAAAATTCGCCTCTCATGCACGCCGCCTCTAGCGTGATCCTGAACGCCATAAAACAGCAGGCGGAAATCCCGGACAAAATCCATTTGCTCTCCGCCACCATCATGCAGTCCATCGGCGCCTTTAAGCGCGACATCCTGCAACGCAAAGCCGAAAGTCTGAACTTGGAGGAAACGCTCATAGCGCTCAGCATCAGTTCCACGACCAACCCCGCGGCACAGATGGCCATGGAAAAGCTGAAAGAACTGCGCGGAGCCGAAATTCACATGACCCATATACCGGCCCCGGGTGATGAAGCCGGCCTGCGGCGGCTGGGCGTCAACCTGACCAGCGACCCGACCTTTGCCACGCGGAATTTATTTCTGGCGTAAAGAGCGAGAGGTCTGATGGATTCAACGATTCTTCAGCGGCTCCACACGAAAATCCGATTCGGTCAGAAAAACCCGCGCGCCTTGACCCGGGGTCAAACCTATCGCTGAGATGCCGTTCGCACTGCCGGTGTCCGGCATCACCTCGCCCGGCTCCACGCATCGGATGTGCAAAGTTAGCGGCATGCCGGGCGGAGTTTGGTGCTCAACCGTCACCATATCAGGAGAGTCCTGACCGGGCATAGCCCTACCCCGGCCTGGGTGCAGGCCCCTGCCGAGGTTTCGGCCCCAGGCAATCTTTATGGCGGTATCACTGCATTTAACCAGAAACTTGTTGGAACCGGCTTGATATTGACAGTCTATGTTACCGCGCCAGGCACCCCATGCACCATTGGAAAGCACCCGGACCGGAACACTGCGATCGCGCGCCGTAGCGAGTACCTGTTGGAAAAAGGGCGAACGTGAATTGGTCGTCACGCACCAGATTTCCTTGACGCGGAAAGTGGCCAATATATCCAGCGCCCCGCCGGCGTGATGTTCATCCGCCGCTGGCAGAACCAGCGCGGATAAACGATCGACACCCTGCTGCCGCAGTTTTTGCGCCACGCGCCGCCCATAGAACCGCGAGCCGGCGTGGACCAGCATGGGAGCCGTCCCCGGCGCCTTGATCAGACAGACGGGGATTTCACCAATATTGATTATATCGGCAGTCACCCGGTTCCAGTTCAGGATCACATTGCCGAGGAAAGCAACGACTAAAATAACCGGTCCCAGCAGCCAGAGTCTACGCCGGCCCCAGCCGAGGTGTCGGCCCCAGCCTGAATGCAGGCCCCAGCCCGGGAGCCAAGCCAGGAGGCTCCCAAACCACACGAGCACGGCCCAAACCGGCGGCGAGGCCACAAAGAAATGGCCCCATGGAATCCGGGCCATTAAATCGGTTACGAAGAGCAGGAACGAGACCAGCACCACGTTGGCAAAGTTAAACACTTCACCCAGCCACGGCAGGCATAACCCGCACAAAATCGCCAGGCAGCCGGCCAACAGAACCAACGTACTGACGGGAATGACAATCAGGTTGGCCAGCAAGGCCACGGGCGAAACCAGGTTGAACCAGCGGGCAATGAGCGGCGTCGAAACGGCCCAAGCCGCCAAGGAAGAGACCAGCAATAGGGCACCGAAGCGTACAATGTTGCGCCAGAACTGAACGGACGGACGTTCCGGTTCCAGGCGCCAAGGGTCCGGCATGAGCCAGGGCTCCACCGATTTCAGTATCGGCGGACAGAAAACAATCAGACCGGCCACTACACCGAACGACAGCAGAAATCCGTAATCGAACAGTTGGAACGGATCCACGGCCAGAATCAGGATAGCCGCCAGGGCCATGGCGGAGGGCAAATCGGTTTTGCGATGGAGCAAGGGGCCCAGGAAAACCAGGAGCGCCATCAAACAACCACGCACGGCGCTGGAGCTCAATCCCGTGGAGAGCGTAAAGACAATTAATACCGGCGCCACGTAGAGGAACCATTTCACCCGGCATACCCGCTGGGCCTGGAGCACCACGATGATGAACAAGGCCAAAATGGCGACGTGCTGGCCGGAAATGGCGAAAATGTGGTAGGTCCCCGTAGCAATAAAATCGCTGCGGAGCTTGTCCGGCAATTCCTGCCGATAACCCAGTAATAAAGCCTGCAAGAGCCCCACGACTTCAGGGCGATGCTCAATCCCCAGCGTCAGGCAATTGGCCGCCTTCCGCCGTCCCTGTAAACACCAAGCCTTAAGCGGCACGCCCTGATCTTCCGCCAGGCAAACGCCGGAGGCCGGGTCAGCAGCAAAGGAATGCCGGTTCTTAATCCATTCTAGGACGGGACGCGAAGCTCCCCGCGGCAAGCCGCGGGGCAGCTTGGCGAAGGAAGGCAAATCCGGGAAGCGGGCGTTATCCACGAGCACACCGGCCAGGCGCCAGCGCTCGCCATAGTGCGGCGACCGGCTGCCCGGCTGATCGCGCAAGCTGACCTGAACCGTGCCGCGCGCCGTCTGCCAGGACGATAGGCGGTGGATCGCTTCCACACGCAGCGGGAAATCCCATGTGCGCCTGGTTCCATCCCTCGCCACCCGCAAAAATGGATCATCCATGATAACGCCGGATAGCTCCACCCCTTCGCGCGGCTGATCCATTAGCGCCGCCAACTCGCGGCCGGAGGGCGCATGCAGACTCAGGGCCACAGTAAACCAGGCAGTCAACAAAATCGCCAAGTGCAGTGAAAACAGGCTGAGGGCGGAACAGACGCCAGACGACGGACGCCAGACAACAGCCCGGAGAGGGCGGAAGGCGGATGACAAACGGCTGAAGGCCGACGGTGGCGCAAATACCGGCAGGCACCGTTCCGCCCAATTCCCCGCCAACGATAACATTAGCGCCGATACAGCTGACAGGAAAAGAGTGCGCGGCGCAAAACCGGAGACGCAAACACCGAAAGCGATCCCCAGGATACAGCACGCAGCCAAGCCCAACAGCGGACGGCGCGGGATGAACTGACTGGGGTATTGCGCAGGCATACAATCCCCGCTGACGATAAAATTACTTTTTCAAGAACAGCTCGATCACCGGCACGGTCACATCCGGCTTTTTTACCGGCAGCGTCAGGACCATTGAATTCTTCGTTTTTTCCCGGGCCTTCGCATCCAACTGGTGGACCTGCCAATCCGCCAGACCTTTGATCGCAACTTCGGATGCATCGTTTAGAAGCTGGGCGTACTCCACCTTGCCGGCGAATCCGTCCAGGTGCAGGTGCATGAACGGCCAGGCAAAAACATGCACGTAAAGCCGGTTCGTCTGCGGGTTATAGGTCAGGCGGCAATCTTGAGGCGTTTGGAATCCGTCCGGCGCCTGCGTGCAGCCGTAAATGGAACGGCTGTGGCGTTTCATCCATGCGCCCATGGCGGCCAGCCGATCCAGCGCGCGCTGATCAAATTCACCACGGCCGGTCGGCCCGACGTTCAGCAACAGGTTCCCGCCCTTGCTGACGGAATCGATCAGCATCTGCACCAATTGATCAACGCTCTTCCAACTGGTTTCATCGCGATGGTAGCCCCACGAGCCCGAAAATGTCTGGCATGCTTCCCAGACCACCCGCTGACCGTTCACCCGCACCCACTCCCGCGGCTGGAACTGCTCGGGCGTCTTGATGTCCCAGGCATCCGGCAGATCCAGCCGGTCGTCCAGGATCACGTGTGGAGCCAACTTGCGGACCAAGGCGTATAATTTTTCGCTTTGCCAGTCCTTGTGCCCCTTACCGCTGCCGTCTTCCTTGGGATAGCTGAAATCGAACCAGAGAATATCCACTTTGCCGAACTGGGTCAGTAGTTCACGCACCTGGCCATGCAGATATTTAGCATATTTCGACTGGTCGCGCCCCTTGTTCATCTGGGCGCGATCCGGGCGATTACGATAAGGCCCAATATGCGGGTCAATGACATAATGGGGGTGATGCCAGTCAATCAGCGAGTGATAAAACCCGACGCGCAGGTTCTCTTCGCGGAAGGCCTGGACCATCGGGCGCAGGAGATCGCGGCCGGCGGGCGTATTCGGCGCCTTGTAATCGGTGAGCTTGGAGTCCCACAGGCAAAAGCCTTCATGGTGCTTGGTGGTAATGACAAAATATTTCATGCCCGCGTCGGCCGCGGCCTTGGCCCACAGCTCGGGCTTGTAGAGATCGGGATCAAAATGCCGGAAATACATATCGTAGCGCTCGTCCGGAATTTGCTCGTTATGCTTGACCCACTCATGGCGTGCCGGCTGGGCATAAAGCCCCCAGTGGATGAACATCCCGAAACGGTCGCGCATAAACCACGACGTGTCACCCGCAGTTTTCCTGACTTTGTCCATTGTTAAGCTCCTTAAGTTACAGGATTAATCTGTCCTAAAGTTTCACGGCATGATCCATAGGCCCGGGAAAAAGTCAACAGCAGATTCGTTGCCGCCATCCCGAATTACCCGGTTACATATCGGGGTCCGGCGTCTGTCGTCTGTCCTCCTCCCGCTGACGAATGGCCGCGATGCGCCGGAGGACCGGCGGGTGGCTGTAGTCAAGAAACACCTTGAGCGGGTGCGGCGTCAGGTTGACAAGATTATCCACGCTCAACTTCTTCAAGGCCGCGATCATGCTCTCCGGCTGGTTGAGGCTGGTCACGGCAAACGCGTCGGCCTCGTACTCAAACTGGCGGGACACCCAATTGCTGAAGACGGAAAGCGTCATGTCGATCGGCGTATAGAGCAGACCGAAAAACACGATCCCCGCGTAAACGGAAGGTTTGGCCACGCCAAATGCTTGGAAGATTGCAGGCGCGCGGATCATCAGGGAGAGGACAAAGAACATCAGGCCGGAACTGACCAGCGAAATCAGCAAAAACTTCAAAATATGCCGGCGTTGATAATGACCGATCTCGTGGGCCAGGACGCTGACTAATTCCGGCACGGTATGCTTTTGGATCAGAGTGTCGTAGAGCACGATCCGCCGGAACCGGCCGAACCCCGTGAACATGGCATTGGCCTTTGAGGAACGCCTGGAACCATCCATGGTATATACGCCCTGAATCTTGAAATCCTGCGAGCGGGCATAGGCTTCGATAGCCTGGCGCAATTCACCCGGCGGCAGCGGAACAAACTTGTTGAAAAGCGGCATGATGGCAACCGGCGCAATAAATGTCAGGAACAACTGAAACCCAAAGAGTCCCAGCCAGGCATAGACCCAGGCCCACGACCCGGCTTTCTCAAAAAACCACAGAACGAGCGCCAAGGCCACGGCGCCCAGCACACCGGCCAACGCCACGCTTTTCAGCAAGTCCAGTACAAAGGTGCCGACAGTCATCCGGTTGAATCCGTAGCGTTCCTCAATCACAAACGTCTCGTAGACTGAAAACGGGAGTTGGATTAAAAAAATCGGGATCATCAGGAGGCCGGCAAAGATCAGGCCAGTGACAATCGTTCCCGTCTGGAAATGGCGCGCCGCCTGGTCCACCAGGGCAAAGCCGCCCGCCAGGATAAAAGCAACGATCAGGGTGGTAAAAATGGCGGCTTTGATCATCGCAAACCAGGTGTTGGCGCGCAGATAGTCCTGGGCCGCCTGGTAGCGTGCGGCATCATAATACCCCTCAAAATCCGCCGGCAGGCGTGTCGTCAACTGCCGAATATTGAGCCAGTTGACCAGAATATCAAACAGGCATGAGCCGATCAGAATGACCAGAATGACTATAAGTATTTTATGGGGGGTCAATACCATACCAAGTCATTCCTCATCTGTAAAAGACCGGGTACCCTTACCCGGCGCATCGCCCGGTGTGAGCACCGGGCCTACATGCAATCCATCGCCCTCTTCCTACCCTCCGACATAATACGTTTCGCCGTTGCGAACTTCTTTTCGAACGGCGTGTTCCGCGATCAGTTCCCGCGCCATTGTCTCGATCTCTTCCCGGCTGAGCGCAAAGGCGTGCGCCACATCTTCGGCCGTGCAGGGCCGGCGTTGGAGCATGGCCAGCACGGCGGCTTTATCGGCGCGGCGCGATCCCGATCGTGATCCCGGCTCCGCCAAAGCGCTTCGCCGAGGCAAGTCGTGCATCGGGGCGGCGCCGGGCACAAACCGCGCAATGACTTCCGCCGCCGGTGCAAAGCACCCGGCCAGGGAGTGCAACTGCGATTCCGAGAGCGATGGCACGTTCTGCTGGGCCGTGGGCCGTACGGCCGTGTTAAGCTGGAGGCGATCCGGCCGGATCGTCCGGGTCAGCGCGGCGATGGCCTCAACTTGGCTACGCAAGGCGTTGAGGCCGGGCACAATAAACACTTCCATCCATAATTCGCCGGAAAAATCCTGCCGGAACTTCCGTAATCCATCCACCAAACAGTCGAACGACAAATCGGCATGCGGACGGGTAATGGCCGCGAATGACGCCAGGTCCCAGGCGGAAAGCGATACCTTGACCACATCGGCCAGCGCGGCGGCCGTACGCACCTCCGGCAGGTGGAGCAGCGTACTGTTGGTGAGCAGGGCCGACCGAACCCCCGCGTGGGGGCGCCCCCGCCCTTGGGTGCGGATGGCGGCGAGGACGTCGCCGAAGCGCGTGTGAAGCGTGGGTTCTCCGGATCCGGTTACGGTGATGAAGTCAGCCTTCAGGTTGAGCGCGAACCAGTCCGCCAGTTCCTTCAGCACCGCTTCGGTGGGCACGTATTCCTTGCGGGAGAGCGTCCGATGCGTGGTCGGCCCCACCTCGCAGAAAATGCAGTCCAGCGTGCAGGTCTTGTGCGGCACAAGATCCACGCCCAGCGAAAGCCCGAACCGGCGCGAAGGCACGGGACCGAATAGATATTTAAAATCAGGCATGGTTTTTCGTTCTTAGTTCTTCGTTCTTTGTTCAATGCATAGGAATTTCGGTTCCTCTTCACAATTCATGGGTAATGCATCTGCTATGAATGTTTTAATATGTTGCTGTAAAGTTATTTATGCTAACGGACATGCCATGGCGATTCGGTATCCGAACAAATCCGTCGACAGATTAACCAATGAGGCACGGAGGACACGGAATAGACCACCCAACACAAAGACTCGCAAACTGACGCCCCGGATGACCGGCGCCTCAGTTTGCTCACAGTTGTTATTAGGAGCCCACTGAATAAACTATGATTAAATCTCCCGTCTTTCTTCATATACAACCAATTTTGTCAAATTCGATATTAACGCACTGGTTAATGTCAAATTTGACAAAGCCTCGTCTGGTTACCTCCATGTCTCCGCGCCTCCGTGGTAAAATTCCGCTGTTGACCCACATAATTCTGGTGTAGAGCCGGAATTTCAATCTTGGTAGGAGGGGCGCTACGCGCCGCGACCCTCGCCGCACATAGTGCGCCTCCCACATTAAATAGTTGCCGAAGACCTAATTCAATAGTCGTCATTGTTATCGCTTCTTTATCCCCACGCTTTCATTCGATGCTGAACGTTGGACGTTTCCTTCAGTACTGTTTTTCGTATTCGCCATGCCCCAAGCGTTTCAGCTTATGGAAGCCGGCCTGGCTGGCACGGCGATCGAGCGAACTTTTTGACCCGCCTACCGCGGGCGCCGAGATCAGGCGGCTGACCGGCGCCCCGCAAACGGGGCATTTATCGAGAGGCGCCGCTTGCATACCCTCCAATCGTTCAAACGGCTGGCGGCAGGCGGCGCATCCCTGCGTCGGATCATTAACCTGATATTCACGGATGGGCATATGTGTTATTTCTGATTTATTCCGCCTGAGGCGGACCCGCCTATGGCGGGGATTTATTATTAACGACAACCCGAAACTGCCTGGGTGCAGGCTCAAGAAGCAGGGCTGCGTCATCCATGCCAAAACCAGCGGCGTCGCGTTCTTCCGCCCACCAATATCGTGAAAATATTGGCATTCATGGAGGGTCGAGCTCCCGCGAGACCGTTCTTGACGCAGCCCTGGGCGGAGAAGGTATCGCCTCCACTTTCTACTTGACTCCGGACTTTTTTCTTGGAAACTGGCTGCGTTCTGTTGGCCGGTAAGCAGCGCCTCCTCGCTTTATTACTATGTTTGCAAAGGCACTATAACAAAGGACACCTTGGCATGAAATCTAAATTTCGATGCGGACTGGCACGCCAGGGCGTAGCCCTTCGGCGAAGCCTGGCGGGCGGAATTGTGATCGCACTGGTATTGGCCTTAGGCACGCCCACCCTTGCCCGGGCCAAGCAGAGCACAACCATCGCCCGGGACCCCTATATAGGCGCCATGGTGATTGACGCCGAGAGCGGCCAGATCCTGGTGGCCGACAATCCCGACGCCAAGACTTATCCCGCCAGCGTACTGAAACTGATGAATCTTCTGGTCATCCTTGAAAAGATCCAGGGCGGCACCCTGACCCTGCAGGACAAAGTGCTGATCACGGCAGAAGCATCCAAAATCGGCGGCTCGCAGGTTTATCTCAAGGAAAACGAAACATTCACCATTGACGAACTGTTGTATGCCCTCATGGTGCAATCGGCCAACGATGCCGCCACGGCCCTGGCCATTCACGTGGCGGGCAGCAAGGACGGGTTTGTTGAGCTTATGAACCAGCGCGCACGCACGCTGGGCATGAAATCCACGGAATTTAATTCGATCCATGGCCTGCCGCCGGGACCAGGCCAGAAACCGGATGTCACCACCCCCCGCGACCTGACGCGCCTTGCGCGTGAAATATTGAAATATCCGGACGCCTTGCGCTACACCTCAACCCGCGAGCGGGGTTTCCGCAATAATACGTTTATCATGCGAACGCACAATCATCTTATGGGCAAAGTTGTGGGTTGTGACGGCATGAAAACCGGATATTTTACCGCCGCCGGCTATTCCATCATCGCCACCGCCCGCCGGGGCGATGACCGCGTCATCGCCGTGGTTATGGGCAGTTCCAATCGCAAGCTCCGGGATATCAAGGCGACGGAACTGCTGGCCAAGGGATTCCTGCTCATGCCGAAGAAACCGGTAACCGCTCCGCAAGTCACCAATCCGCCGCCTTTGTCAGAGACTCAGCCGGTTGAAAAATCTTCCGCCGCCCGCACGGCGGCAAAAATAGTCCTGCTGATCGCAGTCCTGGCGCTGGCGGCGCTGGGGATCTTCTATTTCCTGCGCTTGCGCCAGCGCCCTCCGGAATGAGGAGGACGGAACAGGCCAAAGCGCCTATTATTTTGACTGATCCAGAGGGAAACACCTTTTTGTGAATTGACAAGGTGATGCTGATTCCATGAAAAATCACCTGATAGCCTGTATTGGGATGGCCGGCGCTTTGGCTCTGCTGGGAAGCGGATGCATGTCATCCCGCTATGTGGACCACATCGTACGTGAGGCAGTTTCGGATAAGGCCCAGTCGGTTGTGGAAAGCAGCAATACGGTGGAAGATGCCTTTGCGCAAATCAAGGACGCCAACCAGGCGCCGGCCCGTATTGAGCTGGACTTGAACGTGGCGCTGCGCATGACGGCCCGGTTCAGCCGGACGCTACAGACACAGCGGGAACAACTGTATTTCCAGGGACTCGATACCCTGGCCACGCGCCGGCAATTCGGACCCCAGTATGCCGGCACGTTGGACTACGTGTTAAACTGGCCGGAAAACTCATCCCGCAATGCCGCAGGTTCACTGAACCTGCAGGCCAGCCAATTGCTGCGCCATGGCGGCACGCTTGCCGCCAATGCCGGTTCCAGCGCAACGGCTTACCAATCCGGCGGCACCAACGGCGCCACCGACAGATACAACAATTTTGCCACGCTTTCCCTGACCCAGCCGCTCATGCAGGGCGCCGGCTATGAAGCCAGTCACAACCTAGCCATCCAGGCCGAGCAGAATTTATTATATCAACTCCGCTCCCTGGTGAGGAAACGCCAGGAACTAGCGATTGATACGATGGCAACCTATTACAGCTTGCTGATTCAAAGCGCTAATGTGGCAAACACAGGTACCAACCTAAGCCAGGCAATCTACCTGCGCCGCCGCTCAGAAGCCATGTTCAGGGTGGGCAAGAGCAAGATCGACGACGTCTTTCGGGCAATTCAAAATGAGTTAACGGTCAGTAACAGCCTTGAGTTCACCGAAATCAACCTTGCCACGAGTACGAGCCAGTTTCTGATCAAGCTGGGATTGCCGATCAATACCGGCGTTCAGTTGGCGGGGTCGATCCCGGATTTGAAACAAGTGACGTTGGACGAGGAAAATTGCATCCGCCTGGCGCTCGAATTGCGCCTGGACCTGATGACCGCACGCGACAATGTGGCCGACGCGGAACGCCATGTGCGGATCGCGCGCAACGCATTATTGCCGCAGATAGATGCGATGGGCACGGCCAATTTAAACGGCACTTCCGACCAATCGCCGGTGAATCAGGATTACGAGAGCTTGTTGACCGCCGGCGTGAGCATGGCGTTGCCGCTGGATAAACGCAACGAGCGGGACATGCTGCGGCGCAAACGGATACTACTGGACGAGACCCAGCGCGCGCTGGACGAGAAGATCGATACCACCAAAGTGGCGATCATTGACAGCTTCCGCAAGTTACAATTACAGGCCGAAACGGTCCGGATGCAGAAAGAAGTCGTTCGGATTTCAACGCTGAACGTCCGCGCGACCCAAATGCGGTTCGAAACAGGCAAAGTGGATAACTCCAGCGTAGTGACGGCACAGCAGACATTATTGGCCGCCAAGAATGCCTATATCGTGGCACTGGCAACGTATGAACAGGAGCGCGTGCAGTTGTTGATGGATATCGGCCTGCTCGATGTGAGCGCGGATGGAACCTTTATCGAATTGCCCGTGCCAAAGGGATAACATGAAGAAAATAATTATAGCGGCGATCGGGGTGTTGGTTACGCTTCTGCTAATCTGGGGCCTGGCCCGGGACAGGAGCCCGGTCACTTCGAGCCAGCAACGGACATTGACAGCCGAAGTTAAGAAAGGGCCCCTGGTGATTACGGTCAAAGGTTCAGGAACCATCCAGGCCGTCAATCCCAATAAAATCAGGCTTAAGATCAAGCGGCAAGCGGCGATCACGTTTCTGAAGCCGGAGGGAACACGGGTGGCCAAAGACGAAGTGGTGGCGCGCTTGAATACAGATGATATTGATCGCGATATTACCGCCAAGGAAGCCGCGGCCCTGGATGCAACGAATAAGCTCTATGCCGCCCGGGCAGCCCTGGAAATTCAGCAGATGGACAATGTCGCCAATTTGGCGGAGGCGCAGCAGAAGTCGAAGGCGGCCGAGCTGGAACTGGAACAATTTCAGCAGGGCGATGGCCCGGTGGAAATGCTGGATTCGGAACTAAACCTGCAGACGGCACAAAGCGAACTGGATCGGGCCGAGGTTACGTATAAAGACGGCCAGGGCCTTTTTAAAGAGGGTTTTGCCACCCGGAACGAGCTCGAGGAATGGAGGATGTTGCTTGAAAAATCGAGGGGCACCGTAGAAACGAGCAACATGAAAATGCATGCGCTCGAGCAATTCGGCCAACCCGTGAAGTTGTCCGCCAAGCGCGGCGCGCTGGAAAGCGCAAAAGCGAACTTAGAGAAGGTGCGCAAGCAAAGCGAAACGCAATTGCAGAGCAAGATGAAAGACGTGGACGTGGCGAAGATGAACCTGGATCGCGCGGAGAAGGATCTCAACATGGCACGTGAAGACCGCAACAATTATGAGATCAAGGCGCCGGTGGACGGCCTGGTCAATTATGGCGATCCGGACGAGTGGTGGAGCCGCCGTAATATCCAGGTTGGCGGGAACGCGAATAACGGACAAACCCTCCTGAATATTCCCGATATGTCGGCGATGAAGGCCGTGGTGCCCATTTTGGAGGCGGATATCGCCAAGGTTAAAGTCGGTCAAAAAGCGAACATTACCGTGGAAGCGATCCACGGCGCCATATTGCATGGCGAAGTAATCACCGTGCCGGAAGTGGCCAGCCGGGAGAATTGGATAAGCGGGAACCAGTTTAAAATCGAGATTGCCATCGCTGACGGCAAGGATTTGAAAACCGGGCTTTCGTGCGAAGCAGAGATTGTCACTGACACAATTTCCTCCGCGGTTTTCCTGCCCATTCCCGCGGTTTTTAGCGAAGGGGATCGTTATCTGGTTTATCCGGTAAAAGGCAGCGGAAAGGACGGGATCGAGGTTCGGCTCGGCAAAGCCTCGGTCCAGGATGTGGAAATCCTGAGCGGGGTCGAACCCGGTCGACGCGTTTTCCTGACGCGGCCGGATATAGCGGATGAAAAGAAGTAAGCCATGATCAAACTGCTGGATGTGACCAAAACCTATTTTTTGGGAACAGGCGTCCGGGCCTTGCAGAATGCCACGTTGACTATTTCACGCAACGAATATGTCGGGATTCTGGGGCCTTCCGGCTCCGGCAAGTCCACGCTGTTGTATTTGCTTGGACTGCTGGATACGCCCACGCAGGGCCAGGTGCTCTTCGAAGGCCGGGACACGGCCCTGCTGACGGACACAGAATTGTCCGCGCTGCGGGGCCGATCCATCGGCTTCGTTTTCCAAACCTATCACCTGGTTTCCCATCTCTCGGTGCGCGAAAACGTGGAACTGCCGCTCTACTATCAGGGCCTGGAACCCTGGGAACGCCATGACCGGGCAAGGGCGCAAATCGAAAAAGTAAATCTGGCGCATCGCATGAAACATTTGCCCGCGGAGCTGTCGGGCGGCGAGAGACAACGCGTGGCAATCGCACGGGCTCTGGTCACCGAGCCCAAGCTGATCCTGGCCGATGAGCCCACGGGCAACCTGGACTCCAAAAACGGCGCGGAAATCCTGGCTATTTTCGAACAGCTGCACGGCCAGGGAAAAACCATTGTCATGATCACGCATGACCTGGCAATCGCCCGGAGATTTCCTCGAATCGTTCGAATATCGGACGGTGTGCTTCATGAGGAGGCGCTCGCATGAGCCGTATTATTTGGATCTATGAACTGGCGCGCGAAGGCGCCCGGAATCTCCTGCGCCACAAGGTGCGATCGTTCCTCAGCCTGCTGGGGATCGTCATCGGCGTGGGCTCGGTGATTGCCATGATGGCGATCGGCGAAGGCGCCCAGCAAAAGGTGCTCAAGGATATTGGAGGCTTGGGGCTTCATAACATCATCGTTGATTCTGAAAAGCCGTCCGCCGCCAACGTGCCGCGCGAGTCCGGGGATAATCAGGGCGCCTTTCGTTATGGCTTGACGCCGCGCGACGTGGAACAGGTCAAGTTCCTTTTTCCTTCGACCACCATTCTGGTGGGCCATCTGGTGAAAAAGCAGATTTACTACCAGAGCACGCGCCTCGATGTCGCCCTCCTGGGAGTGGACCCCGAATATTTTAACGTGTTTCCGGTGGACGTTCAGGAAGGATACGTGCTCACCGAGGTGGACAACCGGGATCGTCACCGGGTGGCGGTGATCACAGAAGAAGCGGCCATGCGCATTCCAGCGATCGGCGGCGCGCTGGGAAAAACGATTCGGATTGGCGGGAAATATTTTCAAGTGATCGGCGTGATCCGGATGCCATCCGGCGAAGGCATGGGCCGGGTATTCCTGCCCTACAACACCGCTAAAGAACTGTTTGGCACAATAACGGCTGAGGATGAAGCCGGAACGTCCGAATACTCCATCAATGAAATCGGGCGGATGGTTATTCACCTGAAGGATGAAAACATGATCCCGGAGGCGGCTGCCGTGGTGGAGAGGTTGCTGAAGAAGAATCATGAGATGAACGATTTCACGATAACCGTACCGCTGGCCAAACTCCGGCTCAAACAGCAGACGCAACGGACCTTCGACCTGGTCTTGATCGTGATCGCAGCCATTTCGCTGGTCATCGGCGGCATTGGCATCATGAACATCATGCTGGCAATTGTGATGGAACGCATCGAGGAAATCGGGATCCGGCGCGCCCTGGGGGCGTCGCGCCGGGACATCCTCCTGCAGTTTCTCTCGGAAACCGTGGTGCTCTCCACCGGCGGCGGTATCCTGGGCTGTCTCCTGGGCATGGTCGCCGTGCCGCTGTTGTCACGCTTGACTGAATGGCCGGGAGTGTTTACCCCCTCCTCTATTATCATTGCCTTGATGTTTTCCTGGCTGGTAGGCGTCGTTTTCGGCATCGCTCCCGCTATTCAAGCCGCCAAAATGAATCCGGTCGACTGCCTGAGATATGAATGACCGGAATGGTGTGCCGCGGAATCAACAGATTCGGGGCAGGTCTTTTCCCGGGGGTGAATCAGCCAAGAGATTGTCATCCTGAACGCAGTGAAGGAGCTCTCGCGGCGAGATTCCTCGCTGCGCTCGGAATGACAACAAAGACGGATTGAAATTCCTATGCATCGAGTTACGAAAAAAAATTGTTTTTTGCATTGATTTTTTTAATTATCGCGCTATATTTTTGCTTCCCATCTGCCGGATTAAGTTGTTAATTTATTTTTTCATCATGATTTCATGAAATTCGAATGCATACTTTCATTGGCCGTGTTGGCGCCGCTGCTCGGTTCCTTGCTGCTGCCGTTGATCGGCCGGTGGTCGGAGCGAACACGCAACTGGCTATCGCTGATTTTAGTGCTGACTTCGCTTTGCATGGCAGCCATGCTAATCCCGCTTGTCACCGCCGGACTGACAGTCTCGGTGCAATTGGCCGGATTTACGCTCTTTTACGCCGACACCCTGGCCGTGTTCATGGCTATCGTCTCCTCCCTGGTAGGCGCCGTCATTGTCCTGTATTCCTTCGGCTACATCAGCCACTATCCCTGGCGCAATGAATATTATTTCATGGTGGTCCTTTTCCTGGGCGCCATGATGGGACTGATTTTCGCCCGAAACCTGCTTATCCTTTACCTGTTCTGGGAAATCACGGCTTTTGCCTGCTGGCGGCTAATCGGCTTCTTCCGGGAAAAGAGCTATGTGCTCAAAGCTGACAAAGCCTTCCTCGTCACCGTGGGCGGCGCCCTGGTAATGCTTCTGGGCTTCATCATCATTTACAATCAAACGGGCTCCTTTGACCTGGATCAAATTCAAAAGGCCCTTCATGGCCGGCCGATCGCCAATATCGCCGTGGTGCTGATCTTGTTCGGTATTCTATCCAAGTCAGCCACGGTGCCTCTGCATACCTGGCTGCCGGATGCCGGTGTAGCGCCATCGCCGGTGACGGCGCTTCTGCATGCGGCTGTATTGGTAAAAATCGGCGTATATGTATATGCCCGGTTGTTCCTCACCGGCATGGAGATCGAGCCAATCTGGCACACTGTGGTTCCGGCAATCGCGGCGATTAGCGCACTCGTTTCGGCCGGCGCCGCCCTGATCGAGACTAACCTGAAACGTCTGATCGCTTATTCTACGATCAGTCAAATCGGATTCATCTTCCTGGGCCTTTCCATCGGCAACGAAATCGGCATCGCCGGAGGCTTGCTCTACATCCTCATGCACGGGATTGCCAAAGGCGGCCTGTTCCTGTGCGCCGGCATTGTCGAGCAGAACGCTAAAACCAAGGATATCACCAAAATGGGCGGCCTGATCACCACGATGCCCGTAACCGCCGTCGCGTTCCTGCTCTGCGCGTTTTCGGTCATGGGCATCCCGCCGATGGGCGGGTTCTTCAGCAAGTATATGGTCATCACCGGCGCGGTAACCAGTGGAAATATCGTCATCACCCTGACATTCCTTGTCGGCGCATTCCTGACAATCATTTATCTGCTCCGCGCGTTTACACTCGTGTTTCTGGGTGAATCGAAGCTGGCGCCGGGATTCCGGCCGGCCGAAGGCTCGCCGAGCATGGTCTTCAGCGTTGCCTTTCTGGGCGTGTTGTCAATTATCAGCGGCTTGTTCATCAATTTTCCGTCACAGCTTGTTCAAACCGCCGTGCACCAGATGCTGGGATTAATTTAATGAGTGGAAACTACTCGCCGCTGATTACACGGATAACAGAAAGAGATGTAGATAATTAAACGATCTGATAGTTGGGCTGATATCAGTGCTATCCGTGATATCCGTGGTAAAAATGTCTTTTGAGCAGTTGCCAATGAGTATCAATTTTATATTCGAACCAATTGCGCTTCCCCTCGCCGCGGGGATTATTGCCCTGCTGTTCCGGCGCGAACAAGGCAAGGCTTGCGCCTGGTTCTGCACTGCGGTTACAGCGGCCCATCTGGCAATCGCAACCTATCTGTTTGGGAAGGAAGCCAGCCTGACCCTGCCCTGGGGCGCGTTTGGCTTTGAATTTTCCCTGAAGCTTTATCACTTCAGCGGTTTCATTATGCTGGCAGCGGCGGGATTCGGGTTCCTGATCTCGCTGTATTCCACGGCCTTCATGAACGACCGGCGTTTCCTGAACCAGTATTACGCGTATTTTCTGTTAACGTTGGGAATGGTCAACGGCGCCGTCCTGGCCGACAACCTGATTGTCATGCTCTTTTTCTGGGAAAGCCTGCTCCTCACCCTGTTCGGCATGATCATCATCGGCCAACCCCAGGCATTCAAGACGGCGGTCAAGGCGTTCATCATTTCGGGTGTCGCCGATCTCTGTATGATGGTTGGAATCGGGATGACCATTTATATGGCGGGCACCATGACGATGTCCCAAATTCATCTGCCGTTGGATACGTGGAGCAGTGTGGCCTTTGTTTTCCTGATGATCGGAGCCATTGCCAAGGCCGGGGCCATGCCCTTCCACAGCTGGATACCGGATGCCGCCGTGGATGCTCCCCTGCCCTTCATGGCGCTGGTACCCGCGGCCCTGGAAAAACTGTTGGGCATCTATTTCCTGGCCCGCATATCGCTGGATCTCTTTGTTTTGAATCCCCGGTCATGGCTTTCGCCATTGCTGATGGTCATCGGCTGCATCACGATTCTCCTGGCCGTCATGATGGCCCTGATCCAGCGGGACTACAAGCGGTTGCTCTCGTTCCATGCCATCAGCCAGGTCGGCTACATGATCCTGGGTATCGGCACGGCAGTACCGGTGGGCATCGTTGGCGGCTTGTTCCACATGATCAACCACGCAATGTACAAAAGCTGCCTGTTTCTCTCGGGCGGCGCCGTGGAAAAGCAGGCCGGCACCACCGATCTGGCCAAACTCGGCGGGCTGCGCGCGCAAATGCCGGTGACCTTTATCTGCTTTGTCGTGGCGGCCGCATCCATTTCCGGCGTCCCGCCCTTCAACGGGTTCATCTCCAAGGAGCTGATTTATGATGGCGCCCTGGAACGGCATTGGCTGTATTACGCAGCCGCCCTGCTAGGCTCCTTCTTGACGGCGGCCTCCTTCCTTAAACTCGGCCATGCGGCCTACCTCGGCAAGCCCGCCGCCAACCATTCCAAGGTCCAGGAAGCGCCGGCAGCGATGCTGATTCCCATGATTATTATTGCCGTACTTTGCTTGGTTTTCGGATTATGGAACGCCCTGCCGCTGAATAACCTGATCCAGCCGATTCTCGGCGAAGCGCGCCTGGAAGGACACACCTTCGCCGGCTGGCACTTCAGTGTGACCCTCGTCCTGCTGACGGTCCTTGTCCTGATTGGCGCGTTTCTGAATCATATCTGGGGCGCGAAACGTGCCGGTAACGGACTGGGCGCCGCTGATCACATTCATTACGCCCCGGTATTGCACCCGCTCTACGACAAGGCCGAACGGCGCTTGTTCGATCCTTACGAAATCGGCTTGAAGATTGTCCGCGTCATCGCCAGGATCGCCTGGGGTGTGGATCGGGGTATTGATTACCTTTATGATACCGTAGCCGTGAAAGTGACGTATGCGTTCACCAGCGGTATACGGAAAGCCCATACGGGCAGTTTACTCGCCTACCTGTCGTGGTCATTGGCAGGCCTTATTGTAATTATTGCGCTGATTATGGGAGGAATCTGAACGTGCCCGTGTTGCTCATCATCGTTCCTTTGCTGGCCTTGCTGGTCCTGAATCTGCCGTGGATGCGCCTGATGAACCGGCTGGCTCTCTGGGTCGGCCTGATCTTGTGCCTGATCCAGTTCTTCTTGGTCCTTCATTCCCCGTCCTTTTTCTGGGAAGCACCGCCCCTGTGGCTTGGCCGCCTGTTCCTGTTCGCGCCATCGCTGGATTATCTCTCGCTGGTCATGTTCCTAGCCATTGCCATCGTGGGCGCCAGTGCGCTGCTGGTCTGCCGCTATTCCATCCATGATCTGTTGGAACCTGTGAAGCCCGGGGCCTGCAGTCATAAACGGTTCCTGGTTATCAATCTCCTGATCCTGGCTCTGACCGGGATGAATGGCGTGGTGCTTGCCAACGACCTGTTCTCGTTATACGTGTTCTTGGAAATCACGGCCGTGGCGTCCTATATCCTGATTGTAGCCGAAAAAGGCCGGGACGCGTTTGAAGGCGCATTCAAGTACCTGGTCATGTCCGCCGTGGCTACCGCCCTGATCTTAGCGGCCATTGCCCTGCTGATGCTCACCGCCGGCGACCTGTCTTATGCAAACATCAAGCTGGCAATGAGCGCCTCATCCGACAGCCACATTGTCCTGGCGGCTGTAGCCATGCTGGTCGTCGGGCTGTTTATCAAGGGCGGCCTGATCCCGTTCCACGGCTGGTTGCCGGACGCCTACTCGGCGGCGCCGGCGGCGGTTTCCGTCCTGCTGGCCGGCATTGTTACCAAGACTACAGGCGTATACACGCTGATCCGGATAGTGCTTTCCGTCATCGGGTTTAGTGATACCCTTGAGAACCTGCTGTTGCTTATCGGCGCCGCCTCGATGTTGGTCGGAGCGCTGGCAGCCCTCGGGCAAAGCGATTTCAAGCGCATGTTGGCCTACTCCAGCATCAGCCAGGTCGGCTACATGGTGCTGGGCTTAGGCGCCGGGACCATACTCGGCCTTGCCGGCTCAATCTTCCATTTGTTCAACCATGCCATTTTCAAGTCGCTCCTGTTCGTGAACGCAGCCGCAGTGGAACAGCAAACGGGCACCCGCGACATGAACCGGATGGGCGGCATCGCCGAGAAAATGCCGGTAACCGGTTGTACCTCGATAATCGCGTTTTTATCCACAGCGGGTATTCCGCCCCTGGCGGGATTCTGGAGCAAGTTGATCATCATCGTGGCCTTGTGGCAGTCCGGCCATATCGCCTATGCTGTCCTCGCCATACTGGCCAGCCTGCTGACTTTGGCGTATTTCCTCTCCATGCAGCGGCGCGTATTTTTCGGGAAGCTGGCCGCGGGCTTTGAAAACCTCAAGGAAGCCAATGTGTGGATTTTGATTCCGGCCTGCGTGCTGGCGGCAATTACGATTGGCGTCGGCATCGGCATTCCCTGGTTGTTTGAAACGTTCCTGCTTCCTATCCGGAGTCTATTATGACGTTTGGCATTGTTTATATAGCGCTATTAATGCTTCTCCTGCTGGCGGGGATCTGGACGGTTATGACGCTCAACCTGCTGAAGTCGGCCATTGGATTGGCCATTACCAGCGCGATCCTGTCGCTTTTGCTGTTCCTTATGGCCGCGCCCCTGGCCGGCGTGTTCGAGCTTTCCGTCTGTGCGGGCCTGATTACCGTCGTATTCATCAGCGCCATAAGCCTGACCAAGCCGCTGACGGGCACAGAAGCGCGGGCACGCGACCACAGCCGCGTAAAGCGGTTTATTCTTCTGCCGGTTATTATCGTGGCGGTCGCCTGGGGCCTTTATGTTATGCATCCGCACCTGGATCTGCCGCTGCCGGCGGCGGACGTTGAAAGGGATGTGCGCCAAGTGTTCTGGAATATCAGACGCATCGACCTCGTGGGCCAGATCCTCGTTATTCTGGCCGGCGTGTTCGGCGTCGTGATCTTGTTCAAGGACCATCCCGACACTAAGGGGGAAATACCACGGACGCCGGATGCCGGACGACGGACGACGGACAAGGATCGGCCCGATACCAAGGAAGGAACCCCCGCATGATGGCTTATACACAAGCCCTGTTCTCCGCGGGCATCATTTTCACCGTATTGCTTGCGGTCGCTGCGCTCTATTGCCTCCTTTTCAGCCGCAACCTGATCCGGATCCTTATCGGCCTGGAACTGCTGACCAAGTCCGTGACCCTGTTGATTGCGCTGGCCGGGCATATCACCGGCCACATGGCGCTGGCCCAGACCATGATCATCACGCTGATCGTGATTGAAGTTGTGGTCATCGCCGTGGCCGCCGGCATTGTCATCGGTGCCCAACGGCACAATCAATCACTGGATGTCAGGATGCTGAGAAATTTGAAGGGGTAGCATCAAATTAAATTCCAAATACCAAGCACCAAATTCCAAGGAAATGCGGAAATATAATTGGAATTTATTTGGACTTTGGATTTTGGAACATGAAATTTTAGGAACGAATTTATGAGTCACTGGTTGTTATGGCCGCCAATCGCCTTTCTGCTGATGCTGGCCGGGGCGTTGATTCTGCTGTGGAGCCTGTCAATTTTCTCCTGCCCCGCCAAGGGCGGAGCCATTGGCGGCAAGCGCAAGGCCTACGCCTGCGGTGAGAGCATGAAGGAAAACCGGGGCCAGCCCAACTATAGCCAGTTTTTCCCTTTCGCGTTTTTCTTTACGATCATGCACGTGCTGGCCCTTGTGGTGGCAACGGCGCCGGCGGGCGACTGGTCGGCCGTCCAGATAGCCGCGGGTTATTTGCTCTGTTCATCCATCGGATTGTTCATTCTGTTCAGGAGATAGGCTTTCATGAAGTGGCTACAAAAATTAATTACCTGGGCCCGGATCAAGTCGCCTTGGGTCATTCATTTCAACACCGGCGCCTGCAATGCCTGTGACATTGAGATCGTGGCCGCGCTGACGCCGCGCTTCGATATTGAAAGGTTCGGCATTCTGTTGAAAGGCACGCCCCGGCACGCGGATGTCCTGCTGTGCTCCGGGCCCGTGACCCGCCAGATCCAGGACCGCCTGGTCCGGATCTACGAACAGATGCCGGAGCCGAAATTTGTCGTCGCAGTGGGCACCTGCGCCTGTTCCGGAGGTGTATTCCAGGGCTGCTACAATGTCAAGGGCGGCATCGATGCCGTGCTGCCGGTTTCGGCTTACATCCCGGGATGCCCGGCGCGGCCCGAGGCAATTATTGACGGGGTCGTCAAATTGCTGTCCAGTCTGGACCCAAAACCGGCGGCAACGCTGCCGGAAACCACAACAACGGCAAAATCTACATGATTAACGCAAATAAAGCCAAAAAAGAGCTGGCGGAAAAGTTCGGATTAGACACGGAGCGGATCAGCGTGCCGCGCGCACGCCGTGTTTTTCTTGAAGTGCCCTACGCCCAGTTCCGCCAGGTATTGGAGCACGTAGTGAACGGCCTGAAATTCCGGCACCTGTGCACGATCACAGGACTGGACGAAGGCGAATCGCTGGCATTTATTTATCACGTGGCGCACGCAGACGGCACCGTTATCAGCCTGGAAACGCGCGTGCCGAAGGCCGCCCCGGTGCTGCAAACGATTACGGACATTTTTCCGGACGGCGTGAGCTACGAGCGCGAGTTGGTTGATCTGCTGGGCGCGCGTGTAGAAGGCTTGCCGGCAGGCAATCGCTATCCCCTGCCCGAAGGCTGGCCGGACGGCCAATATCCGCTTCGCAAGGATTGGAAGGTCGGGATGCTGGACGGCGTTAAATAGGCGGGAGAATCGCGAATTTATTTGCTCGGTGAGGATACCGGGCCTGCAGTGTTTTTTGTAGGCCTGGTTTCATGACCCGGCGGGATTGAAATTGCTGTTTATTGGAATGCGAGGAAACCATGGCTAACATCAAAATTCCGATCGGCCCGCAGCACCCGGCTTTGAAAGAGCCGGAAAGTTTCAGCATCACGCTGAACGGTGAAACCATCATCAGCATGGATATGCGCCTGGGCTACAATCATCGCGGCATCGAGAAAGCCTGCGAGGAGCGCACTTACATCCAGGCCATGTACCTGGTCGAACGGGTCTGCGGCATCTGTTCCCATTCGCATTCAACCTGTTTTATCCAGGCCGTGGAGGAAATTGCCGGGTTGGCAGTGCCGCCGCGTGCCCTTTATATCCGCACCATAGTTTCCGAGCTGGAACGCATGCACAGCCATTTGCTCTGGCTGGGGGTGGCCGGCCATGAAATCGGCTTCGATACCCTGCTCATGTATTCCTGGCGCGACCGCGAGGTGGTCATGGACACTCTGGCGGCGCTTACCGGTAACCGCGTCAATTATGGGATCAATACCTTTGGCGGCGTGCGCCGGGACATTTCCAAGGAACAACTGGACGGCCTGCTGAAAACCATGGATGTGCTTGAAGAGCGCACAAAATATTACATCGAAGTCGCCTCGCAAGAGATGACGCTGATCAAACGGCTCTCCGGCGTGGGCTACCTTTCGCACGAGGATGCCGTAAAACTGGGCGCGGTCGGGCCTACCGGACGCGCATCCAACGTTGATGCCGACGTCCGCCGGGATGACCCCTATCTGGCCTACAAAGATATCGAGTTTAAGGTCATCACCGACACCCACAACGACGTCTTTGGGCGCACCCTTGTGCGCGTGGGCGAATTAATGCAGTCCTACAGCATGATCCGCCAGCTTGTCGCCAAAATTCCCGAGGGGCCCGTCACCGTCAAGGCGCCCCGGAAGATGCCGGCGGGCGAAGCATTGAGCCGTTACGAGGCGCCGCGGGGCGAGGATGTCCATTATGTCAAGGCCAACGGCACGGATAAGGCCGAGCGCGTGAAGATCCGGGCGCCAACACTGGCCAACCTGCAATCGGTGGCCAAGATGATGGAAAACAACCGACTGGCGGATGTGCCGATAATCATCGCCGCCATCGACCCGTGTTTCTCCTGCACTGACCGGATGGTCCAGATCAAGCACGCTGACCATGGCCGGCAGGAAACGCTCTCCTGGCAGGCCCTGCACGCGCAAAGTCTGGAATGGTATCGGAAACAAGGCGTGGATTTTGCCGACTTGAATGCGAAGATGAGCCGGCGAATGAAAATTTGATTCGTAATCGGTCAGAAACTCAGAAGACAAAATTCTGTTTTTAGAATGAATCTAAGGATTGTTCGTTTGCCATTCTGAATTCTGACTACTGGATTCTGTCTTTCTCGCGGAGCAGTTATTATGATTTTATCATTGTTTAATCTGTTGATCTTCCCGGGATTCCTGTTCCTGAGCCTTTTCGGGTTGGCCATGGAATTCGTGGATCGCAAGCTCTACGCCCGGATGCAGAACCGGATCGGTCCTCCCTGGTTCCAGCCGTTCGCCGACTTCATCAAGCTTGCGGCCAAGGAAGAAATCATTCCGGAGGAGGCGGATCCCGTCATGTTCCGCCTGATGCCGGTATTTGCTCTAACCGCGGTGGTCACGGCCTTTTTTTATATTCCCCTGTGGGGCACACATTCGCTGTTTGCATTCAACGGAGACTTGATTGTCGTAATCTACCTGCTCACGCTCCCCACCCTGGCGTTTTTCCTGGCCGGATGGCATTCCACATCCCTTTTTGCCATGATCGGCGCAACGCGCACCCTGACCCAGCTTTTCGCCTATGAAGTGCCGCTGTTCATGGCAGTCCTTGCTCCCGCCCTGCTTGCGGGAACCTGGTCCCTCAGCGAGATGACCGTGTTTTATCAGGTGCATCCCGCCTATGCCGGATTCAACATTATCGGCTTTATCGTGGCGCTCATCGCGATTCAGGGCAAGTTGGAGCGGGTTCCGTTCGACATTCCCGAGGCCGAAACCGAGATTGTCGGCGGCACGTTCACGGAATACAGCGGACGATTATTGGCTATGTTCCGCATGGCCATTGATATCGAAGCGGTCGTCTGCGCATCCCTGGTTGCCGCCGTCTTCCTGCCATTTGGATTCGGGCTTGGCCCTGCATGGGGATTCGTTATTTACGTATTCAAAGTGCTGATCATCATCGCTCTGCTGGCGCTACTGCGAACGGTCTTGGCGCGGCTGAGAATCGAACAGATGACGATCTTCTGCTGGAAAGTTGTGGCCCCGGCCGCCCTGCTCCAACTCCTCATTAACCTGATCCTCAGCGGAGTGCTCTGATCATGATCAAACCAGGCAAAATGGTCCGTGAAGTCCTGAAATCCCTTTTCCTCAAACCGGCGACCATACTTTACCCATACGTTCATGTCCAAATGCCCGACCGGTTCCGCGGCAAGATCAAGTTTATCTCATCCCGGTGCATCGGATGTAAATTGTGCATGCGGGATTGCCCGACCAATGCAATTACGATTACCAAGGTCGGCGACAAGCAGTTCCAGGCCGAATTCGACCTCGACAAGTGCGTTTATTGTGCCCAGTGTGTGGATACTTGCCCCAAAAAAGCCTTGGAAGCCACCGTCGAATTCGAACTTGCCCAACTCAAACGCGGTAAACTGAAAGTGACTTTCCATGCCGAGCCCATGCCCTCGGCCGCCCCGGCGGCCATCGCTGAAAGCGCTGCTACGAGCCACCCTGCGGCCGGCGCGTAGTCTGGCCGTCCTCGGGATTGGCTCCGATCTGCGCGGTGATGATATTGCCGGACTTCTGGTCCTCCGCGAATTACAGAGGTCCCTGGTGCGCTCCCGGCCAAGAACCGTATGCCTGTTCAATGGCGGCACTGCGCCGGAAAACCTGACGGGCGAAATTGTGCGGTTCCAACCTTCGCACATTCTAATGGTGGATGCAGCCGAATTGGGATTGAAACCTGGGGCCGCGACGCTGATCGATTCGAAAGCCGTCGATGGAATGTCATGCTCCTCCCACATACTGCCGCTAAGCATCCTGGCCGGCTACATGCGGCGCGCGCTGCCATGTAACATCATAATTCTGGGCATTCAGCCCGGGCCGACAGATTTCAGCTTGACGCATTCCCGGGCAATCGACCAGGCCGCCCGCCGGATCGCGCAGCTGATTCTGAAGGCCGCGCCGCTGCGATAAGCCAAGAGGTAATGGGGACAGGCCGGCAAAGATCAAGGCATATCAAAGACGTTTTTGGCAACGGCGATCTCATGCCCGCGAATGAAAAAAAGATCCCTGCCCCGTACGGCCGGAATCGACACAGGGCCATCTATGATCGCTTCCCCCGGCCCACGCTCAAGGTCATACCGGAAAAGCCCGGCGGAGGAGGCCGTGTAAAGCCGGCCATCGCCGCCGACCAGGAACACCCAACTGGTGGTCCACTCTTTCGGCAGCTTCGGATCAAACCAGCGCCGTATTTCCCCGGTCGCTGCATCGAGCAGAATCAGCGCGCCGGGAAATCCCGGATCATTGGTTGCGATCAGAACGAAATCGGGCAAAGGCAACGCCAAGACAATGATCTTGCCAGCACCCGGAGATGGCCGCACGATCCAGGCGGGAACTTCGCGGTCCATGTCAAAAGCAATGAGCGCGGCAGGTTTTTTTGCCGGCGGGGCACTATTGCAGTCGGCATTAATGTCCGTACCGACATAGACCCGCCGGCGTTCCTTATCCACGCGCAGGCCTGAGGGATTATGGTCGGGCACAAGATTGCGCCAGACCTTGCAGGTCTCGGTCCGGGGGTCCACCCGGACAAGCGCACCGCCCAGCTTGCCGTATTGCGCATGGGTAACGGTCCAGATATCATGTCCGTCGCTGACCATGCCACACGGACGCATTTGTTCCTTACCGATGTCGAGGACATGACGCGGGTTTTGAGGCCATTCGCCGCCGAGCTTGGGGTCATACACGGAAATTTCGGCGCCGCTATAGCAGGCGAGCCACAACTTGCCGTCATGCCAGGCCGTACCGGCCACCTGTCCGCCATGAAACTGGCAGGGATGGATATTGCGGCCTTTGCCTGAGGAGGTATCCACCTGCTGAAACGACATATTGATGAACGTGGTTGTAAACACCAGAGCTCCATCCGTCGGCTGAAGATACTGGACGTGTTGATAGCCATAGTTGTCGAGTTGGGTGATGAGCTTGGCCGATCCATCCGTTTCATACCGCACAAGTTGGCCGAACAGACTTAACCCCAGCAATCGTCGCCGGGGAAGGGCACAGAACATTGCCGAGGTGATATTTCCCAGCCTGGGGCAGAATTGTTCGAGGTACTTTCGCCACCGGCAGTTGTCAGCAATGACATATAGCGGGCCGCCATCGGTATGATAGGCGAAGAGGCGCCCGTCCCCGTAATCGCGAAACGTCTGCCATCCGGCCGGGCGCGGGTCGGGATAAGGCAGGGGCTCGGTGTCACGGCAATCGGGATAGGAGACCGTATCGATCCGTTCATTGTGCGGAAAGGCGAGCCGTCCATCAGGCAGGAACGTCAGCGACTGGCTGAACCCGCCCTTGACGGCGGAGGGCTGAAAACTTTGGCGCATTCCCGTGCGCGGGTCGAGGCGGATCAACTCGGCGCCGGGGACTCCGATTGGGAGCACCACGCATCCGTCGGAAGCGGCGCGCGGGTTATGGCAATAGAGATTGCCGTGTTGGCTGACTGGAGCGAACATGTTCGCGACACAGCGCTTCTTTGTATCATAGACCATCACCTCCCCCTGTACCGGATTGCCCGAGCTCTCGCAGACCAGAAAACCGTCCGAAGTGATGGCGGCGCCCCAGTTGATTACCTTCAGCGGTATGGGCTGGACAAAGTCGTATTCGCCCTTGTCTACATCAATACGGGTGATAATGCCGCCGGTGTGAATGGCCCAGGCAAAACCATTCTCCACAGCCGGCGTAAAGGAGTATGAACCTAGCCCGCCTTCGGGATAAGGGATGACCTGCGCATGTCCCTCGGCATCAAAGAGATGTATCGCTCCGCCCCAGGTGGCGCAGAGATAACGAGTTTCACCCCGACGTGTGCGCACGGGTACCATAGACACATTGATGAACGTCAGTAGCGTCTTGGGAATGGGGCTGAATCGAACATCAGGCGTCATAATTTTTATCCTCGCATTCGTATTCGTCACAGTCTGGTTCAGCAAGACCGAGCCAACGGCATCGTCAGAATAATATGCCCGCTCAATAAATATATATTAGTCGATCTCGCCTACGGCCAAATTGTCGTAGTGAATCATGCCGCCCGGAACGTTCCACGCCGTTGTATAGAGCCGAATTTTCACCGCATATCCAGCCTCTTCCGGCGCGGATACCCCAGATTGAAATTCCGATATATCAAGAGAATTAAACGGCTTCTTTATAAGCAGTTAATTGGACACGATAAATATAGTGTTGAGCGCGGCATCCACTGTGCGACTGGAGAACCAGTAACTGTCGATTTCCGCGTCCGCGAGATATCGGGCGTAGCGCGGCAAACCCGTAGACGGCCCAAGATCGCCGCCGCCTGTCTCGAACCAAATTCACCACATTGCCGGAGGGAAGGGCATTATCAGGCAAGCGCGCCCAGCTCGGCCGCCAGTTGGTCAACCGCCGTCTTAACCAACACGCTCAGCGGTTGATTCATTTCTACCTGGGCGGGCTGGATGCCCAGAATAAACACATGGACAGCCATGCGCTGGTGCAAATAATCGCAGGTCATCCGCAGTGAAAGCGCGTGGCTGGATAGTCCCCCTCCTGTGATCTGGTCGGAAGTAAACAGCCGGTAAGCGCCGGCTTCGCCGCCGAAATCCATGGCGTCCACCAGTAAAATGGTGTCAGGGGCAGCTTGGACGATTTTCTCAAGGTAGTTTTCTGGGGCCACGCCGGCATCCATGCAGCAAAGCCGACCGTGGCCCGTAAGACGATCAATGAGTTCCGGGCCGGCGCCATCGTCGCCCTTCAAACGGTTGCCGATGCCGACCACGCAGACCTTGCCCTTGAGGTTTTGCTTGAGGCCACCGGTAAGTATCTTATCCATGAAAAACTGCAATAATAAACAAGAAAAGAAACCGGCACATTACCCGCGAAACACGCGAAAGGACGCGTCGTTCCATAGGTAGATCCGCCTATGGCAAAAAAAAGAAAATATTTTTTTAATATTTAACATCCCTTTCGCGTGTTTAGCGGGCAAATTCTCTGGGTTGTGGGCACGGCCGCTTTAGATCGGTCACCGGAGTTCCTTATCCTTCTTCGCCGTTCCGGCTTCGAAGGATTCCGCAGGATGCTTCACACCGCGAGCGCGGTCTTGCGCCGGCATTTCGGGCATTGGATGCTCACCCGCTGTGAACGAACGGTCTTATCCGCGGTGATTTTGATCCCCTCGCTCACCAGGGCCAGTTCGCGCGTCGAGACGAGCATGAGCGTGGGATTGGTGAAAGCCAGCGGTCCGAGACGCCGGATCAACCATCGCAGCTGATCGACAGGCGCAATCACTTCGCCGCAGCATTCGCAGAGCAGCAGGTCCTTCTCCACCTTTTCTTCAAAATCCGCACTTGAAAAACTGACGTAGTCATACTCATTGGAAAGTTTTATGCCTTTTTCGGTCGGGCAATACCGCTCACACTGGCCGCACTGGATGCAGGTGTCCATGTGCTGGACCAGTCGGCGCACGGGCCGTTCCTTGTTCATCTCATCAATCAATGTAATGGCATCGGCAGGACAGACTTCGGCGCACGCCCCGCAGCCGATGCAATCGTCCTTGTGATAGCGCGGCCGGCCCCGGTACTGCTTAATGGGCTCATACGGCGCGTAAGGAAACTTGGTGGTAAAAGGCCGCGAGAAAAGCGACATGATTGCCAGCTTCAGTATCCGGAATTGAAATAGGCAGGGGAGTTTCATGCGTGGTCCTGGTCCGTCGATTTTTTGGGGAAGTCTTCCTCATACCGATTAACAACGCTTTTCTCCCAGAGCTTGACGCCGAACGAATAGGCGCCGTGGGCCAGCGCATGAGCGGCGGTGGGGGCGGTGATCAGAATGAATACCATGCAGATGATGCAGCGTGCGCTCAGTTGCGCCGAGTGGAGGAAACCGGACGAGATCATGACGCCGATCATCACCATACAGGTTCCCATGGTGACGCACTTGGTGGAAGCCTGCAGGCGATTATATATGTCGGGCAGCCGGATCATCCCGATGCAGCCCAACACATTGAAGGCCAGACCAACCGCGATGAAGATCATTCCTGTGACGCTATTCATCGAATCCTCGTCCTTCCAGATGTTTGGCCAGCGCGATCGTGCCGATAAAGCTGAGAATCGCCCAGGAAATGCCGATATCCATATAAAACACCTCGCCGGTTTTCAAGGACAGCAGCGCCGTAAAGCAGACGACCACAATCCCCAGGATGTCGATGGCCATCGCACGGTCCGGGGCAGTTGGACCGCGGCCCACGCGATATAGGCACATGCCGCAACAGGCCAGCAGAACCAGATATGCAAAAATAAAAAACATTTTATCCTTCCCCCGGGAAAATCACAATTTCTATTCCATGATCCTTTTGATGAGCCACTCAAAACGGCGGACAATATACCCGGTGGCACCATCCACATCGGTGGCCTTCACATTGATCCAATGGACATAAAGGTCACCGTTTTCTTCCGCGTGGACCGTCAGCGTGCCGGGGGTCAAGGCAATGGCGTTGGAAAGCATGGCAATCCCGGCCCTGGTTTTCAGCGTGGTCTTCACTTTGACGATGCCGGGGTGAATCGGCATGGCCGGATGGATAATCCGGTAGGCCACATCGAAGTTGGCCTTGATGACATAAAACACAAACACCCCGGCATAGACCACGAACCAGAAGAGACGCACGGGATTGATCCAGACCTTGAATCCTTCCGGTATACTATGCCGCATGATCAGCACCACCAGCAACGCCACAATGACTCCCGGAACAAGTTCCATGGCCGCAAGGTGGACCCGCCCGCCCGTCACGGCAAACGGCCAGACGAGCACGACCCACAGCAGGAGCAGCAATAAAAACATGGCAGCTTGTTTCATTCTTCTATATTCCCATCCCGCAGCCGGCGGTCGGCCCGGCCCAGGCGCTGAGCGCATCCACCGCCGGCGCTATCAGGCACGGAGTCCTGAATCCGGTCAGAACCAGCAACGTCAGGACAAAACACAGCGCCGCCAACAGGAGCATGGCCGTCCGCATCAACAACGGCACCTCCGTGGCGTGCACAGTGACCGGCTTGGATTCATCATAAAAAGCGTGTTTCAGCATTTTCAATACGGCCACCAGCGTCACCAGACTCATCACGACCGCGGCCAGGGCCAGCCAAGGGTGCCCGCTTTCAATACAGGCCAGCACAATGATCAGTTTGCTCCAAAACCCGTTGAGTGGCGGAATGCCGGAGATCGCCATAGAGCCCAGCAGCGCCATATTGGCCGTAAACGGCATTTTGCGACTTAGTCCCCCGAGATGCCTGAGATCACGACTGCCCGTTGCATATTCCACCGCGCCGGCATTGAGAAACAGGAGCGACTTGAATACCGAGTGATTCAGCATGTGGAAAAGGGCGCCGGTCAGTCCCAAGGGCGTGCCCAATCCCAACCCAACGACAATATAGCCGATTTGACTGATACTGGAATAGGCCAGCAGACGTTTCATATCCCACTGCCCTATGGCCAGAATACCACCCACAATCATGGATACTACGCCAAACAGGCGCAAGATTGAAAGCAGGTCGGGAACCAATTGCACGGTGAACACATTGAAGATCAGCCTGCTCAACACATAAATTCCTGCGGTTTTGATCACCACCCCCGAAAGCAGGGCGGAAACCGGCGCCGGAGCCGCCGGGTGCGCGTCGGGCAGCCAGGCATGGAAGGGAATGAGCGCGGCTTTCAAGCCGAACCCGCAGAGAAAAAGACCAAGGGCAACGGTAATCGGGGTATTCATACCGCCCGCAGCGAGCTTCACCGCCATTTCGGCCATGTTGAGGGTGCCGAGAATTGCATAGAGCAAAGCAATGCCGATGAGAATGAAAGCGGAGGCCACCGTGCCGAGCACGGCATATTTAAAGGCCGCTTCAAGCTCATCATGTTCGCACCCGAAGGCCACCAGCGCATACGAACTGATCGCCACGATTTCCATGAAGATATACAGGTTGAACAGGTCGCCCGTGAGCACGATGCCGTTTAACCCCGCGATCAGGCAGAGGAAAAGGCTGTAGTACCTGAGCTTGGAAGTGTATTTAGCCATGTACTGGACGGAAAATATGGCCATGGCCAGGCCGATGGTATTGATTGTTACCAGCATCAACGTGGTCAGGCCATCCAGCCGCAGATCTATTCCCAGGTGCGTCCCCCACCCTCCCAGGTGATAAACGCCGGCCTGGCCGATGGTCAGGAAAGCCATTGCCGCCAGCACGGCCATGACGGCATTCGCCAGCAAGTCGGGAACCCACTTCAGCGTCAACGAAACCAGCGGGATGAAGAAGGCCGCGCCCAGCGGAATCGCGACAAAAAATATGAGTGCGTTTTCCACGCTATCCTTTCAACCTCCGCATTTCGGTAATATCAAATGTTCCGTAGCGCTCGTACAACCTGATACAAATGGCCACCATCAGGAACAGCATGCCGAGGTTGATCATAATGGCGGTCAGGACCAGCGCTTGCGGCAACGGATCAACACCGGTCACCGCGAGAGTTGCCGCGGTCATGCCCTGCTCCAGGATCGGCGCGCATCCGCCGCTGCGGTATCCGATCAACACGAGGAGCACGTTGATTCCATATTCGATAATCGCCAGGCTGATTACGATTTTAACCACGTTTTTCTTAACCACCACGCCGTACAGGCCGATCGCGATCAGGACCAGGCAAAGTGCGTATTCCATTTTATGACCTCCTTTGCCGAAGCATTCTTCTTTTCCCGTCCTTGACCGTCACATGCACGGCCGACGTAACGGAAAAGACCACATAAATCAACATGCTTACCACGAGCGCCAGGGCAAGGTCGTATATGTATATCGCATTTTTCTCAAAAAAAGACCGGATGCCGGCATGGCCGGCACCCAGGAAATCCCTGAAAAAGGCCCCTTCCCGGCAGGCACCCGCAACGGTGGCGGCCAGGAAGATCAACGCGCCGACACTGGCCAATTGCGCGGCAACGGTCTTGCTCAGTAGTTTCATTCCGGCATGCTGACCTTCGGCCAGCGTGAAGAGAATAAATGCGCAGGCAATAATAATGCCACCCGCAAATCCGCCGCCGGGGGTCTCATGGCTGTGGAGCACAAGATACACGCCAAAAAGAAAAATAAAACCCTTCAGCCAACCGGTTATCGACTTGGCCACCAAATCCATGCCTTCGCGCTTGATAAGATCACTCATACGGCATCAGCCTCCGAATCTTTCTCCTTCTGATCCTTTTTAGCCGGCCAGCGCAAAATGGCCAGTGCGCCGAGAACCGCGCAGAAGATAACGGCAACCTGGCCGAGCGCATCGAAGTTCCGGTAGCCGAGGATCAGCGCCGTGATCACGTTCTTGGCCCCGGTCTGTTCTGCGCCGCGCGCAAGATAGGAAGACGACGGAGTGTTGGCCATGCGGTCCATTACGGCTTGCCCGAGCGCCGGAAAATCATCGAATATCTTGACCCCAATGACCAGAAAAACCAGGATCATGGCCACCGTGACGGTCAGTCCGAAAAACTCGCGATCCCCGGTCACGGAGGTGAGGTCGCGATTGATCGTGGCGCGGATCAGGACAATCAGGCACAGCGCCTCAACCACCAGCTGGGTAATAGCCAAGTCCGGCGCCCCCAGGAAAAGGAATGCAATGGAAATCAAGAACCCGACGGCGCCCACACAGACGATGGACGACAACAAGTTTGTGGTCTCAATGGCAATAATCGCGCCAATGATCATCAGCACCAGCAATATGGCAAACAGGCTCATATCATCAACCGCCCTCCGGAAAGCAACAGCCACCAAATGACCAGTAAACCGGCCAACACCCAGGTCAGGTACATGGGCAAAAGGCCGCGATGCGCGCGGCGCAATATCTCCACAAAGAAAAAGGCCGCCTTGCCGCCCACATCGTAGATATCGAACAGTTTCCTGCGGGCCGCGCCATAAATCGCCCGCATCGGCGGAAGGTCCTCCACGGTCCTGTAAAAATCGACGCCCGTGACTTCCACATTCTCCACTTTGCCGTCAGCGCCCTTGTGACGAAACATTTCTTCCATGATTTCTCCGCCGATATAGGTATTGCAGGCGCGCGCCTTGCGGACCGTCGAAAGCAGGTACACAAGCGCTCCGCCCGCATAGGCCGCCAGCAGGAGGACGGTCGCGAGGCCCGCATACCAGGCGCCGGGGAACTTGACAACCCCGTCCAGTGCCGGGAAAATCATAACCTTCAACGGCAACTGATACGCAAATACGCCGAAGACAATGCAGAGGGCAGCGAGTCCAACACACGGCAGCCACATCGTGAAACCGACCTCACGGATATCGGCATGGCGTAGGGCCGCGGAACGCTTGCACAGGAAAACCGAGTGAAGGACTTTGACAAAACTGGCCAGAGTCAGCGCCGAACCGAACATCGCCGTCGCCAGCAAAATAATCCACAGGTAATTGCCGTTCCGGCTGGAATCGACCATGGCCTGATAAATCATCCACTTGGAGTAGAATCCGTTCAGCGGCGGAATTCCGGAAATCGCGAGGGCGGCGACCAGGCAGGACCCAAAGGTCAACGGCATGACCCGGGCAAGCCCGCCTAACTTGTCCAAATCCATGGTGCTCGCTTTCTTTTCCACCGATCCCGCGCAAAGGAACAACACGGACTTGTAAATGACATTGTTCAACATGTGGAAGAGGCCGCCGGCAATACCCAGGGTCATGCCTGTGCCAATACCCAAAACCATGTAGCCCACTTGACTCACCGCATGATAGGATAGCAGCCGTTTGAGATCGTGCTGAACCAGGGCCATCATCACGGCACAGATGATCGTCCCCGCGCCGACAAGCATCAGGAGCATGTTCATGGCCGTGTTCATCACAAACATGCCCGTGGTCAACCGAACCAGCAGATAAACTCCCAGCAATTTGTCCAGGGAAGCCGGGAAAAATGCCGCAACGGATGCGGGGGCTTTCTCGCCGCAATCGGGAACCCAGGAATGGAAAGGCATAGCGCCGGCCTTGGCCAGCGCCGCAACCGCAAAACAAAGAAAGGCAACGTACCGGAACCCGCCGGCAAGATCCAGCCGGATACTGCTTAGCGTCAGCGTACCGGTCAACATCCAGACAATGGCCACGCCGAGCATCAGCAAACAATCGGATCCACCCACGATAACGAGAGTCTTGTTGGCGGCGGCGGCGGCATCCGACCCGGCCATGCCGATCATGACATACAGGGCCAAGCCAACCAGGCCCCAGAATATCAGCACCAGCAACAAGTTGTCGGCAAGGATCACGCCGCAAGCGACGCCGATGGTTCCCAGCAGATAGGCGTAGTATTCGCGCAAGCGTTCCTTGCCGCGCATATACCCGATGGAATACAAGGTAATCAGGAACCCGAAAACGGCGGTTACCAGCAGGATGAATGCGCTAAGATGGTCCAGCCGCAGACTGCCCCATGTAGGATCGGAGAAAATAATTGGCCCAGCGCTCGGCAACTGCTTCCACTCCAGCAACAGCCGGCACACGATCAACACGGTGATCGCGCTTGCGGCCGCCGCCAGCACGGCCCTGGCGCGATCAAACGCCTTGGGCAGAAGCAGGCAGAGAATTCCGGCTGCCAGCGGGAATGTGACCGGCAATACCATCGAATTTAAGAGCAGTTCCATATCAATTATGGCCCCGAATAGTAGCAACATTAAAGTTAAAGACGCCCCCGCTGCGCGGGACGGCTACATTTTTCGCATGCATCCTGTAGCCTCGGCACCCCGCCTGCTATGTGCGCAGCACTGCGGGCAGGTCTGCTGCCGCGTCTTTGTCCGCCACCGGCGGCAACTTTTCTGGATTCCCGATTAGGTCGGGAATGACAAGTATGCGTCGCCACCCTGTCATTCCCGCGCAAGCGGGAATCCAGTCCAAACTTATAAATTCCTTATATTTTCAGGCGGGGTCCTTCCACGCCCATTTCCTTTTTAAGCTTCGCGGTCTTGGCCTGTGACAGGCGGATCAATTCCGCCGACGACAATATCCGCCGGCCGCTGCCGGCATCCAGAGCGGCCATGCGTTCGGTGCAACAATAGCACGGATCAACCGCCGCCAGGATGATCGTGGCATCCGCCACCGACTGCCCGATGACGGTTGTCTGGTTGGTGGGTACATTCATAAAACTGGGCGCACGAATCTTGTGACGCAGCGGCCGGTTTCCGCCGTCGCTGCAAATATAGTGGATTACCTCGCCCCGCGGCGCCTCGTATGTGCCAATGCCTTCGCCGGCCATGATTTCCTTGGGATTGGAATCCACGGGACCGGGCAGAGTCTTCAATACCTCCAGACATTGTTCGATAATTTTTATGGATTCCAGGGTCTCGAGAATGCGCACGATCGCCTTGTCGAAAACATCGCCATTCTTTCCGGTAATGATTTTAAAGTCCACGCGCCCGTACGCCAGGTGCGGATGATCCTTGCGAACATCCTTGGCCACGCCGGAAGCGCGCGCGGTTGGCCCCACCGCGCAGTAGTCAATCGCCTGTTGTTTGGTGAGCGTGCCGACGCCTTCCAGGCGGGCGCGAATCAAGGGATCATCCGTCACGGCATCCCTGAAAAGGCAAATCGGCCCTTTGAGACCGTCCAATGTTTTCTGAATGGCGGGGATATCTTCAACGCTGATATCCCGCCGCACGCCGCCGGGCTTCATCATGCCATAATGATTCCGATTGCCCGTGATCAGCTCGAACAACTCGAGGATCGGCTCGCGGTAGCGCCACGCCCACATCCAGACGGTGTTGAATCCCAGGAAATGCCCGGCCAGTCCCAGCCAGAGCATATGCGAGTGCAGGCGTTCCAGTTCGCCGATCACGGACCGGATGTAGAGTGCGCGTTCCGGCACCTCCACCCCTCCCGCGTCCTCAACGGCCTGCACGCACGCCAGCGGATGGGATGTGGAACAAATGCCGCAAATCCGCTCCACGAGAAAAACGGTCTGCTCGAAAGTCTTGAGCTCCGACAGCTTCTCAATCCCCCTGTGATTGTAGCCGAGTTCAATATCAAGCCCCACGACCTTTTCGCCTTCCACGTGGAGTTTGAAAAACTCCGGCTCTTCCTGGAGCGGATGATACGGGCCAATTGGAATTATGGTCGTCTTAGACATGAAAAATAAAATGGTTAATGGTTAATGGTTAATGGTTCATTGTTCATGATTGATAGTTCATGTTTAAAGGTTACTGGGTATGTCTTCAAACCGCCCGTTTTTTCTTGAATCATTTCTCCCGTAAACCATCATCCATTCACCATTAACCATTTTTTACGTAGTCGCGCCTAAGCGGATACTTGCCTTCCGGCCAATCGTCGGCCAACAGCAGATGGCGCATGTCAGGATGATTCCGGAACGTAATCCCCAGCAGTTCCCACATTTCCCGCTCAATCCATTCAGCCCCTTTGCATATCCGGGCGATGGATTCAATTTCCGGCTTGTCCCGGTTCAACTTCGTGCGCACCGTGAAAATCAAGCCGCATTGATCGAAGGCCCAGTGATAAAGCACTTCTATCGCGGTCGGCGTATCCACGCCGGTCGCAATTGAAAAGCGCGCCTCAAACTCCCGGAAAAGCAATTGCGCTGTCTCCGGGATATCTTCGGGCGTTATTTCAACATAAACCCGCCGGGGCGACTTGTCCGTCCATTGGATGATTTTGTCACCCAGTCTTTCCTTAACCCGCGCAAGCAGTTCATCCCTTGTCATGTGTTTTTCTTTCGTCCCGCCCGGCTGTCCGCGGGTCAAATCTTACTTGGCGCCTCTTAATTTTTTCACCAGCTTCACCATCGCCATAATCATTGCCTCGGGCTTGGGCGGGCAACCGGGCAGATAAGCATCTACGGGAATATACTTATCAACGGAAACATTCCAATTATACGACTTCTGAAACATATTGCCGGTACAGGCGCAGGCGCCGATGGCAATCACCAAGACCGGCTTAGCCGCCTCCTGGTAGACCCGCTTCAGGCGGATGGCGGACTTCTTGTTAAATATCCCCGTAATCAGGAGAACATCCGCATGCCGGACGCTGCCGACCAGCGTGATCCCGAAACGCTCCAAATCGTAGCGCGGCGTAAGCGTATCGATAATCTCAATATCGCAGTTATTGCACGCGCTCCCACCCAGGTGGAACACATTCAGCGACCTGGTCAGCATATTGACGGCAAAACTCATCGCGTCACCATCCTAAAAACGCGGCGATAATCGCCGCAAAGGCGGCCAGCGTCATCGGCCCCCAGAAAAATTTGACGGCCTGGTCGATCCGCACCCGCGGCGCCGTGTTTCGTATGAGCACCACAGCCACTACCAGTCCGAGATATTTGAGAACGCCCAGCAGGATCGGCAGCCAGCCCTGGCCGAACGCAATCCCGCCGCAGAAAACGGCCACCAGAAAAATCGGCATCGTAAAGAGCATCATGGCGCGCGTCAATTTAAAAACGCCCAATAACGGGCCGGAATATTCCACATACGCCCCTCCGGTCAGTTCCGTCTCGGCCTCGGGCGCATCGAACGGAACGAGCGTCAGTTTGGCCTGCATGCAAACCATCGCGACTACGAGCGCAATGACTCCTGAAGGCTTAGCCACCGCCGGCGCGGCGGCCAGCATGTCAAAAAGCCGGATGCTGTGCGTATGGATGACCGGCACAAGGATAGCCAGAACGAAGGGAAGCTCGTACGCGAGCATCAGCTTCATTTCCCGGCTGCCCCCCAACGAAGCCAGCGGGTTTTGGGACGCAAACGATCCCAGGATCACGGCCATCGCGGGGATGGTGAGCAGGTACAGGATGACGATAATGTCGCCGCTGAAAGTTTGCCCAAGCGGGATAAAAGCCCGCCAGATCAGCAGCGAAGCCAGCGCGACCGCCGCTATACCAAACAGGGGGGCGGAAAGGAAAAGCCACCGCGATGTGCCCGCGGGAATACACGTTTCCTTGATCATCAGCTTCAACACGTCATAGAACGGCTGGAGGAAAGGCGGGCCGACGCGCATCTGCACGCGCGCGGTAACTTTCCGGTCAACCCAGCTTGTGACCAGCCCCACGACGGCCGTAAATAACAGCCCGGGGAAAACAAGCATCTGCAAAATTAGTGATCCGAACTCCATTGGCTTATACATCCTTCTTGTTCCACCGCGGCGCCCGCACCGCAAGGTGCTCGCCTATCAGGAAAATGCCCTCCTTGGGCGATTCCTCCACTTCCCTGAACTCAACCGCCTGCTTGGCGCAATTGATCGTGCACGGAATCTCCCCGGCGCCCATCAATGCGCAGAAATCGCACTTGACGGCATAGAATGGCAGCGTTTCGGGGTAAATGGTTCCAAACGGACAGGCATGGCTGCAGGACTTGCAGCTCACACAGCGCAGGTTGTAGCGCTTCAGGATGCCATCCGGCTGGCGCTCCAGCGCTTCATACTTGCAGGCCGCCACGCAACTGGGCTCCTCACAGCGGCGGCAGATCAACGCAAAAGCAGCCAGCTCGCGCAAAGCAAGCATGCCGTGATCCGTCATTTGCGGGCGATAGAAATAGGCGCAGTTGACCGCGCACTTTTCACATGCATCGCACTTGTTCAGATCAATGAACAATCGTTTCGCCATGGCCTAATCCCAGATTTTCTGCAAATTCTTGATGCGATCGAAACTGAATACGGGGCCATCCTTGCAGGCATAGAAAGGGCCCAATCGACAATGCCCGCATTTTCCGATTCCGCAACTCATGTTCTTTTCCATGGAAAGATAGATGTTTTCCGGCGCGAAACCGAGATGCAGAAGCTCCAGGGTCGCAAATTTCATCATGATTGGCGGCCCGCAAACCACGGCAACCCCTTCCTTGGGATTGCACTTCAGCTTGTCCGGCGCCAGGATTTTCGTGACCACGCCTTCGTTGCCGCTCCAGCCGGCATCGCGCTTGTCAACGGTGATCACGACATCCATTTCTTTCCGGCCCCACCCCGCTTCCACGGCCTGGCGATAGACGATATCCGCTGGAGTTTTGGCGCCGTAGCGGACAAAAATTTTCTTGTACTTGCCCATATCCTCGAAAAGCGCGAACAGCAGGGCCCGGAGCGGCGCCAAACCCACCCCGCCGCCCACAATCAGGACTTCCTGCCCGTGGTATTTCTCCAAAGGGTACGGCTGACCCAGCGGCCCACGGATGGCCAGATCCGCGCCGGGCTTCAGAGCGTGGAGCTTTTCGGTGACCCGGCCCACGCGCATAATCGTGATTTCGATCTTTTCACTTATCGACGGCGATGACGATGGCGTGAAAGGCGCCTCGCCTATTCCGGGTACGGTCAACGCGATAAATTGCCCGGCCTTAAACACAAGCGGCTTTTCCGGGCGCACCAGGAATGTTTTGATGTTGGCCGTTTCCTGGACCACATTTTCCAGCTTGGCCGGCATGGGCATGTATGGATTACAACTCATTGACGGCTCTCTTCAAAACCTTGCGTATGTCAATCTTGCCCGTGCAGGCTTCGACACAACGCCCGCAACCATCGCAGGCATAACAGCCGAGAACTTCCGGGAAAAAACTGAACTTCTTGTCAAACCGATTATGCAGTCTTTCGGCACGGTGCCGGCGCGGATTAGCCCCGCCGGCGACAGTGGCAAAATTTTTGTAAAGGCATGAATCCCATTGCCTTACTCGGGAAGTGGCGTTGTTTTTTCCCCTGCCGTCGGCCAGCAGGAAACAGTGGCAGGTGCAACAGATCAGGTTGCAGGCCCCGCATTCAACGCAGTCCTCGGCAAAGTCATCCCAAATCTTTTTTCCCTGTGATTTTTCCACTGCCTGGCGCAGATCGGCGCCGCAGGTCAGCCCCATTTTTTCAGTTTGCGCACAAACTTTCTCCAGGAGTTTCTGCCGGTTCTGGTCGCGCTCTTTTAGAATCGCGGCATCGGCCGCGGAGAGCATCTTCCCTGCCTTTTCCAGCAATTGCCTGCCCCGTTCGCTGCCCGCTTCGACCACGTATCCGCGATCGGTCGGCGAAAGGTTGATATCGAAGCCGGCTTTGGGATAGGGCTGCTCCCTGACCGCCGGGCAGAAACACACTTCGCACGCATCGGTGCAATCACAGGAAACAATGATGGTCTTTTCGCGCGCTTCTTTATAGGCAGGATCCACCGGGGCAGTGTTCAGGAACACGTAGTCGTGAATCTTGAGCGCGGATACATCGCAGTTCTTCGCGCCGATAACAATGCGTTCCGGAATATCCGCGCCCGGCGCGGTGTCCCCGAGCGATCCAAGCAAATCGCGCGGATGAAACACCAGCGCCTTTAACGGCTCGACTGGACGAAACGCGCCCAGCGTATGTTTGCCGGCCTGCCAAGCGTCGGATCGAATCAGATGATACTGCGATCCGGCCTGTTCGAGCGCATAAACCTCGCGGTCTTTGGAGACTGTGCGGAGAAAATCATCCAGATTGGTTTTTTCAAGTTTGTACACAATGATTTCTTTCTGGCCTGAAAAATACCATACAATGCCCGGGATAAGTTGTCAAATTTTAACATCGCGATTGATGCCACCGCTGCAGGCGGTGCACGGCAGGATTATTTGCCTTCCTCGGACAGGACGACAATCAGGCGGCTCAGCTTGGCGCACTTATCCTGGAGTTCCTGTTTGCGCGTCCGCTGCTGCTCGATAATTTCGGGCGGAGCCCGATGGACGAACTCGACGCTGTCCAGCTTGCGGGTAACGAACGCGAGATCGCCGGAAACTTTGGTCAATTGACCATTCAAACGCTGGACTTCCGCCTGCACGTCGATTAATCCCTCGATCGGGATAAAAATGGTGCCAAGCTTGCTGATCCCGTTGATCATGCCGACCGGGTGGAAGTCCGGATCGACGATCAGCGATTCCGCGCGCAACAGGAAGGCAATTGCGCTCCCATCGGCCCGCAGGAGCTCGGTCATGCCGGCGTTCTCCGGCCGGATGACGTAACGGATTTTCAAAGCGGGCGAAATACCGTAATCGGCCCGCAGCGTCCGCCCGACGCGGATCAGGTCATGCTTGTTTTCCACGTATTCCACCGTGCGGCCGTCAATCCCCCATTTGCCCAGTTCATCCATATCAAGCGCCCTGGGCCAGGGCCCCGCTATGATGGAATCCGCCCCGCCACCGTAGCCCATGGCATGCCAGAGCTCTTCCGTGATGAAGGGAATAATGGGATGCAGAAGTTTTAAGGCGTTGGCAAAGACATAATGCAGGACCTGCAGGGTCTGCGCGCGCCGGGCGGGGTCTTCCGCGTTGAGTCCGATCTTGGCATATTCGATATACCAGGCACAAAACTGGTTCCACACGAATTCATACAGGGCCTTGGCCAGATCGTTAAACCGGCACCGTTCCAGATTTTCAGTGCAGGCGGCAATCGTATCGTGCAAGCGAGCCAGGATATGCTTATCGTCCGGCGTCAGCAGGCCGGGATTGAAGGCCGGCGCTTCGAGTTGGACCGGCGCATCCTTGGTATTCATCTGCATGAACCTGGCGGCATTCCAGAGCTTGGTCAGGAAATTGCGCCCCAGTTCGAATTTTTCCTTGGCCAGGTACACATCCTGGCCCACGGCCGTGACCATGACCAGGCTGAAGCGGAGCGCATCGGCGCTGAAGTCCTTGATGATCGCCAGCGGGTCAATGGAATTGCCCAGGCTCTTGCTCATCTTGCGGCCCGTGTCGTCCCGGACCGTGCCGTGGATATAGACGGTGCGAAAGGGGATGTCGCCCATGAATTCCAGGCCGGCCATGATCATGCGCGCCACCCAGAAGAAAATTATTTCCGAGCCGGTAACCAGGGTGTTGGTGGGATAATAGAACGCCAGGTCCTTGTTCGGCACCGGCCACCCCAGTGTGCTGAATGGCCACAGCCATGACGAAAACCACGTATCGAGCACGTCCTCGTCCTGCTGGAAGCTTTTGGAACCACAGGCCGGGCAGGCGGCGGGATGGCTCTTGGTGGCCCACTCGTGCCGGCAGCCCTGGCAGTAAAATACCGGAATCCGGTGCCCCCACCAGATCTGACGCGAAATACACCAGTCGCGGATATTTTCCATCCAGTCAAGATAGACTTTGGTCCACCGTTCGGGCATAAACTGGATACGGCCATCCTTGACGGCTTCAATGGCGGGCCGGGCCAGCGGTTTCATGCTCACAAACCACTGCAGGGATAAACGCGGCTCGACAACCGTGTCGCATCGGTAACAATGCCCCACGGCATGGGTATGGTCCTCGATTTTTTCAATCAGGCGCGCCTTGGTCAGATCCTCCACGATCCGCCGGCGGCATTCAACACGGTCCAAACCGCGGTAGGGCCCGGCGTTTTCGTTCATCGTGCCGTCCTCGTGCATAACGTTGATCGGCGTCAGGCCGTGCCGCTGGCCCATTTCAAAGTCATTGGGATCATGGGCGGGCGTTACCTTAACCACGCCTGTGCCGAACTCCGGGTCAACAAAGTCGTCCTGGATCACATCCAGCAACCGGTCCAGGATAGGGAGGATGCACTTCTTGCCTTTCAGGTGCGCGTAGCGTTCATCGCGCGGATTTACGGCCACGGCCACGTCGCCCAGGAGCGTTTCCGGGCGGGTTGTGGCCACTACAATGGCGTTTTTTTTCTGCCCTTTTTTCAGCGGGTAACGGATGTAATACAGTTTGCCGCCCGTTTCCACATGCACGCTTTCCTCGTCAGAAAGCGCCGTATGACAGCGCGGGCACCAATTGATGATATAGTTGCCGCGATAAACAAGCTTCTTATTGTATAGCCGTACAAAGACTTCGGCCACGGCATCGCTGAGCCCTTCGTCCATGGTAAACCGCTCGCGATCCCAGTCGCAGGCGGCTCCCAGTTTTTTCAACTGCTGGATGATAGTTGAGCCGTATTGCGCGCGCCATTCCCAGACCCGCTTAACGAACTGTTCGCGGCCCAGGTCGGAACGCGTTTTGCCTTCCTTGCGAAGCGCACGCTCAACGACATTCTGGGTCGCGATGCCGGCGTGGTCCGTACCGGGCAACCAGAGCGTGTTGCGGCCCTGCATGTGACGCCAGCGGATGAGAATGTCCTGGATCGTGACGTTCAGCGCATGCCCCATGTGCAGGATGCCCGTCACATTGGGGGGCGGAATGACGATGACATACGGCGTGCCGCCGCGGCCGGCCACGGCGTGAAAAGCCTTCTGCTCCAGCCAGTGTGCATACCACTTATCTTCTACTTTTTGGGCGTCGTAGGTTTTATCAAGTTCGAACATCTATCTCCTATCTTGCCCGCAATGCTATACACAGCATCGCAGGCGTCTTCACGGAACGAATTACTGCCGGCGGGCGCTCACCACTCCAGGTTATTCCCCTGCTCAGGACTTCTCGGGGCTTTTGGCCGACTTTTGTTTGCGGGCAGCCTGCTCATCCTTGAAGAGCTTGTATTCCACACTGTCCACCAAGGCCTCCCATGACGCTTCAATAATGTTTTCGGAAACACCCACCGTGCTCCAGGCATCCTTGCCGTCGCTCGACTCGATGATAACACGCGTCTTGGCGGCCGTCGCCTCCTTGGGATCGAGGATACGCACGCTGAAATCGGTGAGCGCCACGTTGGCGATCGCCGGGTAAAACCGCGTCAGCGCCCGGCGCAGGGCGTTATCCAGGGCGTTGACCGGTCCATCGCCCTCGCCGGCCGTATGTTCAATCTCCTTGCCGACTTTCACCTTGATGGTCGCTTCTGACAGGCAGGGCTCATTCTTGCCGCGTTTTTCGACGATCACGCGATAGCCTTCCAGCTCAAAGAAGGCCTTATGGCTCTTCAAGACTTTCTGGATCAGAATTTTAAACGACGCGTCCGCCGACTCAAACTGGTAGCCCTTCTTTTCCAATTGTTCCAGCTTGTTGAGCACTTCCCTTATTTCCGGCGAGGACTTGCGCATATCTTCGCCCATTTCAATTGCCTTGAGCAAAACATTACTGCCGCCCGAAAGTTCCGAAATCAGAATGCGGCGTTCGTTGCCCACGGTTTCCGGCGGAACATGCTCAAAACTGCGGGGATTTTTTTCAACCGCATTTACGTGCATGCCCGCCTTGTGGGCAAATGCACTTTCGCCCACGTAGGCGGCCTGCCGATCATGGAGCATGTTCAACGAGTTGTCCACATACCGCGAGAGATCCATCAAGCCGTTCAGGTTGGCCTTGCAATGGCAGGCGTATCCCAGTTTCATCGCCAGGCCGGGTATGATCGCGCACAGGTTGGCGTTGCCGCAACGCTCGCCGTAGCCGTTAATCGTGCCCTGCACGTGAACGGCGCCGGCACGCACCGCCTCGATGGAATTGGCGACTGCCATCTCGGAATCGTTATGACAATGAATGCCCACCGGCATCGCCATAGCCTCGACCGCGGTGCGGGTGATATCGGCGATTTCGTGCGGCAGACAGCCCCCGCGGGTATCGCACAGGACCAGGCAATCCGCGCCGGCCTGCATGGCCGACCGCAGAGTGGCCATGGCATAGGCAGGACTGTCTTTATAGCCGTCAAAGAAATGCTCGGCATCATAAATCACCTGGCGGCCGTGCTGCTTAAGATAGGCCACTGTGTCCCGGATCATGGCCAGGTTTTCGGTCTCGGTCGTCCGCAGAACATCGTTCACATGCAAACGCCAGGATTTGCCGAAGAGGGTGACAACGGATGTCTGCGCTTCGATCATTTTCAGGGTGCCCTGGTCTTCGCCCACCGGCGTGCGGGCATGGCGCGTGCTCCCGAAGGCCGCCACTTTGGCATGCTTCAATTTCTTCGTCCGGATTTCCCGGAAGAATTCCATGTCCTTCGGGTTGGACGCGGCAAATCCGCCCTCAATATAATCAATGCCGAACTCATCCAGCCGCATTGCCATACGGATCTTCCCGGCCACGGAAAGTGAGACCCCTTCCCCCTGCATCCCGTCGCGCAGGGTCGTATCGTAGATTTGCACGGTTTTCATTGCTCAGCCCTCCCGATCATTTCCGCGGGACTTTGGCCTTGGCCGCCGACTTGCCCCGCACAGCACGGAACTTGTCCAATCGAAAGGCTTTGTGCAGGGCTATCATGGCCTTATTGGCCAGCGCCTTGCGGATGACCACCGAGATCTTGATTTCGGAGGTTGAAATCATGAGAATATTGATGCCCTGTTCGGCCAGCGTCTTGAACATCTGGAAGGCGACACCCGAATGGCCGCGCATGCCCACCCCCACGATGCTGACCTTGGCAATATCTGCATCCACGTTCACGGCTTGCACACCTGCGCTTTTGGCCGCAGTCTGCATCACGCGCTGCGTCTTAGCCACATCCTCTTCGGGCACGGTGAATGAAATATCCGTTATCCCCTGGGCGCTGATGTTCTGGACAATCATGTCAATATTGATGTTGGCGCCGGATAAATCCTTGAACAGACGCGCCGCCGCGCCCGGATGATCAGGGACGCCCACCAGGGTGATTTTGACCTCGTCTTTATCCACCGACACGCCTCTGACAATAATATCTTCCATGCTCTTAACCTCTTCTTTTACGATGGTTCCCGGCGCTTTGGTGAAACTGGACAACACTTCCAGTTCCACGCCGTATTTCTTGGCAAACTCGACTGAGCGTGACATGAGCACCTTGGCGCCCAAACTGGCCAGCTCGAGCATCTCATCATACGCGATCTCATCCAGCTTGCGGGCATTCTTGACAATACGCGGATCGGCCGAATAGACCCCCTCGACGTCGGTAAAAATCTGGCACCGGTCGGCCTTCAATGCGGCGGCCAGAGCCACCGCGGTAGTATCGGAACCGCCCCGCCCCAACGTCGCGATATCGTGATTCGGCGTTTGTCCCTGAAATCCGGCCACAATCACAATTTGGCCGGCTTTCAAATGCGCACGGATCCGCCGGGGATTAATCCCCAATATCTTCGCCTTGCGATGCATGGCATCCGTGAAAATCCCGGCCTGGGGACCGGTCAAGGAAACGGCATCCACCCCCAGCGCATGCAGGGTCATCGCCAGCATGGCCACGGATACCTGCTCGCCCGTGGACATGAGCATGTCCATCTCCCTATCGCTGGGCATGGCGGTGATCTGATGCGCCAACTTGATCAGGTCATCCGTAGCATCGCCCATCGCACTGACAATCACCACGACCTGGTGCCCGCCCTTATAGGTTTCCAGAACCCGGGAAGCAACGCGCCGGATACAAGTCGCGTCTGCCATTGAACTGCCGCCAAATTTTTGAACGATCAATCCCATACATGAATTCCTGACTTATTTGATTACTCCACCCTAACGCGGGCAACACTGCCACTTTGCCGTTCTATCGAACGGCCTCTACACCGATTGGTGTAGCCGCGGTTCGTTAGAACCGCTATGGCTTGAAATTCCGAAGCCTACGTCTAAAAATCTTCGATCCGGAACCGGACGGTCTTGGCGCCCACCACCGGCAGAGCGTCCAATTCATCCAATGCCGCCCGGAACGCTTTTTCCTTGCCGTGATGCGTAATGATGATGATGGGGACCTGCCGGCCGGCCATGTTTTCCTTCTGCAGGACCGAGGCAAGGCTGATGCCGTGCCGGCCCAGGATCGTCGCAATCTGGCCGAACACGCCGGGCCTGTCCGGCAGGGTCAAACGCAAATAATAGCGCACATCAGTTTCCCCAACGGCCTTCACTTTGCCGAGAGGATTGTAACCGACAAATCCCGGCGCGCGCCGCGCGGCATGAAAAACAAGATTACGGCCCGCATCAACCACGTCGCTCAGAATTGCGCTGGCAGTCGAATCGCGTCCTGCCCCTTTGCCGTAACAGAGAACATCGCCGACTTCATCGCCCTCGATCAGCACGGCGTTGAACACGCCGCTCACGGAGGCCAGGATATGTTGCATGGGCACAAGTGTCGGGCATACGCGGACGGCCACGTCGCCGTTCTCCTGCTCGATGACCGCCAGCATTTTGATGCGGTACCCCAGTTCCAGGGCGTAACGCAGATCCAGCGCATCCAGGCCGCGGATACCTTCCACACCCACTTCCTGCATGGACACATTAAAACCGTAAGCCAGCGAAGCCAATATGACCGCCTTGTGCGCGGTATCAATCCCATCAACATCCAGGGCGGGATCCGCCTCGGCATAGCCCGCTTTCTGGGCTTCCTTCAGGGCCGAGGCAAATGTCATCCTGTTTTGCTCCATGCGCGTCAAAATGTAGTTGCAGGTGCCGTTCAAAATACCGTAAATGCTGCTGATATGATTGGATACCAGGCCCTCCCGCAGGGAGCGGATCAGCGGAATGCCCCCGCCAACGCTGGCCTCGAAAAAGATATCCGTCCGGTTCGCTTCCGCCAGTTGGAACAGCTCGGCGCCGTGTTCGGCCAGGAGCGCCTTGTTGGCCGTCACCACCGGCTTGCCCAGCTTAAGAGCCTGGATAATCAGATCCCGCGCCGCTTTCAGGCCGCCGATAAGTTCGACGACAATGTCAATATCCGCCCTGGCGACAACGGCCTCGGCATCGCGGGTCAACACCCCCGGCGGTATGCTGACGCCGCGGTCGCGATCGAGATCGATGTCGGCAATGCTCCGCAGTTCCAGCTTGAGCCCCGTGCGGTTTTCGAGCAGGGCCTTGTTTTTCTGGAGCCCCATGACCACACCGGCGCCCACCGTGCCGAATCCCAGCAACCCTATGCCTACGGTTTTCATTCGGATTTTTTCCTGACTACTGCAAGTCATGTCCGCAACCCAAAAGAATTAACCGCGGATTACACTGATTTCACGGATGGTGCTCAACGCGCCATGGATAAAGAACCCAATGGTCGCTTCTCGGCTTTCCAATATCCGTACCCATCCGTGTTATCCGCGGTAAAAATCTTTACCGATGTTTTCTTGTTTTTTGTGGCGGCCCCAACGTTTAAGGCGGCTGATAGCTACACAACCCGTTTTCAGTTAGAATACCGCCTAAAATCAATAAAAAATAGCAGTTCATCCGTGGCTTGCAAGTAAAATAACGGTTATATATGCTTGCTTTGCGTGAAGGCGATCAATTCATGAACGGCGCCGCACTTAACTGTTGCCAAGGAAGAACAATGAATAATAAACATTGGTATGGCATGCTGACCAAAAATTGCTTAATGAATTCGAGATTGTTGTCCGCAGGCTGTTGGATCTGGTGGCTGTGTTTGTGGCTGGTGACAACCGGTTTTAGCGGCCCCATTGAACATGTGATCATTGTCAGCATGGATGGCGCCCGCCCTGACTATGTGCTTTCCGCGCAAGCCTCCAACATCCAGGCCATGGCAGCCCAAGGCGCTTTTACCTGGTGGGCGCAGACCGTTAATCCCAGTGTCACGTTGATTTCCCACACCTCCATGCTTAGCGGGTGTCAGCCGGCCAAACATGGGATCGATTGGAATACTTGGAAACCTAGTAAAGGCTTCATCAAAACCAACACTTGCTTTGAATTGGTTAAAAAATCCGGCGGCCGCACGGCTATGTTCGTCGGCAAGGCGAAGCTGCGGCATATTGCCAAGCCGGATACGGTGGATACGTTCGAATCTGTCGAAGGCCCCGCCATGACGATTTCAACGGCCGCCGCCGTCTATTTTAAGACCAACCAGCCGGACTTGCTGTTTGTGCATTACCCGGACCCGGATGCCGCCGGCCATGCCTTCGGATGGGGAGCAGCCCCATACCTTGCGGCAATTAAAGACTGCGACCAGGGGATTGGCCTGCTGCGCATCGGCGTGGAACAGGCGGGACTGGCGGACCGCACGCTCTTCATCATCACCGCCGATCACGGCGGCCATCAGCGTTCGCATGGCACAAAGGACGTGCGCGACATGACGATCCCGTGGGTTGCCTATAGTCCGGGCAATGTGATCCCGGGCGAAATTCAGACCGGTATAAGCACCTGCGACACGGCCGCCACGGCCGTGTATGCCCTGGGATTGAAGGTCGACCCGCAATGGGACGGCAAAGCGGCGGAGGAAATATTTGCCGATGGAAAGGCTGCGGGTGTCCGCAAGCGTCAGATGGCCAAGTAACCTCTGGTCCGCTCTGGCAATCGAAAAGCTCGAAAGAACGCGATGGTCCACCAAACGGAGTAGGCCAGCAAAATACCGAGCGCCGCAAATAAGACGGGTTCGTTCAAACGAACCGGCTTTGCCATGTTGGCGTGAAGCGCGAGCAATCCGATGACGAACATAAACGCGAAAATCGCGACACCTAACTGCCACATTAAAACGGATATTTTCGCCTTGGTCTGCGGCAACATAGCCGGCTGCAGCCAGTAATCCTTGTTGGGCAGATTGGTCCACTTGCCGGGAAACCAGATGACCAGTTGCGGCGTGAAGTAAAGCAAGCAAAAGAAAATAACGTGACCCCCGGTATTGAAGAGCGCATTCGAATAATTGGACCGCCATCCGTCCGCCATCCCGCCGGAGCCAAAATGGGTCGCCACGCGGTCAGGCAGGATGGCCGATGACAACAAAGTCAACGCCACGTTGGCAAGAAAAGCCAGTATGAATAACTTGCGCATATAACTTTTTCGAAAAAGCTCGGGAGCCCTCCTGTATTTCGTATTCGGCCCGCACACGCAAATATTAATTACATGGCTGGCCCCAATCCTCCCCCAGTCAGCAACATGAATTATTTCCTTCCACGCGAACGAGGATCAGCGGCAGCACGGCTTCGCGCCGTATGCTGCGCCATCTGGTTCTGCCTTTTGTCGCTCCCAGTTCCGCACTTGCCCGGGGATAATCCTGAAGAGCGGATGTGGGCAGGGTTCCTTAACCTTTGCGGCTTGCGATAGAACAGAGGTGCTGCGCAGGCTCAATTTCGTCTTGAGAAGTTGCCACTCATACAAGAGTTGGCCTCTTGTCTCCGTTATGCGAGATCGACTTTTGCGTTTGCTGATCTTGTTTGCGTTAAACTCGTATCCGCGCTTTACGGCTTCGACATGAACCGCCGCAAGGTATGTTGCGATTGCGGCGACAGGATCCTGCTGTTTACGGAAACGCGCGAGTTGTGGGTGGTTCAGATATCCTCTTGTCTTGCCGAGCAGAACTGCCTGCGCCAGCAGTCCTTCCCGCCACAGGGCGAGCAAACCCTGACGATCCAAGTGCTGCGGATGTAATGTCCAGATTCTCATCTCTCTCGCCTGGCAGAACGACGCGCCTGAAACTGCGAGCTTTGCGAGCTAGTTTCCGGGCGGTGGTTGGTTGCTGTTCTGATTTTTCAAGATTGCGTTGAGTTTTCTGATGATAAGTATCAAGAGAATCAGAAAGATAATTGGCGCACCCATGAACATGAATCCAGTGAGCATGGGGACCGTGTGGCTTGGCTTCGACACGTCTCGCATTAAGACGGAAACGCCAAGCTCTTTCAGAAACTGAGTCAGGAGTGGATCGTTCGCAGACCCCGTATTGGCATATGACCGAAACGAGTTCGTCGTACTTCCTTCAACCATGGTCCCGGTGATAGAAGAGAACTGGTCCAACGTGACAGATTGTATACCTCCGGACTACACTTGTCGAATAAGGTCATCGTATGTAATGTACTGTCCATCATTCGCAATAACGGATTTCGCGAGCATGACTGCGATCAATGTGACTAGTGCTTGTCGAGTAGACATGTATTCCTTTCTGCAAATGATTAACAAATTTTTTTGACATGATAATCCCGATATTGAGACTTTAATCGATCAAACTGACCGATGCGGTTATCAAGATATTTAAGAATACGGTAGGCATTCGTTATGCAGAGTCAACATCAAACTGGCGACCGAGGATTGACGACAGATGCCAGACGCCGGACACCGGACCAGACAACGGACCATGCGGGACGCGTGGCAAACGATAGATTAAACACCAAACCTTCCTAAATAGAGCCTATCCAATCTGTTATGACGGCCGCACGAACAGATGTAACATGGAAACGAGGGCGCTGGATACGATATGATTGAGAAATTGATACAAGAGGCATCTTTTGGACTCATTCAAGACCGGAACGGCAAGATACGGCACCAACCAACCCGGCGATAACAAGCAAAAAAACGTGTCTTACGCCCCCGCAGGCACGGCATCCGTCGATGTCTTAACCGGCATGCAACCTGATCAAGATTTCAGGCGGGACTTGAGGAAGTCGGTCTCGTCGCGGCGGGTCCAGGCCTTGACGCGCATCAGGTCCATGGTTGGAATCTGCGGATAGAGCACAATCTTGCCCTCCACGGTGGCGGCCTTGATCAGCTCCAGGGCCTTCGAAAATTGGTCCAGACTGCCGACCATGTCCAGGTGCATGCCGGGATTGAACTCGCCGGCAGCCACCATGCGCAGGGCTTCGACAACATCCGCCGGACTGCCCCCACTCGATCCGCAGAGGCGGATTTCATCGTAGTGCACGCGGAGGGTATCGAGCTCCATCATGTGCTCGCCCCGCTTGAGGCCGCCAAACAGGTTCAAGACGCCGCCTTTAGCCAGCCACTGCTGGCTCGCCTGCTGCACGGCACGGATCCCCACGGCGGCAATGATGTCATCGGCGCCCTTGCCATGGCTGACCTTCTTGATGAGCGCCGGGCCTTCGGCTGAGAGCACGGCATGCAGTTCCGTGCCGGCACGCTTGGCTTTTTCCGCCAACCCCGCGCGAACGCACGCCAGGCGTTCTTCAATGATATCCATGACGATCAGGTGGCTTGGCGAAAACCGCAAGGCGGCCTCGGCATGCATCTGGCCCATGGGCCCTGCGCCAATGACCACGGCAACGCCGCCGCGCAACAGACCCAACTGCGGGATACGCGGCGCGGTCGGCGATTTCTGGTGAATGTGGATGTGCCGGTCCTGGGCTGAAATGACGCAGGAAAGCGGCTCGCACAAGGCCCCGGCAAAGAAGGGAATGGCGTCGGAAGGCAGGGGTAGAAGGCAATCGGCGGCAATGGCCTCTTCGGTGACCAGCATGTATTCGGCCAAATGCCCGGGCAGGGAATAACCGATCGCCACTTTTTCCATGCCTTCCGCGCCATTCCGGTACCGCTCGCGGTGATTGATCGGGGGATGATCCACCGCCGGCTGGGTGGCATAACGCCGGCCCAAGGGATACTTGGATGCCACGTTTTTACCGGCCTGTATGACGGTCACACAGCCTTCATCGCCGAGAATAATGGGGTTCTTGGCCAGATCCCAGCCGTTGATGAAGGTATGCTCGCTCCCTTGGGCCACCAGCTTGAGAATGGAAGAACAGACCCCGGCGGCATCCACGCGCACCAGCACCTGGTTGTCGTTAGGCTCAGGGACCGGCACGGTATCCACATGGATAGCTTCAAATCCGGCGCCGTGCAGACGCACGGCTTTCATCACTGAGGGAATGGTCGATGGTAAATGGTTCATGGGAAATGGGAATCAAGATTCGTTATTGGTTCTTGGTTATTCGCTCCCAATTTGATGTTAAAGCAGGCATTCTTTGCTTTGTCCGTCGTCTGTCATCCGCCGTCAGCCGTCCGTCTTCCGCCGCCGCGGCGGGGCATGGATGCACTGAGCGTGCACGGCATGGGCGGCTTCCATCCAGGCTTCCGATAACGTCGGATGCGCTTGAATCGTATGCGCGAACTCGGCAGCGGTCAGTTCCGCCTGGACGGCCGTTACGGCCGTGGCGATCAATTCCGTGGCATGCGCGCCGATGGCCGCGGCGCCCAGAAGCTGGTCGGTATCCGCGTCCACAATCCATTTGACGAAACCGGTTGTCTCGCCCGAGGCGATCGCCTTGCCCAACGCCGCAAAATGGAACTTGCCGGTCTTGACGGCGCGGTTTTGCTGTTTGGCTTCCTGTTCGGATATCCCCACCACGGCAATTTCCGGTGCGGTAAATATACAGGACGGCACGATCTGCGCGCGTACATTACGCCGTGGTCCCACGGCATGCTCCGCGGCCAGAAGCCCCTGGGCCGTGGCCGCATGCGCCAGTTGCGGTCCGCCGTTGACATCGCCAATCGCATATATCCCCGCCGCTTTCGTTTGGCAGGCGGAATTTACCTCGATATAGCCTTTTTCATTAGGCTTAAGCCCGGCCTTGTCCAGGTCCAGTTTTTCGGTAACCGGCCTGCGCCCGACGGCCGCCAAGAGAAGATCCGCTTCGATCTCCTCTCCGGCCACATGGCCCTTGACACCCTGTGCGCCGGCCTTGATCTGCTCCAGGGGCTTGCCCGTAAGGATACGAATTTTTAAATGGCTTTCCATATAGCGGCGTGCTTCTGCGCGCACGTCGGCATCCAGCATGACAAGAATATCATCGAGGATTTCAACGATAGTCACTTGGACGCCGAGCTGGGCGGCCATGCAGGCCAACTCGCAGCCGATCACGCCACCGCCCAGTACGATCAGCCGCGCAGGCAGGCGGGGCAAGTCCAGGAACGCGCGGCTTTCTACCACGCTTGCGGCTTTCGGCAAAAAGCCCGGAAGCGCTGCGCTGGACCCCGTGGCAATAATGATGCGGGCAGCCTCCAGGACCACGGATTCCTTCCCGCTCCGCTGGACGGCCAGGCGATTGCGGGTCATGAACGAGGCTGTGCCCTCAAACACCTTGATGCCGTTGGCTTTAAGCAGTTGCCCAACACCGGCGCGCAGTTTTTCTACCACCTGGTTCTTGTGCCGGATCATGGCGGCATAATCAAATGATGCCTTTTCGACGCTGACACCCAGGGACTGGGCATGCTGCATGTGCCAGTAGAGCGAGGCGGATGCAATCAAGGTCTTGGTCGGGATACATCCCCAGTTGAGACAGGTTCCGCCCAGGGCTTCCTTTTCCACAATGGCCACGGAAGCGCCCAACTGGGCCGCGCGGATCGCGGCCGGATAGCCGCCCGGGCCGGCGCCAATAACGATCAGATCATACTTTTCCATAATTCCAGGTCCTCAAGCATACTTTTAACGCGGTTGACAAAACGCGCCGCACAAGCGCCATCTACCAGGCGGTGGTCGGACGAGAGCGTAATATTCATCATTGAGCGAATTTCGATCTTGCCGTCCCTGACCACGGGCGTCGGGCGGGTACTGGCCACCGCCAGGATCGCGCTTTCACCTGGATTAATGATGGCTGTAAAGTGGTCCACGTCGAGCATGCCCATGTTCGATACCGTGAACGTACTGCCGGTCATTTCGTCCGGGGTCAGCTTACCGTCGCGCGCCTTGATGGCCAGACCAGCGGCACGTTCATGAAGTTCGGCAATCGAAAGGTCATGGGCATTGCGGATGACCGGGACCACCAAGCCCTCGGCAATTGACACCGCCATGCCGAGGTGAACACGGCTGTGCCAACGAACGGCGCGACCATCGGTCGAACTATTGAGTGCTGGAAATTTCACGAGCACCAGGGCAACGGCCTTGAGAATAAAATCGGTGACCGAAACCGTCTTTGCTTCCTTTTTCAGGATTTTGCGCCATTCCAGCAGGTCGGTCATATCCACCGCAACGGTCACATAGAAATGCGGGGTGGTCGTGAAACTCGCGGTCAACCGCTGGGCGATGACCTGCCGCATCTTGCTCATCGCTTTTGGCTTTTCGGCGATCGCCTGCTGAATCATCTCCACCGTGATGCGCTCCTTACTTTCGGCCGGCAGCACGGTCAGGATATCAATGCCGTTTTTGAGCGCCAGGTTCCTGGCTGCCGGCGTTATTTTCAGCTCGGCATAGTGTTTCGCTTCCAGGTAGGCCCGGACATCTTTTTCCACCACGCGCCCCCCGGGGCCCGTGCCGGGAATTGGTTCGGCGCTGATGACGCATTCACGGATCAGCCGCCGGGCGCGAGGGGAGACGAGTTTGCGGGCAGGCGATGGAGGAGGAATATCCGACACCAGACGCCGGATGCCAGACGCCGGAGGCTGATCCGATGCCGGCTGACTTACACCGGACTTTACAGGAACAGCGACATGTTCGGGTGTTGCGTCCGCTTTAGGCGCCGGACGGGATACCGGCTTCACTTCCGGAATTGGATCGCCCGGTTGGCCGATGAAGGCCACAGGTGCCGAGACCGGCACCGTCTGACCTTCGGCCACGACAATTTTCAAGAGCGTGCCTTCAAAAAAACTTTCGATTTCGAGGACGGCCTTATCCGTTTCGATTTCGAATAGAATTTCGCCTTTGGTTACAGCCTGGCCTTCACGTTTATGCCACTTTAAAACCGTGGATTCCTCCACGGTTTGACCAAGTTTCGGCATGATGACCGTTTGAACCATATCGAATGCTTCCTAAGCCGGCAAAACTGCAACCCAAGCAATTAACCGCGGATACCACGAATGGGCAAGGATAAATTGAATCTATATCCGCGTAATCAGCGGTCAAAAATTAATTTAAAAAATCTTTTTCACCGCTTCTCTTCGGTATGTTCCGCTATTCCACACATATTGTTACAAGGATTTCCCGAACGCGCAAGACGAATCGGCGCTTTACACGCCACGCGCCCGTCAATGATAAAATGACCGGGGTGAAGGCGTGAGTTTCACCTCGCCAGCACGCTTATAAAATCATATTCCCCATAGTCAATCTCGCAGATCCCGTCCTTTTTAATCTTCAGCGGCTTGAGCGGTTTTTCCAATATATCAACCAGCGTCACTGTCTTTGGTTTTTTTGCGAACCTGATGACCGCTTTTCCCGCGCTTCCCATGGCCTCATGCATGCGGAGTATATACCCGCCGCCGGTTTCCGACGGCAAGACCCATGAGGGGACGAGGCTTCCGCCGTGCGCCACGGAGCACGGCGCCGGGACGGGTTTTCCCGTGTAAATGATAATGGGTGCGAACAGCGTCTCGGCCGCTGCGGCCGTGTTGTCGCGTCCGTCGGCAAAGCCGGATATGAAATGTTTGCCAAGGGCAAAACGGATGATGTGTCGGCCCATATCGGCATACGGGTCCTGGTCCTTAGGCGAGCGCAGGAGCGTGAGTCCAAGGACGCCTTCACGGCACGAGAACCCATATTTGGCTTCCGTGACAATGGCGGCGCCCGCGGTTCCTGCGCCGTCAAGTGCCGCGGCCCACCGGCTTGCCGGCGTCTCCCACTTCGCCTCATCGGCATGACTGCCCGGTGCCTGGGGCCGCAGGACGCTGTTCAAGGGACCGCCAAAGCGCGCATAGGCGCCCCTGAAGGGCGTTGGCATGCGGAATTTTAACAACCGATGACTTTCCTGCCAATCGATGTCGATATCGACCCGCAGCCATGGCGACCCCCTTTCGAGGCTGTAACGCACGGTAAACACACTTTTTGCGCCGACCCGGGCTGACCCGCGCAGGCACGCGCGCACCGGGCCGTTTTCCTCGATAGTCAGGGGCATATTTTCCGCGGCAGTTTCGCCCCATTGCGCCGTATACTGGTCGATATCCCATGCATCGAAATTAGCGGGATCATCGGGATGGAGCATGAAAACACAGGGCGCCGCAAGGACGTTTTTACCTTCGATAACCAGCGTTGTGAGCTTACCTTTTGCATCGAATCCGGCCCGCGCGACGCCGTTATCCAGCACCCGGCCGTCAACATCAATAAAGTCGTCCTCCCGTATTGTGTCGGAGAGGGAAACTGCGGTCAGCCCGGGCAGCGCACAGGAGGCCAGTAATGTTCCGCTGTCACGTCCCGATTTTTGCAGAACCCCGGCTTTCAAGTTAGCATCGCGGGTTTTGCGGTCAAGCACCCCGGATGGGATTTCTATAGTCGTTTTCCGGGGAATCGCGAGGGGATTGAAGGCGCAGAGGGCGTTCCCCGGATTAGACGCCGCCAACTCGGCGGCGGCTTTGTCAAGGGACTGGCAGGCTATCTTGCGAAGTTCGGGCGTCATTTGCTCATAGACCAGGGCGATTGAGCTGCCGGGGAGCGCGTCGTGGAACTGGGCGAAGCAGATGGTCTCCCATGCCGCAGTATCCGGTTTTCCCATGCCGGTGACTGTCCGGACCGCTTCGAGGGCCTGCATGGCCGTTTCCGTATGGCGATACTGTTTCTTGAATTCGCTCTGCGTTGTATAAACGCCGCGGTGGTATTCGAGATAGAGTTCACCTTCGTAAACAGGCAGGTCGCCGCGAACCGCGTGCAACCCCTTGAAAAACGTTTCCACGGGCGTCCACGACGCGCGGGCCGCATGCGCGAGATTATCCTGGCGCCGCAGGCGCTCGATGCATTCGACGGTTGTTCCGCCGCCACCGTCGCCCACCCCCACGCCGTGGCACATGGCATCGTGGACATCGGCTTGCCGATACCGGCGGCCGCCATCGATATGCAGCAGGTCGTCGGATCCCACGCTCAGGTGCGCCGTTACCTCGCCGCCGCCCGGGCTCCGCCACACGAATGAATCGTAAGGAAAGCGGGTCACGTTGCACCACGTAAGTTTACTGGTAAGAAACCCGGTGATTCCCGCCGAGGCCATGAGCTTGGGAAGGCAGGCCGTGTAGCCGAACACATCGGGAAGCCAGACGACTGAAGAATATGACCCGCGCAGATCTCTGAAAAAACGCTGCCCCAGGGCAAGGGTCCGCGCTAGCGCCTCACCGCAGGGAATCGTGTTGTCGGCCTCGACCCACATGCCGCCGGTGGCCTCCCAGCGCCCCGCTTTTATAAGGCGCCGGATTTCCGCATACAGCGCCGGTTCGCGGCGTCGTATCGACGCATATAGCGCAGGCTGCGTCCACATGTATTTGAATTCGGGATATTCGTGCAGGAGTCGGACCATGGTCGCCGCCGTATGGACGCCCTTGCGTTCGCCTTCGTCGCGCCGCCAGTTCCACACCAGATCAAGGTGCGAATGTCCCATAAGGTCAAGCCGCAGGGTCCATGACTCGGCGGGAAAATCGCGGTATATGGATTTCAGTTCGCGGCCCAGAGCTTCGACCGTGCCGTGCCGTTCATACACGTCGCAGGCGCGGTCCATCCGCCGCAGCAGCTTGCGCAGCAGGGGGTCGCATGAGTCAAGGGGCGCTTTCCAATCCCACGGGGCGCCGGATTTCCATCCCATGTCCTGTAGGAGCTTGCGCGCCAGGTTCATGAGCGTTTCCAGGTCCCAGTAGGCATCCCAATAAGGCTGGTTTTTGCAGCAGATGAATGCGTCTTCAAACCGGAACCCGTACCGGTCGGGCGTCTTACCCGGATGCCAGATGCTGGTCTGGTATGTGCCGGTATCAATCCAGAATGTCCCGGCCTCGTCGGGCATGAGACACCACAGGTGCGCCACGTCCAGGCCCGACCAGGGCATGCCCTTGTAGTAAACTGTATGTTCACCCCGGCAGTCCCAGTGAAAATAGCGCCGGCCTTTTTCGCCCGGCTTCGCGGCGGGGAAGTTGACCCTGAACCAGCGCTGCTGCCAGGCGTTGAGGTCTGTGCGATGGTCTTTTAACCCGCTGGGGCCGAAATACTCGCCTTGCTTCACCAACCTCATTGGCTGGCGGACACCTTCGGCATAAGAAAGCGGGGTTTTATTGACCGCCCCGCCTTTAACATCAACGGGGTAACGTCCCTGCCAGCGACGGGCCCGGAGACGGTCGATGACTTTTTGGACACGCGACGGGATGAGCTGGGGAAGGATGTTATACGCAGGCATGAGGGATCTTTGGTTTAGGCTGAAAAATAAATCACTGTGGGCATCACCATTATGCCTGACAGATGAAATATATAATTTCGAATATTATTTACAAAATTTTTTTAGCCGCGGCAACGATGTCGTGGACATTAGGAAGGAAAGCCGCTTCCAGGATATGCGATTGCGGCGCAATGCCGTCCCGGGCGCCCACCCGCAGGACCGGCGCATCCAGGTCATCGAACGCCTGCGCCATGATGTTGGACGCGATTTCACCGGTAAAACTCCCGATGCTCACCGCCTGGCTGGCAACCACGCACCGCCCGGTCTTGCGAACCGACTGGAGCACGGTTTCCATGTCGAGCGGAACAAGGCTGCGCAGATCAATGACCTCGGCGCTTACCTGCAGTTCATCGTCGAGAATCTTGGCCGCCTTGAGGGCGTCATGCACGGCCGGGCCCCAGGCTACCAGGGTGATATCCGATCCCTCGCGCTTGATATCGGCCACACCCAGCGGCACGAGGTACTCGGTTTCCGGCACCGGCCCCTTCAGGCCGTAGAGCAATTGGGATTCGATAAACATGATCGGATTATTGTCGCGGATGGCCGTTTTCAGCATGCCCTTGGCGTCGAACGGCGTGGCCGGATAGACGACATACAGGCCCGGAATATGGGCAAACATGGATTCCAGCGTCTGCGAGTGCTGCCCGCCGTACCCCTTGCCGCCGCCGACCGAGGCGCGAATGACCAGCGCGATTTCCACGTTGGCCCCGGACATGTAATGCCACTTGGCGGCCTGGTTGCTGATCTGGTCGGAAGCCATCAGGGCGAAGTCCATGTACATCAGTTCCACAACCGGCCGCAGGCCCACCATGGAAGCACCCACCGCCGTGCCGCAAATGGCGGCTTCCGAAATCGGCGTGTTGAATATGCGCTCACGGCCGAACGCCTCCAGCAGCCCCTTGGTCACCTTGAATGCGCCGCCGTAGTCCGCCACATCTTCCCCGTAATGGATAACGCGATTATCGCGAAGCATCTCCTCAATCAGCGCCTCCTTGATGGCATCCTTGTAGGTCAGTTCGCCGTTGACCCGCTTGATGACCGGCAATTCCTTGACGATTTTCGTCTGGCGGGCCGATGCCGGAACCACCTCGCAGGTGGTGTCCGTATACATATATTTAATCACATCCTCCGGCGAGGGATCGGGCGAGGCCGCGGCGCGCTGGGCAGCGCGTGCGTTGCGGTCGCGCACTTTTTGCTCCAAGACGGACAAAGTATCCTTGTTCAGGACTCCGGCCTCCACCAGCTGGCGCGAGAAGACGGCAACGGGATCAAGCGCCTTCCAAGCCGTTTCCTCGTCCTTAACCCGATATTCCGTGCGCGGGTCGGTCAGCGAATGACCGTAATAGCGATAGGTGTTAAGCTCGAGTAACCAGGGCCCCTGGCCTTGTCGGCAGCCCGCCGCAGCACGCCCAACGGCATCGCGCACGGCCAGCACATCCATGCCGTTGACGACCTCCGCGTGCATGTTATTGTCGGCAAAGCCCGCGGCGCGGCGCGCCAGCATGGCAACCCCGGTGACTTCATTGAGCGCGCGGCCAGTCATGCCGTAGTGGTTGTTCTGAATAACGAAAATGATCGGCAAGCCAAAGGGGTGCTTGGTGATGTTGTTGGTATACTGGCCCATGGCGGCCCAGTTCAGCGATTCCAGCACGACGCCGTTGGCATAGGCCCCGTCCCCCGCGAAACAGCAAACCACGCGCTGGTTCTGCAGATAGCGGCAGGCTATGGCCGCGCCGGTGGCAATCGGCACGCCGCCGCCCACGATGGCGTTGGCGCCCAAATGATTCAGCGTGAAGTCGGCAATGTGCATGCCGCCGCCGCGCCCCTTGCAGTAGCCGCTTTCCTTGCCAAAGAGCTCGGCAATGGTCTTGAAAACATGGTCCTCGATAACCGCCGCCAGGAGATCGTCGTGGGTGGCAGCGGCGCAGCCCGGCACGCGTCGGCGGAGCGCTTCATCGTTCATGGCGCGCAGGGCCACGCACCCCTTGGCAATGCTGTCGCCGTGACCGCGGTGCGTGCTGGTGATGTAATCCGCGCCTTGCAGACCGGCACACGCCCCGGTGGACGAAGCTTCCTGGCCTATGGAAAGATGGGTCGGCCCGCGGTAGTTGTAATTCGGCAGGGGATCATATGCGCCGGAGCGCAACTTGACGATCATTTCCTCAAACTCGCGGATCGTCAGCATGTCCTCCAGGAGCTGAAGCGCCCTGGCCCGATCCAGGCGACCGGAAGAAAGCTCCGCGGCCAGCCCCCCCTTATACTGATAACACGCGATGGCGCCGCATTGAACAAGCGAGGAGTTGAAATCCGGTTTGAGATTGCTTAAATAATTCGGCATTACAAAACCCTCTATGCTAAATGCAGCCTACAAATTAGGCCCCGCAAGGCAGAGCGACTTTTATTCTGTTCGGATTGTCATCCTGAACGCAGTGAAGAGCCTGCCCTGAGCGAAGTCGAAGGGATCTCTCGCGGCGAGATTCCTCGTTACGCTCGGAATGACAACAAACACGGATTGTCCGCCATAGCCGGATCCGCCTCCGGCGGAAAATTCCTATGCATTGAATTAGACCCCGTGGAACGCGGTAACTTGTAACTTTTATAACGCCTGGTGTGGGCACCGGGCCTACATCATTTATTGTAAGCCGGGGCCCCTGACCCGGCGGGATTGTCCGCCGCAGGCAGAAAATTATTATCTGGCCAGTCGAGTACGGCACGAAAGCAGGTTAGAGTCTGGGTACGTTCTTGGCATGCAAAAAATCAATTTCGGCCACAAGTTTGCCGTCGGCTATTTCCCTCAGCACGATGTCTTCAATGTCCTCATCGGGATGGGCCGGCTTGACCAAGGGACGATCCCCGAAAATCAGCTGTTTCACCCGCTTGGACACCATGTTGATCAGCACCGACGCGTTGGGAACTCGCTGCTTAGCCGCATTCAAATTTTCCAAATTCATTCAATCTCCTCCAAAAAAACGCAGGTAGTATAGGAGGCACTCCCCCGGTAAGCAAGCGTTTTATTAAAAAAAAAAGTTCGGCGGCACAGCCCGGGGATTACCCGTGCCGGCCGCCGAACCAACGATTCAATCTGGCAGTGTGACCGGTTGTGGAACGCGTGCCCCCTATGTGCCGGCACGGCCCGCGCCGTCTTCACACCGCCAAATGATTAATACATGCCATCCATGCCGCCCATGCCGCCACCCATGCCGCCGCCCATGCCGCCTCCACCACCTGCCGGCATCGGCTTTTCCTTCTCAGGAATTTCGGTCACCATGCACTCGGTGGTCAGCAGCAACCCGGCGATACTCGCCGAATTCTGGATCGCAAACCGAGTCACCTTGGTCGGATCAATGACGCCGTCCTTGATCAGGTCGGTATATTCCGCCGTCGCCACGTTGTAGCCCAAGCTACCCTTGCTCTTCTTGACCTCGGCCACGACGATCGAGGCATCAATGCCCGCGTTGGCCACGAGCTGGCGAATCGGCGCTTCCAGCGCGCGATTGATGATCTGCACGCCGATGGCTTCATCGCCCTTGGCTTCGAACTTGTCCAACACGGCCTGACAGCGCAACAGCGCCACGCCGCCGCCGGCCACAACGCCTTCTTCCACCGCCGCGCGGGTCGCATGCAGGGCATCCTCAACGCGCGCTTTCTTTTCTTTCATTTCCGTTTCGGTGGCAGCTCCGACGTTGATCACGGCAACGCCGCCGGCCAATTTCGCCAGGCGTTCCTGCAGTTTTTCGCGATCATAGTCCGAGGTGGTTTCCTCGATCTCATTACGAATCTGAGCAACGCGGCCCTGAATGGCCGAGGTCTTGCCGCCGCCTTCGATGATCGTGGTGTTTTCCTTGTCGATCGTCACGCGTTTCGCACGACCCAATTCCTCGATCTTCACGTTTTCAAGCTTGACACCCAGGTCTTCCGTGATGCACTTGCCACCCGTTAGAATGGCGATGTCTTCCATCATGGCTTTGCGCCGATCGCCGAAGCCTGGCGCTTTAACAGCGCAAGCCTGCAAGGTGCCGCGCAGACGGTTGACCACGAGAGTCGCCAGCGCTTCGCCTTCGACTTCTTCCGCGATGATCAGCAACGGCTTGCCGGCCTTGGCCACGTTCTGCAGTAACGGCAGGAGATCCTGCAGGCTGGAGATCTTCTTTTCGAAGATCAGGATGTAGGCATCCTCCAACAGGACTTCCATGGTCTCCGCGTTGGTGACAAAGTAAGGCGAAAGATAGCCTTTGTCGAACTGCATGCCTTCGACGACGTCAAGCGTCGTTTCGATAGTCTTGGCTTCCTCGACCGTCACCGTGCCGTCCTTGCCGACTTTATCCATGGCATCGGCAATGATTTCGCCGATTTGCTTGTCGCCGTTGGCCGAAATGGTCGCCACCTGGCAAATTTCGGTGTGTTCTTTGACCTTCTTGCTCTGCTTGGCCAAAGCATCGGTAACAGCCTGGACAGCCTTGTCGATGCCGCGCTTCAAGGCCATGGGATCGGACCCGGCGGTCACGTTCTTCAGGCCTTCACGATAAATGGCTTCGCTCAAGAGCGTCGCCGTGGTCGTGCCGTCGCCCGCCACGTCGCTGGTCTTGCTGGCCACTTCGCGCACCATCTGGGCGCCCATGTTTTCAAACGAATCCGCAAGTTCGATTTCCTTGGCCACCGTGACACCGTCCTTGGTGATGGTGGGCGAGCCGAACTTCTTGTCCAGAATGACGTTGCGACCGCAGGGTCCCAGCGTGACTTTTACGGCGCGGCTGAGCTTTTCCACGCCCCGCAGAATCGCCTGGCGGGCTTCCGCGTCGTACTTCAATTGTTTGCCTCTATCTGCCATAATGCCTGTCTCCTTGTATTGTATGGTTTCCCGAAAGACGGGTGCCTGCGTTACGCTTCAATAATGCCCAGGATATCGTCCTCACGGACAATCTGATATTCCTTGTCATTAATCTTAACTTCGGTGCCGCCGTATTTCGGCAACAACACCAAGTCGCCCTTTTTCACGTTCATGGGAATCAGTTTCCCATCATCATCCCGTTTGCCAGCGCCCACGGCAATGATTTTGCCCTGCATGGGCTTTTCCTTGGCAGAATCAGGAATGATAATGCCGCCCTTCTTGACTTCCGAATCCTTCTCCGGCTCGATCAGGACGCGATCCCCTAATGGCTGAATTTTCATATATCCACTACCCTCCTTTGTTTGGTTATTTACCTGTTACCCGCAACACGAAGTGCCCGGGACTGCTTTACTTTTTATTCTTGTCTTTGTCGTCCACCATCTCAAAATCGGCGTCGATAACATCATCAGCGCCCTTGGCCGGACCGCCTTCCGGCGACGCCTGCTGCTGGGACTCGCCGGACGGCCCGCCCTCGGGCGGTTTCTGCTGTTGAGCGCCTTTGGCGCGCGCGTACAGGTCGGCAGATATTGCCTGCATTTCGGTGTTGAGCGCCTCCATGGCGCTGCGCACCGCATCGGTCTCACCATCTTTAATGGCCGCCTTGAGTTTCTCGACCGCCGCTTCGGCACTTGCCTTTTTGGACGCATCGATCTTGCCCCCTTGCTCCTTGAGCAGTTTCTCGGTTTCATAGACGGAGGCATCGGCCTTGTTTTTAATCTCCACGCCTTCGCGGCGCTGCTGGTCATCGGCAGCGTGCTGTTCGGCATCCCTGACCATTTTTTCGATCTCGCTTTTATCCAGGCCGCTCGAAGCGGTGATCGTGATCTTCTGTTCCTTGCCGGTGCCGAGATCCTTGGCGCCCACGTGCAGAATTCCGTTGGCGTCAATATCGAAGGCCACCTCGATCTGCGGCATGCCCCGGGGTGCAGGCGGAATGCCGTCCAGGTGAAAGCGGCCGATGGATTTGTTGTCGCCGGCCATCTTGCGCTCCCCTTGGAGCACATGGATTTCCACCGAGGATTGATTGTCCGCAGCGGTGCTGAAGATTTCGCTCTTGCGCGTAGGAATGGTCGTATTGCGCTCGATGAGCATTGTGAAGACACCGCCCAACGTTTCAATGCCCAAACTCAAAGGGGTCACATCCAGCAGCAGGACATCATGGACTTCGCCCTTCAGAACGCCGGCCTGAATGGCCGCGCCGACGGCAACCACCTCATCAGGGTTGACGCCCTTGTGCGGATCCTTACCGAAAATCTCCTTGACCTGGTCCTGAACCTTGGGCATGCGGGTCATGCCGCCCACCAGCACGACCTCGTCAATTTTCTGGATGTTAATGCCGGAATCTTTCATGCAAGCGCGCACCGGACCGACCGACCGCTCGATCAGCGCATCCACAAGCTGTTCCAACTTGGCGCGCGACAGGTTAACATTAAGATGCTTTGGCCCTGAGGCGTCTGCCGTGATGAAGGGTAAATTGATATCCGTCTGCTGGGCGGTGGAAAGCTCACACTTGGCTTTCTCGGCCGATTCCTTCAGACGCTGGATGGCCATAGGATCTTTCGAGAGGTCAATGCCGTTGCTTTTTTTGAACTCGGTAACCAGCCAGTTGATGATGGCCTGGTCAAAATCGTCACCACCCAGGTGGGTATCGCCGTTGGTGGCCTTGACTTCGAACACGCCATCGCCGATTTCCAGGACCGAAATATCGAAGGTGCCGCCGCCCAAGTCATAGACCGCGATCTTTTCGTCCTTTTTCTTATCCAGCCCATAGGCCAGCGAGGACGCGGTCGGCTCGTTGATGATACGCAAAACTTCGAGTCCGGCAATCTTGCCGGCATCTTTGGTGGCCTGGCGCTGGGTATCGTTGAAGTAGGCCGGCGTGGTAATGACCGCCTGGGTGATCTTTTCGCCCAAATAGGCTTCGGCATCGGCTTTCATTTTCTGCAAGATCATGGACGAGATTTCCGGCGGCGAATAGATCTTGTCGCCAATCTTTACATTGGCATCGCCGTTCTTGGCCCGAACTACCTCGTAGGGCACCAGCGTAATCTCGTGAGCGACTTCATCGAATTTACGGCCCATGAACCGCTTGATGGAATAGACCGTGTTCTTCGGGTTAGTGACCGCCTGGCGCTTGGCCGCCTGGCCTACCAAACGCTCGCCGCTCTTGGTGAAGGCCACCACGGAGGGCGTAGTGCGCATCCCATCCGCATTGGGAATAACCACCGGCTGACCGCCTTCCATGATGGCCATGCATGAGTTGGTCGTCCCCAGATCAATGCCTAATACTTTTGACATTATAAATTCCCCCGGAATAACAAGTTTGCTTACCAATAAATTAAAATGGCATTTAGCAAATAGCAAGTAATATGCCAAGGTACTGTTTTTGAGCCAACATAATGATAACAAAATGTTGAATATAATGTAAATACAACTAATTTATTTTTTATATCACTTTTCGCCTTATTGCCATACCGTGCCGTTTTGTCTCTTTTGTTTCCAAAAGCGAGACATTTTAAAGCGCGTTATGGCACACAAATTGGATGCACTAAGATTCGGCCCGAGAACATTCGTCCGCTAAATTCTTACGACCTGGCGGCATGATATATCATCTGGCGATATATCATTAAGGCTAATGGGAGGCAGAGAACACGGGGGGGACATTTCGACCGGCAAGGATGGCCGGGATTGGGAGAGTTACTGATCGAGCCCCGTGAAGTTCCTTATACCTGCCGAAGGATCAACAGCATGATATGCATAGCGTTCTCCTCATCCTGCCCGCAATGCTGCGCAACATAGCAGGCGGGCTACCTCTCTTCCCGACAGGCTCTCCGAAGCGCTTTGCCCGGGCGAGAGGGAGAGGGAATGTTATTTTGGACACCAATGAGATATAATAGGAAATTGTTTTTTTCCTTTGAATCCTATGTTTGGTTTCACTATGCTCCCCTTTAATTCAAGTATCAGGAACAGAGGACAGGAAAACAATGAGAGCATTATCCGGTATTCAGTCTTCCGGCAAACTGCATGTGGGCAACTATTTTGGGATGATAAAGCCCGCCCTGGAACTTCAGGAAAAGGGCGAGACGTTTTATTTTATCGCCAATTATCACGCCCTGACTTCGGTCACTGAAGCCGAGGCCCTGCGCGCAAGTACACGGGATGTGGCGCTGGACTACCTGGCCTGCGGCCTCGATCCCGAACGCACAGCGCTTTACCGTCAGAGCGATATCCCCGAAATACACGAACTTGCCTGGCTATTATCGGTGGTTACTCCTATGGGGCTTCTGGAGCGCTGCCATTCATACAAGGACAAGCTGGCCAAGGGCATCCCGGCCAACCACGGGCTATTCGCCTACCCTGTCCTGATGGCCGCAGACATCCTGGCGGTCCAGGCTGACGTCGTCCCGGTCGGCCAGGACCAGAAACAGCACGTTGAGGTCACGCGCGACATTGCCGTCAAGTTCAACCAAAAATTCGGCGAAACGTTCAAAATCCCGGAGCCGCTGATTCGGGAATCGGTGGCCGTGGTGCCCGGCTTGGACGGGCAGAAAATGTCGAAATCCTACAACAATACGATCGAACTGTTCGCGCCGCAGGCGGAAACGCGCAAGGCCATTATGCGCATCGTGACCGACAGTAAGACCGTCGCGGAACCGAAAGACCCCGCGGCCTGCAACATATTTAAGCTTTATTCGCTATTTGCACCCGAACAAGAGCGCGAGGCTATGGCCGCGCGCTACCGCGCCGGCGGCCTGGGCTATGGTGAAGTCAAAAAAGCGTTGTATGAACATTTCAGGACTTATTTTGAGCCGTTCCGGCAACGGCGGATGGAGTATCAGAATGACCCGGAGCGGGTCGAGCAGATTCTCCAGCGCGGCGCGGCGCGGGCCCGGGAAGAACTGCGTAAAACCTTGAAGGCCGCCCGCCGGGCTGTGGGCCTGGATTGAACAAGAAACGCAGAATGAAGAATGGATAATAGAGAATTCAGCGCCCGAAAATCCGCCGTAGCTTTTGGCGAAGGCGGATGCCACCGTGTAGCGAATTTGGGTTCCGCCGGCCTGCCCGCCATAGCTTTAGCGACAGCGGAAGGCGGATTCGAAAAAACAAGGCAAGCTTGGGCAGGATGTGGGCGCGCCGCGCGCGGCGCTATACTCGTGTATGCGCAAGCGCGGGACTTGTCCGCCTATGGAGGAAGCCCGCAGGCAGCCCAAGATTGCCGCCGCTTTTTCGAACCAAATTCGCCACACTGCCGGGAAAACAACATAATTGGGTTACGGGCTATGTCCATGGAACAAGGATAACATGCCGATACAGGAAGACTACAAGGTCAAGCTGGAAGTGTTTGAGGGCCCTTTGGACCTCCTGCTCTACCTCATCAAGAAAGACGAGGTGGATATCTATGATATTCCCATCGAGCTGATCGCGCGCCAGTATATGGAATACCTCGGCCTGATGCGGATGCTAGACCTGGATATCGCCGGCGAGTTTCTCGTGATGGCCGCCACGCTCATGATGATCAAGAGCCGCATGCTCCTGCCGCCGGAGGAACGGCCTGAGCTGGAAATCGAGGAGGAGGATCCGCGCTGGGAGCTCATCCGCCAGCTGATCGAGTATAAGAAATTCAAGGATGCCGCGTCCAATTTGCAGGAAATGGAATCCCGCGCGGGAAACATGTTCCTGCGCAGCGGGGATGATCCCGTGGTTGTGGTGGAACAACCGGGCGTCGGGTTGGAGGACGTCACCATTTTCGACCTGATTGCGTCCTTTAACGAAGCGCTCAAGCGGATTCAGGTAAATGATATCGGCGAAATCATGGCCGAGCATTTTACGGTGGCCGACGGCATCGAGTCCATCCTGGGGCGCATTAAGCGCGAAACCCAAGTAGTTTTCGCCACTTTGTTCCGTCCGCTCAGCACCCGTCATGAAATTATTATAACTTTTTTGGCCCTGCTGGAACTTATCCGCCTGCGCCAAGTGGTGGCCCGGCAAGAGGCGGTTTTCGGCGACATTATGATCATGCGCCCGGAAACGGAACAGAAAACCGACGGCAGAGGACAGACGGCGGAGGGCGGCCCGGCAAAGACAGAAGACGGACGGCAGATGACAGACGCCGGCCCGGAGGGCAAGGAAGGGACGACGGACCTTCCTACGCCCGAGAGCTTAGGAGGGCAAGCGACAGACGACGGACAGGCGAAGACCGGCGATGGACGGCGGACGGCAGGAGAGAGCAAGGAAAAATCAGCAGCCACTTGATTTCCGCGTCAGCGATTTGAGCCGAATTCGCCGCACTGTCGGGGAAAGCGTACACAAGTTGCGAACATTTACCGGACAACAAGATTAGAGGATCTATATGACATCAGAGACCAGTCAACCGATCGAAGCGAATGCGCCACCGGAACTAAAACAGGTCCTGGGCGCCCTATTGTTTGCCGCCCGGAAGCCGATTGCGGTTGATGAGTTGCTTGCGGTATTGGCACAAGTAGCCCAAAACGACAAAGACGCCGCTCATTCGTTCGGCAAAATCAAGGAAAGCGATATCCGGACGGCCCTCGAACAATTGAAGACCGAGTTTGCCGAACGCAAGCTGGGCCTTATTCTCGTAGAGGTGGCTGGCGGGTTCCGGCTCCAGACAGATCCTGCCGGCGGACCGTGGGTACGTCACTTGTTGAACCTGGACAAACCGGCGCGCCTTTCCAAGCCCGCACTGGAAACGCTGGCCATTATCGCGTATCGTCAGCCGGCTACCCGCGCCGAAATTGAGGCTTTGCGCGGCGTCAACGTGGATGCCATGATGCGCCACTTGCTGGAATTGCAGTTGATCCGCATTATGGGGCGCAGTGACCTGCCGGGACGCCCGCTGATGTATGGAACGACACAACTGTTTCTGGAACATTTTGGCTTAAGCAGCATCAAAAACCTGCCGGGCATCGAACAGTTGTCGCGTAGGGATGCTGAGCACGTGAAGAGGGAGATACAGGCGGCTGGCAACGGACAGCAGACGACGGAGGGCGGCCCGGCAAAGACAGAAGACGGAAGCCAGACACCGGACGCCACCCCGGAAGGCAAGGAAGGGACGGCCGACGACGCACAACCGCCAGAGGAAGAAGAGGACGAGTATGACGAAGACGAGGACGAAGACGATGATGAGGGCGAGGACGAGGATAAGGGCGATGAAGGAAGGAACTGAACCATGCATGTTGTCAAGCTGAGAAAAAAAATCGATGCTCTGGATCGGCGCCTGGTCAACCTGCTGAATGCACGCGCCCGGGTGGCCGTGCAGATCGGACAATTGAAGCAGGCATCGGCAGATGACGTGTATGTCCCGGCACGCGAGAAAGCCGTGCTCGTCCACGTCCAGAGGGCAAATCGCGGGCCATTGGGCAAGGAAGCTATAGACTCCATTTACCGAGAGATCATGTCATCCTCACGCTCCCTGGAGCGAAAGGTACGCGTGGCCCATTTCGGCCAGGCTACCACGTTTACACACCAAGCCGCCCGCCTGCGCTTCGGCGCCAGCGTGACATACATCCCCTGTGAAACCATTTCAGACGTTTTCGAAAACGTCCGCAATAATCAGGCGGACTATGGCGTCGTCCCGATCGAAAACTCTACCGAGGGCGCGGTGACGTATACCCTGGATGAGTTCGTCCAGACGCCGCTCAGGATCTGCGCGGAGATTTACCTTCCGATTTCACATCACCTCATGGCTTCCGGACCGCGCCGGGGCATCCGGCGGGTGGTAAGCCATCCGCAGGTGCTCGCGCAATGCCGCAACTGGCTGCATGCCGAAATGCCGGGCGTGGAGATCATGCCGGTGACCAGCAGCGCGCATGCAGCGGAAATGGCTGTTAAGGATCGGCACGTAGCGGCCATTGGCAGCATCCTGGCGGCAGAACATTATCACTTGCAGGAGTTGGCGGCGGAGATCCAGGATTTAAGCGGCAATATGACGCGCTTTCTGGTGATCGGCAAATCGTTTGGGTCTCCCACCGGCGACGATAAAACTTCGATTTTTTTCGCTGTCAAGCACAAGGCCGGCGCACTGCACAGCGCCCTGGGGTCATTCAAAAAATATCGACTTAATATGACCAAAATCGAGTCCCGGCCCAACAAATTGAAAGCCTGGGAATATCTCTTTTTTGTGGATATTGAAGGCCATGTCGAGGAACAGCGGGTGCGCAACGCGCTGCGCGATCTGGAGCGTCATTGTACGTTGATGACGGTCCTGGGGGCGTATCCCCGGGCGCCGGAGGCCGCGGACTGATGACACATGACCGACGACAGATGACGGAAGAAGGGCACCAAAAAGAATATATCGGGACGAAGCCGGACCTATCCTCCGAAGCTCATAGCGTAGGAGGATGTCATCGTGTGTCGAATTTGGTTTCCCGACCTCCCGGAGAGTCGGGATTCGAAAAAGCAAGGTAAGCTTGGGCCAAATGCGGGCGCGCCGTGCACAGCGCTATACTTCTGTATGCGCAAGCGCGGCAAACCCACAGGTGACCCAAGATCGCCGCCGCCTTTTTCGAACCGAATTCGACACACACCGGGAGTGAATGATAGACACTATGAAACAAATTGCCCATGCATGGATAGCGGACTTGAAGATGTATGAGCCCGGCAAGCCAATCGAGGAAGTGGCACGGGAACTGGGGTTTGAGTCCGTGGATGACATCATCAAGCTGGCCTCCAACGAAAACGCCCTGGGCCCCTCTCCCCTCGCCTTGCGGGCCATGAAGCGCGTGGCCTCCCAAATGCATCGCTATCCCGATAGCAGCGCGCACTTGCTGCGACGAGCCCTGTCAAAGAAACTGGACGTCAAACCGGATCAACTCCTGATAGCCAACGGCGGCAACGAAATCATCGAGTTCATTGGCCACGTATTCCTGGGGCCGGGCGTTGATATGGTTGTCTCCGACCGCGCGTTCGCCATTTACCGGCTGATCGGCGACATGTTCCGCGCGCGGGTGATCAGCGTGCCCATGCAACATTTTACGTACGACCTGGATGCAATGCTGGCGGCGATTACGCCCCAAACACGGGTAGTTTTTATAGCCAATCCCAACAATCCAACCGGCACCATGGTCAACGAAGAAACGCTGGACAGGTTCATGCGGCAGGTGCCGCAGCACGTTGTCGTGGTCCTGGACGAGGCCTACGTCGAATTGCTGCCCGTAGATCAGCAGCCCGACACATTAAAATATGTCCGGGAAAGACGCAAGGTCATCGTCCTGCGGACGTTCTCCAAAACATACGGGTTGGCCGGCTTGCGGATCGCCTATGCCGTGGCGCCGGAAGAAGGCATTCAATTGATGCATCGCGTGCGCCAGTCGTTCAATTTCAATTCAATGGCCCTGGCCGCCGCCGAAGACGCGCTCAACGACGACGCCTTTGTCCGCAAAACGCGCCGCATGATCAAGGCCGGCCAGAAACTGTTTGCCGAGCACCTGACCCGGATGAGGATAGCCTATGTACCCTCCGTGACGAATTTCATGCTGGTCGAGGTGGGACAGGCGCGGACAAGGTTTCACGATCTGCAGAAAGAAAAAATTATTGTGCGGCCCATGGATGGCTATGGCCTGCCCGACCATGTGCGCATCACCATCGGAACACGCGAGGAAAACGAACGGTGCCTGCAAGCCCTCGCCCGCGTGCTGAACAAACCGGAACCCCAGTTTTGAATCAGGCGGCCGACGCCGCAATTAAGATCCTGGATTCCCGATTGGATCGGGAATGACAAATAACGCCTGCCCATTCTGTCATTCCCGCGAAAGCGGGAATCCAGTCCATACTTCGAAATTCCTATGCATTGAATCAGGCGGCCGACGCCGCAATTATGCCGTTCTATCGAACGGCCTCTACAACGGATGCTGGCCCACCTGCTATGTTAAGGTCAGTTAAGGGCAGGTATAGTGGCGGTTCGGCAGAACCGCAAGATTAAAGGGACTATCCTGTGGTGGTTGGCGAGGAATCGCCGTCCTGAATTCCATCCATGACAGCCGGGTCACCCGCCGGTTCCCGGGACTCCTCAAGCGATGTATTTTCCGTCTGGATAGCGTCTGCGGCCGACTCCGTTACGGCGGGTTCCGCCACTGCGGACGGAGCTTCCACCGCCGGTTGCGATGGTTCTTCCCCCTCCGCCACGGCGCTCTCGGCCTCCGGCGCCCCACCCTCTTGGAGAGCCGGGGCGGAGTCCACACGGCTGGCCGCGTCCACGGGGGCGGCTTCCTCACTATGATGCTCCTTGAAGCGCATGGACATAATCCGTGAGACCTTGTCGGACTCCATCGTGACCCCATAGAGCGTCCCGGCCGCGCCAATTGTCCGTCGGTTGTGCGTAATGACCAGAAACTGCGACTGGGATAAAAAGCCCTGCAGCACCTTGACAAACCGATGGATATTGGAATCGTCCAAGGCTGCATCTAATTCATCCAACAGGCAGAACGGGCTGGGCTTGACCATATAAATCGAGAACAACAATGCCACCGCCGTCATTGTGCTTTCGCCACCCGACATCAGCGAAACACTAAGGAGTCGTTTTCCCGGCGGACGGGCATACACCTCAATGCCGCATTCCAGGATGTCTTCTTCATCCGTCAGGATCAACTTGGCAGTGCCGCCGCCAAACAGCTGCTGGAACATAGACTGGAAATTCTCGTTGATCTTGGCAAAGGTTGCCGAAAACAGTTCCGTCGTGGTCTGATTGATTTTCCGGATCAGATCCATCAACTGCTGCTTGGATTTGACCAGGTCATCCTGCTGCTGGGTCAGGAAATCAAACCGCTCCTGAAGCTGTTTGTATTCGTCAATGGCCCCGGTATTGACCGGCCCCATGGACTCAATCTTCGCGCGCAGTTCTGCCACCTGGCTTTCAATGGCTTCCGCGGCGGGACGAACGCCTTCGGGCCACTCCGGTTCAGGCTCCGCATGGATGGCATCCGCCGTCAGGCGATAGTCGCCCGTCACGCGCTCGAGGATATGCTCGTGCTTCATCCGGTCCTCGGCACATTTCACAGTCAGCTCGTTTTTACGCGTACGCTGCGTCTCGATGTCCACGCGCAGTTTCTTGACCTGTTCATCCAGGATCTTGAACTCGGCCTGTTGCTGTTCACGCTTTTCCTGGAGGGCCTGCAGGCGTTCAGCCTGAGTTTTGATGTTCGACTCGAGTTCGGGGATCTTTTGCTGGGCCTTCACCACCGACTGCTTAAGGGTTTCGATGGCGGTGCGATATTCATCCACCCGCGCCGTGCGCTCCCGGATCGTTGCTTCGGCCTGCGTGATGCGGTTGCTGAGCGGTTGATGCTGGGATTCCAGATGCTCGACGGCCTGGCGATGCTGGGCAGTGCGCACGTTGGCGGCCATGACCTCGTTCAACATCTGCTTGTGATCCTGTTCCAGCGTTGTCAGGTCACGGTTCCGGGTTTCCGCCATGAGCTTGATCTCGCCGCGGCGGGCGCGGCAGGCATCCATTTCAGCGATCATCGAGCTCTTGCGCTCGGGTGAGCTGCCCTGTTTTTCCAGTTCGCGCAATTCGTAGGTTACCGTTTCCAGGTTATCCCGCACCTGGTTGGTTTGACGAGCCATCAGTTCCTGTTCGCCTTCGCGCCGGGCCAGGCCAAGGCGTTTTTCTTCCAAAGCTGCGCGGGCCTGTTGAATCGCCTCGTCTTGCGTCTTCTGCCGAAGCATAATGGCATCGAGTTCGTGCGCCAAAGTGTCGGCGGCTCCCTGCAGGCCAGATAACGTTTCCTGGAACGCGGCAACCTGGTGGCGTTGGCCCAGCGGATTCCGGATGCGCGCGTCGCCGTAATACAACTCGCACGCGCCATCGCCCCGCACCAGCGTGCCTTGCCTTGTAACATACACTGCCTTGGGAGGAATAACCGGCGGCAACGCCTCGAGTGAATCTATGACCCATACCTGGCTAAGCAGTCGCCGCAACAGGGGCCGCACAGCCTCCGCGGCGGTCACATGCTCAACCAGCGCCACAGCGGGAATGCCCGCTCCAGCCGTCGGCTCATCCACCGCCTCGGGCATACTTGCGGCCAGCAGACAAATTGAACCTTGCGGGTCGGCAGCCAACCGCCGGATCAGGTCACGCGCGCAGGCGGCGTCAGTCACGACAACGGCATCCAGCCACATCCGCAAAACGGCTTCCAAGGCCTGGGCATAGCCTTGCTCGGCGGAAATCTGGTCCGCCAGGGCGCCAACCACGCACCCGCTTTGCATGCCCAGCGCGGACGGGTCGATCAATACCTGCTTGACGCTATCGGAAAATTCGTCCTTCTCCGCCAGGCTCTTGGTCAGGAGCGCAATCTGTGCGGCCACTGCGGCGGCCTGGGACTGGTTTTCGGTATGCCGGTTTTCACGGTCCTTGCTGTCCGCCGCCAGGCGGTCGCGGTCGGCAATGAGGGCTTTTAAATCCTGGTCAGCCTGGGTAACAGCCGACGTCAGCGCCTGCAGGATTTTGGCGGATTCACCCAGGCGTTTGTCGTGATTTTCCAGGACAAGTGTAAGATTGGCCTGCTCGGCGGCACACCGTTCCCGGCGGCTGACAATATGGCGATCCTCGCTCTCCATCTGGTGAAGCTCGTTCTGGAGCTTGACGTGCCGATCTTCGAGTTCCAGCATTTCGCCCTGCATTTTCTGGATGTCCTGCCGGGCCTGGTCAATGTCCTGCTCGTGCCGGGCATTTTTCTGGGACTTGGTCAGCAGATCGGTCTCGGCCGTCTTTAATTTTTCGCCCATCTCTTTCAGCTGGGCCTGGCTTTGTTCCAGGGCGCGGCGATCATTATCCAGCTCATGGGTGGCGCCGGCAATATCGCGGGTGTCGCGCTGGATCAGGTCCTCCAGCTCGTGCATGCGGCGCCGGTTGATGTCCACCTCCTGGCGGGTACGCTCCAGGAGCGTTTGCATCTCCATATCGGCCTGGCGCTGGCCGGCAATCTCGCCTTCGATCTGGTTCAAGCCGTCCCGGAACGTTTCCCCCTGCTGTTCGTGGCGCTGGATATCCTGCTGAAGCGTCTCGATGGTTACGTTCAGTTTCTCCAGGGTGGTGTCCATGGCCTGGAGTTGATCGGCAATGGATTTAAGTTTTTCGCGGGACATGAAAATGTCCAGCCGGCGCAGCTGATCAAACAGCGCCCGGTAGCGGGAAGCCTTGCCGGCCTGGCGCTGGAGCGAGATGATCTGGCGCTTGACTTCCTTGATGATGTCGGCCAAACGCAACAAGTTGTTTTCCGTCTGTTCCAGCTTGCGCAGGGCCTCGCGCTTGTCGGTCTTATACTTGGTGATGCCGCTGGCTTCTTCGAATACTTCGCGCCGGTCATCCGGGCGCGCGCGCAGGATCATGTCGATGCGCCCTTGTTCCATGAGCGAGTAGGAGTTCGTGCCGATGCCCGTATCCATGAACAGGCGCTGGATATCCTTGAGGCGGCAAGGTGTTTTATTGATGAAATACTGGCCCTCGCCGGTATGGAACACACGGCGGGTAACGGTGATTTCGTGGTACTCAGTGCCCAGGGTTGATTCGCAGTCGGTGAAGGTGAGGCTCACTTCCGCGAGGTTCAGCGGCTTGCGGGTGTCCGTGCCGCTGAAGATGCAGTCTTCCATTTTTGAGCCGCGCAGGAGGCGTGCGCTCTGCTCACCCAGGACCCAGCGGATGGCGTCCGATATGTTGCTCTTGCCGCACCCATTCGGGCCGACAATGGCGGTAATCCCTTCGCCGAACTCGAGTACGGTCCGATCCGCAAAACTCTTAAATCCAATCAGCTCAAGGCTTTTTAAATGCACAAACTCCTCGCCTAAATCAGCGTTGTCATACAAACATCTAAAATTTCATATACCATAACAAGTGGGGCAAAACAATGCAACCACAATCTGTAGTGATTTTATACTTCCAAAGAGCCTCCGGGTTTATTGATATCCAGATTGGAAAACGGATTGCCGATGGGTATGGCGGGATGCTGAGCGGCGTTACGCGAGCGCAACTCCCGCTCGATACGGACGAGGGTCTCGTTTAACTGGTCGAGGAAGACGGAACAGGCCATGGTTTCGGCGCCGGAGGCTTCCGTGGTTTCGCGTTCGAGCCGGTCAGAGGTGACCACCACGACCTTGCTCTTCGGCCCGGCCTGAAACGCCAATTGTTCGATGACCGTATCGGCCGTTTTATTCCGCGGCGAAAACAGCACCTCCACAACCGTACTCGCATGTTCATCAGGCATGTCGCTGGAGTGGCCATCGCCACCGGAGTGGCCATCGCCACTGGAGTGGCCATCGCCACTGGAGTGGCCATCGCCACCGGAGTGGCCGTTGCCACCGGAGCGCCCATCAAAAACCACCGTGATGCGCTCGGCCAGAATGCCGACCGTTTTTTCCAGTAATTGAATGAGATGCCGGCGCTGGCTATCCAAGTTACGCGGCACCCCGACCTCCCCGAGAGTCGGCGCACCTCTCCGGTGATCACCGGCTCGGTGGATCAGGTTATATCCGTCAATGATCAGCCACGCGATCATGGCATCTGCTTTCGTTGATTGTCGGTTTTGGTATGCATGATGGTTCGGGTGTGAGACAAATCTGTTAGTGAACTGGGCAAGACCCTTTTGGCGGGGCAAATGCGCGCCGCAGACGCCATCGCGCCTGCCTGCCAGGCGCGATATTTAATACAATAACATTGATATATCTACTGTTTCCGAATCGTTATATTTCACTCAATGTTTTATCCCATACTCTATTACCGGGAGCATACCGTGGAATTCGCTTGATTTCAAGAGACGGTTACCTAATGTTACCGGCTGTATCAGCAATCATAAATCATCAATTCTTATGACTTCTTCCATTCCCAATCGCTGGCTGATTGCTGTCTTGGGCGTGTTGCTGCAATTGTGCCTGGGCACGGTCTATGCCTGGAGCTATTTTCAGAAACCGCTGGTTGAAACCTATCATTGGGGCAGCAGCCCGGTGGCCTGGGTTTTCAGTCTGGCGATCCTGTTCCTCAGCCTGGCGGCGGCGCTGGGCGGAGCGCTCCTACCTCGGATTGGGCCACGGCGCCTGGCGATGCTGGGTGGGTTTTGTTTCGGCCTCGGTTACCTGCTGGCGGCCCTGGCCTTGCACATTAAATCCCTGCCGCTCATGTACCTGGGTTACGGCGTCATCGGCGGCACGGGACTGGGCCTGGGCTACGTGACGCCGGTGGCAACCGTGGCCAAATGGTTTCCCGACAAGAAAGGACTGGTCAGCGGCATGGTGGTCATGGGTTTCGGGTTCGGCGCCCTGCTGATGGCCAAAGTGCTGGCGCCGGTGCTGATGCACCTGACCGATAAAAATCTGGTGATCGTATTCGGGGCTCTGGGCATTATTTTTCTCGCCATCACCCTGCCCGCGGCATCGTTTCTGCGCAACCCGCCAACAGATTATATTCCGCCCGGGTACCAACCACCGAAGCCGGAAACGGGCTTGAAAGCCGTCGAGGGGCACGCCATTAGCGCCGCACACGCTATCGTTTCCTGGAAATTCGGACTGATGTGGCTGGTATTTTTCTGCAATATTGTGGCAGGGATCATGTTCATCGGATTCCAGTCGCCCATGTTGCAGGATATTCTGAAAGCCGGCAACGCCGGCCTGACGGCGGCCCAGCTGGCGGCTTCCGGCGCCACGCTTATCGCAATCAGTTCGATTTTCAATGGCGTGGGACGGTTTTTCTGGGGCGGGCTCTCCGACAAACTCCACCGGGCGGCAACGTTCCGGATATTGCTGGGCACGCAGATTATTGCGTTCGAATTGCTCCTGCTTATGGGCAACACGATCAGCCCCTGGATGTTCGGCCTACTGGTCTGCTACGTGCTCCTGTGCTATGGCGGCGGGTTCGGCACTATGCCTTCGTTTGTACTCGACGTGTTTGGCTGGCGTCTGATGCCGCTGGTGTATGGCAGCATCCTGACGGCCTGGGGCGCCGGGGGCATCGTCGGCCCGCAACTGGTGGCACTCATCAAGGACCATGCGCCGCAACAGGCCTCATTTTACGCATTTTCCGCCGGCGCCGGGTTCCTGGCGCTGGGCTTCATAGCGGCCTTGATGCTGACCGATAAGCGCCACACGTCAAAAGCCGGATAAGGATTGACAGAGTTCCGGGGTTAAATCAGGTGGCTGATGCCGAACACAATTCGGAACATGTAGTCGCAGTAGTTAAACCGTTCCGTTAAAACATGATCAATTTTTGCGAAGAAGATAAGAGAAGGCGTTAAATGCCGCATTAAAGAAGAACGTGCAGCAAGGGTCATAGGGCGGCATGGTGGCGCAGGGCGAATTTCGTTCCCCGAGCTTGTCGAGGGGTTTGAAAAAACAAGGCAAGTCTGGCTCAGATGCGCCGGCGCCGCGCGAAGCGCAATACTCGCGTATGCGCGAGCGCGGCAACAGCGTAGATGAGCCGGAATCGCCGCAGTCTTTTTCAAACGAAATTCGCACTGCTATGGACAACGAACGGCGATAAGAAATATTCGGTTGCGGCTATATGCTGCCTTGGGGAAGAGCCGGTAGCTTAATCCCGGCCATGGAGTTATTCCGTCCGGCTGGTGATTTCAATCAGATGGAACCCGAACTGGGTCTTCACAGGGCCGTGAACCACTCCGACGGCGTCTCTAAAGACAACCTGGTCAAATTCCTTCACCATCTGGCCCCTGGAAAACGTTCCCAGGGTGCCGCCCTGTTTTCCGGAGGGACATTGCGAATGCTTTTGGGCCATGACGGCGAAATCCGCCCCGGCTTCAATCTGTTTCTTGATGTCTTCGCATTCTTTCTGAGTGCGAACAAGGATATGACGCGCGGCGGCTTTAGCCATGGGAGTCTCCGTTTATTTTTTTACCTGGACTTTTATGAGCGCTAACCTGATCATGTGTGCTCTTCGGCGGAATCCACCAGCACCGTGACGTGTTTTGTGGCCACGTTCGCCAGGCCGGGGCCGCAATTGAAATAATGCTCTTGATCGCCCTGCCGAACCATAATCCGGCCGGATGAAAGTTGGGCCAGCAGGGGCACGTGGCCGGCCAACACGCCAAACGAACCTTCGGAACCCGGTAGGACAAGGGATTCCACCGCGCCCGCAAACACACGGCCCGCCGGTGTCAGAATTTCCACGTCAAAAGAATTCATACCTTAATTTTGAATCGCATTAGTTTGCCGCATATGCGAGGCTTGAAGGGCGCCGCTGTATAAGCATACTGCAAGCCCTTTGCAACATAGCAGATGCGGCAAAATCATGCGACCATCCTATCCGGCGAACATCGGCGTCTTTGCAGAATTACTTCGTAATCCGTTGCGTTAAAAAGAAAAGCGATCTAAAATACCGTTTTGCAAACCGCATTAATTAACCAAAATCGACATTACGCTGATGTTCGTACAAAATTAAGGTTATAACTGCTTGGCCTTGGCAACGGCGTCTTCTATCGAGCCAACCATGAAAAAAGCCTGCTCAGGCAGATCGTCATGTTTGCCTTCAATGACTTCCTTGAATCCATGGACAGTTTCGGCAATCGTCACATAACGGCCGGGCGTGTTCAAAAATTGTTCGGTAACATGGAACGGCTGCGAGAGGAACTTCTGGATTTTCCGGGCGCGGGCCACGGTCATCTTATCATCGTCGGAGAGTTCCTCCACGCCGAGAATGGCAATAATATCCTGGAGTTCCTTGTATTTTTGCAGAATCTGCTGGACACCGCGCGCCACGGTGTAATGCTCGTCACCGAGGACTTCCCGGCTGAGAATTTTCGAGGTCGAATCCAGGGGGTCCACGGCGGGATAAATCCCCTGCTGCGAAATCGCGCGCGACAGCACGGTGGTGGCGTCGAGATGGCTGAAAACCGTGGCTGGGGCCGGGTCGGTCAAGTCATCGGCCGGCACGTAAATTGCCTGCACTGAGGTAATCGACCCGCGGCGGGTCGAGGTAATCCGCTCTTCCAAATCGCCCATCTCCGAAGCCAGCGTCGGCTGATAGCCCACCGAAGAAGGTATGCGTCCCAGGAGGGTTGAAACTTCCTGGCCGGCCTGGGCAAAGCGAAAAATATTATCGATAAACAGGAGTACTTCCTGGCCGGTTTCATCGCGGAAATTTTCCGCCATGGTCATGGCGGTCAAGGCAACGCGCAAGCGCGCCCCGGGCGGCTCATTCATCTGGCCATAGACCAGCACCGTTTTGTCCAGCACCTTGGATGCGCGCATTTCGAGATAAAGCTCGTTGCCCTCGCGCGTGCGCTCACCCACGCCGGAAAACACCGAGAGCCCCCCATGCTCCGTGGCGATATTATGGATGAGCTCCATAATGAGCACGGTTTTGCCCACACCGGCGCCGCCAAACAGACCAATCTTCCCGCCCCGTGAATAGGGCGCCAGCAGATCCACCACCTTGATGCCGGTCTCCAGGATCTGCGTCTTGGGTTCCTGTTCCTGGAGCGACGGCGGGGCGCGATGAATCGGCGCGAACTGGGTGGAGGTAACGGGCCCGAGGCCGTCTATCGGCTCGCCCAGCACGTTGAACATGCGCCCCAGGTTCTGCCGGCCTACCGGCACAGTGATTGGCTGGCGCGTATTGACCGCCTCGTTGCCACGCCGGAGTCCGTCCGTAGGCGAGAGCGCGATGCAGCGCATCACGTTGTTGCCCATGTGTTGCTGGACTTCAGCGATAACTTCCATGCGGCCCTGATCGTCGGGGATATCCCGCTTGATCCGCAAAGCCATGTTAATCGACGGCAGATTGTTCGGGGGAAACTCCACGTCGACCACGCTGCCGATAATCTGGACGACTTTGCCGGTCGCATTCTCGTTATTCACCGTTTTCTCCCTAATACGGGCTGCAGCCGCAACCCAATAAATTCCAAGCTCCAAAATCCAAATTCCAAGGAATAGTCAAATTCTAATTCCGCCTTTGGCGGATCCGCCTATGGAGGAAAAGACAACATAAATCTAACTTTTCAATCCGTTTTTCATTTTGCTTTAATTGATTGCGTTTCCCTGGTATTTGGAATTTGGAATTTTATTGGCGTCGGTTATTCTTGATGTTCGCTTGTTTTTGTGGCGGTTCCCAATGGTTAAGGCGCTATTATGACATCGCTTCCACGCCGGTGGTAATATCCGCCAGTTCCCGGGTAATCATAAACTGCCGGAGCTTGTTTAAATCCAGCTGGATCTCGCCGATCATATCGGACGCGTTCTTGCTGGCCTGATCCATCATGAACATACGGGCGCTATGTTCGGAAACCTGTTCGGCCAGCAAAAGCTGGCGGATACGGCTCGCGATATAGCTGGGCGCCAGATCTCCCAACATGGCGGCCGGCTGCGGCTCAAATAGCCGTTCATATTTTATTCCACCTGCGGACGGCCGCTCGACCGCCACGATCGGCAATAATAGCACGCGGGTCGGTATCTGCTGCAGTTGGGACTTGCACCGCGCGTAAAGCACTTCCACGTTATCAAACTGCCCCTTGAGATACCACGCGCACAACTGCCGGGCCAGGACGTCCGCCTGGGCTTCTACCAGGGGATAGGCCTGTTCGATCCGGAATCCCGCAGACGGCTTCACATGCATGCGCTTGAAGAAATCACCCGCCTTCCGTCCGATCAACATCAAACTGACCTCGCCTGTCTCCCTGCCGTTGCGTTCCTGCAAGGCCTTCTGGATATACCGGAACAGATTGGCGTTCAGGCTACCGCAAAGACCGCTATCGGTAGAAAGCACCACCCACAGGATCCGCTTCACAGGCCGGCTCGCGAGGAACGCGTGCTGCAACGCGCGCACGTCCGGCTGTTCCAGCAAATCCTGGAAAAGCGTCTCAAGCCCTTCGGCATAAGGCCGGCTGCCCTGCACGACCATCTGGACCCGCCGCAGCTTGACGGCGGAAACCATTTTCATGGCGCGCAGGATCTGCTCGTTTTTCCGGAGACTGCGCAGGCGGCTTTTGATGTCGCGGAGATTATTCACGGTGATGTCTGCGTTTGTTTTTTGAACGCGCCAATTGCGTCCCGGAGATTGTTTTCCATGGTCTCGTCCAGAGTCCCCTTGATTTTAATCTGCTGAAACAGTTCCGGACGCTTTTCATCTATAAAACGGAAGAGGCGCTCTTCGAAAGATCTCACCGCATTTAACGGCACATCGTTTAAAAAGCCGCTGATGCCGGCAAAAATGATAACAATCTGCTTTTCCACCGGCAGGGGTTTGTATTGGTCCTGCTTTAGAATTTCGGTCAACCGCTCGCCGAGGGTCAACTGGTCGCGGGTCGCCTTGTCCAAGTCCGAACTAAACTGAGAAAAGGCCGCCAGTTCGCGATACTGGGCCTGGTCCAGGCGCAGGCGCCCAGCCACTTTTTTCATGGCCTTGATCTGGGCATTGCCCCCGACGCGGGATACCGAAAGGCCCGCGTTCACTGCCGGCCGCACACCGGCGTAAAACAGGCCGGTTTCCAGATATATCTGGCCATCGGTAATGGAAATAACATTGGTCGGGATATAGGCGGAAATATCGCCGGCCTGGGTTTCAATAATGGGTAGCGCCGTAATACTGCCCCCGCCCTTGGCGTCCGAATACTTGGCCGCGCGCTCCAGCAGACGCGCATGCAGATAAAACACATCGCCCGGGTAGGCCTCGCGTCCGGGTGGCCGCCGCAACAGGAGCGCCAACTGGCGATAGGCGACGGCATGCTTGGATAAGTCGTCGTAGACAATCAGGGCGTGTTTGCCATTATCGCCGAATTCCTCCGCCATGGCACAACCGCTATAGGGCGCAATGTATTGCAGCGGGGCAAACTCCGCCGCGCCGGCATCCACTATGATCGTGTGTTCCATGGCGCCGTTCTCCTGCAGCGCCTTGACAACACGGGCCACGGTGGATTCCTTTTGACCGATGGCCACATAAACGCAGATAACGCCCTTGTCTTTCTGGTTAATGATCGCGTCCACCGCCACCGCGGTCTTGCCGGTCTGGCGGTCGCCGATAATCAGCTCGCGCTGGCCGCGGCCGATCGGCACCATGGAATCGATGGCCTTCAACCCCGTCTGCAAGGGTTCGCAGACCGGTTGCCGTTCAATCACCGAAAGCGCGCGGCGCTCGATCGGCCGCGTCTTTTTCGCCGCGATAGCGCCCTTGCCGTCAATGGGAAAACCGAGCGCATTCACAACCCGGCCGATCAGCTCCGGACCGACCGGCACTTCCGCGATGCGCCCCGTGCTCTTGACCAGGTCCCCCTCTTTGATCTGCTTATCATCGCCCAGGATGATGCACCCGATATTTTCGCGTTCCAAGTTCATGGCCATGCCATATACCTGATTGGGAAATTCGACCAATTCCCCGGCCATGACGCGACTCAGGCCATAGACACGGGCAATACCATCGCCGACCTGCAGGACAATGCCAACATCTGTCTGCTGAACCTGCGTTTCAAAGCTTTCCAGCTGCTTTTTGATGATTGCGGTGACTTCTTCCGGTCTGATTTTAAATTGATCTGCCATTGTATACCTGTCTTATGAGATAATTATTTTAAAGTAGCCGAAAAAAGGCGCAAATTTCGCAAACGATAAAGTCGAACGATCGCTTTTTTCTAATGCATTAAATCAAAATTATATAAATACGCATCGGCCTTTTATTTTGTATCTTTTTGCGCCTTTTTGCGGCAAAAAACAGTTTTGGATCAGGACATTAGAACCTGGCGCATCCGGATCAACTGCCCCCGGCAACTGCCGTCAATCAAGTGATCGCCAATGCGGATCATAATTCCGGCCAGGAGCTCCGGCATCACCTTTATTTCCAGTTCCACCTTTTTATTCAGCCATTGCGACAGGCGGCGCACGAAATCAGCCTGATCGGAATCCGTCATGGGCAAGGCGCTCATTAACTTAACCGCGATCAGCCCCTCGTCCTCCCGAAGCCTGGCTTCGAGGACCCAGGCAACATCCGCCAGCAATGTTTCGCGCCGGTTCCTGATCAGCAAACCGACAAAATTCCTGGTCAGCAAACAACATTCCGGCGCCATAAGTTCGTCCAGGATAGCCTGCTTGGCCGGCACCGGGATCGTGGGATTATTCAGACAGGCTTTGAGCTGCGGCTCGCGCGCAATCAAGGCCAATAAGGCATTCAGTTCAACCACCACCCGGTGATGAATGCCCTGTTCCTCGGCAAGCGCTAACAGCGCATAGCCATATCGTTCAGCCAGATTGTTAGCGTTCACGCCTTTTTCTTATCCTCCAATTCGGCAAACACCTTGTCCACCACACGCCGCTGGAGGGCTGGGTCGACCAATCGGCCGACAACCTTTTCCGTCACATGCAGGGAAAGATCCACTACTTCCAAGCGCAATTCCTTGAGCGCCTTGTCCTTTTCGAGGGCAATGACTTCCGCGGCCCGTTTGATGAGAGTTTCGCTCTGTTCCCGGGCGGCGCGGACGATTTCCTCGCGTAAAACCACACCTTCACGCGTAGCCTGGCGCAACAGCTCCTGGCTCTGGTTAGCAAGCGCGGCCATCTGTTCGTCGTAAGCCTTCTTTTTGGCCTCCATGTCCAGGCGGGCGTCATCGGCCGCCTTCAGGTCGCCGCGGATTTTGTCGATCCGCGCCTGGAACATGGCGGTCAGCGGCTTGTAGGCGATCAGCCACAACAGGAACAGCCCGATCAGGAACGTGATGAGCTGGGCAACGATTAAGGGTATGTCGATAGTCAGCATGATAATTAGCCCGCCAAAGGCGGCAACTGTTTCATGTAGTGGCCGCCAGAGATATCCACCTAAATCAGAAATATCCGTGCCATCCGTGTAATCCGTGGTGAATAGTTCCGTTATTTATTCACCGCGGCGGCAGGCGCGCTTTTCTGCAGGGTGCTCAATTGCTCCTGCAACTGCAGCTCTTCGACCTGTAATTTCAATACGCTGACTTTATTCTGCATTTCAACCTGATCCTTGGCGCCCGTGGCGAAGGGATCGGCAAAAAGCAACAACAGGGCCACAACCAGGGCATAAATGGCCAGGGACTCAATGAAGGCCAACCCGATAATCAGGTTCGTGCCAATGGTGCCGGCGGCCTCCGGCTGGCGCGCAATGCCCTGCATGGCGCCGTTGACGGCCATCCCCTGCCCGATCCCGGTGCCAATCGTTGCGATCGCGATGCAAATGCCGGACACTACCACTGACGCAGTCAAGATATCCATGGATCTTTCTCCTTTTAGTGTTTGGCAAACGCTGTACCAATATAGGACATGGCGAGCGCCGTGAAGACCAGCGCCTGTACAAAACCAACCAATACGCCCAGAAGCAGAATGCCCGGACGCAAAACGAAAGGCACGATCGCCAATAGCTTAAAAATAATGCCGTGCGAAAAGAAAAGGAGGGTCAGCAGGTAGGCCAGCACGCCCAGCATGATTTCTTTGGCCAGCATGTTGCCAAAAAGCCGCATAGTCAAGGACAGCGGGCGCGTGAACACTTCCATACCCCGGATGATGATGAACATGGGCGCCAGCCAGTAGGGTGGCCCGCAAAAGTGTTTGCCGTAGCCTGCCACGCCAACGTGGCGGATATGCACAAATTCAGCGGTGCTCGCAACAATCAGCGCCATGGCCGCGTTTATGTTCAGGTTCGTGGTGGGCGAGACAAAGCCCGGGATCAGGCCGATCAGGTTCGAACAAAGAATGAAGAGGAAAAGCGTGGCAAATAACGGCACAAACCGCGGTCCCTCCGGGCCGGCAATTTGCCGGCTTAAGCCGATGACATATTCCAGGGCCGTTTCCAGCACATTTTGCAGGCGACCGGGTTCCAGCGCCACGCGGCGCATCACGATCAACGCCACAACGATCAGGAGCCCCATGATCAGCCAGGCCGTCAGCAAGACAACCGGCACCGGAAACCCGGGAAACCAATGATTCCAGAGCGCGGCTAAAATGTTAGGACCTTCAATGGCTTCCATAGACAATTTTCCGTGAGCCATCCACCGCTATCCGCATACCACTTGGTGTAAACTTACTGGTTCAAGTCCGCGGGATCAAGCAGAAAACTGGCGTGGGCCGGCTTGCCTTTCAAACTGCTGGGTTTTCAAACCGACAATGGAGGCGAATTTCCGAACTATCATCTTGTGCAATACTTTTCTGAGCATGAACTACCAGTCGCTTTTACCCGCGGGCGCCCCTATCACAAGAATGATACCGCCCATGTTGAGCAGAAAAACTGGACATCGGTGCGACTATTCCTGGGCTATCATCGGTTTGAAAATGAAAATATCATCCCGCTTATTAATGAATTGTATCGTTTATGGGCTTGATATCATAACTTCTACTGCCCATCTCTGAAACTCCTGAGCAAATCCAAGGTTGGTTCTCGCTACATCAAAAAATACGCTGTCCCTCAAACGCCCCATCATCGCCTGATGGAATCAACGGAAGTGGACGAAGTAATGAAAACCCATCTTGCGGAGCTCTATTGCAACCTGAATCCCTTTTTCCTGAAGAAGCAGATTGACTACAAGCAACGTTTAATATTAAACCAGCACGGAAGGCCAGCGCGGGGTCCGGTCCAGCGGGTTGTTCTCGACGCGCGAAGCGCGGCGAGGACAACCTGCTGGACGAAGTCAGCCCGGCCCCGTTCCCGCGACGCGCTTCGCGTCGCGGGAACCGTTCGGCGTGTGCCTCCGAGCGTCCGCCGCGGGCGCGAGGTAGCGCACCACGCCGTTGTTGGACATCGCCTTTCATTTCAACGGCAGGAATGGGAACCAGTACTTGAAGAACTCAACGGCTTCAGGGCTACGGTGCATTGCCGAAACCACGTGTTTCCCGAATGCTCCGCCGCCAAAAGCATAGTATCCGATCGCGCCCCCGCCGACGGCGACAACACCTATGGTGCCTCCACCCACGGCAATGCCGCCGATGCCGAGACCACCGAGAGCCAACAAGCCGAGGGATAGCCCCCCGATCGAGATGATTCCGACTCCGAGACCGCCGAAGGCAATGATGCCGGCGGCAACGCCGCCGAGAGCGATTCCGCCTGTGGCAATGTCGCCGATGGCGATAATGCCGTGGGCATGTCCGCGCATCTCACCTTTCTCTGGATCAGGCCCCATGGCGATATCAACGAGTGGCAGGCCACACAGCTTCTTGGCCGAACGCTTGCGAATCCCCCGGTACATCTGCTGTTGCATATTCCTCTCCTTGTCCAACGGCGCAAATCAGACTGAGCGCGAAGCGCGATAGTCTGGATTTGTTGGTTCGCAATTGTTTGTTATTTATTCAAGTTTAAAACTTAAGCCAAGAAATGATGCTCATTTTAAACATAAATCCGAAAAATAATACATGAAAGGGAAAGGTCACTAAGCCGATAATCCATACCGGGGTGTGTGCTAATCGTATAAGACGGAAAGCAGACACAAGAGCGAAAGCTTCGATACCAAAAATAGCGAATGTCAAAGTCATTGGTTCAGGATCGATGTTGGGCATGAAAAGAGCCGCGAATAACAAGACGGCAAGAGGAAAAGGGCCGGCAAGAATCATGCAAACTATTTTGTCAGTATTGCTTATTCGTTCTTCTGCTATATTTTTAGATGTCTTTTTAAAGTAGAGGAAACGTGCCGCTGTTGTGATGACAAGGATTAGCACAAATAGAATTGATATTCCTGCCATCATAGTTTCTCTGTGCGAACGTTACGAATCACCTTCGGTTTTGCCGTTGCGGCAAAACCGTAAGGTGAATTTGATGGTTCGGAATTTTAAAGTCATTTAGTTGACCAGAAAAATTTTCCTTTGTTCCGACCGTGACGAATGAACCACGCGCTTCGCCTCGGGTCGATCCGATGGCCAAATTATTTTGCTTGCCTCATCTGTGACAAGACGTTTATCAGGTCGATGCGTTTGCCCTTGAACTGCGTCGCTCTGCTTGCCACCTGATTGATAAAGTTGCTCAATTGTTCAATATCAGCAGTCGTTGTTGGAATACCATTGGCGTTGAACGTGGATCGAATTCCGGCAACGGAGACATCCTTAACTGGTTCTCCGGCAACCGTGAACCGAATATTGTTGTCCCACAGCGGCTTCCCGCTGAATGGGGGACATGCTTGCATTCGCTGTGCGTCGGCAATTGCTCGGCCAACCAGCGGGTCAACAATCTGCTTTGTCACTGTTGCATCCACGTTCGTGTCGTCAGACTTTGGAACAGTCTTGACCACAGACAGAGGCATGGATTTCAGCGAGGTCTCTTGTCCCCACGCGAGTCCCGCGGCCAGCAATGTAGAACACACCGACACTGTCATTAATCTTTTCATGCTTGCTCCTCCTTTCATTTCTTCTTTTCGCCGAACGGGGCCGGGCTGACCGGCCACGTGATGGACTGTAGCAAGCTTGCTTGCGGACGGCCAGCGCGGGGTCCGGGCTTGCCCGTCGCCTGCACCGGGTTGTTGGACGATATTTTCTTCAGTTGGTTTGTTCCTAATACCTTAAACGGAATGATTGGTTTTGGCTCGGTCTTATCTCCACTCTGGAGCAATACAATGGCCATATCATTGATGGAGTGATCCTTTCCGTTGATCGCCAGCACTATCGCTCCGGGAAATGCATTCGTACAAACGTCCAGAAAGCCTTTGAAGTCCTGCCCCTCGCCATGCTTTCATCATTGGCTGGCCGCGGAGGTCTTGTTTACGGCACCGGGTCAAGACCTCATGTAACCGGGCAGCAGGGTTGTTCAAGGGCATTTATCATCCTTCCTTTCTGGGCCAAAGTATTATTGAGCCTACTTCGCGCAGGGGACATTCCCCTGCACAACTAAGATATGGTATGGACGCGTGCGTCAATAGTCAAGGGTCTAAATGCTTGCATATCAGCCATGTGTCAACGCGCCATGTTTTGCGTTTGCCGTCCAAGTAGGCTTTATGCTAAATGCTAAAAATTAACTTATGCAGAAATGCGATTTGACGATATAGTAACACGCATAAAGCCTACCTCGGGGAGCACATGGACAACGTGCCGATCTGTTTTGATGACTGGGAAGATGCCTTGCGGGCGTCTGTGCCGGTGGATCGGCGCCGCGCCTATCGCGAAGCCATTGTAAAATTCAGATGAACGATGTTCCGACAGCGGGGCTCGCGATCTGGGCGGGCCATCCTGGGAGAAGGCGCTGGTCAGTCGCATTCGTGAAAAGAATCTGGCTTGGACAAGCGAAAAAACCTACCGGGCATGGTGTCGGCGGTTCATAGCCGCCTGTAGCGGCAAGCCGATAACTGAATTGGGGCATGGCGATGT
>JAQUMN010000011.1 GCA_028718125.1 Kiritimatiellia bacterium
AAATGCTTGCGGTAATCATTGTCATGGACCATTTCCACCCAGACCTTGTGCGCGTTGTCGGGGTCGCCGGTGTCCATGTAACACTGGCCCATGTAATAGAGCGCGCCGGCCGCGTAAGGTATGGCGGCGGGAAAGTAATCCAGAACTTCCGTATACTTGCTGATGGCGTCGAAGCGCTTGTTGTCCAGATCGATGGAGCGGGCCTTGCGGAACAAGGCGTAGGCGCGCACGCGCGACTGTGGAAACTCGAGGAGGAAGGAATCGTATTCGGCCGCCGCCGTGCGATATTGTTTCTCATTGAACGCTTTGTCGGCCTTGTCAAGGCTGTGCATCTCGAAGGGATCCATCTTTTTTTTATCATCGCCGGCCAGGTCGACTTCCTGGCCGAGCACCGATCCCAGAAGGCAGGCCGCCGCCAGCATGATCAGCCAGCGCCGGAATTCCCGGCGGGGTAAAATCCCATTACGCGTCATCGTCATAATCAAAAGCTTTTTTGCCGAAACGCAGAGGCGACCAAAGTGAAAAGTGACTTATATATTACCGGGGGGGAAAAGCAAGGTAATTTTTCGGGGATTACACATGAAAACGCGGGCTGCGACAGAACGGTCTCGCGGGAGCTCCCGCCGCCGCGCCGGGAGGCGTGGGGAGCAGACACTTGCGCGGCGCTGTTCAGGGGGGCACGCGAACATACAGGGCGCCATTAATCAGCCGCCGATCAGGAACCGTCACGCGAAAATGCCGGCCATGCGCGATAAAAAAAATACGGCAAATCGGTCCCCAGGGTACGTCCTGCAGCGTGATGGAAACAGGAGTCACGGCATACTTCCTGATCGGCAGGGGGAAAAACACCTTCACGCGCTCCGGCGGCCGGTTTTGACATAGGCCCAGGGCCCGGGTCAGGGGATTTAACGCCAGCTGATCATAGAGCACAACGGCCTGCAAACCAGGGTCGTTAAGATCGGCGGTATCGCAGAATACAACCAGGTTAATTCGCTCGTTGCCCAGGGCCCACGCGTAGTATCGCTGGCTGAACAATGTCCAGGCCACGGCGGAAACGCAGATCAGCAGGATGACGCCGGAAAACCAAGGCGATCGCCGCGGCGGAAGGTCCGGCGCCTGATTCCTGGATGAGCCGGGCACAGCATATTGCCGGCGGCGCGGGCGCAATTTGAAAAGTGAATCTAAGAACATATTGGCGTCCAGGAGCCGGAATTGAGAAGTCAGCCCGCCTGTAATCCGTCGACTGACGGATAGCACTGCGGGCAGGAATTCCGAATGAGGAAAGCCTGGTGGATCCAGGAACATTAAGGATCCTCGCAGCGCCGGCCAATTTGTCGCCCGGCCCGATGGCGCTCGACGTCCTCGTCCGTCGCTGTTCCACCCGGCGTCTGTTGTCCGTCGTCCTTGAATGGTATACGAATGAGATGGGTGTTTTTACGGGGCGCTCTTGGCGCCGATAACAACCCGAAATCCAATGTAATTATTTTTCCGGCTTTCCGAATCGCCGGTGCGGTTGGCGATCTTCAATGAATCCGCCGGCGAGAGGTTCCAGGCTCCGCCGCGGATGGCCCGATATTGCCGGGAAGGATCATACAAATCGGCACACCATTCCCACGCATTGCCGCCCATGCCGTATAAACCCCATTCATTCTGGCCGCTGTCCTCCACAGGGCAGGAGACCGGAGCGCCGTCGTCATATCCCTCTATGAGGCCGTAGTTTCCGTATTTAGGCGGCCATTGATTTCCCCAGGGATATTCGCGGGTCTGGCCGCAGGCAGCGGCCGTTTCCCATTCCGATTCGGTGGGCAACCGGAATTCGTTCCCGGGCTCAAGGTTGCCTGCCAGGTGCGTGTTCAACCATCGACAAAAGGCATTAGCATCGTCCCAACCGACATTGACCACAGGCTGATCGGCATCGTTCAGCGACCATTCCTTGAACATGCCGCTGTCATGATCCGCCTGAAATTCCTTGAACTGCTTGTTTGAGACTTCGTACTTGCCCATCCAGATATTCAGCGGTTTGATGCGGACAAATTCCATGGTCACGGTGTCGGACACATTTAACACCTTGGTGTTATCCAGAGAGGCGGACCATTTTTCGGAAAAAGAGTCCTGGCCATATTCTTTTTCATATTGGGCGATCTGAGCGGAGGCCAGGTCGAATTTTTTGTCTTCGATCAATCCCTGGATGAGCGTCTGGTCCACCGTCTTCTTTTCCTGCTTGGCCTGCTCCGCCTGCTCCTTGTTTTCCGCAGTCTGGCGCGAGGTTTCGGCTTCCGCTTTGACTTTGGCCGCCTCGGCCTCGGCCGCCTTCTGCTGCCTCTCGCCCTCCATTTTTTTCTGTTCCTCAACGCTGATGTCGCTGACATCCGCGACAACGCGTAACCCCAGGTTCACGTATAGGTAATCCGGCGCATTGCTGCTGCGGCGGGTCAATTCGAGGAACAACTGGTGGCAATCCGACCACGAGGCGCCCTTATACACCCGGGATTTAGATTCCCCATCGGTGTCCTCGCACCACTCCCAGACATTACCGCCCACCCCGAATAACCGCCAGGCATTCTCTCCGCTCAGCAGGACCGGGCAGGATGCCCTGAACTTATCGGCGGTATCGAGTTTCGGAGCCGCTTCCGGGTTTTCCCGGCCGAAGTAATTCCAGTTCTTGGGCGGCGGCCAGGCGGCAGCCCAGGGATATTTCACCTGCTGCCCGCAGGAGGCAAAGGTTTCCCATTCTTGCTCCGTGGGCAGGCGAAAATGATAACGTTTGGTTCCGCTGTTGCCGTAAGATTTGGTGAGCCACTCGCAGAATTTCTGGGCGTCGTTCCAGCTCACATTGACGACCGGCTGGTTGTCCAGGTTCAAATCCAGCTGGTTGTACAAGCCGCTGTTATGGTCCGGCTTGAATCTCCGGTAGACCTTGTTGCTGACCTCGTATTTGCCGACAAAAAGTTTCAGCGGCTCGATCCAGACAAATCGTATTTTGACTTTATTGCCCAGATCAATAATCAGGTCTCCAGGCTGGTCGTTGCTTTCCTCGGTGGATCTCAACCATTTGCAGCCGGTCAGAAGGCTTATGGACAGCACCAAGCTCAAGCTGGCCGCGACAATCAGACGCCGATATCCGTTCTTCATCATGTATTCCTTGAATTTGAGATTTTACCGCCAACCAACAGGCAAACTTGGTCACGGTGGAGAAGGTTCACACCCATGAGAAATGAAGTCAAGACTAAATCCAGCCTGACACCCCGTTTTTCGGACCGACCTCCTCCCCGCCCCCCCCGCCTTCCCTTGACATCGCGGCTGCCTTCTGACATATTCCGCCTGTGAAAAAACCTGTCTATTCGGTCTTGAGAAGCTGTTGAAAAACTTACCGAACAAGACGGCCGGGAAAGAATCCCGACCCTCCCAAATCTTAAATAGGTCAATTTTCGTGATGGGAGGGACGGCGTTCCCGCCGTCCGCAGGGTTTTTTTAACAGCCTCTTGATGGATCGACATCCATGCCACTTGAAAAATGATGTCCTGTCAATCGCGTGACATCCTTAATATAATGATAGCCGGAAGAAGTTGCCGTGTTTAAAACACCCTCCAATAAAGCCAAGGCCGCCGTCTGGCAGGCGTATAATGAGCGCAAGACCGTCCGGGTGCCCATGCGCTGGTCCGCCAATTCACGCATCTATCTGTTGAACCCCGAACTGAACCGTGAAGGCTACACCTACCGGGGCTATTTCAACGATCCGCTGGAGACCATTACCATCCAGGCCCATTTCGAGGAATATGTGGCGACGGTGCTCAATCATTATTGCGACAGCCCCGTCGGGCTTCCCGATGCATGGACTTTCCGGGTGGACTCGCTGAACACATATGACGGTTCCTACTTCGGCTCGGACGTGCTTTTCGAGGACGGCCAGTGCCCCTGCGCAATGCCAGCCTACTCAATTGGCGAACTGGACGCCTTCCTGGAGCGCGACTTCTCGCATCCGTTCGACAATCCATGGATCAAGGAGCGTCTGGAGTTCCAGGCCCGCGTGGTCAAGGCGGCCGAGTCCTTCGAGTACCTCGGGCGCAAGGGTTCGGTGGCCCCGTTCTGTGTCGGCTTCGACGGTCCCGTGACAGTGGCGGCGATACTTTTCGGGACGGACATATTCTGCCTGATGGGCGAGGAGCCGCGGAAGGCCATGCGGCTTTTCGAGACATTGACCTGCGCCGCCGTACAGCGCAAGAAAACATTGGAGAGCCTGTTCGTCGGCGGGTGGAAAAAGACCGCCTTCGGCGGGCTGGCGGACGACTCGATACAGATGATCAGTACGGAGATGTACGAGGAGCTGGTGCTGCCGTCGCATGAGTTGTGGTATTCCGAGACCTCGGACACCCAGCCTGGTGATTTCAAGCGCGTGATGCACCTTTGCGGCGACGCCACCCGTCATTTCAAACTGATCCACGACAAGCTGGGGGTTTCCTCATTCGACACCGGATTTCCCGTGGATCATGGCGCCTTGCGCCGGACGCTCGGCCCCGACGTAGAGATATCCGGCGGCCCGCACGTCGGACTGCTGACCCATGGCAGCTCGACGGACTGCGCAACCAAGACCCGGGAGATACTGCGATCGGGGATCATGCAGGGTGGACGCTACATCCTGCAGGACGGCAACAACTTGCCGCCCTGTGTACCGCTCTGTAACCTTGAAGCCGTCTATGCCACCTGCCTTGAATATGGAAAATATGGATCGGGCGAATGATCCATGATCGAAAAGGATGCCCCTTATTCCCGCCAAAAAAAGGCCGCTCCGAAGAGCGGCCTTTTTTATTCAGTCTAATAGACTACAGCCTCAATTATCAAGGCTTCGCCGGAGCAGCCGCGGGAGCGGGCTTGGCGGCTGGCGCAGGCGCTGGGGCCGGGGCCGGGGCCGCTGCAGGCGCGGCAACCGGCGGCGTTGTCGCCGGCTTGGCCACCGTCGGCGTATTTTTGGCTGCACCCGGCTTCTCGCTCGCAGGAACTGCTTTAGCGGCCGCCGGTTTGACCGGCCCCGCGTCGGGCAGTTCGGAGCCCTTGCGGATATAAACCTCAACGCGCCGGTTTTTCTCGTTGCCGTTGATCGGATCGTTCAGTGCCATGGGCCGGGTAAAGCCGTAGCCGACCGGCGTCATGCGTTCCAGCACGATCCCGAAATTTTCGTTCAGGTAATTGCGCACGGCCTGGGCCCGTCGCTCGGACAACGTCATATTATGTTGAGCAGACGAGGTCTTGCGCTTGTCGGCATGGCCTTCGATGCGGGCCGTGGACTTGGAGTCGCGGGCCAGGACTTTGCCGATCTTGTTCAAATCGTTGAAATACTCGGTCCGGATAACGGCCTTATCGGTCTCAAACTCGATGTGCAAGGTGAAGAGCAAGAGGTCATCGGAAGGATCCAGCGGATTGGTGCTGTCTTCAATGACTTCATGGCCATCGGCCACGCCGCCTTTGTCGGTATCGCGCTCAAGCGGATTGGTCTTGTATTTGTACACCTCTTCACCATCTTTCAGGGCATCGTAATCGGTATCCGGATTCAGCGGATCGGTTTTATAAACCTTGACTTCCTCACCATCGGTCAGGCCGTCGCCATCGGTATCCGGGTTCTTGGGATCGGTACCGAGTTGGAGCTCTTCCTGGTCGGACAAGCCGTCGCCATCGGTGTCAATCGCGCCGCCGGCAACAATGTATTTCGCGGGCACACGCGCGCCCCATTTCCAGTTCACGCCCACGCTGGGCATAAAATCAAATTCCTGTTTGTCAATGGTCATAATGCCGACGATATCGGCGTTAACCGCCCATTCCGGATTGAAATGATAGGCCAGGCCGACACCGTAACGGAGCGTGACATCGACCCGTTGACGGAATTGGCGTTCCTTGCTGTAATAGATGGCGCCCAAGCCGCCCAGCAAGTAGGGATCAAAGTGGCGGTTATCGGCAATATTCAAGTGAAGGAGGGCATCGGCTGAAACGCCGGCTGCCCAACAGCTCTCGCCATCAAGGCCCGGGCGGGGCACCGGCACGCCCGTCTCATAATCATACACGTCGTTGCGTTTCAGATACGGAAAAATATCCAAGCCGCCTTCGAACGACCACAGCTGGGAGTAATCATAACCCAGGCGGATTTCGCCAAACGCGGCATTCAAGGTAGCCTCATCACCCTCATAGCGCATGTAGCCGGCGCGCAAGCCGATATACCACGGCGGGATATCCTCTGTGGCGGCGGATTTGGTGTCCTGGCCGAAGGCCGAAGCGGCCATCATCATGCCGATCGCTCCCGCCATCATGACGCTGATACCATAACGATGAATTTGCATGGGGCTTCCTCTCCTCTTAAAATGATTGTTACAGTTAACAACCGCATTAAAGTCGAATATTTATGGGAATGCAATATAAAAAATGCGCGTATTTGCGGCCCCTTACGCGAGGGAGACAATTGCAGGCTCCAATGTTGTCATTCCCGTGCAAACGGGAATCCGGTTTTCGTCCTGGCTACGCTACCATTGGATCCCCGCGTTCGCGGGAATGACAGATGGCTGAGGAATTACGTGTATTTCGGCACGGCTCAACGGTGGCTCGCGCATCGCGGCTATTCTCTTTACCTTCTGCATTCTTCATTCTGCATTCTGCATTGCTTTCGTTTCCTCCACGGGTTGGGTGCGCCAGCGCCGGTGCAACCAGATCCACTGTTCCGGGTGGGCCCGGACAAATCGCTCGATGATTGTCGTGTAGGCCTGGGTGGCAAAGCGAATGGCTTCCTTGTCCGCGCGCGGCGGCGGCGGCAGGGGATCGAAGACGCAGACCCGGTGCCGGCCATCGGGTTCACGGAGCATGAACACCGGCAAGACCGGGGCGCCGGTTTGCGCGCTCAGCACCGCCAGGCCGGGCGAGGTACAGGCCGGCCGGCCAAAGTAATCCACGAAAATGCCGCGACTGCGTTTCATGTTCTGGTCCAGGATAAAGCCCAGGATCCCGTTGGCCTTCAACGTCTCGCGGCAATAGCGGTACGAATCGCGCGCCGGCAACATTTTCACACCAAATTTTCCACGAGTTTCCACCCACCAGTCGTTAAGCCACCTTGGTTTCAGCGCCTTCGTAATCACCGTCAGCGGCGCGCCCTTGATCGCCGCCATCATGGCAAGCAGTTCAAAATTGCCGACATGCGCCGTCAAAACGATGAGCCCGCGGCCCTGGCTAAGGATCTGCATGCCCTTGTCAAATCCGTAAAAATCGACTTCTTCGTCCAGAGCGGCCAAGTCCATGTGGCCGGTGCGCAGACTTTCGACCAGCAAAGTGCCCAGGTGCCGGTACATGCCATCGGCCACGGCGCGCACCTCCGCCGGCGATTTTTCGGGGAAACAACGCTGAAGCGTGGCTTGCACTTCGCGGTAGCGTAAGCGCAGGCCGGGGCCCAGCAACCACCCCAGGGCGCGCCCCACATGCTGGACTTGGGAATGCGACAGACGTGCACTTAACCATGACAGGGCGCGGATGATGATAATCATAGGGAGATCCAAAGGGCGGCGGGGAGGAAGCGAAGCAAACGTCCAACATCCAACGCCCAACGTCGAATGCCGGATAACAGCACGTCCAATGCAGAAGGCCGAATCCGCCGTCCGTCGTCCGTCTTTTGAACATTCTTCATTTTACATTCTGCATTTCCGCCAGGGCGGACTTGTCAGTAGGAACAAAGACCAGTTTATCCCCCGCGCGCCGGACTTCGACGCTCTGCGCGGCGCCCAGGCGGCCGGCCAGGATATCTTCGGCCAGCGGGTCCTGCACGAATTTTTCGACTGCCCGGCGCAGAGGCCGCGCGCCATAGACTTCGTCGAATCCCTTGTCTATCAGGAATGCTTTCGCTTCCGGGCTCAATTGAATTTCGATATGCTTCGTCGCCATGCGCGTGCGGACTTGCGCCAGTTCCAACTCCAGAATCGACCCCACATCGTCGCGGTTCAGCGGCCGGAACACGATTACATCATCCATGCGATTAAAGAGCTCCGGCTTGAAAACACGCTTGGCTTCGTCCAACATCTGGGTCTTCAGCCCATCCACATGGGCGGCAGCCGCGCCGCTCCCAAAGCCCAGGCCGCCCGTGCCCTTGGCAAACTTGGAACCCAGGTTGGAGGTCATGATGATTATCGTGTTCCGGAAACTTACGCGCCGACCCAGGCTGTCGGTCAGCATGCCCTCCTCCAATATCTGGAGCAGGATATCCATGACATCCGGATGGGCCTTTTCAATTTCATCGAACAGGACCACGGAATACGGCTTGCGCCGGACTTTTTCGGTCAACTGCCCGCCCTCCTCGTGACCGATGTAGCCGGGCGGAGAGCCGACCATGCGGGAGACCATGAACTTATCCATGTATTCGGACATGTCGAGCTGGATCAAAGCCGCGCGATCGTTAAACATATATTCGGCCAACACCTTGGCCAACAGCGTCTTGCCCACGCCGGTGGGACCGAGAAAAATGAATGAGCCGATCGGCCGCCGGGGATCCTTAAGATCGGCGCGCGAGCGCCGCAGGGCCCGGGAAATGGCGGCCACCGCCTCGGCCTGGCCGATGATGGATTTCGTCAGTTCCTGCTCCATATTCAGGAGGCGTCTGGTTTCGCTTTCGTCCAGCCGCGCCAGCGGCACGCCGGTCCAGCGCGAGATTACGGCCATGATCTCGGGTTCCTTCAGGGCCATTACTTTCTTGTCCTGGGTCTTGTGCCACCGGGCAATGGTCTTGTCGAATTTTTCCCGTTCCACACGCTCCTGGTCGCGCCACTTTGCGGCTTCCTCAAACTTCTGCGTGCGGATGGCTTCTTCCTTGCGTTGTTTGAGATCGGTAATTTTTTTATCCGCGTTTTTCAGCTTTGGCGGACGGGTCATCAGCGCAATGTGGACCTTGGCGCCGGCCTCGTCGATCACGTCAATGGCCTTGTCCGGCAGGAAACGGCCGGTGATATAGCGGGCAGAGAGCCGGGCGGCGGCTTCCAGGGCGGCATCGGTGAATTGGACCTTGTGGTGCGCTTCGTAGCGCGGCCGCAGACCCTTGAGAATCTGGATGGTTTCCTCCACGGTGGGCTCATCCACAATGATTGTCTGGAAGCGCCGCTCCAGGGCGGAGTCCTTTTCGATGTGTTTGCGGTACTCGTTCATGGTGGTGGCGCCGATGCACTGCAGTTCGCCGCGGGATAGCGCCGGCTTGATGATGTTGGAGGCGTCCATGGCGCCTTCGGCGGCGCCCGCGCCCACGATGGTGTGCAGTTCGTCCATAAAGAGGATGACGTTTTTCACGCGGCGCATTTCATCCATCACCGCCTTGATCCGCTCCTCAAACTGACCGCGATACTTGGTGCCCGCTACCATGAGCGCCATATCGAGCACAATGACTTCCTTGCCGACCAGGAGTTCGGGCACCTCGCCGCCGGCAATCATCTGGGCCAAGCCCTCAACGATGGCGGTTTTGCCGACCCCCGCTTCGCCCAGCAGCACCGGATTATTTTTCGTGCGCCGGCAGAGAATCTGGATGACCCGTTTCGTTTCCTCGGAGCGGCCGATTACCGGATCCAGTTTCCCCTGGCGGGCTAACTCCGTCAGGTTCCGGCCGAACGCCTTCAAGGCCGGGGTCTTGACGGATTGCGGCTTGGCGCTTGCGGCAACACCTTGCGCGGACTGGTCCGCCGGCGCCGCGGCCTCTTGTCCGGGATCGAAATTGGGGTCCAATTCTTTCAGCACCTCGAGCCGCGCGCGCTCGATATCCACGTTCAAATTTTTCAGCACGCGCGCGGCTACGCCTTCCTCTTCGCGCAGAAGTCCCAGCAGGATATGTTCCGTGCCAACGTAGCCGTGGTTAAGCGCCTGGGCTTCGATCTTCGCCAAGGCCAGCACTTTCTTGGCCCGCGGCGTCATGGGCAAGGCGCCGATCGTCTGGGTTTCCGGACCCTGGCCGACGGCTTTCTCAACCTCCAGCCGCAGGATATCCAGGTCCACCCCCATTTTTTCGAGCACTGTAACCGCCACGCCCTCCCCCAGCGCAATCAGGCTGAGCAGGAGATGCTCGGTGCCGATATACGGGTGATTGAACCGCTCCGCTTCCTTGCGCGCCAACTGGATCACCTGCTGGGCACGCGGTGTAAATTCATTCATGATTCCCTACCCTCTGTTTCTAATGCGATCCTTGCCCACAAGCCAAGAAGATCAACCGCGGATTTCACTGATTTCACGGATAAAGAACCGGCTATTCAAATCTTCTCGCTGTTTTCTAATATCCGTGTTATCCGTGGTAAAAAATCTTTGCCGATGTTGTCTTGTTTTTTAATTTCTTCAACCGCGCTTCCCGGAGATAAGCCGCGCACGGATCAGCTTTGCGCGGGCCAAGTCGCGTTTCTCGGCGCCGATGATTTTGCCCTCCACCTTTTGCAGGTGGCCCGGCTGAATCAGCAGGAACAGTTCGTCAATCATGGACGCGGACCATTCTCGCAGCAGTCCCAGTTCAATGCCCAGGCGCAGGGCGGACAGCATATCCAGCGTTTCCTTGGAGTTCAGCAGGCAGGCATGGGTTAAAATTCCGCAGGCCCGCCCGACGTGATCCCTCAGCGAAATTTCCTTCTGCTGGATCAGCCGCGCTTTTGCATGCTTCTCGTGCTCTTCGATTTCCAGGACAATTTGTTCCAGCCGGCTGATAATGGTGTCTTCGGCTTCACCGAGCGTGGTCTGGTTGGAAATCTGGAACATGTTGCCCGCCGCATCCGTGCCTTCACCCCATAGCCCGCGCACGGCCAGGCCGATCTTGTTGACCCCCTTGATAATCGGGTTGATCTCGTTCATCAGCACCAGGCCCGGCAGATGCAACATGACGCTTGCGCGCATGCCGGTGCCGACGTTGGTCGGACAGGCCGTCAGGTACCCCATCCGCGCCGAAAACGCGTAACGCACCTTCTGTTCCAGGTCGGTATCAATGCCGTCAATCGTATGCCACAATCCGCGCAAGCTCAACCCGGGCGACATGACCTGCATGCGGATGTGGTCCTCCTCGTTGACCATGATGGCCACGGTCTCATCGGCCTTGAAAACCAGTCCGCTGCCCCGCCCCTTCTCCGCCAAGTCGCGGCTGATGAGATGGCGTTCGACCAGAATGTCCTTGTCTACCCGGCTCAGGCCTTCCATTTCCAGCGCAACCGGCGGCATACACCCCGGCAGGGCTTCCAGGATCGGCCGCAGTTCCTGCCATAGACGCAGCGACTCCTCCTCGCCGGCCCATCCCGGGAAAGCGACGCCTTCCAGGTTGCGGGCCAGCCGCACCCGGCTGCTGACCATAACGCCCGTGGGAGCGCCGAGCTTCAGCCAGGCGCTGGGGTTCTTGAGCAATTCATCGACAACTTTCATTCTCTTTCCATGGCCGGCCGGGAGCGCGCCGAGGGAACTTTTTTGACACACTGCTGAATCTGGTCGCGCAGGCGGGCCGCTTCCTCGTATTGTTCGGCGGCAATGGCTGTCTCCAATTTCTGGCGCAAGACGGTCAGAGACGGGAGCAGTCCGGCTTTAGCCGTCGTCTTGACGTCATGATGCGCCGGCACTTTGCCCACATGCTGGTTGCCCTTGTGCATGGCTTCCAGCAAGGGCTTTAATTCTTCGGCAAACGTGTCGTAACAGGCCTGACATCCCAGGCGCGATGTTTTCTTGAAGTCCGAGATCCGCATGTGGCAGAGCGCACAGGCTACGTCCCTTTCTTTCGCCGCAGACTCCCTTTGCGCCCCCAGCCCAAGCATAACGTCCGAGAAGGCCGCTGGATTATTGACATCCAGCCCCTTGGCGGCGGCGCAGGCCTCGCAGAGATGCATCTTTTTGACGACATCGTTCACCATCTCCGTCCAGTGCACCGTCGCCATCTTCTTGCCGCATGTTTCACACATCATAAGCAATTTAATGATTCAGCGAATCAGTGATTGAGCGATTGAGGAGCAGAATACATATCCATAGCATTCCGTCCTTCTTAAATCGCTCAATCTCCGAATCGCTGAATCAATCACTTTCTTTCATTTAATCACTCAATCTCTAAATCGCTCAATTTCTTCAAATCGGCGTGCCGTTCCGCGCGGCGAACGCGCGAAACCGCGTGGTCAGCGCCAGCGTCTTCGCCCCGGGCTTGCCGCCGCCGATGGTGCGCCGGTCCATTTTGATCACGCTGATTATTTCCGCGGCCGTCCCGGTCAGAAACATTTCATCCGCGTTATACAGATCGTAGCGGGTCAGCACGCACTCGCGCACGTCCATGCCGGCCTGTTGGGCCAGATCCATGACGACATTGCGGGTAACCCCTTCGAGGGCGCCGCAACTGACGGGCGGCGTCAGCAGCTGGTTGCCCTTGATGATGAATATATTGTCGCCGGACGCCTCGGCCACGAAACCCTGCTGGTTGAGCATGACAACCTCTTCCACGCCGGCATTGATGGCCTCGATCTTGGCCATAATGTTGTTCAGGTAGTTCAGGCTCTTGACACAAGGGCTCAGGGATTCCGTATGGTTCCGGATCGTTCCCGAGGTCACCACCTGCAGGCCATGCGCATACAGTTCCTGCGGATAGAGCTGAATATTGGCGGCGATGATGATCACCTGCCCCTTCTTGCAGGTGTAGGGATTTAGCCCCAGCGTACCCACCCCGCGCGTCACCACCAGGCGCACATAGCCGTTCATGGTGTCATTGGCCTTGCAGGTCTTGACCACGGCCGCGATCAATCCAGTCTTGCTCATGGGGATTTCGAGCGCTATGGCCAGGGCCGACCGGTACAGGCGGTCGATATGGGCATCGAGCATGAAAACTCGCCCGTTATAAGAGCGAATCCCCTCGAATACGCCGTCCCCATACAGCAATCCGTGGTCGAAAACGGATATTTTTGCGTCTTTTTCGGGCACTAACTTACCGTTCAAATAGATTTTCATCTGATGTTCTCCCCTCCATCTGGCCAGGCTGGCCAGATTCCTTTCCGTCACAACAACATGAATAATTAGCATACACCCATTTGCAAAAAATGCAAGTGAAAGACGGCCCGACAGTGAAAGACGGCCCGCGCAAACCGGACTGTTTATCAACCGGACTGTTTATCATTGACAAGCGCATCACGGTTTAATTCAATACATGAATTTCGCCTTGACCAAGTATACAGGAAAGACACGATGCATTTAATTCTGCACAGGGAGCAGCTCTCCGCCGACGTCGTGCTCATGCGGCTGGCCGCGCCGCTGATCGCGGAAGAACGCAAGCCGGGCCAGTTCGTGATCGTTCAACTCGACAGCAAATATGGCGAGCGCATCCCGCTGACCATCGCCGATGCCGACACTCAGGAAGGCTCGATCACCATTATTTTTCAGGTCGTCGGCCTAACCACCCAGCGCCTGGCCGCCCTGCGCGAGGGCGAGGCGATCGAAAACCTGGTCGGTCCGCTAGGGTGTCCGACGCACATCGACAAATTCGGCACGGTTGTCTGCATCGGCGGCGGAATCGGCGTGGCGCCCATGTTTCCCATCGCCCAGGGCATGAAGCGCGCCGGCAACAAGGTTATCATCATCATGGGCGCGCGCAACAAGAGCCTGCTGATCCTCGAGGAGCGCATGCGGGCCCTGGCGGATGAATTGATTATATGCACGGATGACGGGTCCTACGGGCGCAAAGCGCTCGTCACGGCGCCCCTTAAGGAATTGTGCGAGCGCACGCCTAAACCGAACCTGGCCGTGGCCATCGGGCCGCCCATTATGATGAAGTTCTGCGCGGAAACCACGCGCCCTTACGGAGTCCCCACGGTTGTTTCGCTCAATACGATCATGGTGGATGGCACGGGCATGTGCGGAGGATGCCGGGTTACGGTCGGGGGTAAGACCCGTTTCGTCTGCGTGGACGGCCCGGAATTCGACGGACACCTGGTTGATTTCGACAACATGATGAAGCGCCTGCGGGCTTACAAAAAACAGGAAGACGAGGCCCGTGAACACTGTCGGCTGGAACAGGCGATCGAAGACCGACGGCGGACGGCTGATGAGAAGAAGCAAACGCCCAACGTCGAATTAAAAACGAAGAACCAAGAACGCGGAACTAATCCGTCTTCCATCAACCATTAACTATTTCCGCCGAAGGCGGATCCGCCTATGGCGGGAACCATTGACCATTCTTTCATGAACACGCATCTGACCAAAGACCAGTTGAAGGCGGAAGCCGCTCGGCAGTTAAAGGAGCTTGCCGCGCGGGTCGAGCCGCTCAAGCCCAAAGACCGCCTTAAAATTCCCGTGCAGGCAATGCCTTCCCAAGACCCCGCCGTGCGCCGAGGCAACATTGAGGAAGTGGCCCTGGGCTATTCGCCGGAGCAGGCGCGCCTGGAAGCCCAACGTTGTTTCCAATGCAAGAACGCGCCTTGCATCGAGGGCTGTCCGGTGCGGATTGATATCCCCGCCTTCGTGCGCGCAATGGCCGAAGGCCAGGTCAAGAAAGCTATTGACATCATAAAGCGCAACAGCCTGCTGCCCTCGGTCTGCGGTCGCGTGTGCCCGCAGGAAGTGCAATGCCAGGCACCCTGCACGGTGGGCCGCACCCTCAAGGACGTTGGCCGGGCCGTATCTATCGGCCGGCTGGAGCGTTTCGCAGCCGACTGGGAGCGCGCGCAGGGCGCCCCGGATATTCCGCCGGTCAAGCCGCCAACGGGCAAAAAAGTGGCCGTGATCGGGAGCGGTCCGGCCGGCATCACCGTGGCCGCGGACGTGCGGCGCGAGGGTCATGCGGTTACCCTGTTCGAGGCCTTTCAAAAGCCCGGCGGCGTCATGGTCTACGGCATCCCCGAGTTCCGGTTGCCCAAGCTCATCGTGCAGAAGGAAATTGACACGCTCACGGCCATGGGCGTCAAGCTGGTCACCAATTTTGTGGTTGGCCGGACGCGGTCGCTCCAGGACCTGATGATCAAGGATAAATTTGACGCCGTCTTCATCGGCACCGGCGCGGGCCTGCCGAAGTTCATGAATATCGAGGGCGAGAACCTGGTGGGCGTGTTCTCGGCCAACGAGTACCTGACCCGCGCCAATCTGATGCGGGCCTATGATTTCGGCCACGCCCAGACGCCGATCTTCCGGTCGCACAAAGTGGCCGTGCTGGGCGGCGGAAATGTCGCCATGGACTCGGCGCGCATGGCGGTGCGCCTGGGCGCGGAAGAGGTGCATCTGGTCTATCGGCGCACGGAGGTGGAAATGCCCGCCCGGGTCGAGGAAGTGGCCCACGCCAAGGAGGAAGGCGTCGTGTTTCACCTGCTCCAGAATGCCAAGCGCATCATGGGCAACGAGCAGGGCTGTGTCACCGGCATGGAATGCCTGAAATACCAACTCGGCGAACCCGATGCCTCAGGCCGGCGCCGGCCAGTGGAAATTCCCGGCAGCGAGTTTATCATGCCGGTGGATACGGTGATCGTGGCCATCGGCAACGAATCCAATCCCCTGATCAAGCAGACCACCACCGGCCTCGAAACGGACAAATGGGGCCATATCATCGTGGACGCGGACGGGAAGACGTCGTTAGACCGCGTTTATGCCGGGGGCGACATCGTGCTGGGAGCGGCCACGGTCATATTGGCCATGGGCGAAGGCCGGCGCGCCGCGGCTTCCATTAATCGGTTGCTGGCGGAGTCACCCGCATAAGTAGCCACAACAAGGCACAAGATTCACAAACAGGAAAGCCAAAGAACCATGATTTAATATCTGGCTCATATGCCTTATTATTGTATCTGGCGTCTCTTGTGCATTTTTGTGGCAAAAATATTTTTCGTTTGATCGACACAACCATAACGACCAAGAAACTTGACCATGACCAGGATTGCATTTATCGGCGCTGGCAGTTTCGGATTCACACGCGGGCTGGTGCGGGACTTGCTAACGTTCCCGCGCCTGCAGGATGCCACCTTGGCGCTTATGGATGTTGACCGCGAGCGCCTAAGCTACATCCGGCAGGCTGTGGAACGGATCGTCCGCGAGGGCCGCTACCCCGCCAAGATCGTGGCCACGACGAACCGGCGCGAAGCCCTCGAGGGCGCTGACGCCGTAATCTGCACGATCCTGGCTGGCGACGTGAACGTGTGGCAATACGACATTACGATTCCCAAGCAATTCGGGGTTGACATAAACATCGGCGACACGCGCAGTGTCTCCGGCGTGTTCCGGGCGTTGCGCACGATCCCGGTCATGCTCTCTATTTGCCGCGACATCGAGAAGGTTTGCCCGCGCGCGATTTTGCTGAATTATACCAACCCCATGGCCATGCTCTGCCGGGCCATGCAGGGCCAGACCAAGGTCCAGGTCACCGGCCTGTGCCACAGTGTGCAGGGCACGGCCCAACAGCTCGCGCAGTGGATCGGCGCTCCCGCCAATGAGGTGGACTACGTCTGCGCCGGGATCAATCACCAGGCCTGGTATCTGAAATTTGAGTGGAAAGGACGCGACGCCTACCCGATTATCCGCAAGGCCATTTTGAATAATCCCAAGATCCGCAACGAAGAGCAGGTGCGCAACGAAATGTTCCTGCACCTGGATTATTACGTGACCGAGTCGAGCGGCCACAATTCCGAATATTCCTGGTGGTTCCGCAAGCGCCCGGACCTGATTAGAAAATACTGCACTCACGGCACCGCCTGGAACCCGGGGCGCCATGCCTATATTTTGAAGGAATATCGGCGCCGAAAATCATCCTGGAAAAAGGAATTCCGCCGCTGGTTGGATGATCCCAAGCCGCTGAACTTAAAGCGCGGCCACGAATACGCCGCCTCCATCATCAATGCCCGCATGGGCGGCGAAGTGTTTCCGTTCAACGGCAACGTGCCCAACACCGGAATCATCCCGAACCTGCCGGCAAACGCGTGCGTGGAAGTGCCCGTTTTCGCGGACCGCCAGGGATTTCGCCCGGTTTATGTCGGCGCGCTGCCGCCGCAACTGGCGGCCCTGAACACCGTCAGCATTGCCGTGGAGGAAATGGCCGTGGCGGCGGCCTTGACCGGCGACCCCCGCAAGGTGTTTCACGCAATCGCCTACGATCCGCTTTCGGCGGCGGTGCTATCCCTGGCCGAGATCAAGCGCATGGTCCAGGCAATGCTGAACAAGAACAAGGCCTACCTGCCGCAATTCAAACGGCTGTGCATCGATTAGAGGCCGCGGTGACTTTCTGCGTCTTTTTTCACTGTCCGCACCATGGCCGCAACATTTGACGCCGGCGTGTCGTGGGGAATGCCTTCGGCGGTGCAAAACATATAACCGCCGTTCGAAGCAGCTTCGTGATAAATCGACAGGCCGCCCAGAGTGCGAACCACGCGACAACTGCCATTGGCATGCTCGAGGGCAAAACGGCGATAATCCTCCAGCGAGATGAAAAGTGACGTTGCCACACAATCCCCGATCCAAAGAACATCGGCGCCGGCTTCAAGCTGGGCCTGAGTCACAATCGTGTTGCAGGCATGAATATAGTCCATGAATTTACGCAGAAGCCCGGGTGCTTCGATCATAAGAACGAGTGTTGCTTCGGCGCCAAGGAGCAAAGCTACTCCGGAAAATGGAGCCGCAATACGACCGGCAACGATCGCCGTATCTCCCAATTCGGCTTTCAATCCCTTGAGCGCTTCCAGACGCAGAGGCAAACGACCGGTTCGATCGGGATCCGGCAACCTCAAACGCTGAGTGTATTTTCGATCGCGGAAAGGTACTGGCTGACAGCTGGCGGGATCCGCTTCTCATCGGCTGTCACCATGCCGGTGTCTACCCATTCGAGCAGGTCGTCCGGGAATAAAATGAACCAATCGTACTCAAAACGGGCAACGGCCTTTTTGCCGACTCCGATCATCGCGTCCGGACAGGTGCGGAACTGCCGGTGCGTCATCCCGGCCTGTTATACGTCAAATTCCAGGCCAAGCGGCAAACAGGGAATCCTCGAAGGCATCTGCAGATTAACGCATCGCCTTATATCGTAATGTATAGTCGCGCAGGCCATGTTTATGAAACCATGTTTCTTGCCGCATTTATGATATCCGACGTTTGCGGCACACTCGCATCTTCAAGCGCCGGACTGAATGGGATCGGGGTATGGCGCCCGCCCAAGACCACAGGTTCTGCGTCAAGATCGTCGAATCCTTCCTGCACGACCCGCCGCACGATCTCCGCGCCGGCGCCGCAACAGGTCGGCGCCTCATGCACGACCAACACCCGGCCCGTCTTATGGACAGAACGCAGAATGGCGGGCATGTCGAGCGGGGCCAAAGCCCGCGGATCAATCACCTCCACATCGATTTCGCCCTCCAGTTCGCCGGCCGCCGCCAGCGCCTTGCGCCGGGCGCCCCCATAGGCTACGATCGTGATGTCGCGCCCAATCCGCGCTACATCCGCCAAGCCGAACGGCACGACCCACTCACCCTCGGGCACTTCCTCCGCTTCATAGAACAGCACCCGGTTTTCGATGACGATGACCGGACCATCGTCCCGGATGGCCGATTTAAGCAGACCCTTGGCGTCATACACCGTGCCGGGCATGGCAACCTTGAGACCGGGCGTGTTGAGAAACCAGGCTTCCAGGCTTTGAGAGTGTTGGGCGGCTTCACGAGTGCCCACGCCGGCCTGAGCTCGGATCGTGACCGGCATGCGGAACTGGCCCCCGGACATATAAGGGATCTTGGCCATCTGGTTCACGAGTTGTTCCATGCCCAGCACAAGAAAGTCAATATACATGATCTCGACGATGGGACGGAGTCCGGTCATAGCTGCGCCCACCGCCAGCCCGGTAAAACCCTGCTCGGAGATTGGCGTGCCGACGCAGCGTTTAGGGCCAAAGCGTTCCAGGATGCCCCTGGTAAGATTGTACACACCGCCGGCGATATCGACGTCTTCGCCGATAACGAACACATTCTCATCCCGAGTCATTTCCTCGGCCTGAGCCTCGCAAATCGCATTGGCATAGATGAGTTTACGCGACCCCATTTTCCAATGCCTCCATTTTCGGGAACGGGCTGGACCGTGCAAACTCGATTGCGTCACCCAATTCCCTCTCCACTTCGTCATGAATACCCGCAACGGCTTCCCTTGTCAGAACCATGGTTTCCAACAACACCCGCTCGAACTGTAAGATCGGATCCCGGTTCCCGCTTTTCCATGCATTGATTTCATCTTTCCCGCGTCCATCGGGAATAATGCCACAGTGGGGCTCCACCCGGTAAGTTTTGCACTCGATGAAGGTCGCACCCCCGCCGGAACGAGCGCGAAAGACTGCCTCCGCCGTCTTGGCGTGCACATCGAGAACGTCGTTACCGTCGGCAATGGCCCAAGGCAAACCGAAGGCCGCCGCGCGCGGGGCAATGTCTTCGGTGCAAACGCTTTTTTTAGCCGGTGTGGTCGCGGCATAACGGTTGTTCTCACAGACGTAAATCAACGGCATGGTCCAGAGACGGGCCATGTTGAGACATTCATATAAGACGCCCTGATTGGACGCACCTTCGCTGAAAAAACACACGGCAACCTGACCGGTTCCGCGATATCGCGCGGAAAAAGCGGCGCCCAGAGCCATGCCAATCCCGCCGCCCACGATGCCGTTGCCGCCGAGAAAACCGGCGGAGGCGTCGTCATCACCACATCTTCCAGCGCCGGCGTCATCGCCATCCCGGGCAACGACGCATACACGGCGACCAAGGGCGCGACGATCGCACTGACCCGGTCCATGGCCGTGGAATATGGCCCAAAAAACGTGCGCGTGAACTGCATCGCTCCGGCGGCCATACTGACCACAATGCTGCGGCAAAGCAACCCGGAAAACTCAAGCAACTTCGACGAGAAAGATTTTCTCTATCGCCGCACACCGCTTCGCCGCTACGGCACACCTGAAGAAATCGCGCGCATAGCGCTCTTTCTCGCCTCCGACGACTCGTCGTATCTGAACGGGACCATCATCGCCGCCGACGGCGGCATCACGATCAACGGAGATCTATCGCCCGCGCTTGTGCCGCAGTCCAACCTCTGACGAGACTGTCGCAAAAATGTATTCTTTATTGAATTGTTTTGCGGCAATATGCTAACGTTCTTGAGTGCGATAAGAAAACAACTTTCGGAGGCTATCATGCCCATCAAGCCCTGCCGCCCGGCCTGGAAAGGAACAATGACCGCGCGGGAACGGTTCAACCGTCAAATGCACTACCAGAGCGTGGACCGCTGTTTCAACATGGAATTCGGTTACTGGGACGAAAACTTCCATCAGTGGCCGCTGTTCGTGGAAAACCATATAACGAACAATTCGGAAGCGGACCTTTTTTTCAATTTCGATCGCATCAGCTATACGGAAGGCAAGATCTGGCTTAATCCCGGATTTCCTCAGGGGGTCGTTTCCGAAACCGCCACCACCCGTATCCTGATGAACAGCGAGGGGTTGCTGGCCGAGTCCCCCAAGGACGGGCACGACACGATCCCGCATTACATCAAAGCTTCCATCGTGACTCCCGAGGATTGGAAGCGCTGCAAGGCCGAACGCCTGCACAGGGATGATCCCGCGCGCAAGGTTGATATTGCCGCTCTCAAGCGAAAGCACCCGCCTGCCCGGGATTACCCACTCGGCGTTTATTGCGGCTCCATGATCGGCAAGATCCGTAATTTGCTGACCTTTGAAGGCCTGGCTTATGCCACCTACGATTACCCGGAAATGGTTGAAGATATGGTCGAAACCAGCTGCGTACTAGTTGAAGATTATCTGGACCAGGTCCTGCCGCACATGGATTTTGATTACGCCGCGAACTGGGAGGACATTTGTTTCAAGAACGGCCCGATCGTTTCCGTGGATTTCTTTAAAAATGTGGTCATGCCCCGCTATAAGCGCCTGAGTAAAAAACTGCATGCCGCCGGCATTGACCTCTGGTATAGTGACTGTGACGGGGACGTGCGGCCAATCCTGCCCTATTTCATGGAAGGCGGCATCAACTGTCTGTTCCCGTTCGAAGTCAACGGCTGCGCGCACCCGGCGGATCTGCTGAAGGAATACGGCAAGGACCTGCATATCATGGGTGGAGTCGACAAGATCGAGTTGGCCAAGGGCCCGAAGGCCATTAAGGCCTATCTGAAGACCCTGGTGCCGCTGGTGGCGCGGGGCGGTTATATCCCCTTCTGCGATCATCGCTGTCCGCCTAACGTCAAGCCGGATGATTACCTCTATTACCTCGATCTCAAGGAACAGATGTTCGGGTTGAATTAGGCTAACGCCGCAACTGATTTATACGCCCGTCCCGATCTCTGGAAGATTTGGGACGGGCCTACACTGTTGTTTGTCGGCCGGGTCCCCTGACTCGGCGGGATTGTTCACCGAAGGCGGATCCGCCTCCGGCAGAAAATTCGCGTGTAAATAGAAACCGGCGGCAGGAGCTGGCCGCCTCTACTCAAGACAGGAGGGCCTAATGTTCCGTCAAGTATGGCTGTGGTATCAAGCCAGCGGGTTGGGTCATACCATGATCTCCATACCGGCGATGGAGGGGATTGTTTTGCTGATCCTGCTGACGATTTGCATGCTGTTCCGCACCGGCCAGACCGGCCTGGTGATAGCATACATCTTCACTTACCGATGGGGGTTGCTTTTCGGCGAGCATTACTTCGCGGGCGATATGCGCCTGTATAACATCTTTATTACGAGCTATATCGTGTTCGGGATTCTGGTACTGACACTGGCGCTGGTGGCCATGATGGCCGCGGCGCGCTCCGGCGGTTACGACCCCTCCGGCAGGCCGGAATAATTATGGGCCTGGCGTCCCGCTTTACTATATGCGAAGTCCCAGCGGCTTGCCGTGAGGTCGGGAAGCGTGGTTCCGGACTAAAGAATTGACCAATATCCTCGTCCCTGCAACGGCCGTAATCCAGTTTTCCCACCTCCGGCAAAAGTTCATCCCGCGTATTTCATGAACGGATTACTGCTAATGAAATATGCCCTGCGCCTGTAATGATCAAGCCCGGTTTTCCGGACACATCGAAGCCTTTTTTGGGGGGGCGGCTATTTCACACGAAATAGCCGGGAAAGTTGGCAGCAAACGCCAAATCCAGCACTCACAATTAGCTGTCCATAAATATATTATATGATTTTTATCTTCATGGTTTCTTTGTTTTAGATATTGACTTTTTTAATCAACGAGATAATTTATTTCTTTAAGAGTTATTATAATTGTTTTTTATATAGGTTGTTGTTTTGAATTATGAAATCGTTAAAAAAAGCATTAGACCTTCTGGAATATATCGTAAATCACAATAACAGCCCCGTTACCCCCAGTGAAGCTGCCGGGAAATTGGGTCTGGATGCCGCCACATGCGTACGGATCATGAAAGAATTCACAAAGCAGGGCTATCTTGAACATGTTTCACGCAGGGCCGGCTACGTCCCCGGACCAGCAGTTTTTACTTTTTCAGACCGGAATTACTGGATATACGGGCAAATTATACAGGCTGCCGTCGAACCGGTTCAGACCTTGGCGCATAAAGTCAGATCGGTGGTGAACATCTCTGTCCTGTATAATAATTACAGATATATTCTTTATCATTACTGCGCAGCCTCCGGAAGAAATATTACGCTTCAGACGCGTTACTGGCATGACTTCTATCCGACCGCCACCGGCCGGCTGCTGTTGTCCACCGTCCCGGAAGCAACGGTAAAAGAAATCCATGCTATATTCGGAATCAAAGAGCATTCCGGCAATCCTGTTGACTTAACGGCTTTTCAGAAAGAGTTAAAAGAGATAACAGCGGCCGGCTACGTGTTTTTTCGCGACCCCGCAACCAGGTTATGGATCATCGGCGCTCTGGTTCGCCCCGAAGGTTTTCCGCCCGCCGCAATCGGTTTCGGGATAAGCGGCGACAATTGCGAAGACGCACTCAAGGCGACGCTTGAAGCGGCCAAACAGATTGAAGACAACCTGAAGAATCCGGCATTGCACTAAATAACATTTCCGGCTTACGGCATTCGGAGCCATAAGGCATTATCACTTTAAGAAAATCGAAGATGAATAACAAAGCCCATCGCGACGCGGAATATTTTCTCGATCAGGAAAAACAGTTTCATCTGGGCGTATTGCCGACGGAGCAATCCAATCCAAAAACGAGGAACATTGACAGGGTTTTCAAGACCGGCATGGATAAAGGCCTGAAAACTCTGCTGTCCGTCGATTATGACGTTGCGAAAATGGCCGGCGAAGTCCTGACCAGCCATGCGTTTCGCAAACTAGTTGAGGCCGGGGGCAGGTGCCTCAACCGGAACGGAAACATTATTTTTTCCGGCTGCGGCGCAACCGGGCGTTTGAGCATCCTGCTGGAATCGATCTGGCGTCGGTTTTTTGCCGACACCCGCCGGCGTCATTCGGCGCTGTACGCCCAAATCCAATCTTACGAGAACCGGGTTTTCAGCATAATGACCGGGGGAGATTACGCGCTGATCAAATCCGTGGAAAGCTTCGAAGACTATGCCGAATTCGGCCGCCAGCAGGTCAGGGAACAGGGCGTAACCGGCAATGATATTTTGATTGCCATTACCGAAGGCGGCGAGACATCTTCCGTGCTCGGCTCCGTCGCGGAAGCCGCCGAACGGGGCGCCGAAGTTTTCCTGCTGTTTAACAATCCCGCCGACATTCTCTGCGCGCATATTGAGCGTTCGCGCAAAGCTATTATTGATCCGCGCGTGACCGTGCTTGACTTATATTGCGGCCCGATGGCCATTGCCGGTTCAACCAGGATGCAGGCCACCACTTTCGAACAATTGGCGGCCGGAGCGGCGCTTGAAAATATTCTGTACAGGATTTTAAAAGACAAGCTTAGCGGCGCCGAGCTGGAGCGGCTGAACATTAAAGAACATGACTACGCCGCGGAATTCACGCAATTGCTCGATCAATTGAATGCCCCGGGAAATATTGCGGAACTGGGCAAAATGATCCGGCTTGAAGCGAAGATTTACCGCCAGGAAGGGCTGGTCACCTATTTTGCCGAAAACTACCTCCTGGATATTTTAACCGACACCACCGAGCGCGCGCCGACCTTTATGCTCCCCCCCTTCCGGAAATACGACGACCTTAAATCCCCGCCGTCGTGGGCGTTTGTCAAGAACCCGCGATTTTCAACTCCCGGAACATGGGAACACACGCTCGCACGCCATCCGCGTTGCGTTGAATGGAACCGGGCAAAATACAAAATAATGGGCGCACCTGAAAAAACAATCGCCAGCCCGCCTGCGCTGGGTTATCCCGAACTGCTTAAATTTCTGATCGGCAACGAGCCGGATCCTTCCCGGACATCACGCCAAGTCAATGCAGCCTTGATGGCAGTTTCCGGAACGGAAGCCGCCGGGCATGATTTTACGGCTTTCAGCGAATGCTTTAATCGGGCCGCGGCAAATTTCCGGCATAAACTCTCGCTGGTCGTCGGTGACACACCCTGCGAGGCCAAGCATGCCATGGCGAAGAAGGGCGAAAGCGATTTTAAGCCGGATTTCCGCATAAGCGTTTCAATTTGCGGGTCAGCATTGCGGCTGATCGAACATCTCGCCGTAAAGTTGACTTTAAATACGCTTTCTACCGCGACGATGATTGTCATGGGGCGGGTTACCGGGAACTGGATGAGCTGGGTTGAGGTCAGCAACAAGAAGCTGCGCGACCGCGGCATAAGATTGATTTCCGAACTTTGCGGGATCAGCTACCGCGACGCCTGTTACGCCCTGCATGAAACCCTGGTCGAACTGGAGCAGATAAATTTTTCGGATAAGGGCAGACCCTCCCCGATTCAATACACCATCAGGAAACTGAAGCCCAAATAAGAAAGAGGCAGCCGCAGCCGACGCCATGAAAAAACAAATTATTGCCTGGAACCCCGCCGCCGTCAAAGACCCGCAAATCCGGAAGCTGCTGTCTACGCTCGGCGAACACTATCCGTTAGTTGCAAACGGCAAAGGGCTGGAACTTACGCCGATCCTCGGGAAAAAAGGACTGCGGGTGCGCCGTGCAAACGGGCGGGCGGAAGTAACCGCAGGCACAATCAGCCAGCTCGCGCGCGGTGTCGGCATGCTGCTTTCCGGGACCGTAGGCAAAAATCGGACCGTAACGGAAAAAACCGTCTTTCAAACAGCCGGTTTGATGCTTGATTGCTGCCGGAACTCGGTCCTGAAGGTCGATTATGTGAAGGAATGGCTGCGCCGCGCTGCCTTGATGGGCTACAACCTGATGATGCTTTACACCAAGGACACCTACGAGCTGCCCGGCGAGGAATGTTTCGGTTATCTGCGCGGCCGTTACGCCGCCGCGGAGTTGAAGGAAATCGACGAATATGCCGGACGTCTGGGGATTGAAATGGTGGGTTGCATCCAGGCGCTCGGGCACCTGGAACCGGTTTTACGCTGGCCAAGATATCGTGCGATCACGGACACGGCCGCGGAACTATTGACTACGGAGGAAAAATCATACGAATTGATCAACAAGATGCTGGATTTCTATGGCAGTGTTTTCAAAAGCAGGCGCATTCACCTTGGAATGGATGAAACCCACGGCCTAGGGCGCGGGCGTTATATGGATTTAAACGGTTACCGACGGCCTTTTGATATTTACATCGACCACCTGAACCGGGTTGTGGGCGAATGCAACAAGCGCAAGCTGACGCCCATGATCTGGTCGGATATGTTTTTCCGGATGGGAAGCAAGACCATGGCTTATTATGATACCAAAGCCGTGACACCGCAGGATATCATTGACAAGATTCCGCGCGAGGTACAGCTGACTTACTGGGATTATTTTCACAAGGACAAGGAATTTTACCGGGAATGGATCCAGCGGCATCGCAAGCTGGGTTCGCTTCCGGTCATGGCATCGGGAATATGGACATGGCCGGTGTTCTGGTACAACCACCGGCAAACCGTGCAAACCGTCCGTCCCTGCATCGAAGCCTGCATCCAGGAAGGCGTGGAGGAAATCATCTTCACGATGTGGGGCGACGACGGCGGCTACTGCGACTGGAGCTCCGCCCTGGCGGGGGCTTGCTATGCCGCGGAAAAAATCTTCGCCTCCGGCGAACCCGGGGACAAGTTGCTCGAGAAAAAATTCGCGGCGATATGCGGCGGCAGCTATCGGGCGCACGTGATCGCGGCGGAGATAACACAGGATACGGAAAAAGACAAGGTCTCCGCAACGGCTGTGCTCTGGGACGATCCTCTGCTTGGAATTTATCGCAAGGATCAGGAAGTTAATTTCGGCCCGGGTTTCTGGCACAGGATCGCCAAACACTACCGCGGACTTGAAACCGCGCTGCGCAAATATCCGGATGGCGGCGCCGGAAGCATCCGCAACATCCGCGGATTGATTGCGCTGCTGCAAAGTAAAATTCAGGCGAACTTGGCCGTGGCCGGCGCATATGGAACGCGCAACAAGAAGCAGCTGGCCAGCGCCCGGAAACTGATTGCCAAAACGATCAGGGCGACGGCTGACTTTGAAAAAAGCTGCCGGAAACTATGGTATGTAAGAAACAAAACTTTCGGGTACGAGGTGATGCAGATCAGGCTGGCCGGGCAGGCCGCCCGATGGCGCGAATTGGACCAGCGCCTGCAGGATCTTGCCGACGAAAAAATCGACTCCATCCCCGAGCTTGAGGAAAAGACGGTTGAACGCGTCGGAATCAACAGCACGTATCATTTTCTGGCCACCGCCTCGGTCTATTTCTAAACATGCTCCCGGCAGAACGGCAATATTCGATTGTAACAGGACGGAAACCGGGGGACAGGTTGATTTATCGTGCCGCGCACCTTGCCATGAAAAAAAGGACCGGATCATTTTCCGGCCTTTACCGGGAAAAACTTTTAAACCCGCACGCGGCCGGGAAATCTGAACCGGCCGCCGAAGTTTCACTTCGCCTGCTGGCGAACGAGGGCAAAAAAGCGGTCTTCGTATTCCTCGAACAGCCCGTAACGGCGCAGTTTAAGCCCCAAGAGTTTGACCAGCGCAGGATCGCGGCTGGCCAGCAGGAAGTGGTGTTCGATATCGGCGCGTACGCCCTTGGGCACGCCGTTGGCATCGTCCCAGAGCCGGTGGCGGTTGAGATCCTGGACATTGCGCGGTACGGATTGGCGAATGACATCCACCATGAATTTCAGCAGGCAGACATCCCACGGATCGTCCACGCCGAGAATGACGCCTGTCAGCGGATCCTTTTTCTCCTTGGCGCTTTTTTTCACCTGCTCCAGGATTTCGGCTACGTTGCCGGTGACCACCTGTTCGCTGATCTCGTTTTTTTGCACCTTGAAGCCGTATTCCAGCATGCGCAAGTCCTTGGCGTGCTCGCGCAGCCATTCGACATACTGGTTGGCCTGTTCGCCGAAGCCTTCCAGCATTTCGCTGGCGTAGCAGCTCGGTGTAATGATCTGCGGCTGATGCGACTGAATGGTCCCTTCCCGGACCCGGATGCGATTGACGGAATCCATCAGTTCGCTCACCAGGTGGTAATGCAGATGGGTGGCGCCGAATGTCTCCAGATAATTGGTCGGCATCATCACCACTTCGGTGTTGTTCACCGCATACCAGAAATTATGGGGCTTGATTTCCATATCCCGCCTGATTGTCGCCCTTGCACTATCCTTGTCAAGACTGAAACCAGCGGCGTCGCAGTCCCGACAGGGCTGCGTCATCCATGCCAAAACCAGCGGCGTCGCGGAGCTCCGCCCTCCAATATCGTGAAAATATTGGCATTCATGGAGGGTCGAGCTCCCGCGAGACCGTTCTTGACGCAGCCCTGGCAGTTCCGATACGGCTGTGTCATTCTCGCGGCTCACCAGGAACGGTTCGCCCTACCCGGCGCGATTTCTTCGGAAATGGTAGGGCGAGGCGTCTCGTCGAGCCGTCTGAAAACATCCTTTTTACGAGAATGACGCAGCCGTGCGCCGCTGTGCGTAGCGACCAAGTTTAGATTTGCATGATCCTCACTCTTCATAGATAATATCTTGGCATTATAAATACCCAATATTCAATAAGGAATGTCCAAATCCCAAGTGAATGTTCCCGTATTTCATTGGATATTGGGTGTTGAGTGTGGGGAATTGGATGTTCAACTGTTCGTATTAGGCTGAATGATTATGAAAAAAAACACCAAGACCCGTCCGGACTGGGACACGTACTTCATGGACATTGCCCAGGTGGTCAAGCGGCGGAGCAACTGCAGCCGGCGCGACGTGGCTGCCCTGATTGTCAAGGACCGGCGCATCATCTCCACGGGCTACAACGGCACGCCGAGCGGAATCAAGAACTGCTTCGAGGGCGGGTGCCCCCGCTGTGCCAGCAATACGCCCTCCGGCGAGCGCCTGGGCGAATGCATTTGCGCCCACGCCGAGGAAAATGCCATCATCCAGGCGGCCTGCTACGGCGTGGCCCTGCGCGGCGCCACCCTGTATTGCACGGACAGCCCATGCCTGCTCTGCGCCAAAATGATCGTGACCGCCGGAATCAAGGAAGTGGTGTTCGAATCGACCTACCGGTTCAGCGCGCAGGCCGCGCACCTGCTCAAAACCGCGCTCATCCGCTGCCGGCAGTTTAAGCGCAAGGGAAAAAAACCGGCGCGATGATCTGAGCCGACCAATTCACCGGAGCCGCGCAACCCGGGAGCAACCGCCCGCCGCCGGCATGATTGCCGCGCTATTTCCGCCCGGACTTAAAGATATCCGCAATCTGACCGTCGTTTAACGCCACGGGCAATAATTGTATGCTTTCGATTGTGCCGTTAAAAAATCCGGCGCCGTTTGCAATTTTTCCGAGGGTCACCGGAGTGGAGTTGGCGCAAAGCGCGCCGCGGGCCGGCTGCCGGTTGACCATTTTGCCGTCGATATAGAGCATGACTGCCTGGCCGTCATAAACTCCGGCCAGATGATGCCGCCCGGCCGCAATAATCCGGTTGGCCCTGGCGGAGAAAACGCCCCGGTCGGTGTTGATCGTAAACGTCGCCCCGGGCAAGGCGGCGCAAAGTCCACCGTTATGGCCGTAATCGGTGAGGCGCAGAATATACGAAGCATCCGTGCCCGCTGTGTCGTAGCGCAGCACGCGCCCATGTCCGCAGATTTTTTCGGTTTTTTCATACATTACGCCGTCATGCCACGGGGCAAAATAGAGGTAGCGCCCATCGCTTGCTCCGGCGTTATAGCCCACGGTTTTCAGCCCGGATATCTCGCTCGCGTCCGCCAGGCGCCAGGCGGCCTTGTCGCTAAAACTCTGGAGCGTGTCGTAGCGGCTGACGATGCCATGGAACTTCATCCTTAGATTTCCCGTTCCCGGACTCCAATCAATGAACGGCGTAAAATAGACGAATCGGCCATCATAGAAACCTCCGTCATAGCCGACGTAGGGCGCCCCGATCTGTTCTTTCAGATTTAAACGGCTCCAGGAAGAGCTCTTCTCGAAGTCGCCGGAAATGTCATAGCGCACAACGTCGTGCTGTTTATATGGCCCGAAATAGACAAACCGGCCGTCGAATACCGGCCCGACACACATATTGAGGCCTTCGGGCCGGAAATATTTCCAACTGCTCTTTTCCGTGAAGGGTTTGGTGGTATCGAACCGCACCACCCTTTTGCCGATAATCGGCGCATAATAAAGGTAGCGGCCGTCGAAGGCGATGCCGTCCAGATCGACCTTATCTTCCCTGGCGGCAGCAGCATCCCCGGGCGGTTCCAGTCCGGGCAGGGTGGTTAATTCGAACACTTCATAACTTGACCGCTGATCGAAAGGCTTGGTGATATCGTAGCGCAAAGCCGGCGCCGGCCAACCTTGGGCTTTGGAATTATCCTCGTTTTTGCCGGGCGCAAAATAGACGAACCGGCCGTCAAAAGCGCAGCCCTGGTATGAATTGTTCAGGCCGACGTCGAAAGCCGACCAGCTGCCTCCTTCCTTGAACGGCCGGCGCGTGTCGTAGCGCAGCACGCGCGTATGATAATTTGTGCCGTCCGTGCGCGGCGTGAAATAAATATACGCGCCGTCAAAGGCGGCGCCGTAAAAACCGCGCGTTGTCAGCCCGCTGGTTTTTTCGGCGTCGTAACCTTGCCAGCTTTTTTCATCCATAAACGGCGCATGCGTGTCATAGCGCAGCACGCGCCCATGCCGGCGTGTGGCATCATGCTGGGGAACGAAATAAATGTAGCGGCCGTCGAACACGGCGCCGAGGAACCCAGTTGTGTCGAGTCCATCGGTTTTGCCGGCGTCAAACGCATCGAACGCATTGAATTTTTCCTTCAGCATCCATTTGGACACAATGGTTTGCATGCGTTCGGCCACAATGTCCTCGGCCCGGATCCAGGCCGAGACGGTCATCGCTTGCTTGAGCTGAACCCGGGCGGCTTCCTTCCATTCCTGTCCGCTTTTTCCGTCGAAACTTATCGGCCCGGTCTTGGGTCCATCGGCATTCTTCATGATGTCTCCCCGTGGTTGATCGGCCGCAGAGCCGGCGTTCATCGCCATGGCCGCCGTTAAAGCCGTCACCCATAATTTTACTTTCGTTGTCCCGCTCATTATTCCTCCCGTTCGGCGGATGGAATCCGCAACAAAACGACCGCGCAATGTCCCCAGAAATCAACGCCCAGTTTTTCCGTCGTTTCGATAAAGGCCCCGTTCCAGACCATGAAAATATTTTCGCCCTTGTCGTCCAGTTTGAGCGAATATGACCCGGCCGGCAGATAACCATATTTCTCATGGTAATAGGGATGCAGAAATGCCAGCACTTTTTTCGTTCCGGTCTTGATGTCGTATTGGATTACCGGCGAGAAACTTTGCTCGGACCTTAAGCTGTAATAAAGATACCGCCCGCCCGGACTACGCTCAAGCGAGCAGGCAAAACGGCCATCGCCCGGCCAATTCAATCCCTTGTCGCTGATTTCCTCGCTATCGGGGTTGAACGTAAAAAGTTCGCCGGCTTCGGTCAGGCACCAGAAGAGACCGTCAGGACCGCGCTCGCGGGTATGGCCGCGCAGCCGGGACCCGGGCGCCGGATTCGCAGGCATGTGACAATCGAGGAGCGTAAAACGCTTGGTGGCGTAATCGTAACGGATCATGCGCTGGAGCTTGTCGCCCGGATCGCCGTTTGATGTATAGGCGCGCCCGGATTTGGAATCCACCAGGAGGGCGCGATTTTGCCAGACCATACCCTGGGGCAGATACCCCGCCCATTCGGCCTTTTGCATGTTAATATTCCAGGCCAGGAATTCATTGCGGAAGCTGACCGCATACATTACGCCGCGCTGCGTATCAACGCGGTGATAGGACCAGGAAGTGCGCGGCAACGGCGCGCCGTAATCCACGTATTCCCCGGTCACCGGGTCATAGCTGACAATATGGCCCCCATCATAGCCGGTGGCATAATCCTGTTCGGAAGGCTAGGGAAACTTAGCCCAGTAAGTGCAGAACCAGAGGTGCGGGCGCGGCAGGTCATTGCTCCGGTAAAAATCAAGCCAGCCGTGGATGATGCCGTCGCCAAACCTGGTCTTGTCCCGGCCGGCCGACAAGTTGTATTCCGGCAGGCATTTTGCCTTCCGGGCCACCGGATCGTATTCGATCATAAAGAGATGGGCGTCATACGTCCCATGATCGGCGACCGCCGTATAGAATTTGTTGGCCGCGGAATCATATTCGGACTGGCAATAATTGCCCCACCACCCGGACCTATATTGATTGTGGTAGACGCGTATCCAGCGCGGCTCCACCGGAATGATCGTAAAATCAATTTCCGGCGGGGCTGTGGCCACCACCAGATCTTTGCCCATAAACTGTTTGAGCGGCTCGGGGACTTCCAGCATTTTCGGCGAGCAATCGATCGCCGTCCGGCCGGAATAAAGCATATTGCTCTTATCGAGGCTTTCGGCGACTTCCTTGCGCGTCAATACTTCCTTGCAAGGCGCCTCCGGCTCCCGCAGCCGGACACGGCCCTCGTAAACAACGCCATAATTTCCGATGCGGCCCGGGGTCATATGGATTCCTTTATCCTCATGATTGGCGGCGGGCACAGGATTTGTCGCTCCGACAGCAATCCACACCGGCAGGATTGCCAGGCCAAGCGCAATTCTTTTAACTTGATTAATACCGGCCGCCTTTCGACTTGATGAATCCTGTTGCGTCTTTAAGCACCGGATTTGCGCATGCCCAACGCCGGCCTTTTGATGCCTTAAACGTAGGGTGGATTTATTTTTTATTCGAATCCACTAACGCGAGGCAGCCGGCAATACACGGCCGCTTTTGTCCTTCCATTCGTTTACGGCCCGCCAATAAAAGGCCGCATCGGCGGTTTCCGGGTCGGCATCCGCCCGGATGGTGAATTGCCGGCCGGTAATCTCCTCTATCCTGCATTTTATCCCCGCACCCGCGGTGTCCGCGGCAGAGACGTGCACCACGGCGGGCGGAGCGGCCAAGCCGTGCTCGACGACAACCGCGTTCGTTCCGCCAGCCAAAACAGCCATGCCCGCATTGTCCGTCAAAGTGGTCTGGTTCGAGTCCCAGATGATATTCCCTGCCGAATTTGTGACGGCGGATTTGTAAAACCAGTTGCCGGTGATTTGAACAGGCCATTGGCCGGCGGGATTTATTTTCAGGGGGCTGCTGATCAGCATGTTATCCTCGAACATGATGCCCTGTCCCTGGATTTCCACCGCGACCCCGCTAAAGATATTGTTGTGAACCATATCCATGTTGCCTTGGATCCTCACGGACCCGGATTGGCCGTTGTTGATGACCATATTCCCCGCAATGACCCCGTTGCGCCTGTACCGCCAGTTGTTGATCGCATGCGAGCGGATCTCCCCGCCGGCGGCGACCAGGATCTTGTTGTTGATGATGTGGTAGTTATTGCAGGCGTCGGTCGAAAAACCAAAACCGGCTTTCTCCCCGTCTTTCACCTGCAAGGTGCATCCCTCGATACGCCCGTAAGAATCGAGGAGTTCGACGACATGGCTGCCGAAATTGCCCGTGAAAAAGCAGCCAAGGACTTCGATAACGTCACCGGACAGCATGACGGCCATCAGCCGGCAGTTTTCAATATGACAATTCTCCACCCGGATATTACGGGGCGGGTAAATCGGGTGGCGACCTCTCACGCGCGTTTTTCCGATCGCCTTCACACCGTTACAGCCATTCCAGCCTTCGCTCCGGAGCCGGGTATGGTTGGTACCGTTGCCGTTGATATACAGGTCGCGGATGGTTACATCGCGTATGTTGTCGCCGTAAATCCAGATCACGTTGATATTGGTCAAGCCGCCCTGCAGGATCAAGCGGGTGCCGCTTCCGGCGCCGGTCAATAAAACATTGCCGCGATGGATACTGACGCCGCCGTATGTGCCTTCCACGCCGCCGATGCTGTACGTGCCCTCGGCCAGGCGCACATTGCCGCCGTTCGCCGGCAGGGCGGCAATGGCCGTGTTGATCACGAGGTGGTCGTCCCGGCCCGGGCAAACGTAATCGGCCTGCGCCCTGGCCTGCTCCGGTGAATCGGCGGCCGCCACGACAAACGCCGCGGTGCGCGCCGCGGGGATCACCTGCTTTTCCGCCGCCGCGGCCAAGGCCCCGCACATCAGCAATGCCGGCAACAGACCGCGCCGCGCTGCGCGATATTTCCCCGAAATCCCACTTGCCTTCAATAATTTCATGGCGCCTCCTCAGATTTAGGCTTCATTGATCGCGGCCGCCTGCCGCGGGGACGAATCATGTTGCGTCTTTAAGCGCCGGATTTGCGCATGCCCAACGCCGGCCTTTTGGTGCTTTAAACAGGCGTGCGGATTTATTTTTGCGATACGCGACTAACGCGAGGCAACCGGCAGTGATCGGCCATCTCTGTTCTTCCATTCGTTTACCGCCCGCCAGTAAAAGACCATGTTGGTGCTCCCCGGATCGTCATCCACGCGGACGGTGAATTGCCGGTCGGTAAGCCCATCCACCTTGCATTTTCCCATACCGCTCTTGCTGTCCGCGGGTTTGACATGCACCACGGCCGGCGTTGACCCCAGGCCGTGTTCGACGACAGTCGCGTTCGTTCCGCCGGCCATCTTGAGCGTACCTGCACTGTCGGTCACGGTGACCGAATTCGTGCCCCAGATGACATGCGGCGACGCATTCGAGATGGGGGAATTGAACAGCCAGTTGCCGCTGATTTGAACGGGCCATTGGCCGCCGGCATCGTTTGTGACGTTTTCATGTACGAAAGCATCGATCTTCAGCGGGCTGTTGATCAACATGTTATGATTGAACATGATGCCCTCGCCCTGGATCGCCACCGGTATCCCGCGAAAGATATTGTTGTGAACCATGTCCATGTAACCTTGAATCCTCACAGACCGGGCTTTGCCGTTGTTGATGACCATGTTACCCGCGATGATCCCGTGGTAACAGCGCCGCCAGTTGTTGATCGCATGCCCGCGGATCTCCCCGCCGGTGGCGACCAGGACCTTGTTGTTGATGATGTGGTAATTGTTGCAGGCATCGGTCGAAAAGCCAAAGCCGACGCTTTCCCCGTTATTCACCTGCAAGGTACACCCCTCGATGCGCCCGTTGTAGCCGAGGAGTTCGACGACATGGCTGCCGAAATTGCCCGAGAAGTAACAGTTAAGGACCTCGACAACATCACCAATCAGCATGACGGCCATGAGCCGGCAGTTTTCGATGTGGCAATTTTCCACGCTGATATTTTTCGGATAATTCTTGTCGGGCATTGCCTTGACGCCGTTACAGCCGGCCCAGCCCGACCCTTCGCTCCGGGTCAAATTTGTGCCGTTGCCGTCGATATACAGGTCGCGGACGGTGACGTCGCTGACGTCCTTGCCGCTGATCCAGATTACGTTGATATTGGTCAAGCCGCCCTGCAGGATCAGGCGGGTGCCGCTTCCCGCGCCGGTCAACAAAACGTTGCCGCGCAGGATATTGACGCCGCCATATGTGCCTTCAACGCCGCCGATGTTGTACGTGCCTTCGGCCAGGTGCACCCGGCCGCCGTTCGCCGGCAGGGCGGCAATGGCCGTGTTGATCACGAGGTGGTCGTCCCGGCCCGGGCAGACGTAATCGGCCTGCGCCCTGGCCTGCGCCGGTGAATCGGCGGCCGCCACGACAAACGTTGCGGTGCGCACCCCCGTGGCAACTTGCTTTTCCGCCGCCGCGGCCAACGCCCCGCACAACAGCAATGCCGGCAGCAGCCTCCACCGTGCCGCGCGATATTTCCCCGAAATCCCACTCGTCTTCAATAATTTCATGATGCCTCCTCTGATTTAGACTCCATTATCAGCAGCCGCCTTCCGCAATGCTGAATCATGTTGTGTCTTTTTTTACGCCGGTCATTTGATGCGTTCAACGGTACTGCACGCCATTGACACCGTTCAACAATTATAATATAAGAAATCGTGCTATGGCATATAATATTCTGCTGCCGGATATATGCGCGCGACAACCATCATATCGGCCAGCCTTAAAAAACTGCTGGATCTGACGGAAACCGGCCGGGGCATCGTTATTTCCGCCCCCCTGCCAGCCCGGCGCGGCGCCGGCAATCTCAAGCGCTATCCGACTGCGCACGCCCACGACGTTTGCGAGATGAAAATCGTGCTGCGCGGCCGCATGTTGTGCCGTTTCCAGAATCAGTCCCTGAAAGTTCGCGCAGGAGGGATCCTGATCATTCCGGCCAATACGCTCCATGCGGATACCGGCCCGCAGGATCTGAAGCCCGGCACGCTCTGGCTGAATCTGTGGTTTGTGCGCGGCGCGTTCGGACTTTGCCTTAGCGATGGCCGTGAAATCGCCACGGTTTTCCTGACCGACGAACAGCATGCGCGTTTGTCGGCGCTGCTTGGCATGGCGCCGGCCGACCTGTGCGCGCACGTCTTTGCGCTGGTGCACGGGCAGGCGCAGCCGTTGCGCAGCAAGGCGGCGCAGGGCTTTCTAAGCAGTCTCTTTGCCTTGCTGGCACAAACGATAATCACCACGGCAGTCTCGCCCCGCAAGACGGAGGAATTGATTGCCCGCGCCGTGACGTTCATGCGGATCATGTATTACAAACCGCGCTTGCGCATTGATGACATCGCTCAGGCCGTGGATCGCTCTCCGTCCTATTTATCGCATATCTTCAAGCGGGAAAAGCAGATTTCGGTCTGGCAGGCCTTAGCCGGCATTCGCCTCAACCAGGCCTACCGGCTGTTGCGTCAAGGACGCCATTCGGTCAAGGAAGCGGCTTATCAGACGGGCTGGGCGAGTCCGTTCTATTTTTCCCTGCGCTTCAAGCAGAAATTCGGTTATTCGCCTTCCAGCCTGAGCGGACGCGACATTGCGCTTCCGCCGCCGAAAAATCAGGCGGCCTTCGGGATGAACGCCGGCAGGGACTTTCGCCGCGGCAATGCCAAGCGCCGTCAAACAGCCTACGCTACCTGAAGAAAATAAATGTTTGCAGAATGAAAACAGGGATGAGGATGGCGAACGACCAGAGAAAATACCCGCCGAAAGACGGCATTTTAACACGGGCATGTTCGGCCACGGATTTCACCATGAAATTGGGGCCATTGCCGATATAAGTCATGGCGCCCATAAACACCGTGCCGCAGGAAATTGCGGCCAGGAGCTCGGGATATTGATCCGCCAAAGCGCCCAAATGAACGGCGGATAAATGGTTATAACTCGCGGCCAGAGTGGCATAGACCAGGTAAGTTGGGGCGTTATCCAGCACGCCGCTCAGGCCGCCGCTCATCCAGAAATACTGCCAGGGTTCCCGCAAGGCCATCATCCGGCTCTTGGCCTCTAATAATGCCAGGGCCGGGATCATGGCGCCGAAAATACCGAAAAACAAAACCGCGACTTCCCAGATCGGCGCGAAGGTGAATTCGTTTTCGTGGCGGATTCTTGCGGATGTCAGGCGATAAGAGCCGAAGGCCATGGCGCCCATCATGATAATCTGGAAAATCTTGGATGCGATCTCGGCCGCCATTTCGCCCCGGCAGCGGACCAGGATCGGGTGAATGCAATAACCTGCCGCCAGGATGACGCCCACCACTCCCAACAGGAACAGCACGTTGACCCAGCCCTGGATGTGGATTTTGCGCTTTGCCTGCTTGATTTCACCGCTAAGCGTCGCGTGCATATGGTCGGCTTCCCGGCGAAAATACCAGGCATCGAAAATATAAAAAATGAACAGCAGCAGGAAAATGATCAGCGTCCATTGGGGCGCCAAACGGAGGGTCCAGTCGAAGGGAACACCGCGCAGGAATCCCAAATAAAGGGGCGGGTCGCCCAGGGGCGTCAATAATCCCCCGCAATTGCTGACAATGAAAATAAAAAAGATGACGATATGGGCTTTATGCTGGCGCTGGCGGTTGGCCCGGAGCAACGGCCGAATCATGATCATACTGGCCCCGGTAGTGCCCAGCAAATTTGCCAGGACCGCGCCGATCGCCAAAAAGATCGTGTTCGTATAAGGGAACCCGGAAAAAGCGCCGCTGATGTGAATCCCGCCGGAAATGACGAACAAGGAAGCCAGCATTGCCAGAAAAGCCGCGTATTCAAGATACGTAGTCCAGATTTTATGCACGTCGCCGGTGGGAATGAAATACAACAGCATGCCGCTCGCGGCGCAAACCAGCGCTACCTTGAACTTGTTGAGATGCTTTTCCCACCAGCCTGAAACGACCGGAATAAAAGGAAGGATTGCAATCAACAGGATCAGGCTTGCGAAAGGCAACACACTCCACAGGGACATTGCGGCGTCTAAATTCTGCCAGTAATGGGAGGCTTCCATCAGGAGTCTACAAAGAAAGTTAAAAAGATACCAACCGGAATCCAAGACAATTAGACAACCGGGATGTTGCCCCTGCTCCGCCATCGCAACCGCTGTGACCCATCCCAGTTAATGTTCATGCTATCATGTATGCTTGCCCAGACAAGCCTGTTTTCTGAATGTCTTCTGAATGTCCGGATGTCCGGAAATGCTTGATTGCGTTTCATCAAATTCATACGATACGTCCTGTTATATAACTTGAACAAGGAGCCGCAATCGTGTCATACCTTCCTCCCGAACCGCCGCAACCGTCGGAAACGGCCTGGAAGTTCATCGCCGAACTCTCAAGCCCGCTGTGGACCAGGATTGATTGGACGCCGCGCGCCGTCCGGAACAACGAGGCCGGATTTGGTCAGGGCGCCACCGTCGAGCGCGGCTTCGCCGGCGAGGGCGATCGCCTGGACACCGCCTACGCCGATCTTGACCGGTTCCTGGCTGCCGCCGGCGTGAGCCGGGCCGGCCCGTTTCGCATCCGCACCGGGCGTATGGCCACCCCGTTGCGCGAGACCTACCGCGTTATCGTGACCCCGGAGGGATGCGACATCCTTGCCGCCGGCCCGGAAGGAATCCGGCGCGGCATCTTCTTTGTCGAGGACCAGATGCTGCGTGCCGGTGGCCCATTCCTGCCGCTCGGCAAAGTCGAACGCCGCCCGGTTATCCGCACCCGCATTTCGCGCTGCTTCTTCGGCCCGATCCACCGTCCGCCTAAGAACCGCGACGAACTGACCGACAACGTGGACTATTACCCGGATGAGTACCTGAACCGGCTCGCTCATGAAGGCATCAACGGCCTGTGGCTCACCATCCATTTCAGCGAGATTTGCGCGCAGGCGGCCATCCCCGAATACGGACGCGATCCAAAACAGCGACTCGACAAACTGCGCCGCACCGTCGAACGCTGCGCCCGCTACGGGATCAGGATCTATACCTGCTGCTGTGAACCGCAGCCCATCTATTCGGATAGTCCGGCAGCGAAGGCACACCCGGAACTGCTCGGCCATTCCTGGCAGGGAAACAAACGCCATTACTTCTGCACCAGCAACCCCACGGCGATGGCCTACCTTGAAGAGGTCATGTACAACCTCTTCGCCGCAGCGCCCGGTCTGGGCGGCATCATCAACATCAGCATCGGCGAGGGCGGTTCACACTGCTATTCCGGCGCACCGTGGGGCATCAACTGCCCGCGCTGCAAAAATCGATCCCCGTATGACGTGCTCAACGACACTGTTGCAGCCATGGCGCGCGGCATGCACACGGCTGACCCGGCCGCCGAGTGCATCTCGTGGCCTTATGGGCAATACTGGTCGTGGGGCGACGCCATGACGGCAGAGTCCGCCGGACGCCTGCCGCCAGGCATTATTCTCCAGCACAACTTCGAATCTTCCGCAATCGGCGAGCAGTGCGGGCGCAAAATCCGCATCTTCGACTACTGGCTGTCCTTCATCGGCCCCAGCCGGCTGTTCACGGACTGCGCCAAGGCGGCGGTGAAAAACGGCAACCGTATGTTTGCCAAGCTGCAGGTGGGCTGCAGCCATGAAGTTGCCACGGCGCCTTTCGTGCCCGTGCCCGGCCATTTGTATCGCAAGTACAAGATCATGCACGAACTGGGCGTGAGCGGCGTCATGCAGTGCTGGTATTTCGGCAACTACCCCGGCATCATGAACAAATCCGCGGGCGAACTCGCCTTTGCCCCGTTCCCGAAGACGGAAGGCACGTTTCTGCTCTCAATGGCGCGGCGCGACTGGGGCGATGACGCCAAAAACGTGGTGCGCGCCTGGAAGCTGTTTCAGCGCGGCTACAGCCACTTCCCTCTGAACCAAATGTTCGGCTGGTACGGTCCCCTGCACGACGCGCCCACATGGCCGCTGCATCTCGAACCGGCCGACAAGATCATCGCGCCCTCGTGGGAGATCGCGTCGTACCAGACCCGGAAGCCTTACCCGGCCAGCGGGGACCGCATCGGCGAGTGCTTTTACTACACGCACACGCTGGATGAAATCATCTTGCTCTGCGGCGAGATGTCACGCCACTGGAACCGCGGCGTGGATATCCTGAAGAAGATGCTGCCCCGCTACGCGCACAACGAAGAACGCCGGCGCGATATCGGCGTGGCCACGGCACTGGGAATCCAGTTTGAGAGCGCCGCGAATATTATGCGCTTCTACGCCATGCGCGAGGAGCTGCCATGGAAGCCGCAGGCTGAGCAGAAAAAGCTCCTCGCGGCGATGAAACGCATCGTAAAGCGCGAGCTGACCCGCGATGCCGAACTGCTTGAGCTCTCCAAGGCCGACTCGCGGCTCGGGTTCCATTCCGAGGCGGAAGGCTACAAATACTTCCCCGCTAAAATAGAGTGGCGAATGCTGCAACTCCGGCGGCTTTTGAACGCGGAGTTCCCTCAGGCAGTGCGCCGGATCCGGCGCGGAGAAGCGCTATGGCCCGAATACACCGGGCAACAACCGCAAGGCCCGACATACGGCAGTCGCCATGTCAACGCCGCCCCGCCCCTGGACGGCAAGTATACCGGCCCGGTGTGGGATGGCTTGCCGGAGGTCGAACTGCAAGTCAGGGGCGGCAAGCACGCCGATGCCAGCCAGGACACATCAGGCGTGAAGACCTCCTGGAAAGCCTGCCACAACGACCAGGCCTTGTACTTCGCCGTGCGCTGTGTCCTGGCTGACCCCGCCAAGCCTGACGCGTTCCCCGGCGAGAGCGTGAAACTGCTGATTGAACCGCGGCGACTCTGGCCATGCCAGTGGTATATCGTCAACACTGACGGCTCGGTGTCCGCTTCCGAGGCTTACAACCTCGGCGGTGACAACGCCTGGACCGCGGCCGTCCAGCGCGCCGGGAGCGAGTGGTCAACCACGGTGCGGATTCCTTTCTCACGCCTGCGCCCGAGCGGTGCGCCCGTGCGTCCGATGCGCGTGGATTTGGAGCGGCGCGTTGCCCTGCCCGGCGGCAACATCATGTTCTCCTGGATGGAGCGGCACCCGCTCGAGAGTCGGCTCGCGCACGGCTCGACAAACCCGGCCGATTTTGGGTGGCTAATTCCCGGCTAAGAACCTGTGCCATCCTTCGCAAACTGACGCAATTTGAAAATCAACTTGAATCGGGGACTTCATGCCGACACCATTCCAAAAGAAAGTGTATGCCGCGCTCTTGCACGTTCCGCGCGGGCGGGTAATAACCTACAAGCAGTTGGCCGCGTATCTGGGTTGTCGCTCCTGCCGCGCCGTGGGCCAGGCATTGAAGCGCAACCCGTATGCGCCGCAAGTGCCCTGTCACCGGGTGATTGCCTCAGACCTGAAGCCGGGCGGTTTCATGGGCCGGCGCGGGGGCGCCGCCCTGCGCCGCAAACTGGAGCTGCTCGCAAACGAGGGTGTTCCGTTCCACGCCGGCAGGTTGGCCGAACCCAGCCGGATTTTTTCGTTTCCGGATCGCCGTGAGCATCCGGCATGCGCCCGGAAATCATGAGCGCTGTCAGCCGGAGGCAAGTTTCAGGTTAATGGGAACCATGGCGCCATGAATTCCCTGGCCTGGCGCAAACCTTTTTCTGTCGCCGGAAGCTTACATTCGGGATGCCAGCAGCCCTCATATTCAACCGACACGTAGTCATTGTATCCGGCAGACTTCAGATGCTCCATGACCCAGGGAATATCGAGCCGGCCTTCGCCGAAAAGCGTGCAAAAAAGACGATGCGGCGCAAAACCGTCATTGCCGAAATAATGGGCGTAGCCATCCTTCAGATGGACGTGGTAAATATATTTCTGCATGAGCTCAAAACCGGCTTTGTAATCGATATCGATGCCCATCAGGTTGCCGGGCTCATAGATAATGCCGAAAGCGGATGAATCCACTGCCTGGCACAACGCCGCCATCTGGGTGGGGAATGCGGAAATACTGCCGCCATGATTTTCAACGACCAGCCGCACGCCTTTGCTTTGCGCATAGCCCGCCGCTTCCTCAAAATGCGGGACGGCCCGCTCCAGAATCGGCGCCAGCACTTCGCCGCCCGATGAGACGCGCGCCAGCTTGGCGCCGAGATCAACCGCAAGGTCAACTTCGTCCTTGATCTCCTTTACGGCTTTCTGGCGATCCATCAAGTTTTCAGACGCAATTGTATCGCCAACGCTACCGGCCAGGGAACAGATTTTAACTCCATGTTTCGCCGCCAACGCGGCCACGGCCTTGCGCTGCGCGGCGTTCATGGAACGATTTACGTGGGCCGTCGGGCTGTAAGCGAGACAATCCGCGTAGAAATATCCGCACTGCGCCATGACCCGGAAAGCTTCATCGGCCTTGCGATCACGCAAACCAATCGTGCAGACTGAGAGTTTCATGAACGCTTCGCTTTCTTTGCTGCGGCCTTTGCGCGCGGAGCAGACGCATATACATGGGGGTTTTGCGCGCGGCATAATTCAAAGACCGCCACCTGGCGCCGCACCTGCTCCGGCGTGATCTGCAACGGCTGGCCTTCGGCCAGCGTCTTGTAAAGCATGGTGTAATAGGAGGCCGCCATGGCGGCAAAAAGATCGCTGCTGGCGGCCGGGCCGCCCTTGGCGGGCATGAGATCATTGGCCGAATTTAAATATGTGGAACCAGCGGCTTTCGTGGGATCAAAAGCCCACGCGCCCGCATGCCATTTGAGTTCCTCGTTGCAATAGCTGGGAGTGCCGTCGATTTTGCAGAGCGGCGCCGCGCCCAATTTCTGCAGGGGGGCTTCCTCCAGTTTGAAATATTTCCATTCCAGGTTGGTTGTGCTGCCCTTCAATCCGCCGCGTGTGCCCTGGAGATTGTAAGTGAAACACGGATAAGCACAGCAGGATGAAATTTCGATGTCAATCACAGGCTTTTGCGCGCCGCTCAGGATTACTTTGACGTAATCTTCCGCGTCGCCCAGGGTGTTGTCCGTACGGTCCATATAACAGCGCACGTCCGGCATCCCTTCCCCGAACAGATACAAAGCCTGATCCAGCGGATGCGGGCCGGTATTCATCAGGTTGCCGCCCCATCGCTCCTGCATGGTCTGCCAGTCCCACCGGCGGCCGAATCCGTTATAAGCCATTGAAATCTGGACGATCCGCCCCAAAACTCCCGATTCGATCAGTTGCTGAATCTGCTGCAACGCGGGCGCAAAACGCGATTGCTGAAAGACCGCCAGCAATTTGCCGGACTTTTTGGAAGCGGCAATCATACGGTCAACGTCCTTTACCGTGGAGGCCATCGGTTTTTCGCAGAGGACGTTGAATCCGGCTTCGAGCACCTCGATGCTCACCGCCGGATGGCAACAGCTGAAAGTGGCATTGACAATCAGGTCGAGGTCTCGTTTTTTAAACAAGTCGTGGTAATCGGCAAATGTCTCGCACCGCAATTCTGCGGCCGCCCGCTGCCGGCGGTCGGCGAGTTCGTCGGCAATGGCCACGATCTTATAGCGCTGCGTATCGCGAAGCAAGTGCGCGGCATGGATGTTGCGCCCGCTCCGCCCCTGCCCGATTATTCCAACCTTGATTTGTTTCATCGTTTGCTTATCCTCCTTGTTTAAGAAAAAGTTGTTTTCAGAAAAATATGGTTGTACTATTGATCAGGCCGGGGAAAAAATCAATACTTCGTTTGATCTCCACCGGGCAGGGTTATGCAAACATGCTTCAAACACACTGATGCTTGCGTATAAATCAGGGAACCAGCCCATGCTGGAAAGGAAAGCCGCATGAAAGCCAAAGCCAAAACGATCGACGCACTTCTTGGGAAGCTCACTCCTGAACAAAAGGCCGGCCAGTTGATGGTGCTGGGGTTGAACGGCACAATGTCCGACCCGGAAACCGAAAATTTTATTGACAATTATTATATCGGTGGATTGCGCCTTTCCCCTTACATCAGGAAGTTTATCCGCTATCTGCCCGACGGCTCGCCCGGCGTCCAGAACGTGCTGCGCCCGCCCCTGTTGTCCGAAAAATTATGGGATGAAAATCTCCTGCCGCCTTCGGTGCGCGCCTCGGAATATGCCGATCTTTTGAACCGCCTGCGCCGCCGGGCAAACAATCGTAAACATTTTATCCCGATCCACACCGCCTTTGATTACGAAAGCGGCGAAGGCTCCAATTTTATTCCGCCCGGCATGCTGACCCTGCCGTCGCCGATGGGTCTCGGCCGGTTGCATGACCTGAACCTGATCCGGCGCTGCTATGCCACGGTGGGACGCCAACTCAAAGCCATCGGCATCGATCATGTGCACGGCCCGGTTGTTGACGTGAATACCAACCCGCTCAATCCCGAGGTGAGCACGCGTTCCTTCAGCCCCGATGCCGAGGTTGTCACCGACTGTGCCCGCGCCGCCCTGCAGGGCTGGAAAATGGCCGGGATCATCGCCACGCTTAAGCACTATCCGGGACGCGGCGCATCGGCCTCGGACAGTCATTTCGGGCTTTCGGCCATCGCCATGGACAAGGCCGCTTTCTACCGGCAGCATGTGGCGCCTTACGTCACGCTGTGCGCCGAAAAAGTGGTGCCGGCCGTGATGCCGGCCCACTCCATTTATCCGGCCTTGGATCCAACCGGGGAAATCGCGACCGTATCCAAGCCGATTATTACCGGCATTCTGCGCGAGGAACTCGGTTTCGACGGGATCATCACCACCGATTCGATGACCATGGGCGGCTTGATGGCCAAATACACGGTTGGCGAGGCGGTTGTCAAAGCTATCGAGGCCGGCGTTGACCTTGTGCTTCTGAAAGACGACAACAGCCTGCGATATGAGGCCCACAAAACCCTTGCGGATGCAATCCGCAGCGGGCGCATCTCCGAGACGCGGGTCAACGAATCGTTGCGGCGCATCTGGTCCGTCAAGTGGGATTACGGCCTGTTCGCCGATGGCGGCATTGTCAAAACCAAGGGGCTGGATGCACGCATGTTCAAGCCGGCCGATCGCAAGGTCGGCACGGAAGCCGCGCGCCGGGTCATTAACCTCATGCGCGACAAGCCGGGAGTCCTGCCTTTTCGCAAAGAGCAGAAAGTCCTGGTGGTTGACCGCATTACGCAGACCCAGAAATTCACCAATGATTACTGGAACCATCCGGCGATGCTGTGGGAATTCATGCTCGAGCAAAGCCCGAATGTAAGTTACATTGACTATCAGGATCAAACAATTCCGGCCACCAACAAGGTCCTCGACCAGGTGGCCGGCAAGGTCGACGTGATCGTGGTCACCGGAGCCTACAACCGCAATCTGCCTGCTGACAGCAAGTCTTTCCTGACTTCTCTGAAGCGCTTCGGCAAGCCGGTAATCCTGGTCAGCAACAATCCCTATGAACTGATTGTGCCGCAGGAAATTGACACGGTGATTGTCTCGTATTCGTTACTGCACGACGGCCTGCGCGCCGTGAGCCGTTTTCTTTACGGCGCCAAAAAATAACGTTGAAAATGTGGCGAGATTATTATGCGCCAAAGCGCGGCCTGCACGAGCTCGGGCCGGACGGGCGCGGAGGATGAAGCACCATGGATAATGCAACGATCCAGCGCCTTGCGGGCGAACTGCGGAAAAGCGAGACTCCAAGCGGCCCGGCCATCGCGCTCGATTTCGACGGCGTGTGCAAAAAGTTTACCGATCACAAGCACCAGATAATGTTTTCGCTCTTGTTCCTGCATCTGCGCGAATTCCAGCGGGTGCCCTTCGATGTTTACCGCAAGAATTATATTCATATAAATTTCCGCTCTGCCGATTATGCCGGCAAGGAGCGCTTCCTGTGCGTGGACGCCCTGGCGCGCCACTTGGCGGGCGAAGGTTATCCTTGCGCGCTGCCCGGCCTGGCAAAAGCTGTGGCCGAGTTGCGCGCCAAGGGACTTAAAATCAGCGAAAAGAACCTGGCGCAATACCAGGCGGAACCGGATGTCCAGCGCGCGCTGGAGTGGAGCCGGGAAGTAAATAAGCGCGTGGCGGACCTCTCGGAAATCGGGCTCACTCCCGGCATCCTGAAATATATATTGCAGCCATTTCGCGACAAGGCTCATTTTTATGTCGTCTCCACCGCCACGGAAGAACCCCTGCGCCGGTCGTTGGAAAAAGAAGGCATCGGCTTTATCCGCCGCTATATCGGCCAGGAGACCGCCACAAAGGCCGAGGCCCTCTCCGCCCTTGCCGCAGCCGGCTATTCCGCAGTCGCCATGTTCGGAGACAGCGTCGAGGATGAGCGCGCTTCCCATGCCGCGCGCCAGGCGGCGCCGAATGGTTCCATAGTCTTCGTGCCGGTGATTCCGGAGGACGAGGAACGTTGCTTTGAAACAGGCGGGCGAATTCTCAGGGCCCTGCTTGCCGGCCGGATCAAGGCCGCCGAAGAATTGAGCGCGCAACTTGAGAGCGAATTCAAAGGCCGCGAGGCCGGCAGCCAGTCCTTATCCCCCATGACTATCCGGGCATGAGCCGAACTGCGGGATATAACAAACCGTGTGACTGGCATTCTTGTCACCGATCCCGGCAAGCCGCTCCACCCGGTATCCGACATCACCCCGTCAGTGCATCTCCGTCGCGCAGGAACCGATGGCTGGACGATAGAAATTGAAATGGACATTCGGGTGGTCCGCCAAAAGCGACATGGGTACGGCCGCATCCGGCATGCGCTTGGAAATCATGAGCGCCGTCAGCCGGATCCCGAACTTGTTGTCATGATGGCCCGGATGCCAGATGGATACCTTGTCCGCCTTCCAGGTTTCCAGCGGGCCGACGGACAGCGCCTGCCGCGGAACCAGGAAGACCTGGCCGCCGCCGGAGGTGCGCGCGTTCTGAATGATCGTCATGGGATGCAGATCCACCACCCGCGTGGCAAGCTTGCGGAATTCCGCCGGCGCGGGAGGATGCGCCTTGTATTTTCCCGCGCGCCTGGGCGGATCGTTGAACGCCCAGTGTTTAACTTCGCCCTGTCCGCCCTGCATGACCAGGCACCGGGCCTGGTTGTAGGTTTCGCTGTAAGCCTTGACATCCCGGGTGGGAAAATGCAGGTTTTCCGGCCGGGGCCGCAGTTCCTTGCGGATGCGGTTAAAACACAGCTCCATGTCCGCGCGCCTGAATGAGAGCGGATTGGCGACCGGCATTTCCTTGCCATTTTCAAACCATTCATCCATGCCCCAGAATATCGCCTCTTTCAGATTCATGTTTAGATCGTTGACCATCCGGGCCACGATCGGCAGTTGCTCGGTCGGCCCGATGGGCCCGCAAATGCCGGCGGGGTTGTCGGCCGTTGACTGGCGCCAGGCCGTAATGTATTCCATGGCCTCGGCCGCGTAAAATTCCTCCAAGGTCTCGTAAAAAGCGACCTTGAATCCCGGTCGGGCCAACTGGAGAATGTCCTTTTCCGTCAGCTTGGCCGCCTCCCGCAACAGGCGCTCGTCGAGGGTTGTGTAATCCCACCAGTCCGCCGATATCTTGCTCAGTGCTCTGGCCATGCGAATGGCTCCTTTATTTTGGTCTTTAACAACGGCTATGTTTTACACTGGCCGGCGTCATAGGCCCGGATTTTTTCGCGAATAACACTTTCCGATTCCTGGTAAATCTCCTGGATATCCGGGTCATAAAAATTATAGACGCGATCTTCAAACTGCGTGGTGGCCAGGCGATCAAACAACCTCTGGCGGGCGCCGGCAATGTCCTTGCCGTAAATGTGGAACGAATCGGCCTGCCAGTTCATACGCCCGAGTCGGAGTTCCTTTTTACGGCGCGCGGCCACCCCGGCGGCAATGATATCCCGGTTGAACAGGGTGAATCCGAACATGTTCATGAAATTGGCGCCCCAGGCGTCGTTGCTGCGGAACCGGATATTGCAGTTCAGCCAACCGACGCCCTGTTCATCCTCCACAATTCTGTACCAGATTGACTGCAGGCAGGGCGGATCATAACAATCCAGGTCCAGGTTCGGCATCCATGTGATCATTTGCGCCTGGCGTGTGAAAGGCTGGTCGGCCAGCTTGGCAATGACCCGCTCGACCTGGTTCACGGCCAGGGGCCCCGTCCAGACGGACTGTCCATCCCGCTTTTCGCGCCATTGCCCGTAATTCTGCAGGCGGCCGTGGTAGGTATATTCCCAGCGCGTATCCGTGGGATCGTTCAGGTTCTTTACCCAGTGATCCTTGACGCCCTGCACTTCCATAACATATTCGCGCAGGTCCTCGATGCCGCCGGGGAAAGCCTTGTGAATCATCGGGTCGGCCAGCGGATCCAAAATGGTCATGTTCAGGGTACAGTCCAGGCTCGGGGGATCGCCCGGCTTGTCATACTGCGTGCGGAAAGCGATGCCGTGTTCATACAAGGCAATCAGCGCCTTTTCATACGCTTGCGCCAGGGTATGTTCGCACACCGTAAGAACGGGAATATTTTGCATGCTGCCTCCTGACGTTATTAAACTCTGCCAACGACACCTGAATGCTACTTTATAAATTCGGCGTAAATAATCAAAGATAAAAAAGGCGCCTGCACACCGACGGCGGGATTGGGCAACAATCCGGTTGTCGCGCGGCTTTGCTACGCCTCCAGGCAATACACTGCGGCGGCCGGGCGTTCGCGCACATACGCAAACAGATAATTACGATCCAGGTCCGCGCGGAACACGCGCGCGGGGCGCATGATGGCCGCCCCTTCCACCAGGACGGCCGATTCCGGAATTTTTCCCTTCCAAGGAGAGGCCCGGCAAATCCCGTGCTGGGCACTGAACCCGTGCTTGAGCCAGGCATAATGGAGCGCATGCCTGAGGAGCAAGTCCCGGTCGCTGCCGGCGTTCCGGTCGCGGAAAAAATCGTCCAGCAGGCGGAACCTGTTTTCCAGGCTGGGCGCCGCCATCGCGAAGGCCATGTTCCCGCCGAACATGATCAGCTCCTGCCAATATTCCGGAATTCTGCGCGTGGCCATAACCATCAGGGCCTGCAGTTCCGGCACATTATAAAACCAGTCCGCCAAGTTGGATAACCCGCGCGCGGTCTCGAGATCGGCCATGGTCATTGTGGCGATACGCAAAACCTCATAGGGCGGCTCCGGCGCCGCCACAATTTGCCACTGGTCTTTTTCCTCCGCCAGGCGCGTGCCGGGCAGGAGCTTCAGGAGCTCCAGCTGGATCTCAGCGGGACCCAATAATACGAGTGTGCGCAATTCTTTAAACAGGTCTGCCAACGTGCCGCCGGGCAGGCCGGCGATCAGGTCCACGTGCGTCGCCAGTTGGCGATGCGCGCAAAGGCGGGCCAGCCCGGCCAGCGCACGCCGGACTGTGCCTTGCCGGCCGATTGCCCGGATCACGTCCGGATTCAGGCTCTGGATGCCAACCTCAAGATGGAAGCGGCCTGGCTCCGCCGCGGCCAGTTCCGCAATAAAATCCAATGTCAGGCGCGCCGGGTCGATTTCCAGATGGAAACGCAAAGGCTTGCATTCATCCCTGAAGAAGCGCAAAAGCGCCATGCTGCGGGCAGGCTGCGCATTGAAAGTGCGATCGACCAGGCGCACTTCCGGCACGCCCTGCGCGCGGATCAACTCCACATCGCGGCATACGCGCTCCAGCGAAAAAAAGCGCACCTTCCCGCCTACCCCGCTCGTGCAGAACGCACAGCGGTTGGAACAGCCGCGGGAGGTTTCCAGAAGCACAAACGGCTTGCAAAATCCAGCCAGACGCGCCGGATAAGGCGAAGGAATATCGTCCAGGCATTCGACCCCTTCCGCCATCCCGTTATCCACATAGCGGCGGTTAACCAATCCGCAGAATCCGGGAATGCCGGCTTGTCGCTTGGGCTGGTCCATCAACTGCAGCCATTGGCCAAACGCTTTTTCACCCTCTCCGCGGATCACGGCATCCACTTCCGGATAGCGTTCCAGGAAAGCGCGATTATCGCCCAGGAATTCCGGGCCGCCGCCCAGCACCCGGCAATCGGGAAACAGCCGTTTGAAACGGCCCAAAAAGGAAAGCAAAAACGGACGATTGAACAGGTAGAAGGTGGCCGCCACCACACGGGGATTGAGCCGCGCCACGCGGTTCAGCGTGATGGACAAGGATTCGTTCTGGGTCACCTCGATTTCATGCCACTGCCAGCCGGCCGCCTCGACGCCGGCGCGCAGAGTCCAGGCCGCCAGATTCGTGTGCGAATAGGAGGCCGTGACCGAAAGGAATACGAGGGAACGGTCCATGATAAAAGCAATTAAGCAAACGCCCAACGCCGAAGTATACGACTCATGCCGCAACTGTTACATGTAGCCGCGGCGGTGACGCCGTGGCCACAGGAAGGATCCACGCCCTCACGGGCGCGGCTACCTGGATTCAAATTCCCATACATCGAATTATCAGAAGCGCCTGCTTTCATTCGATGTTCGATGCTGGATGTTCGGCGTTCGATGTTTGCTTCACGCCTCGGCCTGCCAAAGCCCCAGGGCCGGATTGGAAATGTAATATATTTCCTCGCCATCCGGCAGGATGTTGAACCCGTCTTTCAGTTTCGCCGGATTGTAACGCGCCAAGGCCGATTTCAAGTCGGCATGCCGGAATCCTACGCCTTCAATTTCAGCGCGGCTTAAGCCCCCCGGGGCATATGTGATTGTGAAACGGCCTTCGCTGGAGCCATGGATGAGATGGGCGGCGGCGCCCAAGCTGTTGCGCAGTTCCGGGTCGGCGGCCACGGCGCGGAGCGTGGCCGGCGTGCCATGATAACCGTAACGCCGGATCATGCGTTCGTTGATCTCGGCCTCGCCGAACTCAACCAGGCCGGGCGCCAGGATCAGCAGTTCACCGTTGTCGGCCAGGGCCATGCGCGTGCGGTAAATCGCCTTGTTGCCCAGCCAGGTGCTCTTGAATTCGCCGGGATCAAGATAGACAACAACTTTTTCCAGGCGCGGCGTCTTGACGATGTTGACCTGCTGACTAAGGCGCGCGGCGCGCTGGAAACTGTCCCGGTCATTACCGGCATAGAGCCCGCGCGTTATCAGGCGCCCCTTGGCGTTCTTGGCGCGCACGGTCAGGACATACGTGATGGGCAAGTGCGCCAGCAGACAGTCCTGGGCCTCGTTGAGCAGGGTGCGCACGGGGCTCTCGATGCGGCCCATGATGCTTTCCATGTTGCAGACCGCGCCCAGGAAATGGCTCTTATTGATTGTGTCCGGGCCGGCACAGCCCACCAGAATATTTTTATTGCCGCCGGCCATGCCGATGACTTCGTGGGGCACAACCTGTCCGCAGGAAATTATTGCCTCGTGCTTGCCAAGCGCGATGAGCTGGTCAATCTCAATGTTGACGGTGTAATCCACCTTGCCGCCGCTTAGTTCCTTCAGGCGCTCGCCGGGAATGGCGCCCATCGGGGTCAGACCTTGCTGCCAGTCGTGGATCCGGATAAGGTCGTGCGGCACGCCGGGAAACATCTGCGTGATTTCGGCCGCCGTCATCGGCCTGTGCGTGCCCAGGGCAGGCAGGAGCTCGACCGTTGCGCGCTTCGCCAGAGACAAGTAAAGCTGACTGCATATCTCGCCGGCCCCGGAGTGAAAGCGTGAAAAGTCCGGGGGAATGAGCAAAACCTTTTTCAGGCCCGCCGGCATGGCTTCGGCCACGCCCTTAAGATATGTTTCGGTTTCCCGGCTCGATATCTCCCGATCAGGGCCGCCTTCGTTAATCCAGGTTGACATAATTATTCCTCCAGTTAACCGTATCGCGACACCTTCGATCCGCATTCACGATAAAATGATTCCCTTATCCGTTCCATTGGAGACGGTTCAGGCCTGGTGAAAGACTTCCTCCATGCCGGCCCACCACTCGCCTTTGGCGCGCGTCTTAAGGGGTTGTTGACAGGGGATGCAGACGGCCCACCACTTGCGGGTCACCGGGTCGGCGGCCATGCGCGCCATATCGGCCTTATAATTCTTGCCGGTATACTCGAAGTAACTGAAGAGCCAGCCGTCCTTGTGGTAAATGGAATAGTTGCGGATATGGCATCGCTTGATCATTTTCAGAACACCGGGCCAGACGGCGGCATGCAGTTTTTTATAGCGCGCGAGCTTGCCCGGTTTAACCTTGATTACACTTCCATATCGTGGCATAGGTAGTTTCCTCCCAACGCGGACTACGCCCGCTAAACAACAAGTATGCTTAACGTGAACGCCTCATACCTTCAGCGGATAATTCCCATGTTCCCGCAACGTCTGTATCGCCAGCGCGTAGCTTTCCGGCGCCACGTCGCTGGAGACGGAATGGTCGGACTGGAAAATCCACCCGCCGCCGCGGGCTGCCTGTAATTTATACAGTATCTCCCGGCGGATCGCAACTGGATCATTGCTTTCCAGCACGCGCATGTCAATGTTGCCGACAAACGCCAGCCGGCCGGCAAACTGCTTTTTCAGCTCGACAACATTCATGCCCGCCTTGGCTTCCAGGGGGTTATAAGCATCGAGATGGATCTCGACCATGTCGTCAAGGATCTCCTTGGCATTGCCGCACCCATGGTAGATCACCAGCAATTCATGGGTATGAAACAGGTCAATGAGCGCCTTCACATAGGGCTTAAAGAGAGCGCGCCAGCGCGGCGCGCCGAACAGCATGCCGTGCCCGTAGGCAACGTCCCCCCAGATATACATGCCTGACAACCGACCCTGCCCCGCCCGGATCTGGGCCCGCGCCAGCTCCAGCATGAAGCTGCCGATGCGGTCCACGAACGCCTGCAACGCCTCCGGATCGCTCGCCATCCAGAAAAGCGCGTTTTCGGTGCCGATGACGCGCCAGAGATATTCATACGGCTCGCATACGGACCCGAAGACCGGAAACTCGCCCTGATAGGGTTTGAGACGCTCTTCCCAGGAGGGGATATTCCGAGCCAGAGTGTCGCCCACGCAATTGATCTGGTCGTCACCGCCTTCGAAAAAACGGCGCGGATCGGCGGGGTCATCAAACCCGAAATCGGCCATTTGTTCCGGCACGGTTACGGAGAAGGATTCATAATGCGGCATAGGCTTGTCGCCGGAGCGGCGGATCGTGGCGCCGAACCCGGTCTTGACCAGGATATCGTCACCGCTTTGCTGAAGCACCTCGAACGGTCGAAGGCGCGGATCCACGTTCGGGTTGACGACCACGTAATCGAGATCGAAATGCCGGTAGGGGTCAAAGTCGGCACCCCACTTGGCGCGGGCACGTTTCATAAATCCCGTCCAGAAAAATTCTCCCGCCGGCACCCGGTCGCCTTCCTGGTGCGCCAGGGCCTTGCGAATCCGATCCAACTTGATCATCGCGCTTGTCATGGTTGATCTCCTCCTGATTTTATCGCCCAAACAATCGCTCAGCGTTGCGGGTGGTAACTTCCGCAATCTTTTCCAAGGACATATGTCGGATTTCCGCCAGAGCCTCCGCCACGCGGCGCACATGGGAGGGCTCGTTCGGCTGCCCGCGGAACGGCTCCGGCGCCAGGTAAGGCGCATCGGTTTCGATCAGCAGGCGATCCTCCGGCACCCGGGCTGCCACCTCGCGCAAACTCCCGGATTTTTTGAACGTAATGATACCGCTAAAACTGATATATAAACCCAGCGCCAGGAGATCGCGGGTAAATCCTTCACCACCGGTAAAGCAATGCATCACCCCGATCCGACCGGCCGGACCGCTCCAGGCGGCGGCATGCTCCCGCAAGGCGGCCAGGGTTTCGGCCTCCGCCTCCCGGGTATGCACGCAGACCGGCAACCGGCGATCCCGTGCCAGGGTTAGCATGTGGCGAAACAATTCTATTTGCGCCGGCATTGTGTCACGACTGTGGTGAAAATCCAACCCGATTTCACCAACGGCCACCACTTCCGGCGCCGCCAGCAAGGCTTTCAATTCATCCATCGGGTTAACAACGGCCGCCAAATCACGGTTGAAGCCGACGGTCGCGCGGATGCGCGTGTCGTAAGAGCGTGCGATTTCGATGGCCATGTGGTTGGCAGCCATCGAGCCGCCGATGGCCATCATATGGCTAACGCCCGCCTGTGTAGCGCGCGTCACGATGGCACCGATCGTATCGCCCGCCGCGATCATTCCGTCAAAATGAACATGTGTATCGGTCAGCATTATTGATAAATTTCCTTGTTTTCCCGTCACAAACAGGCAAGCTGTTTATAGTTCAAGCGGGAATGGCGTGCCAGTCTTTAATTAAGCCGCAGAACCGCAATGGATTAGTAGTTCAGCCTCAGACGAAAAAATAATTCCGCATTTCCTCAAACCATGAACCCTTGAACTGTAAACCTCGCGAACAATAACCATGGAACCATCCTTCCCACCCCTTCCTCAATGTTCCATCCCACACCCTTTCCGGCTGGGGGCACCCTCCTATGTGTACCCGGCGGACATTCTTCCCAACGTCGAGGCGCTGGCGCCTTATGTGGATGACATCGAACTGGTGCTTTTCGAGTCACGGGGGACGGCTGGTAGTCAACAGACGGCCGAGGACCAACGCCAGACACCCGAAGGCATTGTTTCAAATATTCCTTCGCCGGACACCATTGCGCGCCTGGTGAAATTGGCGCAACAGAACGACTTGACCTATACCGTGCATTTTCCCATTGACCGCCATCTGGGAAGCCCCGTTGCGGCAGAGCGCCAAGCCCTGCAACGGCAGATGCTGGCCATCATGGAGAGCACGCGGCCGCTCCGGCCTTTTGCCTATATCCTGCACCTGGAAGGCGTCACCCGGGACAGCGATCCCTCGCGCATTCAAACTTGGGCCAACGATATTGCCGGGCTTCTGCCCGCCCTGATCGAATGCGCGGGCGACCCGTCTCTTTTCTGCGTGGAGAACCTTAATTACCCCTTCGCCTGGTGCGAAGGGCTGCTGGACAAGTTTGGCCTGGGCGTCTGCATTGATTTCGGGCACCTGTGGATCGGCGGCTACGATGCCGATGCGCATCTGAAGCGCTATCTACCCCGTACACGCGTTATTCACCTGCACGGCGAGCGCGATGGACGCGATCACCTGGCCCTGGCAGCGCTTGCCCCCGCGCGTCTGCGCCAGCTGCTGAATTCCATTGACAATTTCACGGGCGTGCTGACGCTGGAGATTTTCAATTACGAGGGGGTTCGTGATTCGGTAGCCTGCCTGAATCAATGGATATCGCCTTGAATCAGGCCCTGGAGTTAAGCAGCCAAGGCTACGCCGGAGGCTTCGTCGAAGCGCGAGCGCATACTTCAGGTCAACTATCTCAGGTGGGAGGCGGCAATCCCGATATCCTTTGCGTGATCGGGACGGCGCTCACTGCCGAATTATATCTTTTTGCGCTTGCCTTAGATTGAGCGTGGCGCCGGCATGGAGCGGATCAAGGCGCACCGCAGTTTGAAATGCGGACAAGGCCGCCGAAGGCTGTCCGTTTTGCCCATAGGCCACGCCCAGCAGGTTGTAGAGGTTGGCATGGCCTGATATTGGCCGCACCACGGGTTCGAGCAACCGGATACATTCCGGCGCCTGAGCGGTTTTCAATAAATGCTCGGCCAATTTGCTGTTCGCGCCGATATGCGCGCCCTGGTGTTCAAGCACGTAGCGGATATGCGGTCCCGCGTTGTCCCACCGATCGCGGACCAGCCAGTATTCCGCCAGGTTGTCGTGCGCCGCGATCAAGTCCGGATTCAGTTTTAGCGCGGCTTCAAAATGTTCTTTTGCTGAATCCAATTTGCCTGTTTTAGCAAGACACGCCCCGAGATTGTTGTGCGCCTCAACGCTCCAGGGCGCCTCGCGCACAGCCCGCTCATAATAATCGCGCGCCTTGACGTAAGCGCCTCCTGCGGCATGCAACTTTCCCATGCTAACGAGCGCAACTTCGCTCTCCGCCCGATGGTTCAGGGTATAGGTCCATAAGGTGTAATCATTCCGCCAGATCGACGTTTGCGTTGCGCTTTTTAACGCCAGCCCCAATAACACAGCCGCGATCAGGAAGATTGCCCGGCGCCGCAAAGGGCGGCGGCATAACAGCCAGGCCAGCGCGATCGCCGGCCCCGCCATTCCCAAGTAAAGATAATGATCATACACCGTTGAATTGTTCTGGGCCGCAAACTGCATCAGCCCCAGGACGGGCAGAAGCGCCAACACGCTTACGCAAACGCCCAGCCATAGCCCGGGCCACTGTTTGCGCCGCCAGAAAGTCAAGGCCAGCAGAACTGCCCCCGGAATCCAGCCCCACCAGATTGCCCCGGAATCAAGCAAATATCTCGGAGTGCGGCCATAGGCGGGCAGTAATTCCCATGGCCATACAAGCTTGCCGCAGTAAAAACTCAACGCATCCAAGGCAACGAAAAGCCTGTACCGCACCGGAACGTCAAACCCCTGGTAGAGCCCGGACTGCGAAACAGCGTTGACTGCAAGCGGGAAGAGCGCGATCAGCAGCCAGGGGAGCAGATCACGCATTGACCGACCCCAACTTCGATCGTAAAAAAATTTGCCCATGATAAACGCCGCCACGAGCATGGCGATGACCGTCGGCTTGGCAAGCATGGCCAGGCCGAAGGCGATCACGCCCATCCAGTACCAAACCCAACGGCATGGCGATGCTGTGGTTTGCGGCTTAAGAAAAAGAGCGTGGGCATTCAGCGCGATTAAACAAAAAAATGCGGACGCCAGATCCTTCAGCGAGGTCACCCAGCACACCGCCTCCGCCTGAATGGGGTGCCAGGCGAAAAGCGCTGCGCCCAGCAATGCCGGCGCCGCTTCCGGAAAGCCGCCCAGTTCCCGGCCAGGCCAGCGCCCCGTCAACTGCCTCAGCAAGGCAAAGACCAGCAGGACATTCAGCAGATGAAAGCCGATATTCAAAACGTGATAGGGCCCCGGCTGAACGCCATAGCGCTGATAAATCAGCCACCAGAAAGTTTCCGTCACGGGCATATAGCCGGAGGACCAGCCGGTCCAGATCGCGTGCAGGTCGGCCATTTTCGGGTTGCCGGTGACATAGGTGGTGTCATCCCAGTCCAGCAACCGGTGGGAAGCGGCCGGCAGGTAGATCAAGGCTGTAATTCCCATGAGCATCGCTATGGCCGCCAGCATGGTCCGCCCTTGGCTGCGTGGATGGACAACCTGCTGATTGGGTTTGGGGTTTGGGTTCATGGCGGGAGGCATCATCAGGGCCGTGCTTTTTGATCTATCCGCTTCCGGAATGGAAGCTTATTCGACGTTACTAGTGTAGTATTGATTAAATGCGTAGACAAAACAAAAAAAGGCTTAACGGGCAGGCACATTGACATGCGCCCTCCGGGAATTCCTCTTCCGGCGTTCCGGGATGCAACCATGAAGGAAGAAACATCAAGTAATATATCATCGTATCAACAATACCATCATAATATGTTAATGATTTTTTGCTTGCGGCGCGTAGCGGGAGAATATAAATATAGTAAATATTGAAAGGTTGCTTGCAGGTAACCAAATAAAAGGAAGCGCGTCGATGACAACATTATTTAAACGGGTCTGCATAGCGGCAGTCGGTATTGGCCTGAGCGCGTTCGCGGCAACGGCGATGGAACAGAACGCCGCGGCGCCGAAAAATATGGCGCCGGCGATGTGGTCAAAAATTGCGCCGCAAATGCAAGCTGCGCGCTATGCGTTTACAGCCGATGAAAACGGCGCATTCAAAGCCGAAAATCCGGCGCACGGTTTTGAGATCGTGGCCGATACCGCGGGCGTGCGGGTCAAAGACGGCGTGGTGTTGCGCGCAGTTAAGGCGGGTGCGGCAGGCGGTGCCGACCGGGCATTGCCGCAAGATGTAAAGCCGACCGCGCAAGGCGCGCGCCTGGAATACGGGCGCGGCAGTGTCACTGAGTGGTTTGTCAACCGGGAATCAGGCCTGGAACAGGGATTCACCATTTTACGCGAGTTGTCTGATCTGTCCTATCCGTCTGATCTCCAATTGCTCGTGGATGTTGCCGGCGCGCGGTCTGTAACGGTGAACGCGGGGGGCTTAAGCGCGCGGATCACGGACGCGCAGGGGCGCGATTTCGGCTACGGCGGTTTGAAGGCCTGGGACGCGACTGGCCGGGCCTTGGCCTGCCGCCTGGAGTCCGCTTCTTCCTCTCTTCCTACAGCCTACAATCCACAGCCCACGGCCTCTCTCCGCATCGTCTGCGACACGCAGAAAGCAGTCTATCCGATCACGATTGATCCGGTATTGACCAGCATGGAAAAAAAGCTGGCTGCCTTGGACGGCGCCCCTACAAATTATTTCGGCGGAGCGGTGAGCGTGGATGGCGACGTGGCGGTGGTGGGCGCAAGGCGAGCCGATGTCGGCGGACTGATATGGGCAGGGGCGGCATATATATTCGAGCGCAACGCGGGCGGGACGAATGCATGGGGGCAGGTGGCCAAGCTGACCGCCTCCGACAGCGCGGCATTAATTCAGTTCGGCAACGCGGTAAGCGTGGCGGACGATGTGGTGGTGGTTGGGTCGACCGAGGCTGATGTCGGCAGCATAACTGCCGCCGGCGCGGCGTATGTATTCGAGCGCAACGCGGGCGGGACGAATGCGTGGGGAGAGGTGGCCAAGCTGACCGCCTCCGATGCCGCGGCGAACGACGATTTCGGCAAATCGGTGTGCGTGGCGGGCGATGTGATTATCGCCGGCGCGTACGGGGCCGATCCGGGCAGTATGGTAAATGCGGGCGCGGCGTATGTATTCGAGCGCAACGCGGGCGGAACGAACGCGTGGGGGCAAGTGCAAAAACTGACGGCCTTCGATGGCGCGGATTCGGATGTTTTCGGCGAATCAGTGAGCGTCGCGGGCGATGTGGCGGTGGTGGGCTCCTCAGGAACAGATCTGGATGTAGTGACTGATGCGGGCGCGGTGTATATATTCGAGCGCAACGCGGGCGGGACGAATGCATGGGGATTTGTGCAAAAGGTGACGGCCACCGACGGCGTAACGCAGGATTACTTCGGCTGTTCGGTGAGCGTGGCGGGTGACGTCGCGCTTATCGGCGCATATGGCTATCCCAACCATTTCCTTCAAGGTTCGGCATATATATTCGAGCGCAGCGCGGACGGCGCCAACGGGTGGGTGCAGGTGAAAAAACTGACGGCCTCCGATGGCATTGCGAACGACCTCTTTGGCTTTGAGGTGAGCGTGGCGGACGACGTAGCTGTTATTGGAGCGTGGCGGGCCGACCCGGGCGGACTGAACAGGGCGGGCGCGGCGTATGTATTTGCACGCAACGCGGAGGGGACGAACGCGTGGGGGCAGGTGCAAAAACTGACGGCCTCCGACGCCGCGCCGGAAGAAGATTTCGGCATAGCGGTGAGCGTGGCCGACGGAACGATCCTGGTTGGTGCGGAATCGAAAAATGTTTTAAGGGGGGCGGCGTATCTCATCCCCTTCAAGTACGACGAGTGGAACCAGAAAAACAAGCTGACGGCGTCCGACGGCGTGGCATTGGACGACTTCGGCTTATCGGTATGCGTGGCCGGCGACGTGGCCATCGTAGGCGCGGATGCATCTCCCGCTGGCGCCTATCAAGGCGCGGCGTATGTATATGAACGCAATGCGGGCGGGACGAATGCCTGGGGCCAGGTAGTCAAACTGACGGCATCGGATGGCGTGGCGGCTCGCAATTTCGGCGAGTCGGTAAGCGTGGCGGGGGATATTGCCTTGGTGGGCGCGGATGGGGATTACGCAAACCGAGGTTCGGTATACGTATTCGAGCGGAACGCGGGCGGCACCAACGCCTGGGGGCAGGTAACGAAGCTGACAGCGTCGGACAGCGTGGCGGGCGACCTTTTTGGCTATGCGGTTAGCGTGGCAGGCGACATAGCCCTCGTTGGCGCGCGAGGATATCCGGCTAACACCTATATAGGCGCAGCGTATGTGTTTGAGCGCAACGCGGGCGGCACCAACGCCTGGGGCGAGGTGAAGAAACTGACGGCACCCGACGGTGAGGCGGGTTACGAGTTCGGCTATTCGGTGAGCGTGGCGGGTGACATGGCATTGGTGGGCGAGTATTGGTCCACCCAGGGCGGTCTGGTTGGCGCGGGCGCGGCTTATATATTCGAGCGCAACGCAGGCGGGACGAATACGTGGGAGCAGGTGGCCAAGCTGACCGCCTCTGACGGCGAGGAGTATGACTGCTTCGGCAATGCGGTGAGCGTGGCGGGGGATATTGCCTTGGTGGGCGTCAATCAGGCCAATCCGAGCGGTGTGACCAATGCGGGTGCGGCATACTTGTTCGGGCGCAATGTGAATGGGATCAATGCCTGGGGCCAGATGAGGAAGCTGGCGGCATCGGACGGTGCTGAGAACGATGAGTTCGGTGTGGCGGTGAGTGTGGCCGGAGATGTGGCGGCAGTGGGCGCGTGTGATGCCGATCCGGGCGGATTGAGTGGCGCAGGCGCGTCTTATATATTCGAGCGCAACGCGGGCGGGACAAATGCCTGGGGGCAGGTCAAAAAACTGACGGCCTTTGATGGCGCGTCGGAATACAATTTCGGCAGTTCGGTAAGTGTGGCGGGCGACGTGGCCCTCGTAGGATCGAGTGGTTATAATGTTCAGCAAGGCGCGGCCTACGTGTTCGAGGGGCTGCTCTCTTCTAACGCTCCTGCGCCGACATCTCCGGAACTCGTTGTGCTCGGCACCAACGGCACTGTAATCGCCAGCGGCGATCCCGCGAGCGCGGCCAAGGGCACGGATTTCGGATCGTTCACGATTGGCGCAGCGGCGGTAACCAATACGTTTGTGGTAACGAACAGCGGGACCGCGGCGCTCACGATCGGTGGTTGGACAACGAACGGGACGGGCGCGAACGCTTTCAGCATAGCCGGCATTCCGGCGACTGTTGCTCCGGGTGCGATCGGTAATTTTACAATGGCATTTAACCCATCCGTTATCGGAACACATACGGCCTCGGTGTCCATTGCCAATAACAGCGTGAACTCGCCGTATGTGGTTTACGTGCAAGGCACGGCGACTAAACTGGATCAGACGATCACCAGTTTCACCCCCGCCAACGGGGCGTCATTCCTGGTCACCGAGCCAGTCGGACTGGCGGCAACTGCGTCGAGCAGCCTGCAGGTGAGTTTCACGAACACGGCGGGCAGCCCGGCGAGCTGGCTGAATGCGACGACGATCACGTTCACGGCCACGGGCACGGTCGGCATCGTGGCCAGCCAGGTGGGTGATGCAACATACAGCGCCGCACCGGACGTGACCCACACGTTCAACATCCTGCCCGTGCCGGTTACCCTGCCGGCGCCGACAGGCGTATCGGCAACACGCGGGGCCTATACGAACATGGTGCAGGTGACGTGGGACGGGGCGCCCGGGGCAACGAGCTACGATCTATATCGCAGCCAGGCGAATGATCCATCCGGAGCCACGCTGATTGCAAATATTCCGGAAGCACCCTCTCCCCGACATTGCGACGACTACGCCATTTCCCCGATCCTATCTTATTACTACTGGGCGCGGGCCAAGACGGCGACGCTGCTCAGCCCGATGAGTTACGTGGCGATGGGCTATGCCGCGCTGGATCCGGGACAGGCAACCGGCACGGCGGATATTGCCGTGCGCGACCTGGTGTACCTGCCGGTGAACGTGACAAATCTGTCTCCGGCAGGCACGGTATCGTGCCGATTGCAAAATTACGGGCCGGGCGCACTGGCGGCGTCGGCGATCCAATTCGATTTATACATGGCGTCTACTGCGCCCCAACCGACCGCGCCGGCCATCAACACCGTTTGGATCGGCGGCTTCCAGCGGACAGTCAACCTGGCGGTGAATCAGGAAGCGCTGGTCGTCCTGACAGCGGCGGAGCGGCAGGGATTGATCATTCGCGGCGACCTGCTCGGAACGTATCGGCCGGAAGTAACCGTGCGGCACCTGTCGTCCATCAACGATCCGGTCCTGACCAACAACACGGCCCCGGGCGTTGGTCTGGTGACGGTGAAAACCAACGGGCCGAACTCGATTGGCCGGGCATTCAACGATTATGACGGCGATGGCCGCGCCGATTGCGCGGTTTTACAAGTTGCCCAGGGAGGCTGGTCGGTGGTTTTATCGGGAATGCGTTTCACGCAAGTCAGGGGACAGGAAACATCCTTGAGCAACTGGCAGGGCGCGCCCGGCGATTATGACGGGGACGGTTTGACCGATGTCGGGCTGTACAACCCCACCAGCGGCTATTGGTGGGTGTCGCTATCGTCCACCCACCAAATTGTCGGCGCCAAGTGTGGCGATCCGGGCTTTGCGCCGGCGCCGGCGGATTTCGATGGGGATGGGAAAACGGATCCGTTGGCGTATCGGAATACGGACGGGTTCTGGGTTGGAATGGGTAGCGCGAATGGATACGCCTATTATGGGGCCTGGTGGTACGGAGCAGCCCCGCAAGCGGTACCGGCGGATTATGACGGCGACCGGTTGGCCGACCTGATGGACTATGCGGAATCTACCGGGATGTGGTTTGGCGGACTGTCATCGGGCGGCTACCAGCTGATGTCGGGCGGATACGGCGGGCCCGGCTTTATGGCCGTGCCGGCGGATTATGACGGCGATGGCCGAGCGGATTTTGGGCTATATGCGTATGCCACCGGCTGGTGGTACGTGCTGGAGTCTAACCGATCAACCGGGCCAATCGGCCAGGGCTATCGCGAGGTCAGTTATCAGTTGGGTGCGCCTAACGGCATACCGGTGACAGCCGACTATGACGGCGATGGCTTGGCGGATCCTGCCGTGTATCACACCGACGGTCTGTGGGAGATATATCTCTCATCCCAGGGATATGCGCTCTTCTCTGGCGGGTATGGCGGACCGGGGTACTACCCGGTAACGGAATAAATAGCGCCAGACGGGGTTAAAGCGCAAAAACGACATGGCGAAGGATTGTAGATGCCCGTGACCCGTATTTTTATACTCGGCGGCGCCCGTAGCGGCAAAAGCCGCCTGGCACAGGATATTGCCGCGCGCCTGTGGCGGCGCCCAGTGTACCTGGCCACGGCGGAAATTCTGGATGATGAAATGGCCGCGCGGGTTCGCATGCACCGCCGGACGCGCTCCCGGCATTGGCGCTGCGTGGAAGAGCCCCTGGAAATTGCCCGGATAATCCGCCGGGGCATACCGGGCACGGACGGCATTCTCGTGGATTGTCTCACGATCTGGCTCAGCAACGTGCTCCTTAAAGAAGGCCGCGGCGCGTTCCGACGCCGGCGGGACGAGCTGGTCGTGGCCTTGAGCCAGGCGCGGCAGGACGTGATAATGGTAGCTAATGAAGTAGGCATGGGCATAGTGCCGGAATATGAGTTGGGCAGGACATTCCGCGACCTGGCAGGATGGCTCAATCAGGCCGTGGCGAAGGAAGCGGATACCGTTGTGTTTGTGGCGGCGGGTTTGCCGCTGGTGTTGAAAGGAAGCTTGCCGGAATAAGTCATGCGACCTGAAAAGAGTTCATGGTTCTTTGTTCTTGGTTCTTCGTTGCCGATTAACGAAGAACCAAGAACGAAGAACATTCCTGAAACTATCCGCCATTACGTCTTCGTTTGCCGGGCAACCAAACGGGCATAAAAGCCGTTTTGCGCCGCCAGCTGGCTGTGAGTGCCTTGTTCACTGATTCCGCCGTTTTCCAGCACATAGATCTGGTTACAGCGCTGGGCCATGGACACGCGCTGGGTAACGATCACTGCGGTCTTGCCCACCAGGATACGGCCCAGCGTTTCCTGGATGTTGTGTTCGATTTCCGCATCCAGCGCCGAGGTGCAATCATCCAGCAGCAGGATTTCCGGTTGGGTCAGTAGCGCCCGCGCCAGGGACAAACGCTGTTTCTGGCCGCCGGAAAGGCTGGCGCCCTTCTCGCCCAGGATGGTTTCATACTGGACCTTGAGTCCCATGACAAACTCATGGAACTCGGCCGCACGGGCCGCAGCAATAATATCCTTTGGCTCGGCACCGGGAAGCCCATAACAGATATTGTCCCGCACGGTGCCGCTGATGATCTGGGCTTCCTGCGGCACCAGCGCCAGGTGCTGGCGCAGGGACAGGATCCGGATTTTATTGATGGGGATTCCGTCGTAGGTAATTTCGCCCATGTCCGGCTCGAACAGCCGTGCCAGCAGGTGTAACAACGTCGTTTTGCCCGTGCCGCTCGCGCCCATGATGCACACCCACTTGCCCGCCGGAATCGTGAGCGAGACATCCTGAAGCACCGGTGCGCTGTCCGGGCTATACGCAAAATGGACATGATTCAGGGTAATGCCCTTTTTCAGCGGGACAGGCAGATCCACGGCGTCGGGCTCATCCTGAATGCGCACGGGCTCGTCCAACACTTCCGCCAGCCGGTTCAGGTACACCAGCAGGTTGGAGACCGTGACGTTCAAATTGCTCAACTGCAGGACCGGCCCGAACAGTGCGGCGGCAGTGCCCCAGGCATACATCATCTGGCCGAGGGTAATGGCGCCGTTCAGCACCCGGAATATGCCGTAGAGGAACAACACGCCGTTGCTCGTCAGGCCGCTCACAATTTCGGCCAAATACCCCGTGGCCCCGCCCAGGCGGTTCTGCCACAGCACGTCCCGGAAATAGCAGGCCGCCAAACGATGAAAGGTCAGGCGCTCCTTGGGCTCCCGCCCGCAAGCCTGGATCATTTTCGTGGCATCCAATTTTTGCGACACCAATCCATACAGGCAGGTGTTCGTGTGGCTGAGTTCAACATTCACCCGGTGCAGGTGAGGCCGGACAGTCTTGTAAATTATCACATAAAACGGCAGGCAAACCAGAACGATCACAGCCATGCGCCATTCAATGACCAGTAACATGAAAAAGCCGAATATAATAATGGACACCAACGAACACAAGCTGATGATCAGCCCCAACAACTGGTCGGCTACGGTGCTGACATCCGAAAGAATCCGGGCCATGAGCCGCCCGGGCGTATGGGTCGTTTGATATCCCAACGACAACTTAAGCACCTTGGCATGCATATCGGCCCGCAGGTTGACCGCGATAGACTGGGTTATGTGAATACGTCGGCGGGTGGCCAGCCGATTCATCCAGTTGCTGAACCCCAGTGTGGCTATATACAGTATAAAGATTATGCCCAGCCGGCGGCTGGCATCCGGCGGTCGCCAGGCAATCTGCGTCCCGACATTGAGACGCCGGTCCAGACCGGCCTGAACTTTCGGCGGGGCTGTTTGTTCCTGCTGGCGCTCTCGACCGAACGATGTGGGCTCACGGTCAGCCAGATGGCTGCCGGCCTGGGCCGCCGGTTGGCCGGCGGCCTTGCTTTTTCCATCATTAGCGGATCCGCCTCTGGCGGAAGCCGGAACGACAACCAGAATGGAATCCACCACCACCTTGTTGTAATAGGCCATCAGATAAAACGCCCCGGCGTAGTCCAGTACCGCCAGCAGGACACATAAGGCTATGGCCCACCGGAAAGGCCGCAGATACGTGCGCATGAACCGCGCCAGCAGAATCAGCTTGCCGACTTTGCGGTCTTTCCGGCGATACGGCGGCCGACACGCATAGTTGCGATGGTGGAATTTCATTCCTTCTCGTCCTCGATCACTTCCTTGTTCACATGCCGATTGTACAGGGCGCGGTAACGGCCCTCCGGTATGGCCATCAGCTCCGCATGATTGCCTACTTCCAGGATGCGGCCATCCCGCATCAGCACAATCCGGGTCGCGTTACGGATCGTGCTCAGACGGTGCGCAACGATAAACGACGTGCGGTTCCGCAGGACCCTCTGCATGGCCAGTTGGATGGCCTGTTCGGATTCACTGTCCAGGGAACTGGTGGCCTCGTCCATGATCATAATGACCGGGTCAGCCAGCACGGCACGGGCAATGGTTATGCGCTGTTTCTGGCCGACCGAAAATTGCAGGCCTTCCGTACCCAGCACGGTCCGATACTGGTCCGGCAGGCGCATAATGAAATCATGGATTTCCGCCACTTTTGCCGCCGCCTCGACCTCGGCTTGCGCGGCATTCGGCCGGGCATAGCGAATATTATCGGCAATGCTCACGTTGAACAGGAGCGGGTCCTGGAGGACGATGCCGAACTGCGCACGCAGGCTTTTAAGGTCATATTGCCGGACATCGCAGCCATCGATCTGGATACTCCCGTCGCGGACATCATAAAAACGCATGAGCAAGAGCAACAGGGTGCTTTTGCCGCATCCGGTCGGCCCCACCAGGGCAATGGTCTCGCCCGGCTGAACGTGCAAGTCAAGGTCCCGGGTGACAGGCCGCGCCGGCTCGTAGGCAAAATTCACGCGGTTAAAATCCACCTGGCCCCGCAGACGTCCGGCGAGCACGGCATCCGGCCGGTTCGTCACTTCCTGGGGCTCATTGTATATTTCGAAGATGCGTTCCACGGCAATGCGCACATCCTGGATTTGCCGCGCCAGCTCGGACATGCGCACCGCCGGCCACAGGAGCCGCATGGCATAAACCGTGAACGCCGTCACATCGCCATAGGTCATGTCGCCGCGCAGGATCAGGGCACAGCCGGCAAAAAACAACACGGCTTGGCCCGTGTTCTGCAGAAGCGAGGTGTTTTGCCAGAACGCGTTGTTGGAATAGCCGGCCTGCTGGAGCAGTTCCATGCTGACTTCCGACTGCTCCTGGAAAATGCCCTGCTCGCGCGTCTCCATGCCGAATGATTTGACCGCCAGGCTCGCGACCAGCCGGTTCTGCACCCCGCCCGACAACCGGTCGAATGATTGCCGGTAACTGCGCGAGAGCGTCACGATTTTGCCGATGTTCAGACGGTAATTCAGCACGAACACGGCGACCATGACGGCAATTAACAAAGCCAGCCGCCAGTTCAACACGAAGGTCGCCGTGATGGCAAAGGCCGCGCAAACCATGTCGGAGACGATGCCGATTGTCTGCGCGGACAGCATGTTGGCCACCATGCCGGTGTCGCCCATAAGCCGGTTGACCAGCATGCCTGTACTATGCTTGCCGTAAAAACGGAGCGACATATCCAGCATGTGCCGGTAGAGCGCATTGCGGATATCGAAGACGAAGCGCTGGCCGACGTAGGCAATCCCTTGCGTCTGGATAAACGCGAGTACCGGGACCAGCACAATGAGGGCAATCCGCCAGAAGCTCAAGGGCGCAATCAGGTCCTGCCGGTTCAGACTGACCACCTGGTCAATGAAGGCCCGCGAGATCAACGGAGTGCACATGTTCAGTATGGAAAGCAGGACCGTCAAGAGCAACAGTCGGATCAGCATCCAGCGGTAGGGCGAGAGGAAACCCAGGACAATCAGGAAATTCGATTGTTTTTTGGTAACCACAAGGTGTTCGGCGTTCAGAATTAGGTGTTCAGGTTGAAAATCAGCAATCCCGCTTGATTAAACGTGACGCAACATTTTGCATTTCAATCGCCTGAAATAAACAAGACGTTTGCGCAGGTAACCTGATTCTTACGGTTCCGAACACCGAACACTGAACACCTTATGAAAAGTCATTAACCATTTACCATTAACCATCATAAAGCTCCTCTAATCCAACCCTAACAGGAAAAACCAGAGGCAGGTTTTTCCATAATAAACCCTGGCTTCCGCCGTGGTGCCGGGCGGGACGGCATGGTTCAGCGGGTCGAAACTGCAGAAGGCCACCCGATAAGTCGTTTGCCCGTCCGACTGGATAACGTTGCGCAAATACTGGACCTCGCCCCGGAAACGGACACGCTGGAGACCGCGGTAGGAGGCCAGCCAGGCATAATACCGGTTGCCGACCGACACGCGCAGGGCGTGGCGCTCCAAAATGCGCAGTTTCAGAATTTGTTTTTCGCCACCGAAGATTTCGTAGAGCAGGGTCTCCGGCCGCACCAGTTCACCCAGGACAAACTCATAGCGGAGCACCTGGCCGGAGATCGGCGCGCGAATCTCGCGCGCCCGAATGGCGGCTTCCGAGCGTTCCGCCGCATCCTGCCGCGACTCCAGCTCCTGGCGCAAAACAGCCAGCTCATTTTCATACATGCTCAGATCTTTTTTCATCAGAGAATCCATCTCCGCGCGGGCAAGCTGTTCCTTCAACTGGTCGTCCTCCAGCACGCTGCCGGCCACCAGGCCACGCGCCATACCCTCCCGGGTACGGGCCAGGCGGCTCATGGCGTTCTGCAGGCGCAAGTTGGCAACGGCAATGTCCTCGCTCAATCGCCGTTTCTGCTCGCTAATTTGAGATTCGCGTTGCTTAAGCTCCGCCTCCGCCTTCTGGGCCTGGTTACGGGCCTCCTCCAGGGACGCCGCCTCCTCAGCACAGCTTAACTGGGCCAGCAGATCACCCTGCTTGACCCGCGTCCCCGATTGCACCAAAATGTTGGAAATGAGGCCGACCACCGGGGAACGCACTTCAGCGTAATGCTCGGTCGTTACATAGCCGCTGGCCGGCACATACTGGTTCACCCGGATCGCAAACCCGATCAGGATTATGCCAATTGCCGCCGTCAGCCCATATTTCAGAATGCGCCGCTGTTTCAGCCGGCGTTCCTGGGTTGTTAACGGCAGGTCGCCGGCCGCCGTTTTTTGAAAAATACCCATTACCTACTCCGCCGTTGTCCTGACCTCTCAAAAAGTCGGATCGCGGGCTTGATTATTTCTTCAGATTCTTGACTTTTAGAAAATCCTTGGCAATCATGCGGATGCCGTCGCTTTCATCATCATAGCGCTTGGTGCACAGGTTGCATTCGGAACACTTGGTCTCGTAGCAGTTCCGATGCACGCGCGACGGATACATTTTTCGAAAGGCCTCATAACAAGCGGTCGAGCAGAATACATAGCGTTCCTGGCTGCAGCCGAAAGCCACCTGCGCCAAGCTGAAGCCATCCTTTTCCGGGTCCGCCGGGCCGTTGCACCACGCGCAGGCAATATTCATGCGATCAGTGACCTGCTTGTAGCGCTGGGCAACTTCCGCCTCCGTCCAGACATATTCAATCCAGCTCACGGCATCCCTGGGCACCTTGGCAATAACAACGTCGTCCCTGATAATAAACACATCGCCCGTGGTGACGACATAACAGTGCTCGCCCTCAATTGGAATGTTGTTTTCGCGCAGATGGACGCGCACCGGACCGCGCTGGGGCACCTCAAAGGTATTCCAGCCGCAGGCTATGCAGATCGTGGCAAACAGGTGCTCGTTGAGGTGCTCACCGCACCGGGGACACATACCCATCTGGATAACGTGCAGTTCCTTGACGGAATCCTCGGCCGCCCCTTGAACCTGTTTCTCCGCCTCCTGATGAAGCCGTTTTTCTTTTTCGCCGTATTCATCCTCCAGGATCATGATGTCGCGTTCCAGATTATCCCTTTGCTGGTCCGGCAGCACGAGGGTTTCCAGAGTCGGCTGATCCATGTCCTCTTCCGGTTTTTTGGTCAACCCGAGCATTTGCTTCAACTTGCGCATGATCCCTTCCTCCCTACTGATTTAAAAAATCGTCGGCATAACCAGATGCATACATAAAATTGGAATATGCCCGTAGTAACTCGACCGCAATAATTGTTTGCCTTTTCAAGGCATCCGTCAAGTCTCTTTGGGCATCGAGCACGTTACGACTGCGCCCCTCGCCAAGGCAAAATCGCTCGTTTTCGGCTTCCAGCGCCTGGTGGGCCGATGCAATAGCTTCTGAAACTAGGCTCAGACGATCCTGGGCGGACATAAACTGTTCATGCTGAACTTTTAAATCCGCACAGATCTGGATGGCTGTCTGACGGAGCAGTTCGTGCCGTGCATCGATGGTCGCGCTAACCGCCCGCATCCGCGCCTTTTCCGTCCGATACCCCCAGGGACGCTTCCAGGTCAGTCCGATACTCGCCCCCAGGTTACGCTCGCTCAGGTAGCGACCAGTGCCGATGATGTCGTTCGGATCCTCTCCCTGCAGGATCGCTTCCATGTTCAGCGACAGATCGGATCGCAGGTTGTCCCGGTTAATGGCCAACTCCTTCTCCGCAACCTCAATAAAATCCTGGATCTCGTTGTAATCTCCGCGGGCCTTGAGCGCCTCGGCCTCGGCATACAACGGCGGCAGGTCCACGGATTCCGCCCATAAAACGAGCGTACCGAAGGAAGCCTGCACTGGCCGCGCCGGCTTGGATGTGCCCAGCAGTTCCAGGAGCCTGATTTTGGTAGTCTGGCAGGCCTGCTGGTCCGCCGTTTCCGATTCCTGCCGCAGGGCCACCTCGGAGCGCGCCGTAAACAACTGGTAGCCAGGCACGATCTTGAGCCGCACGAGTTCCTGGGCTTCCTTCAGCAGTTTTTCCACGCGGATCAGGGCCGATTGCGCCACATAGCGCTGGGCCTCGGCTTCCAGCACGGCGATGTATTGTTGTTCGACGTCATGCCGGCATTGCTGGGTAATCGCCAGCCAGTGGTTCTGCGCCATACGCTGGCGCTTGGCGGCGCGCTCATCGGAAAGTTTCCATTGCAGAAATCCGCGGTCGCGCAGGAGCGGCACGCCCAGGCGGAGCCCTGCCGTGCTCTGCCAGAGTTCGTTATAGCTTCCGGACACATTCGTCACGGTGCTGCCTTGCAAATTGGAATAATAACTCTCCTCAACCCGCGTGCCCAGATAAACGCCGGGCAGGATGGCTGCATCCACGCCCGCGTGCAGGAAGGCTTGATTGTAGCCGCTGTTGTAATCGGTCTGCGAAGCGGTCGCATTCAACTGGGGATCAAAAAAACCACGCAGTTCATCGCGTTCAGCCTGGGCACGGTTGACCTCATACTGGGCCGCCTGAACGGCGGGGTTGTTGGAAAAAGCTTCGGCTATGAGCGCTTCCAGCTGCAGGTTGGCCCATGCCGCCGGAAGGCCCATGGCCAGCCAAAATCCAACCGCCGCTATTACCTTTAAAAGCGATCCGTTCGATATCACGTCATGATTTCGATATGACACTTCTTGTCGCGCCTCCGTCGTCTGTCGTCTGTCGTCTGCCTTTCCGTCCCATCATCCGTTCTCAGCCCCAGGGTCCGCCGGCTGACGGACGCCGCTTTCAGCATTTCCAGCGCAATGGTCGTCACATATCCGGGCATAACTGTGCGCAGGCAGAAACCGTCCTGGAACCTGCATTGTTTCGAAAAACAAGGCTGGCACAGCAGTTTGCCCATCGTCACCCGGTGAAAATCGCCATAGGGGCCTGTACGCTTCTTGTCGGTCGGCCCGAATACGGCCAGGACGGGCGTCCCCAGGCTGGCCGCCATATGCATGGGTCCGGAATCATTGGCAATCACCAGGTTCATGGCCTGCAAAATTCCGCCTAATTGCGGCAGGGATAATTTGCCGGCCAGGTTGATGACGCGCCCCTTGAATTCTTTAGCCATTTCCGCGCAAGCCGCCGCTTCCGCAGCGCCGCCGATCAGGAAAATCGAGGCATTGGCATGTTCCTGCAAATCGCGGCCGGTCTGGATAAAAGAAGACACCGGCCAGTTCTTGCTCGGCCAGCGCGAAAACGGGATCAGCGCCACGCGGGGTTCCGGCTCGCCCACGAGTTGCATGGGAAACTCAACGGGAAACACCGGCGGCAAGACCGGCAAACCCAAGTGCCGGACCACATCCAGAATTTCCTCGACGGCATGCCGATCCTTGTTGCGGGAGCCGGCGATTGCCTGGTAAAACAGCCGCGAACCTTCCCGGTGGAAGGATGGCCCAATCCGATGACTGCCGCGCGCAAGCCGGGCGACCAGCGCGCTCTTGAGAATGCCCTGCAGGTCCACGATCAGGTCATACGACTCCGCGCGCACAGCCCGCACGTCGCCGGCCAGGGCGCCTGACATGAAATCCCGCGCCAGCGGGATGACCCGGTCTACGTCGGTAAAACACGACACCAATTCCCGGTATTGCGGGTGCACCACCCAGTCAATCCTCGCTTGCAGGCCGGCCTTCAGGCAGTGCACGGCCGGGAGGGCATGAAACAGGTCGCCCAACGAACTTAATTTAACCACCAGCACGCGCGCGCCATTCGCACCTGCAATCCATTGCGGGGGGACAGTCGTGGAAGGCTGGGCAGTTGTTTTCATGCTGTCAGGCGACGGCGCGTTGGCCGCCATTTCTTTCGTGCGCATATCATATCGCACAACAAGTCCACGATGCAACGGAAAAACACGGACCTGGTCAGAACCGCTTGACTGATGCGGCGCGTAACGATAATGTGTACCCATTCATGGTTCGCAATATGAAATTGTAAATCAGGAAAGAACGCTTCCTGTCCGGCCGCAACCCGCCTGCAGCGCTATGCGCGGCATAGCGCTGCAGGCGGGTCAACGTAGCTGGAACGCTTGCCTATGAACACAGATTTTGATCTTACGCGCATATCCGGACTTGCCGAAGATGAGGCCCTGCGACGGCTTCGCGAGGAGGGCTTCAATGAAATTCCTTCCTCGCGACAGCGCGGATTGTTGCATATCGTCCTGGAGGTCGTGCGCGAACCGATGTTCCTCCTCCTGGTTGGCTGCGGACTGCTGTACCTGCTGATGGGCGAACTATCCGACGCGCTGATGTTGCTCGGTTTTGTGCTGGTTGTGATGGGCATCACGGTTATCCAGGAGCGGCGCACCGAACGGGCCCTGGAGGCGCTGCGGGACTTGTCAAGCCCGCGGGCGCTGGTAATTCGCGACGGCCGGCGACGGCGCATCCCGGGGCGTGAAGTCGTCCGCGGCGACATCATGCTTCTCGTCGAGGGCGACCGTGTGCCTGCCGATGCGATCCTGCGCCAGTCCATCAACCTGTCCGCCGATGAATCCCTGCTGACCGGAGAATCCGTGCCGGTGCGCAAGTCGGCCTCGGAGCAAACAAAAGCCTCGGCAAGGCCGGGTGGCGACGACCTGCCGTTTGTTTTTTCCGGCACGATGATCACCGCCGGCCAAGGTGTGGCGGAGATCCTGACAACCGGCACGCACACGGAACTCGGCAAGATCGGCAAGGCCCTGCAGAGCGTGACGCAGGAAGACACCCTCCTGCAGAAGGAAACCGGCCGGCTGGTCCGGAACCTGGCGATCGTTGGCCTGTCGCTTTGCACGCTGGTGATCCTGGCCTACGGGCTCACGCGAGGCAATACACCGCAGGCCTGGCAACAAGGCCTGCTGAACGGCATTACCCTGGCCATGGCCCTGCTGCCGGAGGAGTTCCCCGTGGTGCTCACGATTTTTCTCGCGCTGGGCGCCTGGCGGATTTCCCGAAACAGGGTTCTCACGCGACGCATGCCGGCCGTGGAAACACTGGGCGCCGCCACGGTGTTATGCACCGATAAAACGGGAACCCTCACGCTTAACCAGATGTCGGTCCGGCAACTGTTTGCAGGCGGTGAACTGTTCGACACGAACGTTTCGAAACGGACGGCCTTGTCCGAGCGATTCCATCCGCTCCTGGAATACGGGATACTCGCCAGCAAGTGCGACCCGTTTGACCCCATGGAGAAGGCCCTGAACGAACTGGGCGCAAAGTTCCTGGCCCGGACCGAGCACCTGCACCAGAACTGGCAGTTGATCCGGGAATATCCGCTTTCGCCGCACCTGCTGGCGCTGTCGCACGTTTGGAAATCGCCGGATGGAAGCATATTCGAAATCGCGGCCAAGGGGGCGCCGGAAGCCATCGCCGACCTTTGTCACTTAAGCGCCCTGCAACAGGACGAACTGGCCGGTAATGTGGCCAACATGGCCAATGCCGGTTTGCGGGTTCTGGGCGTTGCCAAGGCGCATTTCAGGCGCTCAGACCTGCCGCCACAACAACATGATTTCCGCTTCGAGTTCCTTGGTCTCATTGGCCTGGCCGACCCAGTGCGCCCAGCCGTCCCGGCCGCCATCCAGGAGTGCTACACCGCCGGCATCCGCGTCGTCATGATCACAGGCGATTATGCGGGCACGGCACGGAGCATCGCCCAGCAGATTGGCTTGCGCGTTCCGGAGGAGTGCATCACGGGAAGCGAACTGGACGCCATGAGCGACGATGAACTTAAGCGGCGCATTGGCAACACAAGTATTTTTGCCCGCATCGTGCCTGAACAAAAACTCCGGATCGTGAACGCCTTCAAAGCCAACGGGGAAATTGTGGCCATGACGGGGGATGGCGTCAACGACGCGCCCGCATTAAAATCGGCCCACATTGGCGTCGCGATGGGCGGACGCGGCACGGACGTGGCGCGCGAGGCATCGGCGCTGGTCGTGCTGGACGACGATTTTTCCTCCATCGTAGCAGCCGTCAAGCTGGGACGGCGCATCTTCGACAACATCAAGAAGGCCGTGGCTTATATTTTTGCGGTACACGTTCCGATCGCCGGGCTGGCGATAATTCCGATGTTCTTCCGCGATTGGCTGCCCCTGCTCCTGCCCGTGCATGTGGCCTTCCTGGAACTCATCATTGACCCCGCCTGCTCGATCATTTTCGAGGCGGAGAACGCGGAGCCAAATGCGATGCGCCGCCCGCCGCGCAATTCGAAAAACAGGTTGTTCAGCCGGGGCTCGCTTCTGCTCAGCCTCTTTCAGGGCGCCAGCGTGCTGGCCGCCATTATCGTCCTGCTGGCCGTCAGCGCACGCCTGGGGCTTGCCGACGAGAACTCGCGCCGGACGCTGGCGTTCATCGCGCTGGTAGTGGCCAATCTCGGCCTCATTCTTACCAATCGTTCCTGGAACCGAACGACCTTTTCAATGTTCCGGGAACCAAACCGGGCCTTGTGGTGGGTGGTGGGTGGCGCGATCGCAGCGATGACGCTGCTCTTGAATGTTCCCTTCCTGCGCGAACTTTTCCACTTCGCTCCGCTCCACCTTATGGACATCCTGATCAGTATCGCGGCCGGCATCGCGAGCATCCTGTGGTTCGAACTGCTGAAGCTGACACCATTATTGAATAGCACTTCGGCTGAAAAGACGCCGGAACGGCGCTTGCTTCCTTAAGGCAGGCGGGCGTGCCTTACGCATTTTTCGGACCCGCGCGCGCGTGGCGTTTAGGCGCTTGTCTACCCGCCTACAACTCCACCAGGCGCCGCAATTCCGGAGCCGGACGCAGAACCTTACCCTCGGACGAAAGGCACACGTGCACGGTGTAGCCGGTCACGATAAGCCTGTCGCCACGGGTCACTTCGTAAGCAACGCGCAGGCGGGGTCCCTCGAGGGAACACCGGCTGGTCACCTTCAACTCGTCATCATAATGGGCAGGGGCTTTGTATAAACAATGGGCTTCCACCACCGGCAAAAAAACGCCCTTTTTCTCCAGCTCGGAATAGGGCAGGCCGACCTCGCGCAGCATGGCGGCACGGGCCATTTCAAAATACACCAGATAGTTGGCATAATACACGAAACGCATCTGGTCTGTGTGGGCATACGGCACATGCAGAGTATACTGGAAAACACGGCTGGTGGCGGTGGTCATGGATGTTAACTCCTTATAACCCAAACGATGTGAAACAATAAAGCTCGGGACCCGCCATGTCAATTTATTACTGCCTGTCCAAAAAACGCAGGGCTGTGTCAAGAAAGGTCTCGCGGGAGCTCCCTCCTTCGTCCGGCAACTGCCCGGCTATGGCGCTCAGGCTGCCCCTCCAAAAACGCCAATTCTTTCGCGATATTGGAGGGCGCCCCGATCACGCCGCCGTGCCAAAAAACGCTTGACTAAATAACAACGCAAGCATAATAATACCATCATTGTAATGGGTTTATAGTTCAAGGTCTTTTTCCGTTTAATAAGACTTTCGGCAAATTCGCCGCTGGCGGAAAAAACGGCCCGTTTCCTGTGGACCGCACGACCACGCCGTAAGCGTGGCATGCCTCATAAGGCGTTGATTTGAAAGGTTGAAAGCAACGGTCATGGCAAACAGAGAACAATTAATCGAAACGGTGCGGATGACGCTGCTATCGGCCGAAGCGTTGGAATCCGCCAAACCCGTGAAGATTCCCAAGCTGGCTTCGAAAGCGGAGAGCCTGCCTCGCGAGGCCGTGCGGGGCATGCTGGGGATTTCCGAATACACGCTTTACCATGAATTTCTTCAAGGCATTTATGACGCCGTATTGATCACGGACTGGGAGGGACGCATCCTGGATGGCAACACGCGCTCCACTGAATTCCTCCACTACGCGGTCAGCGAACTGCGTGAAAAGTCAATTTTCGACATCATCTGCGGCTTCGATGAGGACCTCCTCCGTAAAATCTGCGCCAACCTAGATCGCGACCGATTCACCCTGATCGAGGTTGCCTATTGCCAGCGCAAAGATCAATCCCTGTTTCCAGCGGAGATCGCCAGCAACAAGCTGCATCTGGGCGATGAAAAACATATTTGCTTTTTCGTGCGCGATATTACCCGGCGCAAGCAGGATGAACAACTCCTGCGCCAGACCCGTGATCAGCTTGCCCGGGCCGAGCGCCTGGAATTAGCCGGCAGTATTGCCGGCCATATCGCTCACGATTTCAACAACCTGCTTACCCCCTTGGTGGCTTACCCGAAATTCATCCGCGCCAAACTGCCGGAAAATTCCCCGGCGCGCGCGGATATCGACGTCATTGCCAAGACAGCCCAGCAGATGGCCGACATCAATCAACAGCTCCTGGCACTGTCGCGCCGCGCCCATTACGAGCAGTCCGTGCTGAACATCAATGCCATGATTGAAACCGAGGCCTCATTCCTGAAGCGTGATGAGTTGGCCAGGGGAATCAAGCTTGACCTGGCCCTGGCGGGGGATTTGCTTAACATTAAGGGTTCCCCCCAACAACTCCTGCGTGTTATCCAGAACCTGTGCCGTAACGCCATTGAAGCCATGGGTTCAACCGGCACGCTGACGATTAAGACCGAAAACGCCTGCCTGGACTCGCCGGTGAAGAAATACGAACTGATAGCGCCGGGTGAATATGTCAAGGTCTCAATCACCGACACGGGACACGGCATTCCACCGGAAATCCATGACAAACTCTTCGATCCCTTTTTTACCACCAGGAAGGCCGATAAACAGCGCGGCTCCGGCTTGGGCTTGAGTGTCGTACGCGGTATCGTAAAGGATCACCATGGCTTTATTGACTTGGAAAGCACTGTCGGCATAGGTTCCACCTTCATCGTGTATTTGCCGGCCTGCCGGGACAAGATCCAGCCGGTGGAGCCGGAAATACATTATACCGGCACAGAAACTATCATGGTTGTGGACGACGATGAACTGCAGATCAATGTCATGACCCGCCTTCTGCAAGCGATCGGCTACACTGTCGAGAGCGCACATAGCGGCAAAGAGGCCCTGCAGCTGTTCGCCACACATAAGGCGAAGGGCTATTTCCCCCAGCTGGTGATCCTCGACATGGTCATTGGCGATGGCATGGATGGCACCGATGTCTACCGGAAGCTGAAGGCCATCAACCCCAAGCAAAAGGCCATTATCGTGTCCGGCTATGCCGAATCGCCCCGGATCGCCCTGGCGCAGACCCTCGGCGCCGGCGCTTTCCTCCGCAAACCGGTGACGTTCGAAAAGCTTGGCAAAGCGGTCCGACAGGAATTGGATCGGACTTAAGCACTTGGGCGAAGCGGGACCAACTTGTGGCCCGTGCGGATCAGGTTGCTGAAGATGAGCATCAAGACAGCTACACCGGCCGCCGCCAGGAACACGGAGGCGTGCCCGTATTTCATCCACATCATCCCGCCCAGGGCCGGCACGGACATGGAAACGGCATGGTTAATGCTGACCCCCAACGAGAGCGAAGGCGCCACGTCTTCGTGTTTGAGCGCAATTTTGGCCAGATAAGTATCGCGGGCTATGTTGGTCCCAAAAAACAGGAGATCGCCAACAAAACACGCATAGAGCACGCCCAGTGCCAGCGTTTGACTGCCGATCAGGTGCGCATAGCCGTAACCGATGCACACCAGGAAAACTATCGCGGAATCCACCACCAGCACCCACCGTTCGCCGAACCAATCAATGGCCCGGCCCAGCGCGGGTTGGAATACAATGCCCAGCACACCGGCCACCATCCAGAGCTGGGCAAAAATATAAGCCGGTTGGTGAAAGATTTTAATCAGCACCCACGGACCGAAGGTGATGAAAATCTGTTTGCGCGCGCCGAACAGAAAGGCCAGCGTGTAGTATAGCCAATACTGACGCCGGAACACAAATTTTGGACGTTGCAGATGGGCGTTCGGCATCCACATGGTGAACAGAATAAAAGCCGCGAGCAAGGCCACGATCCCGCCGATGGTAAACATGGTCCGGTATCCGGCGGCGAGATATTTCATCAGGATCCACACCGCGGCACAGCCCACAATGCTGGCGGCAATCCCAACCCCCTGAATCTGACCCAGGCGCCGCCCCTTGTGTTCGGCATGGGCCAATTCCATGCCGATGGATGAGCGCACCGGCATTATCATATGCGTGCCCGTGTTCCAGACAAACATGAAGACCAGCATGATCGTCCAGGAAGCGCCCCAGATGGCGATGCCCAGCATGCCCACCCCGATGCACAGCGCGGAAAATGCGGCAATTCGCGTCTCGCTTAGAAAAAAAAGCGCCCCGGCGAACAGGGCCGTCAGGAGACCCGGCAATTCCCGTGGAAATTCCAGCAACCCGCGGGAACCGGCATTCAAATCAAAGGTGTCGCTTAAAAAATTATTGAACGTGCTTTCGCCAATGCCGCCGGTGATACTCAGAAGTGCGATTCCCGTCAGAAACAGTTTCAGTTGCGGATGCATCTGCCGCACGCGGGCCAGAAATTGATTAAAATTGGTCATAGGATGTTATTTTCCCCGGGAATAGAGCAAGCAGGTCTGGCGGGTTGGCGCGAAGCCCCGCAAAGGTTTGAGCCATGTCCGCCGGATTTGTTCCGGTGTGGCGCCGTCCTGTAGCGCGCGACGGACGACATCGGTGCCGTAGAGTTTATCGAAAAAATCCTCGCGCGAGCCCGCGTGCTTCCATATTTTACGGGCTCCATACAGTTCCTGCAGACATGACAGGATGGAAATCCCGGTATAAACGGGCTGAAATATATTCGGATTGGTTACCGCGAGGCGGACGCCATCAAACACGGCGCCAGACGAGCCGGCTGTTGTGGTTTTGTAAGGATGCGCGTAAAACGACACTCCCGGCAGGCGCCGCGCATTCAGCCGCTCGCACACCGGAGCGCTTTTCAGCCACTGGGCGGCAAATACCTGGAAAGCCAGATTGGATGAGCGTCCATTGTTGATGGCCGGCAGGGACTCGCTAAATACAGTGGCCAGGTAACACTGCCCGGTCTCCCAGGCGCGAATGCCCGGCGAAGGTGAAATCCAGGGCGGCCAGTCCGCGCGGCGCTTCGGATCGCGCGCATATCCTTGCATCCGCGCGATTCGAAGCGCCACATTCAATCCCAGGTTGGCCTTGAGCCAAAGCGCCGTTTCGCCGGGTGTCATGCCATAGTGCATGGGAACACGCACGCCCGCCACAAAACTTTCAAAGGCTGGAACAAGCATAGGACCATCCACTATCCGCGGCAGTGGGATGGGGCGATCGGCCACCACCACCTCCTTGCCCATCGCGGCAGCCTGCTCCAGCACATAGCGCAACGTGGTGACAAATGTGTAACAGCGCGCCCCGAGATCCTGGAGATCCACAATCACTGCATCCAGGTTCTTGAACATGGCCGATGTCGGTCGGCGCGCCGGGCCATACAGGGAATAAACCGGAATACCCCAGCCCGGATGCCGCCGATGCCGCAGTTCCTGGCCGGCGCCGCCGAGACCAAAAAACCCATGTTCCGGCCCGAACAACGCTTTTAGGTTGAGGGAACGCTCCCGCCACAGCCGCTCGGCCGAGGTCATGCCGCGGGTATCTACGGCAGCCAGATGGCTTACCAATCCGATGCGTTTGCCTTCCAGCCAGTGCCGGTGACGGATGAGCAGGACATCAATGCCCGGGAGAAAATGCATGGTGTTAACGACGAATGGCAACTTGCATTAGGCCGGCGGCAACTATTTCACCTCTCCCCCGGGAGAGGTCGATCCCGCGTTGCGGGATCGGGTGAGGGGCAACCGCCAGACACCCCTCACCCTACCCTCTCCCGAGAGAGAGGGTAGAACATTGACCTTCCTATACACCATCGCTCAGGGCCGGACCCGGAAAGCATTGGTCTTGCGCTCGGTAAAGCGGAAAATGGTTTCGCCCGCCTTGGCCTTGCCCAGCTCCTCGCGGGCCACACGTTCCACATACCGCGAATCCGAGAGGAACTGGTCCTGCTGTGATTGCAGCTGCTTGATCAAGTCTTCCTTGGCGCGATTTTCCTCCTCCAGGACAACCAGTTTGCGTTGGCGTTCCTGGTTCTGGCGAATCTTGGGCAGGAACAGGCTGCCGATGGCGACAATCACCATCGCTACAAAGACAAGCGTAGCGCTCCTGTAAATCGTCAGCCAGACGTTCATGATCACTCTTTAAATCACGCCGCCGAAGATGGCGTTTTTGCCCAGTTGCTCCTCAATCCGGATCAACTGGTTGTACTTGCAGACACGGTCCGTCCGGCAGGCTGAGCCGGTCTTGATCTGGCCGGCGTTGACCGCCACGGTCAGGTCGGCAATGGTCGTATCCTCGGTTTCACCGGAGCGATGACTGACCACGGCGGTATACCCGGCGTTGTTGGCCATGCGAATGGCGTCCAGCGTTTCGGTAAGCGTGCCGATCTGGTTAAGCTTGATCAGGATCGAATTGGCCACGCCCATTTCGATGCCTTTCTTCAGAAACGCCGTGTTGGTCACAAAAACGTCGTCGCCGACGAGCTGAATCTTGTCGCCCAGTTTATCGGTCTGATGCTTCCAGCCGGACCAGTCGGATTCGGCCATGCCGTCCTCGATGCTGATAATCGGGTATTTCTTGACGAGCCCCTCGTAGAACCGGACCATTTGCTCGGAGGTGTGTTCGGACTTGTCGCTCTTCTTGAACACGTAGCGCTTTTTCGCGGTGTCATAAAATTCGCTCGCGGCCGGGTCGAGCGCAATGAACACATCCTTGCCGGGCTTGTAGCCGGCCTTGGCAATGGCCTTGACGATGACATCCAAAGCTTCGGTATTACTCTTTAATCGCGGGGCAAAGCCGCCCTCGTCCCCCACCGCCGTGCTGAGTTGCATGTCCTTGAGAATGGACTTGAGGGCATGAAACACCTCGGCGCCCATGCGCAAGGCTTCGCGGAAGGACTTGGCTCCCTTGGGCATGATCATGAATTCCTGCAAATCCACCGGGGCATCCGAATGCGCGCCGCCATTCATGATGTTCATCATGGGCACCGGCAGGACCTTGGCGTTCGTACCGCCGATGTAGCGATAGAGCGGCTGGCCGAGGAATTCCGCGGCCGCCTTGGCCGCCGCCAGGGACACCCCCAGGATGGCGTTGGCACCGAGCTTCATCTTGGTGGGCGTGCCGTCCAGCTTGATCAGGGCCTGGTCCAGCCCCACTTGGTCGAGGACATCGAAACCCACGATTTTCGGATAAATGATGTCGTTGACGTTCTTAACCGCCTTCAGCACGCCCTTGCCGCCGTAGCGGGTTTTGTCGCCATCGCGCAATTCCAGTGCTTCGTTTTCGCCCGTGGAGGCGCCTGAAGGGACTGCCGCCCGACCGACTATCCCGCAGGTCAACTGGACTTCGACTTCCACGGTAGGATTGCCGCGTGAATCCAGGATTTCCCGCCCAACAACATGACTGATTTCCGGCATAATCCGCTCTCCTTTGGTTAATAGTGCGTTCGCTTGTTCCGTAGTTATTGAATGTATAACCAATGCCGGCGAAAAACTCAAGCATGTTGAACGGCGCGCTTCTTCCATCGTCTGGTATACGACGTCCGGTGTCTGGCGTCCGGATTTCAGCCCAGCCGGCGGTGACGGAGGACGGGGATACGCGCCCTGGTCCGGAGAAGAGCTTCCGGTTGGAGCGTGACGGCCAGAATGGTTTCCTGGTCGCCGGCGGCGGCAAGCACATCGCCCCAGGGGCCCGCCACCAGGCTGTGCCCATGGCTGACAATACCGGTGCGCGGATTGGCGCCGCACTGGTTGGGCGCCACGACAAATGCCTGGTTCTCGATCGCCCGCGCGCGAACGAGCGTCTCCCAATGATCCTTGCCGGTTTTTTGCGTGAAATTCGAGGGCACGAAAAAAAGCGCGGCGCCGTGCCGGGAATAATACCGGAACAGTTCCGGGAAGCGCAGGTCGTAACAGATGGCCAGGCCGCAAGGCCAGCCTTCAACCTTGGCCATGACGGGGCTGGTGCCGGCCGAGTAGATATCGCTTTCCCGGACAACCTGCCCGTTATCCAGGTTGGCCTCAAACAGGTGGATTTTACGGTAACGGGCAACGATCCGGCCCCGCCGATCTATGATTACGCTCGTGTTGTAGATTTTACCCCGGCAGCGCTCGATCACGCTGCCGGCCAGCACCCAGGCCCGCGCTCGCGCGGCCAGGGCCATCAGGCGCTTCACAATCGGCCCCGGCAGGCGCTCCGCCGCGGCGCGATAATCCGCATCGAGGCCGCGGACGGCGAACACTTCCGGCAGCGCAATGAGATCACAGGCCGGCGCGCGGCGAAGCCGCCGTTCGATGCCGGCCAGGTTCCGTTCCACGTCCGCCCCGGCGCTGTTCTGGAGCAGGAAGACCCGTAATGGGCGCATTTTTTTTAAATTATTTGCCTTCATGTAACTACTGGGGCAGAATACCCCCACTAATACCCTTACTTGGGGGTACTATCCTTACGCTTCGAAACCAGGCGCCGCCTGGAGGCTGGGCACGTCATGCTTGGCCTGCCATGAACAAGGACTGCGCAGCAGGACTCGTCGAATGGCGGAGAGGGCGGGAGTCGAACCCGCGGTGCCCTTATGGGGCACATACGATTTCCAGTCGTACACCTTCGGCCACTCGGTCACCTCTCCTTGCGTTCGTAAAAATGGATCGTGCCTGGCGCATTCCACGTGCCACATGATTTCCACGTCGTGGCCTCAGGTGCGCGTTGCGCACGTTGCGGCGGCCGGCGCCCTGCCCGGCCTTGCCCCTCCGGGGGCCTTCGCTTTCGCTCCGGCCATTCCTCGCGCCGCCCCCGGCGCTCGTAAACGGCCACTCGGTCACCTCTCCTTGCGTTCGTAAAAATGGATCGTGCCTGGCGCATTCCACGTGCCACATGATTTCCACGTCGTGGCCTCAGGTGCGCGTTGCGCACGTTGCGGCGGCCGGCGCCCTGCCCGGCCTTGCCCCTCCGGGGGCCTTCGCTTTCGCTCCGGCCATTCCTCGCGCCGCCCCCGGCGCTCGTAAACGGCCACTCGGTCACCTCTCCGGAAAAAACGGGACTGTTACGGGAAGTATCGGTTATCAGATTGACCAACCAAGGGCAAGTGAATTATCCGCGTGCGGCGGCGTTACGAAGCAACTGCCCGATAAAATCAGGAAAGGTTATACCGGCGGCCGCCAGGCAGGCGGGGAAACCGGCGTTGGGAGAAATATCCGGATTGGCGTTGACTTCGAGAACAAACGGCCGGCCGGCCTGATCGACGCGAAAATCCACCCGGACATAATCGCTGCAGCCGCAAGCGCGCCACACGGCGAGTGCTGTTTCACGCAGGCGTTCGGCAATAGAATTTTCCACGCAGGCGGGAACCCGGCGCGGCGAAATTTTGCCGGGAATAGTTCCGGGGACCCATTTCACGGCATAATCCACAATATGCGGCCGGCCCGGCGGAAAAAGTGAAAAGTCAATTTCCGCCAAAGGCAACACGCTCACGCGTCCCTCCGTTTCCAGCAACGACAAGTTGAACTCGCGCCCTTCCACAAAAACTTCAATTAACGCCGATTGACCTTCATGCGCATGCACGCGCTTCACGGCCTGGTCCAATTGCCCTGCGGGGTCACGCACGAGCGATGCGCCATCAATGCCTTCGCTGCCGTCGGCGCAGAGCGGTTTTACAATCAGCGGCGGATTAGGAATACGCCCGAAATCCACCGCTGCGCCCGGCGGGACGACGCAGGCGGCGGGCACGGGAACCCCGCAAGCGCGCAGGCGTTCCTTGGTATGCCATTTGTTCTGGGTGAGCTTAAGACATGCGGATGAACTGCCCGTACAGGGGTGTCCGAACGTGCGACACAATTCGGGGATCCGATTACAGGCCTCAGAACCGCCTTCAAGGCGCTCAACCAGATTGAACACCATGGCGCCGGGAGCAGCTTTTAATATGGCGACCACATTTTCCAGGCGCTGCACGCCGTGACGGCAACAGGCAACGCCCGAAACGTCCAGGGCCGATGCCACGGAATCGACTTCATTCAGAACGCCTGCATCCGATTCACGCCAGCGGATTGATCCCTGTGTATCCGGGCAATTATAAAGAATGATCACTTCGCTTTTGATTGGCATGGCATTCTTTCCGGCTGGCTTATATTAGGCTGCTGCGCAGCAACTGCTACAACGCCCGGTGAGGGCACCGGGCCTACAGTTTTGGCCTTTTGTAGAAGGCCGAGTCCCCGACCCGGCGAGGTTGTCCACCATGGAAGGCAGACCAGCCTACGGCTGGAAATTCCTTAGCATCCGCTTGTGCGATGCGGTCAGCATCTAATCATGTTTTTGGCATTTGGCAAGCCCCATAGTCTTGAACACGATTCGCGGGGCGCGCTATTCGTGTTTGACCAACCGTTCGTTTGAGGGTATCAATAGGTCAATTCAAACGAGGTTATAGAATGAAGATTGCGGTTTTAATCGGCGACGGCATGGGTGATTATCCCCTGCAGGCATTGGGCGACAAAACGCCTTTGCAGGCGGCGGCCATTCCGAATATGCGTGCCATTGCGGGTGCCGGCACCGTGCGGCTGGTCAACACCATCCCGGAAGGCATGTCGCCGGGCAGCGATGTGGCCAATTTGAGCATCATGGGTTTTGATCCTCGGAAATACTACACCGGCCGGGCGCCCATCGAGGCGGCCGGCGCAGGCATCGCCATGGGCAAGCGCGACGTCGCCTTCCGATGCAACCTGATCGCCGTGGAGCAAGAGCGCATCATGGACCATTCCTCGGGCCATCTAACTACCGAAGAAGCACGCCCGATCATTGCGGCTTTAAACGAGCGCCTGGGCAAGCCCGAGCTCACATTTCATGTCAGTTCGGGTTATCGGCATTTATTGATATGGGAAAACGGCCCCTGCGCACTGGTTACCACCCCGCCCCATGACGTGCTGGGACAACTGGCCTCAAAGAACCTGCCCGCCGGCGCGCGCCAGGAAGAGGTCCGGCGCCTGATGGAAGCCTCCAAGCCGATCATGGCCGCGCATCCCGTGAACGCGGCACGGCGGAAGGCGGGTAAAACGGCGTCTACGCAAATCTGGCTTTGGGGACAAGGCCGGCGGACAACTCTGCCATCTTACCGGAAAATGTTTGGCCTGACCGGCAGTGTTATTTCGGCTGTGGACCTGGTGCGCGGCATCGGCAAATTGGCGGGATTAGATGCGGAAATCATACCCGGCGCCACGGGATTTCTGGACACAAACTATGCGGAGAAAGTTCAGGCCGCGCTGATTGCGCTCAATCATCAGGATTTTGTATTTGTGCATGTGGAAGCACCGGACGAATGCGGACACATGGGCGACCTGAAACTCAAGCTCGAGGCCATCGAGACTTTCGACCGCGAGGTCGTCGGCCCTGTCTGGCGTGGTCTGGAGGCCATGCACCAGTCGTATCGCCTGATTATCGCCACGGATCACCGCACGCCGGTTGCCGTGCGCAACCACACCGCAGAGCCGGTGCCGGTGGCCGTAATGAACGGGCCCATGCCGGATATTGTTCGGGAAGCATCCTTCGACGAATTTGTAAACGGCGGCCAGGCCAGCGGCATGGCCTTTGAATGGCTGCAATCTCAAATCGGCAATTGTTAAATTTGGCCCCGCAAGGCGGGGCGACTTTTATTCTGTTCGGATTGTCATCCTGAACGCAGTGAAGAGCCTGCCCTGAGCGAAGTCGAAGGGATCTCTCGCGGCGAGATTCCTCTTCTACGCCCGGCATGACAACAAAGACGGATTTTCCGCCATAGGCGGATCCGCCTCCGGCGGAAAATTCCTATGCATTAAATTAGCCGCCGCAGGCGGCAATATAAAGAATACTGGATTCCCGACCCGGGCTCCGCCGGGGCGCTCCGCCGAGGCAAGTCAGGTCGGGAATGACAAACAATGTCCATACATTCTGCCTGCCCCGCGCAGCCTCTGAGCGAAGCGGGGTCATTACCATGAAACGGTAATCCGGAATATGTGTTTCTTTCAAATTCCTGCAAAAATATAATTGGGACAATCCATCATGAAGCAATACATTATAATTATCGGAATTATGGCGGTGCTTGCGGTTCTGCCGGGTTGTGTCAGCATGCAGGATTCGAGCGAGGCGATGCAACAGCAGGAGGATATTTTGCTGCTCAAGGAGGACCTTAACCGCACTAAGGGCAAGCTGGAAACCCTGGATATGGAATACCAGCGCCTTCTGCGCGAATTGGATGCCTTGCAAGGCGTTGCGATCAACTCCAGGGGCGAAACAAGCTCCACCCAGGCCCGTTTGGGTGAGATTGATCGCCGCCTGAGCGTGCTGGAAGGCGCGCGGACCAAGGACCGCCAGGCGATCGTGGACCAATTGAGCGGTAAGATGGCGGATATCATGGGTGATGGGACCACCGGTAAATCCAGCCGGAAAAGCAATACGGGGTCTACCAAAGCCGCCACCGGCGCCGCCAATACGACCGGTTACGAGCATGCCGTCAAGGAAGGCGACACGCTGTCAGCCATTGCGGCGGCCTACAAGGTCAAAACCAGCGCCATTATCGAAGCCAACAAACTGCAAAGCCCTTACGTATTGAGACCGGGCCAGAAGCTGTTTGTCCCACAACCGTGAATCAGATGCCGGATAACGGGCTGCTATATCTGATTTCTGATCTCTGTCTTCACCGGCCGTTGTTCCATTTGCCGTTGGGCACCTTGCGGCAGGGACGATTGGAAACCGCCACGTAAACGCCTTCCTCGCCCAGCAGGCGCTGGAACTCCCGGATCAGGGCTTCGGACGGGTTCACGTTATATGTGCTTTCCGTGCTTACAAACACTTCCTCGCCTTTCTGAAACTGCAGGCAGAAAACAACCGGCGTAGGACCCGGGTTCGCTTTCAGCAGGTCCTTGATCGTCGTCATCAACCCCGGCTGAACGTGGGCGGCAGGCAGGTGCAGACTGATGCGCTCGGTAAACCAGCGGGGAACCTGGTCGAGCGCGTACATTTCATAGACTTTCATTGTGACGGCATCTTCTTTTTTGTCAATTTGGCCGCACACCAGCACGGGGGTTCCTTCCACCAGCAGCGCCTGGTATTCCTGATAGGGCGCCGGAAAGACGACCGCCTCCATATCGCCCTCGACATCCTCGATCTGGATTATGGCCATGGGCTCCTTCTTGACCCGGGTAAATTTCTTGTCAACCTTGGCCACGAGTCCGCCCACGCGGGTGATGGTCCCGTTTTCCAGGGACATCAATTCCGCCATTGTTGCCAGCCGGTAGCGCTGCAGGAGCGGCTCATATTGCGTCAGCGGATGTCCGCTCATATAAATCCCCAGTAAGTCCTTTTCGGCGACCAGCAGTTCGTTCTCATGCCACGGCGGACAGTCCGGCAAAACTTCCGGCTCGTTATCGCGTCCGGGCGCTTCCGTCTGGGCAAAAAGATTCCCCTGCCCTGTCTGGCGGTCTCTTTGAATGGCCGCGGCGCGCGCCAAGCCCAGGTCAATGCCGGCAAACAGCCGAGCGCGGTGCATTCCGAAAACATCGAAGGCGCCGCAGCGGGCCAGGGTTTCCAGCACTTTTCGATTGATTATCCGGGCATCCATGCGCACGCAGAAATCAATCAGTCCGTGGAACGGGCCATTGGCCTGCCGCTCTATGACGATGGCCTCGGCTGCCTGTTCGCCGATGTTCTTAATGCCGGCCAGCCCGCAGCGGATGGAGCCCTTCTGTGGCGCGAAACGCGCCTTGCTGATATTGACATCGGGCGGGAGGATTTCAAGACCCATAGCGCGGGCTTCATTCATGAAAACCGGCATTTTTTCAGGCTTGCCGATTTCGCTGGAAATCAGGGCCGCCATGAATTCCTCGGGATAATGGGCTTTCAAGTACGCCGTCTGATACGCGATGACGGCATATCCGGTGCTATGGGATTTGTTAAAGCCGTAGCCGGCAAACTTGGCGATGTTGTCGAATATTTTTTGAGCCTTCCGCGGGGGCATTTTACAGGTCTTGTGGCAGCCTTCGATAAACGTGGCGCGCTGGTTTTCCATTTCCTCGGGTTTTTTCTTGCCCATTGCGCGGCGGAGAATATCGCCCTGCCCCATGGAGTAGCCGGCCAGCGTATGCGCCGCCTGCTGGACCTGCTCCTGGTAGAGCATGATCCCGTAGGTTTCCTCCAGAATGGGCTTCAGAAGCGGATCGTCATAGATAATTTTCGATGAGTCGGCTTTGCACTCCACGTATTTTTCGAGCATATTCATGGGGCCCGGCCGGTAGAGCGCGATCATGGCGATCAGGTCTTCGATTTTATCGAGGCCGATCCGGCGCACCAGGTCCCGCATTCCGCCGCTTTCCAGCTGGAATACGCCGATCGTGTCACCGCGCTGGAGCAGATCATAGGTTTTACTGTCGTCCATGGGCAATTGCTCAAGGTCCACGGCGACGCCCTGGGTCTCAAGAACCAGCTTGACGGTTTCATCAATGACCGTGAGTGTCTTTAGCCCCAGAAAATCCGCCTTGAGCAGGCCCAGGGCCTCGACATGGTCCTTGCTGAACTGGGTGATAATCTCGCCGTTTTTGTCGCGCGAAAGCGGGACCAGCTCAGCGAGCGGGCGCTTGCCAATCACGACCCCGGCGGCGTGCACACCCGCATTCCGCAACAGACCTTCCAGAACGAAGCCATGGTCCAGAATCTTTTTGGCGTTTGCATCGGCCGCCGCGGTTTTTTTCAACTCCGGGTTGCGTTCCATGGCGTCCTTAAGCGACAAATCGGGGATTTCCGGGACCATTTTTGCCAGGCGATCGCACTCCGGCAGAGGGATTTGCAGGGCGCGGCCGACATCCCGGATCACGGTCTTGGCGCCCAGCGAGCCGAAGGTTATGATTTGGGCCACGTTTTCGCGCCCGTATTTGCGTTTCACATATTCAATCACTTCTCCCCGCCGGAACTGGCAGAAGTCAATGTCAAAATCCGGCGGGCTTACGCGTTCCGGGTTGAGAAAGCGTTCAAAGACCAGGTTATACCGGAGCGGATCAACATTCGTAATGCCCATGGCATAGGATACCAGGCTGCCAGCGGCCGACCCGCGCCCGGGTCCCACCGGAATTTTCTGTTCACGCGCGAAGCGCACAAAATCCCACACCACCAGGAAGTACCCGATAAACCCGGTTTTTTCGATCACCTCGACCTCGTAATGCAGACGGGCGACGATCCCGCGCTCGCGCTCGTTCTTGGGCTGAACGGGATCAGCAATCCCGTAGCGCCGGCGGATGCCTTCGCGGCAGAGATGGATGAGGTAATTCTTCTGGTCAAAGCCAGCGGGCACGCTAAACTCAGGATAATATGTCTCCTGGTTCAGCCTTAGTTCCACGTTACAGCGATGGGCGATCGCGACCGTGTTACTCAGCGCCTCGGGCGCTTCGCCGAAGAGCCGCGCCATTTCCGCGCCGCTTTTCAGGTAAAACTCCGGGGAGCCGTATTGCATCCGCTTGGGATCGCTCATTACGGTGCCGGTCTGGATGCAAAGCAGGACTTCATGGGCCGCGGCATGGCTTTTTTCCAGGTAATGCACGTCGTTAGTGGCAACCAGCGGCAGGCCCACACGCTTCGCCAGGGCCAGCATGCCTTTATTGACGATCTTCTGGTTGGGCAATCCGTGATCCTGGATTTCCAGATAGAAATTATCCTTGCCGAGGATCTCGGCATATTCTCCGGCCGTGTGGGCGGCGCGCGCTTCATCGCCCGCCAACAGGCACTCCGCCACGCGGCCTTTCAGGCAGGCCGAAAGGCCGATCAGCCCCTTGTTGTAGCGCGCCAGGATCTCCAGGTCAATGCGGGGCTTGTAATAATAGCCCTCAAGGTGCGCGGCCGTCACCAGCCGAATCAGGTTGGCATAGCCGGTTTCGTCGGCGGCCAGCAGGACCAGGTGCGACGCCGTCACCCGGGGTCCGTCTGTCTTGCGGTCCATCCGGCTGCCGGGCGCCTCGTAAACTTCGCAGCCGATAATCGGTTTAATGCCCTTGGCACGGGCAGCCCGGTAAAATTCCACCGCCCCGTACATGTTGCCATGGTCGGTCATGGCCACGGCGGTCTGCCCGTGTTTCTGGATGGCCTCCATGAGCGGATCAATCCGGCAGGCGCCATCCAGCAGGCTGTAGCTGGTATGCAAGTGCAGATGAACAAAAGGCGTGGTCATGTTTGTATCACCGGCCAATATTGATCCGGCTGTATAGCATACAGCCGGCTGCTATGCGCAAGAAACAAGGGCGGGACGAACGCCAAACAAGCCTGCTCAGCGCTCGATTTCCTTCAAGCTCAGGTTATCCAGCAGAAACTTGACATCACCTTCCGGCATCCGGAAAAACAGGTTATAGTTAAGATTGGATTGCACCGTATTGGGACACTTGAAGCGATAGGTCCGTTTCTGCCAGGCGCCTGAGGGCGAAATCGTATCGCTGATCCGGCGATCTTCCCAGACGGGAGCAGTGTTTTCCGTCCCTTCTTTAACAATTTCATGCGCCCATAAGCTCCACGTAACGGGCTTGCCTTCAATAACGGAGGAGAATGAAAATTCATATTGGCGCTTGATCTGGAGGGGCAGCGGGCCACTCGGGGCTATCACGCGACCCCCGGGCACATGGGGTGCGCTTGAGGAGCTGAGCTGCATTATATAATGCAGGGAATTCCGGGTCCAGCCCGGGTAATTGTGGACATACCGGAAATACATGAAATAGCTGCCGTCCACAGGCCGGATCGGCTGGCCGCCGGCCCGCAAAACCAATTCCTTTTCAGCGCTGAACAGCAGGGCCGAATTGCAGTAGCCGCCAATGAAATTTTCCCAGAAAACCCGGCCGATGCCGCCGAACCAGGCGGCCGGCGCCAGCATGTCCTTTTCCGTATCCGTGCCCTTGACCGGCTCGGCCTTGGGAAACTTGGGCTCGGTCCTGGAACCCTGGTTAACGGCAATATACACTTTGCCTTTCGTGGAGCCCAGCAGCAGGTCAAAAAGCCCGTCCTCGTTCCAGTCGCAGGGATAGACGAAAGCCATCACGCCAAAGACTTCCTTGTCGGCGATTTTAACAAAACCGTCGAACTCCAGAACGGCCGGCGCCAGGGTGCCGCGGATGGCGGCGACCATGTCTTTGCCTTCAATGGCTTTCCTGGTGCCCTTATGCAGGCGGATTTGTCCGGTGCGCGTGCCGACGATCAGATCGGACAGACCGTCGCCGTTGTAGTCCACCACCGCGGGGGTTAGTTGTTCAAAACCTTCCCCATAGCATAAATAGAACATGCGATCTTCAAGGAACAGCGGCTTGCCGCGCGAGCCTGCATTCAGCAACAGGCGCACGCTGTTGGCCGAATAAGTGCCCTCGCCTACAATCAGGTCCGGCTTGCCGTCCTTGTTCCAGTCCGTCATCCAGGGCGACATATAGTTGCCCAGGATCATGGTCTGCTTGCCCAGCATCAGCACGGGAACACGGTCCTTGGGATCATCCACGCCGTAAGTCGGGTCCACGTAACGCGGTATGCCCATGCGCCGTGTAAATAGCCACTGATTGCGCGTGCCCTTGTTTTCCAGGATCCCGATATCGCCGTAAAACGTGCCGAACAGCACGTCATTATCCCCATCCCCGTCCCAGTCGCATATATGGATCTTGGCGCCCCACCCGATAAACGTGGGCACAAACGTACCGGTTGTGAACCTGGGCTTGCCCTTTTCACCGGAGTTCGTGTAAATCCAGAGAAAACCCTGCGTGTCGCTGACCACCAAGTCGTTCAGGCCATCCCCGTTCATATCCACGAAGTTCGGGCAGGATGACATGGTCGTATCCACCATCCGGCCGGCATCGTTCAGCACGGGCGAATTGCCCCCCGTAACATGCAGGTCATTATCCGCATCCACGCCGTCCCAGTAATTGCCCAACGGCGCCGTCTGCTCCCCGTTACACCCCGCCGGGAACAGATTGGCGCCCTTGCCGGGCAGCAGGCTAACACCGGCCGCCGCGGGCGCATTGGTTTGCCCAAATGCCAGCCACGGCAGGACCGAGGCCACCGCCAGGGCCAGGCGCAATGGGACCGACCAATTCAAACTGTGCATGCATCCCTTCATGGCTTTTTAAAGTTTCTATCGCTCCTTTTCGTCGTCCCGCGGCGGGATCCAGGCTTGCCGGCCTCGCTGTCTTCCTTCGATGCCGGCGCATTCGTGACCGTCTCATCCGTGTTCGTCGTTTGGACCGATGGCGTCCGATTTCTCATATCCGGGCCGGTGGGCAGTTCCTTCGGCAAAAACATAAAATCACGCTGGTAGCGGGTCAGCAGATGCACGACGACATTGATGCCGAATTTATAAATGTTGCGCGTGCTTTCATCGGTAATACCCCGGTAGATGATGGCGCTGTCAGGGTAACCGAGGTGCGGGCCGTGCACATGCTGCCAGTTCGGTTTTTGCCCGCGCTCGGCCACATTGATCCGACCCCACTCGATCTTGCCGTCCTTGTTAAGGCGCGCCTCCCAGAAATGGCCGTAGCCGTTCAGCGTATAGAGCACTGCCAGTTTGCCGCCGATATTAATCATTTCAATGGGCTCGTGATAATAATTCATGCCCGTGGGCAAACCGATATTATCGAAGAAAATATCGAACATTTCATGATTTTCCGGGACTATCTCGAAATCGCGGTCCGGCAGTACCCGTTTCATTTCGCGCCGGAAGGCGATATCGAAGCGCGAGCGGCGGCCGGCCAGGGCGCTGTCGGCCCAGATGGCGCCGCCCACATTCAGGTAATCGCGCAGGTTTTTGACTTCGTTGTCTGCCAGGCGGAAATTCTTGTGGCCGGTAAGATAAACAAAAGGCGGTTTGAGCGTGAAGAGCTTGTCCGTGCCGATATCCAGCACTTCCGGCACAATCTGGGCGTCAATCCGGTCCTTGGACCAGGCCCTGATTTGGAGCATCATATTATGCAGGGCGCCCGGGTTGCAGTTCCAGTCGCCATCCAGATACTTGGCCTGAAAGATGGTGAACTTGGCGCGGACAGATTTTCCGGCGCCATGCCGAAACGAGACGGCGCTGCCGGGACCGCTGCCGCCAGCGCCACCACTCTGCACCCACCCTCTCTGGAACTCCCGCACACCTATTAGCCGCTTCACTTCGGCATCGGCAATTTTCGCGCCCATATTATCCCCGATCTTGATGTCGATGGCGCCAATAGTAGGTGCGACAACCGGCACGGAGACTTGGGCATAGGCGGTGGGCGCGCTGACGGTCAACCGCGTGGAAGCGGATTGCTTGGCGGAAGCCATGGCGTTAGCATCCACGGCGCTTTTCACCGCTACTTCCGTTACATTCTTGGCCGCTGTTGACTTTGCGGAGACGGCTGCCCGCGGCATGGCTGGAGCCGGCGGCCCAGGCGGGGGTAGAACCAATAATTGTTCGCCGGCAAAATTACCCCGCACCGCCTGATAATGCGAAACGGCAATGGGCGCCAGAATCAGCGCCAGGAGCAGATAAATCGCCCCGGCGATAAGAAAATAGCGCGACTGCAGGATGGAAACAACAAAGCGCGCTACAATGCCCTTTGTCGCCGCAACCCGTTCCAGCAGTTCAAAGTTCTGCAATAATCGAAAAATATTCACGGCCATGAGGCTGACCTGACATCATTGCTGATTGGCGTTAAACGACAGATTCTTTACGCCCGCCGCCGCGCAGGCGCTCAACACATCGGCGATCCGCTGTTGGCGGACCCTGGGCTGGGGATGGATGACAACCGGCTGTTTATCCCCGAACAACTTGAGGGCCTGATCTAGCTTGGACCGGACCATCGCCAATTCCGTATCATCGGGATTGCCAAGCGGCTGATTGTTGCAAAACACCTGGCCGGCCTCATTGATGGACACGACAATTTCCGTTATCAGCGCCTCGGGTTTGGCCGCGGTCCCGCCGCCGGGAATCATCAAGCCCAAATATTTTTCTTCCACGTCAATCCGGCCCGCGATGATGAAATACATGAGCAATATCATCATGCAATCGATCATGGGCCCCAACTGAATGGAGTTTTCGACCTCTTTTTCCTGTTTCAGGCGCATGGCAATCCTATAATCCGGCAGTCTTGACCATCGGCGCCTCTTGGCCTCCGCGATCCTTGGTGGATATCATCATATTGGGCACATCCGCTCCGGCAACCGCCGCCATTACCTGCTGGGTATACTCATATGGCGTTTGCTGATCGGCCCGGATCACGACCCGGAAATTCTTGGGACTAAGCTTGGCGGCTCTTTTGATCAGATCCACCAATTCCCGGGGGTCGGTCAAAATTACGCCTGCCGACTTAAACTTGGCTTCACCAAGACTTTCGTTCCACTCGATATCCACGATAAAACGGCCGGCAGCGTTTTCCTCCTTGATCCCCTGCCCCAGGCGCGGTATCGGCAAGACCACATCCTTGCTGAAACGAGCCTGCTCCAGTTTGCTGCACATGATAAAATACAACAGCAAAATCATCATGCAATCGATCATGGGGCCCAAGGCGAGTTCGCATTTTTCCCCATCCGCGCTAGCACCTCCACCGGCCATGGCAGTTTACTCCCATTCTATTTCGCTCTGACAATGCGGACACTTTTTGGAACCCACGGAGATGTTTTTACCGCAACTCGGGCAGGCGATCACTTCTGCTTCCGCCTTGACGGCCGGCTTTGCGGCCGCAACCGGCGCAGACGGCGCTGCCTTAGCGCTCCGGGAGGAAGCGACGGATGGCGCCGCGCCGCCGCCCTTGCCGCCGGTCTCATACGCCGCCCGCATTTGCGCCGATACGACGACCATGCCGGGTTCAACTTCATCAAAGTTGATATACTGAATCAGGGTATTAATAACCTGCTGCACGCTGGAGATGACGGCCTTCAAACGATTAGTCAGGATATAAAACAGGTACATGGCAATAATGGCGATGGCTAGTCCCGTCCAGGTTACGATCAAAGCTTCGCCGATATCACCGGCCAATTTGGCGGGATCGCCGGAAGCGCCGGCATAGGCCATTTTATTGAACGCGCCAATCATTCCGGAAATCGTGCCGAACAACCCCAGGAGCGTGTTAACTGTGGCATTCAAGTTAAGATAGGAGTTCTTCACTCTGAACTTGTCAAACTCGATATTGGCCGATTCCATAATCGCCTCCTTGGCCGCTTCCTCCCCCTTGGGAATGCGCTCAATCCCGGGCGCCATCATCCGCGACAGGGGCGACGGGTTGTCCATGCATAATTGCCACGCTTTGGTATAATCCTTGACCATCAGGACCTGCGTCAACTGGCTGGTAATATCGGGGGGACAGAAGACCTTGACCCGCACACGCAGGAGAATTTCGATCAAAAGCGCCGTGCACCAGATGGCAGACCCTACCAGCGCCCATTTAGTCGGCCCGGACAACTCCCAATAATCCAGGAAGGTTGAGGGCGGCCCCTTGGCTTTTTCCGCTTCCTGCGCCAAGGCCGGCGACCCTATCGCGCTTAGCATCCAGATCGCAACCACGGCGACCGGTAAAATTTTAATCCACGAACACCATTTTGCTTTTTTCTGATTTGACATGTAACACCTCATTGACTGTATTTCACTCGTTTCGATTCTCATGTTCATTCCAAATTGTACCGTGCGATCGGGATTAATGCGGGAGAATCGTGATCAACCCCGATTTATGGCTTTGCGCCGGCCCTGGAGCTTTCCGCGCGCGGCAAAGCGGCTTTTTCCTCAATGGCTTTTTTAACCAGCGCATTATCCGGATAATCCTCGATCAATTCGTCATACAGCGGCGCCGCCTTTTGGGGCTGATCCAATTTGCGATACAAGCCGGCGGCCCGATAGAGGGCCTCAGGATAATAGGCTTCCGCGGGGTAAAGCGCCGTCACCTTTAAGTAAGCGTTCAAAGCCTCGGTTTCGTTTGATTGGTCTGCCAGACACTGGCCAATGCCACAGTAAATCTCCGCGGCATATTCCATCTCTTTATTTGATGGTTTCAACTGCTTGTCATAGACTTCCGCCAATTCGCGCAAGCCGGCCAGGGCCTCATCGTAATTCTTCTCGAACAGCTTGATTTTGGCCTTGCCGATCCGGGCGGCAATCGCCAGGGGGTCGTCTTCGTAAGCATCCAGAAAGGCGTCAAATGCCTGGCCGGCTTTATCGACCTCGCCGGCGGCCAGACAGGCGCGCGCATAATAGACGAGGCTCTTGGTGACCCAGTCAACATCCAGCCCGCGGTACTGCATGGCCACCTTGCTCAAATTGCGCTGCGCTTCCTTAAGATTGCCTTTCTCGTAGGCCTCGATGCCGTTGAGGATGCTGGGGGGCGGCGTGACTTTCGGCGTGCCCACCACCAGCGAACGGGGGATCACGGTTTCACCGCCGGACGTCAGGGCAATCCGAATCCCCTGGGCGTCAACCGAGAGAACCCTCCCGCGGAATACTCTGGCCTGTGTGGCCACCTCGTCCTCGGCCAGCGCCGCTGACAGTATGCCGCTGGAGACGAGGATCGCCATGCCGGCGGCAACCGCATAATGGCGCAGATATATCTTCATGACTCTCGAAAGAAAATTCGGGTAATTCGCAAACAATCGGTTGATGAATTAACGCATAAAAGATACCCGCAAGCGCGCGGGAATGTCAACGACAAAAATGAAAAAATAAAACTCGCGTTTTCAAGAATGATAGCTTATAAATATTGACGTGGTTTTTCATTTGGATTTTCGCGTACCTAGCATTTTGGATGGTTTTTGCCCAAGGTAGACAAGCCCCGCCTACGGAGGGAAACTACGCTCGGATCAGCGGGCAGCGCCCCGTGTTATGGAGGAACAATTATGTCAATACCCAACCGGATCTGCGTCCGCGCGGCGGCAACATTACTGTGTCTGGCCGGATTTTCCGCAGTCTGGGCGGACAATAACGATCTGGCCAAAATAGGCGAGGAACACATGGACGCCGGCCGCTACGCCGAAGCCATCAAAGCGTTTGAAAAAATTACCGTAACCTACGAGAACATTATCACCGTTAATTTCAACCTTGCCTGGTGCTATTACCTCACCGAGAAATACGACCTTGCCATTCCCAAACTCGTAGACCTCTCCGGTCCCCGCACGCCGAACGAGGCCAGCCGGTTGCAATCCATGTTTCTCCTGGCGGATTCTTACGCCCGCCTGGCCGGCCAGGAGGAGCCCGGCAGCGCCGACCGCAAAAAAAATATCGGCAAAGCCATTGATCTGCATTCCGAGTTCATATCCAAATACCCGGCCAACGAGAATATTCCCAATGCCATCTACAGCCGGGCTTACACTTATTATATTGACGACCAATTCGACAAGGCGGAAACCGATCTGAAAGTGGTGATTCAAAAAGTCCCCAACAAGCCGTTGGCCAAGGATGCCCAGTATCTGCTTGCCAATGTATACAGCCGGCAGGGAATGAACATGATGAAAGCGGGCAAACCTGAGGAGGCCAAAGTATTCATGGAGAAAGCCCGCCTGATCTTCAAAGAACTCGCCAAGAGCGACGTCAATCTGGCAATGGCTAATAACAGCGTCTTCTCGCTGGCGCAAACCTGGTTTAACGCCGAGATGTACCGCGGCGCCATCCGTTATTTCCGGGAAGTGCGCCCGAAACAGGATGTGCTGCAAGATTTGGATTACCGCCTGGACAAACTCATGTCGCAACAGGCCGCTGATATCGGCAGCGGGCGCGGCGCTTTACCGTTAAAAAAGGATATTGACAAGGTAAAGGCGCAGCGCGCGGCGGTGGCGGAATCCTCCGACCTGATGATTTCCGCGTATCTGCAAATTGCCGTGTCATATTACAAACTGCACCGCTACGACGAATCGCGCATTATCTGCCGCCATTTGATCGACCTGGCGCGCGACAGCTCCAAAACCGAGAAGGAACAAGCCTATTACCTGTTGGTAAGTTCTTACCTTGAAGAAAAGAACCCGGATGCGGCCGCCAATGAACTGGCAGGATTTCAAGCGACCTTCGGGAGCTCCAGCCCTATCGCGGAATCGGCCAGCCTGTCAATCGGCCAATTGTTCATGATGCAGGGGGATGTCGCCAAAGCGGTGGAACAATTCAACCAGAGCACGGAGCAATATCCCAACGCCAAAGACGCAGAGGAAGCTTTCTATCTGAGATTCTCCGCCGAATACCTGCTGAATCAGGCATCCAACACCGCCGTGGCGGTGCAAGCCTATCTGGATAAATTTCCCAAGGGTCGCTACGTGCCCAACGCGCTTTATCTTAAGGGCATGAGCCTGGCGGCACTTAGTAAATGGGACGATGCCGTGTCCACCCTGGATGAAATTATCGCAAAATTCCCGAAAAAGACCGACACCTTCCAGGCACAGGACGAGGTCCTCTACCAGAAAGGCTTCATTTTATGGCAGAAAGCGGAGAGCCTGGATCCCAACAATGCGCCCGCCAACCTGCCGGCGCCGGAGCGTGAAAAGGCGAGATTAAAAATCATCGCGGACAAGAAAACCGCAACGCGCGATGCCGTCAAGGAGCTTGAAGCCTTTACCCAGCGCGGCAAGACCAGCGCGGCAAGACCAGCCGGTTTGTATTACTTGGGGTTAGCGCTGAACGCCGCCGGCGAGTTTGACAAGGCTCAAGCCACCCTGTACGCCATCCACAAGGAATATCCCGCCAACAGCATCGCGCCCGCGGCGCTTTACCAGATCGGCGCGATGTATTACGCCAGGACCAATCTGACGCAGATGGCCAAAGTGCTGGATGAACTGGTGGAGGCCTATCCCAATAATCCGATTAATGTTGACGCTTATTTTTTCCTCGGCTATATCGCCAACAAAGAGGCGCGTTATGATGACGCGGTTGGTTATCTTTACGCCAGCATCGAAACGGCCCCCGATAATCCCCGCGCCCCGGAATGCCTGAGCCAGACGGCCCAGGCGCATCTTGACAAGGCCAAGGCCATGGGCGCGCCCGCCATCCTGTCGGACGCGCAAAAAAGCGTGTATCGCCAGGCCCTGTTGGATTCGGCCAATTCGTATGAGGACATCCTTTTGAATTACCCGGATACGGATCAGGCCATGAAGGCAATTCCCGGCATAGCCGAAACCATCGGCATGCTGGTGCGGTATCAGCTGTTGACGGAAGAGGCAGCCGCCACTTATTACAGCAAGGCCATGGCACGCCGGCCGGAGGACACTAACTTGAAGGCGCGCCTGCTGTTCAGCATGGGCCGCTACCTGCTGAAGAACGATCAGAAGGAAAAAGCCCTGAAAATGTTCAACGAGGCTTTGACCGCCAACCCCGACGTCGTCCTGTCGGCCGAGATGCTGACGGACTATGCCGATGCCCTGAAGGACGCCAAGGACCTGGATAAAGCCGAGGCGATCTACACTAAAATCATCAAAAATTATCCGGATGATCCGCGTGCCCCGGCGCCGGCCTGGTTCGGGCTGGCCGAAATCAAATTCCAGCAAGGCAAGTTCACCAAGGAACAACCCGAGGCCCAACAATACTATGAAAAAGTCCTGAAGGAATACCCTTGGTACGAACCGGGCAAACAAGCCAAGGTCCGGCTGGCCATGATCTACGAAAAACAAGGCCTGTTTGAGCAGGCCGAAAAGATGTATGAGGCCGTTTGGAAAGATGAGATGGGTGAAGCCAAGCTCGGCGCGATGCTCGGCGTGGCCCGTTGCCAACTGGCGCGCGCCAAGGAACTCAAACAGAGCGGACGCATGCAGGAATATGCGGACCTGCTCAAGGTTACGGACTTGAACCTGACCAAACTCATCGTTTTATACGAAACTTTTGACAAATACGTCGCGGAAGCGCTCTGGCTGAAAGGCCAGGCCTATGAACTCGCCGGGGATCAGGCCAAGGCCCGCGAAACTTACGACCGGCTCGTCAAGCAATACAACAAATCCCCCTGGGCCAAGCCGGGTATCGAGCGGTTACAGCAAATGCCTGCGCCGGCCGCGGGCGGCAAACCGTGATGCCATGAGGCCTGCCGATATTTCCTACAGGCAGATGCCGATGCTGATGGTCATCTGCGCCGCCGTGGTGGCCTTTGTCACGATTCTCAACAAATGCACGCAAACAACTGAAGCCGAAAAAGCAGTCCAGGCGCAATCGTTGACCCGCCTGACCGAAGTCATCGGCCGGCGTCCCGAACTCATCAGCAAGCCGGACAAGGAAAATGGATTCACGCCGTTGCATTGGGCCGTCATAACCCATCAGACCAATATGGCGGCATTCCTGCTTTCCAAAGGCGCCCGGGTCAACGCCGTTGATTTTTACGGCATGACGCCCCTGCACAAGGCCGCCGCATTCAACGAAAAGGCGATCGCCGAGATACTGCTGGCGTATGGCGCCGATCCCCTCGCCTTCGGCGCCAAATACGGCGTAATCAAGATGGCCCCAATTCATCTTGCGGCCGAATCAGGTTATACCAAAATCGTCGAACTGTTCATTGACGATGGCGTTGACGTTGATCTCACCACCAGGGGGGGGAACCGGGTCACTGCGCTGCACATAGCCGCCGCAAAAGGCTGGTCCGATGTCGTGGAACTTCTGCTTAAATCCGGCGCACAAGTGAATATCAGGGACGTGAAAGGCGAAACACCCCTGCACTGGGCCATTACGGCGGAGCAAAAAGAAGCGGCAAATATGCTTAAGATTTATGGCGGGACGGAATGACGCCGCTTGCTCTTCGCTTCTGCATCCTGCATTCCATATGCTTTATTTCTTCCCGACCGCCAGTGTCATGGCAACTTCCGGGCAGGTAAAGGGCGAATCGTATTTTGTGCAGTTGATACAGCCCATATAGAGCTTGTGCATCAGCGTTTCCTTGGCTACCTCGTTGAAGCCGAACTTGCGAAAGAATTCCGGGGTGAACGTCAGCACTACGATTTGCGCAGGGTGAAACCGCTTGACCCGCTTGATCACCGCTTTCACCAGGGCCGAACCGATGCCCTTGTGCTGGGAATGACCGCTTATCGAGACGGATTTGATTTCGACGGATGGGTTGAGCGCCTTCCCGATTTCCGGCAAAATCTGCCAGGCGGCCGTCCCGATGATCCGCCCACGGACCTCGCACACCAGGAACCGGTCAATGTTCTGCACGATATCACTGATGGCACGCGGCATCACCTCGCGGGGATGCTCCTTGATTAAAGCATAGATGGCGCCGGCATCCTCAAACCCGGCGTTTCGAATTTTCAAGGCAATGATGCTTTTCATAACTTTGGCTTTCCCCTCCTCGGCCTGGATCCGCAGGCGCGCCATTAAGGATGCGCTCTCTTTTGTTGATGAATAGCACGCGTATACCCTCTTTGGCGAGAACAAATTGCAGGTTCCCAAAATTGAAGGCAGGGCTGCGTCATCCATGCTGAAACCAGCGGCGTCACAGTCCGGCCTGCCACCCGAAACACAAATCGCATTATGCGCCTGCTTCGTTTCGCACAGGAACAAACCATATGAATATCCTGGTAAACACCGCGTAACCGTGATATGGTTTATCCCACGGTAGTCAAAAGAGCACTCGAGAAATGCGAAAGCACGCATTTGAATGACAGCGCTTAAAACAATTGCGTCGTTTCTTGACCGGGAACTTAATATCGAGGCGTTTTCGGACAACTCCCATAACGGACTCCAGGTTGAAAATTCCGGTAGGATTGCCCGCGTATGTGTCGGCGTCGATGCCTCGCTCGCGTTCTTTAAAGAAGCCGGGAAACGCAAAGCCGATTTGGTCATCTGCCATCACGGGTTGAGCTGGGGCGATTCCCTCAAGCGCATTACCGGCCTTAACTACCATCGGCTGAAGTTTCTCATGGACAATGACATGGCCCTTTATGCTTGTCACCTTCCCCTGGACGCGCACCCGCGTCATGGGAACAATGCGCAGATATGCAGGGCCTTCGGCCTGCGGAGACTAACCCCTTTTGGCATCTATCACGGTATACCCATAGGCTTTAGCGGGTCGCTGCCCAGGGCCATGCCGTATGCCGTTTTCAAGGCGCGCGCACACCGCGTGTTCGGCAATGCGGTCGGCACAATGGATTTCGGCAAGCGCATAGTCCGGACGGTCGCAATTGTTTCAGGCGGAGCCGCCGCAGAAATCGGTGAAGCCGGACAAAAAGGAATTGATGTCTATATCAGCGGCGAACCGCAGTTGAAGGCTTACCATCTGGCGCAGGAATACGGAATCAACGCCATCTTTGCCGGGCACTATGCCACGGAAGTGTTCGGCGTCAAGGCGCTCGCGCGTCTGCTGGCATCGCGCTTCCAAGTGAAGACGGAGTTTATCGACATGGGCATCCGGTTCTGATGCCTCCTCCGGCCTAATCCTGCTGACACCACAGCCGGCCGGAGAACTTCTGCAGTTATTAGACGCTCTTTCTGCTCTTTACCGCGCTGCAAGCCTTCTTTTTGCTGATCCTCTTCCTGGTGCCATCGATCGCGCCCAAGAACAACGACTATTACGTATCCGGATAAAACAGCCGCGGCCTGATACGCGAAGCGGCGACCTCCACGAACTGATCAATCCACCCATGCCCGCATCAACAACGTCCCCCCGATACCATGCCGGTTAGGCCCCGGCGCCGGCCGCCGCAGCTATCATCTTTTCCATACGTTCGAACATTTTTTCGGCAAATAGACCATGCCCCGCTTTGCTCAGATGAATGCCATCCGCATGCAGAATATATTTGCCGGGATCGGACTCGAAGAGCCTGTACAGGTCCAGGATGCGCCAGTTATGCTCCCGGATGAACTTGCGGAATTTTTCGCGTTCGACCTCCAGCGCTTGATCTAGCCCGCCGTACTGCTTTAAATATTTCCGAAACGCCGGGTTCTTTGTGGCAAAATGCCATTCGTTCACGCACGGATTGAGGATAACGCCTATGGGCGTTGTTTTTTTCGGCAGCCGTTCCGCAAATTCGTCCATCAGTCTTTCCAGCTCGTTTTCCACGAGTATACGCTCAGGGCGCTCGCAGTCGTGATTATTTCCGCCGATCATGAATAAACAGTAATCCGGGTTGTAAGCAAGGACGTCGCGGTCGAAACGCGCCATGCATTCACGCGTCGATTCCCCGCCGACGGCGCCGTTGATAATCGGGAAACAGATCGCCGGAAAACGCTCCGAAAGCTTTGCCTGTAAAATGTTATACCAGCGGTCCGCAGCCTTGTCGACGCCGATGCGGCCCTCCATGATGGACGAGCCGAAGATGCTGACAACCACATTTTTCATTCCCCATGCCATTTGATTTTTTCTCCCGGATATTCAAATTAGGCCCCGCAAGGCGGGGCGACTTTTATTCTGTCCGGATTGTCATCCTGAACGCAGTGAAGAGCCTGCCCTGAGCGAAGTCGAAGGGATCTCTCGCGGCGAGATTCCTCTTCTACGCTCGGAATGACAACAAAGACGGATTGTCCGCCATAGGCGGATCCGCCTCCGGCGGAAAATTCCTGTGCGTGGACTTAGTGCCTATGTAAAAGGGTTGCAATGACCCCCTGCAGTGCGTCTGCCACGCGATAGAAACCGATATCCGTCGCATGGCAGCCGTCGACCAAGGCCTCCCCGAAATCTTCGCCGAGCATATCGCTTCCGTCGAAAAAGAAGATTGCCTTGTCGCCGGCGCGCCGGAATTGTTCCACCGTGTTTTTCTGCATTTCAAGGATCCTTGGATCGAACGATGATGTTGTGAAACGATACCTTGAAACTACCAGTATCGGCGTCGCGGGATGGACGGCGCGCAGAATGCGGATGAATTCCGGGAGCGTCTGCGAATATTTTTCAAAGCCGCCGGAGTTTGCCTCGTAATCCAGGATGTACATGGCGGGATCGGCGGGAACCTCCGCGAGAAGCTCCGCAACTTCGGGTTCGCCCCGACCCGAGCCGGAAAAACCGAAATTGTAGAAGAGCCGGTTCATGCGGCGCGAAAGGATATTGGTCCAGCTCATCCCGGGGCGTGATGCACAGCCGCCATGCGTGATGGAGGTGCCGTAAACGCAGATCGGCCGGCCGTTGTCCGCGAGCGGCGCGGGGGGAAGTATCTCCGAACCCTCATCGATCCCGACTTCGACTTTGATTACACGCGCATAAAGCGGGAAATTGATGATGAAGCTGCGCATTTTGCGTTCGGCGCTTGCGAAAAGCTCAACCGTGAACTGCGTTGCGACGGGATCGACGCGCGCGACCTTGAAAAACGCCTCCCGGCCGGGTTCGCCGGCGTAGAGGTCGAAGCCTGCGACCCCGGTGTTTGCCATGTGATCGAAAATCGGGTTGTTCTCGCGCTCCGCGCGGATAAGTACCCGTTTCGAGTCCGTTTTGAAGCGGAGCCGGGCGCCGGAGGAATGCCAGGCAAGGAAGTTGACCGCTTCGGAAAGCTTCGGCTTCGGCTCGCGGGGGAGCCTGCGATAAATGTGTTCCTGTTTGAACCATGCCAGTCCCTCGAGCGAGTCGGTCAAATCCGACGCATCCAGGAACCGGATCCCGCCTGTGCGGCACGGAGACAGCCCCATTCGCTTGTCAAAATCCGACAATTGTTTCATTAAAGATACCTTTGACATAGAATTTATACTTTTAAAATGCACGATCCCTGACCGGGCCCAGTTTTTCGAACCAAGGGGAGAGCTGGCCTGAATCTGTTATTGATCATAGACCGCAGGCCCTTGTTTGTCCATCTTCGTCCGAAGGTTCCAACAGCTTGCCGTGAAATATCCTGCTGCCGGACTCCCGTCGCGAAATTCGTAACCATGCTCACTTATTTTCGCTGGCAGTTCCGGATACTCCCTGCTACATTTCAAAACATGAAAACGCTTGCGATTCAGACGCAGGAAAAAACCGAGTTTGTGGACATCACCTCCCGCGTCCAAGCGGCCGTGATGGAAATCGGCATGAAAACGGGTGCCATCACCGTCTTTGTGCCGCACACGACTGCCGGGGTCACGATCAATGAAAATGCCGATCCGGATGTCGTGACCGACATCACCGTCGCATTAGAAAAAATCGTTCCCTGGAACGGCCATTACCAGCATCGCGAGGGTAATTCAGCGGCACATATTAAGGCCGGGCTGATGGGCTCATCAGTCCGGGTGCTCGTAGAAAACGGCCGGCTGCATCTCGGGACCTGGCAGGCGATCTTTTTTTGCGAGTTCGACGGCCCACGTGCCTGCGTCGCCTGGATCGGCTGACTTTTGCGGGTGAATGCTTTCTGATCGATCCCTTGGCATTCCAAACTCAACACCATCCGCGATTTCGTTTGACCTTCTGCCGGGGCGGATACAGCTTTTAATTCCAAGAATTGATTTATTAGCGCAAGCTCGATGGCGGGATGATTGCTAAATTTGTCCCGATCGCCATCGAATTTGTGAAAAGCCAGAGCGGGCAGGAAACCGTGGCCCTGCTTTCCAAAGCACTGCGGAAACAGGTTGCGCCTTCTCAATCCGTAGCCGCAAGGAAACTTCCTACTTCGCCGGCCGCAGCACGGCATAGTGGAACATGAACCATGGCGGGCCCCAAACGGTATCGGAATCCTCCAGGTTGGCGATCGTGAAAGTGTTTTCCTGTGTTGTGAAAAATCCCGCCGGGACCTTGAAGGTGTGCGTGACCCACGCCTCGGGCTGGAACGGGTTTTCGCCCTCGAAAATAACCTTGCCGTTGAGCGTGATCTTGATTTTACAGGGCGGCTGGCGGTTATGATTCAAGCCGCACAGGATGAGCTCGTAGTCCGTGGACGGCGCCTGGCCGCCGGGCGTTTTGAAAACAGCGCTCATGACGCCGTAGCCATCCGTCTTTTGGCCGTTGACCCAACAGACGAAGCGCGGCTCGGCCTTCCCCCAGCCATAGGTCGTAGCCGGCCGCTTCACCGTGAACGTGCCCGGGGTCAGGATAATGGCGTTCGCAGGGTTAACGCCGGTCGCCTTAATGGCGGACTCCTTAACCTTGTCGTCCAGCTCGCCCAGTTCCTTGAGATTCGGCAGCGCCAACAGGTTCTTCAAATAGAGCTCACGGCCCGCAGACCCGCCATAGCTCAGCCATTTCCTCGATCCCGGGGGCAGAACCGCGTCCACTTCCTTGGCAAGCTGGGCCAGCTCCGCAGTCTTTTGCTTCAACGTTTCAACGTTCCGCGCCGCAAGCGAGTTCGGCGCCGATCCATAGGGATCGAACCACTCCAGATGCTTGTAAAACTCCGCCAGTTTCGGATACGCGGATTCGCCCACGATCTTCAAGGCCGCATTCTTGATGGATAGCTCCGGATCATAGGCCGCGTAGTTCCACAAGGCGTCAAAGAGCGTCATGTTGAGCAGGTATCCGCCGAAGTTGTAGGTATAAAAGGAAAGGTCGTTGAAAAACTGCTCGGAGTACCAGCTTTTCCATACTTTGATCGGCTCGGTGTCGAACTCGCCGTGCAGGATGCCGCAGGTGTTTTGCCAGTATACGGGTTTGCGTTGGATTATCTCCGTTATCCAGCGCATGTGCGCCGGATCGGTTTCCGATGAACGCACATACGGCCCGGTCCAGAATATCTCAACGCCTTTCGGCAATTTGCCGATCGCCTTTAAGTAGTCATCACGCGACTCGCCGTAGCTGTCGCCCACGTCGCTCAGAGGGCCCCAGTAGAAAGGGGGGCAGAAGAGCAGCTTGAACTTCGGATACTTCGCGTGGACCTCGTTGAATAGCTTCGAAAGAAAATATACATCCGCCTCCCGCGCCGAACCGAAGTCGCGTTTGTCGTCCGGATGGATCGGGAACCGGAAGTCGTCGTAAAGCAACCCGAAGTTGCCACCGTGCCCGGCGCAATACATCGCCAGCTCCAGCAGGATGCGGAAATCCTCCTCCGATTTGCTGCGGATCTGGAGGTTTTTGACCGGGTCCTTCTCGTCGGTGGAATATTCCGGCGCAGCGCAATCATACCACTCGATGCCGAGCGGGTTGAGCAGGGCGGCTGTCTTGTCAATCGCAGCCCGCCAGGCCTTGCCGTTGGCCTGCGAGTCCTTGCGCCAAGTGCCGTTGGCGCGCCCGAACATCTGGCGGGCCTTGCGATCGACCACGATATTCGGCCGCAGGCAGTTGACCGCGAACCAGTTGTCGCTCCCCGTATACGCGCGCTTGCCCGGGGCGCAAGGATAATCCACAACCTTTGCCAGACGCGCCAGAGGCATGCCTTGCGTCTTCTTCACCAACTGGTTGAAAGCAGTAACCGCCCAAAGCAGTCCCAGCTTGTCCTTGCCTTTCAATATCACGACGGGCTTGCCGTCTTTCCTGGCCGACGCGATTAGAAACGCTTCCGGCTTATCCGGCGGCGTCTCGGCGCTCAAGGCCTTCGCTACGGGACCTTCGCCCAGGCAAATAAAGGCGTCGAATTGACCCTTGCAGTCCGGCACGACCTCACAGGCCGCCCCATAGCGCTCCAGGCGCTCGCGCAGCACGGCAACATGTCCGCCTTCCTTGGCTACTCCCTCGCCGGTCACGATCCCGACCCGGGTCAAGGGGATGAACGTATCTTCGTATTTGACTTCCCGCGGCGCCGGGTAAATCGTGCCCGTGTACAGGGGCACATCGAAGGCCAGGTCCGGCTGCTCGCCGGCGGCGACTGCCGCCGGGACCGGTTTTGGGCCCTGGGCGTATATCCCGCCGACAGTTAACAGACAAGCCACCCCAATTAACCCGATTTTTTTAAACATCCTTGATCTCACTGGAACCTCCTGTTATGTCATATTGCCTTGTTACTGCCCATGAAACGGCTGATGCAAACACAATGAATGCCATTCCGATCACAGCCACGTGCGTGATTGTATATTTTTTCCTGATAATATGCTAAGCTCTGGTATGTCGTCTGAAATATATTTTGTTCTAAACTCGCACCAATGTCAAAATAATATATTTTTGCCTGATGTTTGTGCAATATTCAGGTATTATCCGATCCCGTCCTAGCCGGGCAGCGAATCAGGCAAAGTTTTAGTGTATGTCAATCCAGCGGGCAATATTTCCGGCACTGGTGGCGCTGGCGCTGATCCACAGCAACCGCGCCGAGGATATCACAATGAATCAACTGACTCCCCGGGAAGAAGATGTCATCGTGCACAAGGGAACTGAGGCGCCTTTCACGGGCAAATACAACAACTTTCACGGCAAGGGCACTTATGCGTGCAGGCGGTGCGGCACAGCGTTGTACCGGTCGGATTCTAAATTTGATTCGGGTTGCGGATGGCCCAGCTTTGACGATGAAATCCCCGGTGCGGTGCGGCGTCAGCCGGACGCCGATAGAATGTGTATGGAAATCCTGTGCGCAAAGTGCGGCGCGCACTTGGGCCACCTTTTTTCCGGGGAGCGCCTAACGCCGAAGAACACGCGCCATTGCGTAAACTCAATTTCGCTGCAGTTTATCCCGGCCGAGGCAACGTCCACAACCAATGCCACAGCCGCGCCAACGGCGACGAGGTCGTCCACACCTTTGACGCGCTCCACCCCGGATCCCGCACCCGGGTCTGAGACGGCCATCTTTGCCGGCGGATGTTTTTGGGGCGTTGAATATTATTTTAAACGGGCAAAGGGAGTGCTTTTGACACAGGCGGGCTATGCGGGCGGCCATGTGGATAATCCCACTTACAAGCAGGTATGTAGCGGCATGACCGGCCATGCCGAGGCGGTGCGAATAACCTATGATCCCGGACAGACGACTTATGAGCGCATGGCAAAACTGTTCTTTGAGATACACGACCCGACCCAGGCGAACCGGCAGGGGCCTGATATTGGTGCGCAATACCGATCCATCATATTCTACCAAAGCCCCCGGCAGAAGGCGGTGGCCGAGAAGCTCATCGGATTTCTGAAAGCCAAGGGGTATAATGTGGTCACGCAGGTGGTGCCCGCCGACACCTTCTGGCCGGCCGAGGACTGCCACCAACAGTACTACGAGAAGAACGGAAAAACCCCGTATTGCCACGTCTACAAGAAGAGGTTTTAAACAGTATAAAACAGAGGGCCCAAAAAAACCGGGCCGTTGAGACTGTCGAAAAAGTCATTTTTGATGGGCAAAAGGATTGAACCGATCTGCGGATGTGTTAGACTTCGAGTTATAAACTTAAGGAGCCTAACGCATGCCGAACTACAAGCCATACGACTA
>JAQUMN010000012.1 GCA_028718125.1 Kiritimatiellia bacterium
ACGCCGGTAGCGGAAATATTCCGTTTTTACCGCCCGGCCTTTCCGGGGGAGTATGTTGAATTGACCCGCGATGCGTCCGAAGGCGCCTCTGACGGCGGAAGCGCGGATGCCCTCTGCCTGAAAACGGCCGGCGGCGTTTATCTTTTTATCGTTAATCACAGCCTGGCGGAATCGGCCGTGACCCTGCCGGATATCTTTGCCGCAAGCACGGGAGAGGCGCTGGTTTACGAAGGGCGGCAAAACGGCGTCGAGAATTTCCCGCGCAAAGATACAATCAAGGGCAGGAACATAGTTCTGCCGCCCATGTCTGTGTGCCGGTGGCATGGCGCAGGTTAACCCGATCAAAATCTAATATGTCCCAGCCAGTCAACGACCGTGACGTTCAATCATCCGGCAATCTTCAAGAACCGGGACGTTCCCGCATGAAGTTGGGCCTGCAGAGCGATTTTGGATCGCCCCGGCATTGGCAGCGGCTGGTCGAGTTCGCCCAGGCCCATAGCGTGGACCGGCTTGTTTTCCTGTGTGGAGCGTCAAACGGATTTATAGAGCCGTATCTTTTCCCGCATTATCCCGGGTTGTTGACGGAGGCTGAACGGCAACACCGCCAGGTTATCCGCCGTTACCTGGAGCAGGCGGCGCGGATGGTCGAGCGCTCCGGCATTGAATTCTGGTATTGGTTCAATGTCCTGCAGCTTCCCAAGGCGGCGGACCGCTGGCGTGCGTTGGCGCCCGGGTTGTTCAATACGGAGGGGGAGCCCGACATGGAGTCCCCCATGGTATACCAGGTGTTAAACGAACAGATTGACGAAATTTTGGAGATTGCCCCGCGCCTGACAGGCCTCGCCGTGTGGATTTGTGAAATTTCAACAATCGTAATATCCAGTCTGAAATCTCAATCCCTCTCCATGGAAGAGATCGCCGCAAAGATTGTGGACGCGCTCCACGCCAAATGCGTGCGGCACGGTCTGCAATTGTCGTTTAACCTGCACTCGGACGCCTATGTCTTTAGTGAAGCCCTGCTCGCCGCCGCGCGGAAATACCCGGATATTATCGTGGCCGACGATTCGACGGCCGGGGACCACCACTTGAATCTTCCTTTCAACCCGCGAGTCCGGCGTGCCGCCGTGACCAATCCCGTCCAGGTGGGTTTCGATTTAAATGGCGAATACTGGGGCCGGAACTTTTATCCCACCGCGGCCCTGGGGCATTATGAGCAGTTCCTGAACGAGGCCCGCGCCCTGGGTGCGAGCTGGGTCGAAGGCCGGATTGCGACGGAGCATGACTCTTGGAGCCCGTATCCGAATGTCCTGCCCAGCCGACGGCCTTTGTATCCGGCGCTGGCCGGCTGGCGGGCAGAGGATCCGATCCCCAAGGATATGGAATTGTGCTGTTTCGATACGCTCGGCGGATTCAACGCCGAGTTTTTCTGCCGTTATGTCAAAGATCCGTCAGTTAACCCCAAGGCCGAAGTGTGTGCCTTTCTCAAGGCCGAGTTCGAAACGGATCTGCCGGAGCTGGCGGACGTTCTTATGGAAGTAGAAGCCGTGAACGCGCGGATGTTCTTCGCCGGCCATGGCTATTTCGGCATCCAGTCCTGCCTGCCGGGGCGTTTTGAGGCGATGCGCTGGAGTCAGGTGATGTTGGACGATGTCCGTTTTGTCACCCCTGCTGGAGAACTGTTGCGCTTCCCGATCGGAGGGAGGTCCTTGTTTTCATCCATACCTTTTTTCGCCGGCGTTGACTTTCCGACGGCGCGTTGTCCCGGCCCGCATGCCTTGATTGCGGAAAAGCAGGAGGCCCTGAACGATGCCCGCGACCTGCGGGCGCGCGCCGGGCGGGCCACCGCCTGCCTCGCGCCGGACTCCCGCCAGTTTATCATGCGTCATTTCGAGGATTGGGTTTGGTATGCGCAGGGAGCGGCCCTGCTGCTGGAAGCCATGGTGCACTACTATCACCTGTGTGCGGAGAAACAGAACCGGGATATTCCCAACCCGGAACGCTTGGCCCAGGTTCTGCGGGAGATGCTGGAGACAGCCGAGGCATGGAAACGGCGCCAGCCGCATGATGAATGGTGCAACGCCAAAGCCCTGCGTTATTGGCACAGGATAATTTCCCTTGCGTTGACTTACGCTCCGTTGCTCCACGCCTACCGGGCCAACGCGGCACGATGGCCGGGGCAGGTGGGCCAGACGGCTTATGTTTTTGGGCCGGTGGACCGGAGGTTCGCGGTGCCGCCCGACCAGATGGGAACCCTGCCGAAGCGCCTGGTCGCGGCGGATCAAACTCTCCTGCCTCAAACGGCGAAGATGAGCCGGGGCCGGCTGGATATGGCGCCCGGTTTTGTCGGCAAGGAACTGGGCCGCAGCGCCTATGTGTTTATCCCGTTCGAGCTGGATGGCGACCAAGAGCTTATTTTCTGGTTCGGCGCGGACATGCACTTTGTCGCCTTTGTTGACGGCCGGCAGATTGGCGATACCGTAAGAACGGGAACGGTAGCCTCCATCCTGTTGCGGAAAGGCCCGCATCTTCTGGCCATCCGCTATATCAATTGGAGCGCGGCACGCCAGGTGTCTGTCAGTGCTTTCGATCGGAGCCTGCGGACGATCATCGGTTAAGCGGGTCGCCGGGGTGCGCTCGCGCGTCAGGAAATCGAACGGATCCGATCCCTATCGGTTAAAGAGTCGCACCGCGACAACGAAATATCTGGTTGAGTGAAACCGATATCCCTGTTATTATGTCATAAAGCAAATGAAAAAGTCTACTCGACAAGGCAATTGGGCGCGCAGGTGGTTTCGGCCTGACGCAGGCGTGGTGTGCCTTGTCGTTGCATGGGCGGGTTTGTTCCCCGTTGTCCACGCGGCAACGACATGGAACGGCAGTAGCGGATACTGGTCCGACAGCGCCAAGTGGAATCCCGCGGGTGTTCCGGGAGACGGGGTGGATGTGCTCATTACCAACGGCAGCGTGCTTTTGACCAACGCCACCGCGAATCTCGCCTCGCTGACAATATCCGGCGCCACGGCCAGGCTGACATTCTCGAATTGGGACACGGCGCTGACCGCCACCAATGTCAGCATTCAAGACGGCGCGATCGTCACGCACGTGACCAACTCGGCCACGACCACGAACGCCGACGGCAGCTGGCCGGCCGATGGCCGCGTCTACATCGTCTGCGGTACAAATTTCGATTTGCAGGCGGGAGGCACGATTGACGCAGAGGGTCGCGGGTATTGCGGGACCAACGCGTGTGGTCCGGGCGGAGGTCTCCAATCGGGTGGTTCCGGCACCCCGGCTAATTACGGGAGTGGCGCCGGATATGGCGGGAGCGGTGGCTACGGCACGTGTAGTGGCGGGAGTAAGGTCTCCGGCGGCAGCCCGTATGGGCTGACCAATGCGCCTGTTGCTCCGGGTAGTGCGGGTGGAGGAAGCTATGCCAAAGGCGTCGGCGCTGCTGGCGGCGGCGCAGTCCGGATCGATGCAACCAACGCGGCCGTCACCGTCAACGGCACCATCAAAGCGAACGGAACGGTCTCAACCTACGTGGGCGGTGGCGGTTCCGGCGGGGCCATCTATATTACCTGCCGGACGTTTGAGGGAACGACCAACGGTTATCTCACGGCCAAGGGGGCGAACGGGAAATGGGGTGCGGGGAATGCTTATTCGGGCTGCGGCGGCGGCGGACGTATTGCCGTTATCTATGATCAAGCGGCCCAGAGCGGGTTAGCCTCACAACCCACTGTCCGGTTCAATAGCGCAGGAGCGAGCAGCCCCTACAACGTGCCCAACAGCGAGGAGGGGACCTTGTATCTGCCCGACATGCCGACAACCGACTGGTCGAATTTTGAGGGTGGCCGCATTTTCGGGGTGACGAATACGTCATTGGCCTCTCTTTCCATATCCAATAATGCCAATGTCGTCCTGGCGGAGAGTTGTTTCGTTTTGAAGGTGACGAACACGTTGACGATCGACAACGCCACCCTGAAAATGGGGCGCGGCTTCAACACAAACGAATTCTTGCCGATCATCACGCCGGGCGAATACAAGCAGCTCGATTGCGATTCGCTGATTCTTACCAATGCGGGTTGCCTCTACGTATACAGCGGTCCGACGAATACCATGACGACGAATTACGGTGCGCGTGTCACGGTCGTAAACGATATCGTGATTTACAACAATTCCTGGATATATCCTGCTTCTGAAGGGACCAATGGCGGCTCGGTTTTTTTCAACGCAAAGAATGTAACAATCCTGGCGGGCGGCGGATTCAATGCCAATGGGTTGGGCTATAGTGGCGGCAACGGCCCGGGCAAGGGCGTTGGCACCGGCAACTACGGCGGCGGCGGGGGCTACGGGGGAAAAGGCGGAAAGGGCTTTGGGGGGGCGGGCGGCAACCCTAACGGGATAACCAATGCGCCCATTTCCCCCGGTAGCGGTGCAGGGGGCCTTGGCTACGGCCTCGGCGGCGGCGGAGGACTGGTCTGGATTAAGGCTTCGGGAACCGTGCTTCTGGACGGTGCCATCAAGGCGAACGGTGGTAAACCCCCCAGCATCTATGTCGCCGCAGGATCGGGCGGCGGCATTTTCATCGTGGCTAATGTGTTCCGCGGCGCCGGCCAGTTGAGCGCCAATGGCGAGTCGGCGGTGGATACCGGCACTTTATCCTACTACAGCGGCGGGGGCGGCGGCGGGCGCATTGCGGTCTGGCATCGTATGTCGGAAGCCGATCAGCAGACGATTATGGCCGACCCTGACAACGCTTTGGCCAATGTGCCCAGGCTCGTGATTACCAACGATTTCGCCGGCACGCTTTTCACAGGCTCCTGCACGGCGTCGAATGGGTGGAGTCAGAGCACCCTTGCCACGACTGGGACGGTCGTCCGCCTGACGATCCCCCCGCCCAAAGGCACGATTTTTACCGTGCGCTGATCGGCCGGCCCTTGTTCAACTGCATGGCCATATATAGCGGTCAAGGAAGGATACACCATGCAAATCGGGTCCAGGGATCGCGATATATTGAGAGCGTTGGCCAAACGCGTTGCGGAAAATCGCCGATGATGCGGTAGACGAGGGTGGTGTTGACGTTTTTCTTATTCCTCTGGGACTTCAGGGCTGGCGTCTGTCGTCCGTCCTTCTTTATGCCGCCGGTAGATCGGCTTCAGGGCCTGCATGAGGGGGCTGTAGGGCCGGTTGAAACCCACCATGAACTTGACAAAAGCCTTGCGCATGAGCGGCACCATGATGCGCAGGTCCTCCTCGGTGTAGCACATCGGCTTTTCCACGAACAGGTGCTTGCGGTGCTCGATGGCCGCCCGCAAATCCGCCGACGCCGATCATGCCGACTTTCATGGGGGTCATCATCATCTCGCTCATCTGTTGTTTTGACCGTGCGCCTGCTTTCCGAGCCGGGGAGCGCGGGGTTGAATCTGCCGGTGAGCATAGATCATGAGTCCGCGTTGGTCCATCCCAATCCCAACGATGAGGTGCTTGACGTGGGGATCGTAAAATAATAATATCGATAACCATGAAACACCCCGTATTATTCGTTGCGTTACTCGGGTTTGTCTGTGCCGGCGCGGCGCTTGCCGACACGCATTATGTCGTCAAGGACAATGCGGGGGCGGAGAGTCCTTTTACGAACTGGACGACGGCGGCGAGCAATATCCAGCAGGCGATTGACGATGCCCAATGTGTGGCATCCGATACCGTCATGGTTTCCAACGGCTTGTATGACGCGGGGCAAACGGTGGCTACCGGCCACGCGGCGAGCAACCGCGTGGTGATCTTGAAAGCGATTACCGTCCGCGCTTTCAGCACGAATTGGGCCGACACCGTCATCATCGGTCGTTGGGATTCCCTCGCGACTGCCAATGGCCCCAATGCCGTGCGCGGCGTTTTTATCACCAACGGGGCATCGTTGGTCGGGTTTACGGTCACGAACGGGGCCTGCCTGCTTGCCGGGGGCACCGATGTTCATGATTATAACGGCGGAGGGGTTTGCGGGTCCGGCGCGGGGCAGGGGCTCGTCTCCAACTGCCTGATTATCGGTAACAATTCGTTGAACTATGGCGGCGGCATCGCTTACGCGGTAGCGCGGAACTGCACCATACAGGGGAACAGCGCCAAATACGGGGGCGGGATCGCCGGCAGGGCAACCCTCTATGCCCAGGCATACGATTGCACGATTACCCGGAATGTCGTGAGCAACACCAGCTACGGCGGCGGCGCGTACTACACCACGATCAGCAATTGTATTATCAGTTATAATTCGGCGGGTATCCCTTCTAGTGGCGGCAATGGTGGAGGGGTATATGGCGGCGGGGTTGCCGACGCTCAGAACAGTTGCTGGAATTCCGTCATCATGGGTAATCGATCGCGAGAAAACTCGGGCGGTGGTTATAAAATGTCGTTCTATAACTGCCTGATTGTGAGCAACGCCACTACGATCCTGGGACCGGGAGGCGGGCTGAATGGCGGCGCAGCCTTTAATTGCACCATTATGGGTAATACCGTGCACGGCTATTACACGACGGGAGATCGGGGCCTTGGCGGCGGCATCGCAAACCTGACAGCGTCCAACTGCATCATCCTGGGGAATATAGATGACTTTTACGGCACTTCCGGCAACTTTACGAACAATTACTACAAGGGCACGTTGGCCTATTGCTGCACGACGGCGACCAACTATCCTGCCGGGTATGGTCAAGCGCTCAGCGGCGCGGGCAATATCACCAACGATCCCGCATTAATGACTTCGGCCGCCGGCCCTTACCGGCTTTCCCCTGATTCGCCCTGCATTAACCGGGGAATCAACGATAGTTGGATGAACACCTCCGTGGATATGGATGGGCATCGGCGGATCATCGAACGCACGGTTGATATCGGCGCCTTCGAGTTCATCCACCGGGGCTCGATAATCATAGGGCGTTAATGAACGATCATATGATGCCAACCGTTCGAATTCGGCATTCCCGCATCGGGTGAAATTTCGTTGGAGGAAAACCATGGCGCTGAATTTTGTCGAGCAGATTGATGGCGCGGTGCGCGTTCAACATGTGCTGGTCAGCGTGTCGGACAAGGCGGGACTGGAAGCGTTTATCCCCGGGCTGGTGCGGATCAATCCCGGTTTGACGCTCTATTCCACGGGCGGCACGTTCCAGGCGCTCCAGAAATGCCTGGGCGCGAGCCTGGCAAAAAAGAATCTTGTGCAAGTTTCCGACTATACCGGCCAGCCGGAGATGCAGGGCGGGCTGGTCAAGACGCTGGACTTCAAAATCTACCTGGGCCTGTTAAGCGAAACGTATAATCCGGCGCATGCGGCGGACTTGCAGCGTGTCAAGGGGGTGGCCATAGACATGGTGGTTGTCAACCTGTATCCCTTTGCCCGGACGATTGCCCAACCGGGCGTGACGCCCGAACAAGCGCGGGCTAACATTGACATTGGCGGGCCATGCATGGTGCGGGCGGCGGCGAAGAATTTCCTGCGCGTGGCCTCCGTCACCGATCCGGCCGATTACCCGGCGATCATGGCGGAGCTGAATCAATCCGGTGGCAAACTCGCGTTCAAGACGCGCTTTGACCTGGCCCGCAAGGCTTTTGCCCATACCGCCGCCTACGATGCCGCCATTGCCGGCTACCTGGCCAAATGCCCGTTCGATGCCGTGCAGAAAACCTACCGGATGATGCGCGAATAGGTGCAACGGATTTTTCCTGACGTATAGGAATTTTCCGCCAGGGGCGGATCCGCCTATGGCGGACAATCCGGTGCGGTTCTCGCTGCTCGAACCGCGGCTATCCGTCAGCTGACGGATTGTAGGGGCCGTTCGTGAGAACGGCAAAGTCGCCCCATTCCTCGGCGGCCTAATTGAAAAGCCTCGATTGTTTCAACCCCGCCTTGGCCAGCCGGTAGGCCAGCGCCGTGGCCAGGCAGCCGAATCCATAGGTCACGCTGCGCCGAAAATTGATGGACGAGGCTTCGGGAAAATAATGGGCCGGACAGCTGACCTCGCCGATAGTGGCTCCCAGCCATAAAATTTCCGCCAGGATCTGGTTGTCGAATACGAAATCGTCCGAGTTACGGGCGAGCGGCAGCCGCCGCAGGAGTTCCGTTGAGAACGCGCGGTACCCCGTATGATATTCCGAGAGCTTGGCGCCGAGCAATGCGTTTTCTGCCAGCGTTAGAAGCCGGTTAGCCAGGTATTTCCAGCGCGGCATGCCCAGCCGGACAGCGTTGCTACCCAGGATTCGGGAGCCGATGACACAAGGATAAAGGCCGTTGGCGACCAGGCTGACCATGGCGGGCAGCAATTTGGGCGTGTATTGATAATCCGGGTGAATCATGACGACGATATCCGCGCCGGACTCGAGGGCCATTCGATAGCAGGTTTTCTGGTTGGCCCCATAGCCCCGGTTGGATGCGTGCACGCACACCATGACGTTCGGCAGTGTTTTGGCGACGGCGACCGTCTCGTCATGACTGGCGTCGTCGACGACGATAATCAGGTCGGCCACGTTCTCCGCGACGACCTCCGCGTAGGTTTGTTGCAGGGTCCTGGCCGCATTATACGCGGGCATTACCACGACAACTTTTTTACCGTTTATCATAAGGCCTTCGAACTCCGGCAGAATAACTACCACACATCCATCAGACACGGCTTGATTTTGAAAACTGCGGCGTCATCCATAAGATAGCCGGGCAGCTTGCCGTCGTCAAACACGGCCATGGGAATATGCCGGCTTTTTAACAGGTCATATTCCGGCCGGCTGGGCACGCGGGGGTAGGCCGTAAAATCGGTGTAAAACATCAGCTCCACGTGGAAACATTCGCCGCAGTTGAAGATGATGAAATCGTTCGAGGGCAGGAGGCTGGGGAGTGTTTTGTATAGCGCAGTGTTGTGCAGTTTTGCCAGGCGATAGCGGTTGCCCTTGACGCCGGCATGATCGCGGGCGAAACTCGCGAGGTCCAGCGTGCTCCATCCCAAGCCGGCCAGTAGGCCCACGATGACCAGCCGGGCCGTCCTGGGAAACCGCGCCAGCGTCAGGCGGTCAATGACCAGTCCCAGCCCCGCCCCGAAGGCCACATAGATGATGCTGCAGACGGTGAAACAGAACGAGCACATCTTTGTTTTGACTATGAACGAAAAAAAGGCGTATATCGCAAGCACACAGGCCGACCATGTGATTTTCAGTCGCCTTGAAGACATGCGGAACAACAGTATGATCAATGCGGGCCCGATCAACCAAGGCGCCCAGGGGCCGTATTGCCGGGCGAGCATCGAGAAATGATATCCGTATCCGCCCATGTGTCCATCCATGACCTCCACCACATGCCGCCAATAGAGCAGGCGCGTATAGGCGCTTTCCAGCGGATAGGTTGCGCTTATATACCATTGCCATGGCAGAAAAACGGCTAGCGCTATGGCCAGGCTTATGCCTATATCCAGGTAGGGACGGAACTGGCGCCGGCGCCGGCTGTCCCCCAGCAGGGCAAGGCCCCAGCCGCCGAACACGAGTAATCCCGTGAGCCATTTAACCAGCACTGCGCAACCCGCGAACAGGCCGATCGGCAAAAGCCAGAAACGGCGCCCCGAACGCTCGTATTCGGCGTGGGCCCACAAGCTGGCCGTCACATAGAAAACGAAGGCAGTGTCGTTGTGGTCCAGATTTATATACCCGGTCAGCAGCAACAGGGGATAAGCGGAGGTTGTGTAAAGAAAAGCCGAGCAATAGCCGACGCGGGCGGACACGGCAATCCGGCCGAGGCGGTAGATGACCGGGATTAGCCCGGCGGTCATCAGCACGCTGGGCAGGCGCAGGCTGAATTCGGAAACGCCCAGCAGTTTGAAGGCCAGCGCGATCTGCCAGAGAAACAACGGCGGTTTGTGAACCCAAATATGATCGGCGGTCCAGTCGCGGTAATCATACGGCAGGACCGGGTTGCAGATCAGCATCGGACGGAACGGCGCATCCATCATGTGCCTGGCGACCAGCGCGTGGAAGCGCTCGTCCCATGAATTGAGAAACGGGTCCAGGCCGGACGCAAACAGGCTCAGGCTCAGGCCGCCGGCGGTCAGCCATACGAGGCTCCAGCGCGTTTTCCCGTTGACAAAAAAAAACAAACTTGCCAGGATGAATGCGCACGCGGCGCAGAGCAAAGCCTGTTGTAGGGGATTAAAGTCGCTCATGTTTTTAACTAAGCGGCGCAGGTGGGCCGTTGAATCCAACGCGGCTTCAAACAGATGAACCATGTAAAAAACTCTATTGGCCCCCGCCATCCAAGTCAATCCATTTTTTGGTCCTTCAGGGTTTAGCGTGGGATTTCGCATTGAGTGCTATCCTCGGCGATATCCTACCGCTCCGCCCCTGCGTCATCCCGAGCGCCCACATCCGTCATCCCGAGCTTGTCGAGGGATCTCAGTCCCCCCCCCCCCCCCCCCCCCCCCCCCCCGGTGCGGGTGCCGACCCGAGTCCGAGCACACTCGCGGCCAAATCCGCCCACGTCAGATTCATCTTTCCGATCAGGGCCTCCTTCTCTCGCGCAATCGCATCCCGCGGATCGTTGTACTGCGCGTAGTCCACAAGACGATTCAGGTTGTATCTGACGCACCATGCTGTTCGTGACTCCGATATACAGCGTCGTCTGTCCCTTGTTGGTCATCATGTAAACGTAAAACGCCTCGCGGGACATGAGATTCCTCGACTCCGCTCGGAATGACGGACGAAGAGTGAGTCATGATCAAGCGTTAATATGGCGTCAATTCCTGTTTTTGGTCAATGAAAAATCCCACGCTATTTCCGGAAGAACCCATTTATTAAATTCAAGCGAGCTCGGGCCCGGCTTGCTTTTCGCTGAAATATCCGGCATCATTACATATTTGGAATTCAACCACATCGACATTTCATTAAGGGAGTCACCATGGCCATTCAGGATTTCAAGTCAACCTACAAAACCATCATGGACGATCATTTTCCGCCGCGGCTGGAGATCAGTTTTATTGACGGCGCCGCGCGGCAGACGCTCTGCTACGAAAAGGCCTCATGGCTGATTGACGGCATCGACAAGGGCCTGCGCTACGGCGAGAATCCGGGCCAGGAAGCGGCCCTGTTCAAGCTGGTCAACGGCAACCTGATCCTGGGCGAGGTGCGCAGTATCCAGCCGGGCCGGTATCTGGCGTCGGACGTCGAACTGCTCCAGTCGGGCAAGCATCCGGGCAAGACCAATCTAACCGACGTAGATAATGCCCTGAATATCCTGCGCTACATGATGGATACGCCTTGCGTGGCCATTGTGAAGCATAACAATCCGTGCGGAGTGGCCAAGGCCGCCACTTTGGCCGAGGCCTATGCCCGCGCCAACATTGCCGACCGCGTGGCTGCCTTCGGCGGGGCCATTGTGCTTAACCGCACGGCGGACCGCGACACGGCCGAACTGATCCTCCAGCAGTATGCCGAAGTGGTGGCGGCGCCGGATTTTGCCGCCGGAGTTCTGGACCTGTTTGCCAAGAAGAAAAACCTGCGCGTCATGCGCATTGCCAACATGGCGCGCCTGGCCGAATTCGCCGCCCAGCGCGTCGTGGATTTTAAAGCGCTGGTGGATGGCGGCCTGGTGGCACAGTGGTCGTTTGTGCCGCAGACCCGCGACAAAACCCAGCTTCTGCCTGCCCAGGCCATGTACAAGGGCAAGGAATACAAAATCAATCGCCTGCCGACGGAAAAAGAATACGACGACTTACTCTTCGGCTGGCTGATTGAGTGCGGCGTGACCAGTAATTCGGTCATTTTCGTCAAGGACGGCGTTACCGTAGGCATCGGCGCCGGCGAGCAGGACCGCGTCGGCGTGGCGGAAATTGCCCGTGACAAGGCATACCGCAAACTGGCCGACCGGCTTTGCTGGGAACAGCAGAAAATCCCCTACAACAATTTGAAAGATGCGGGAATCAAGGCCGAAATTGACCACGAGGTCAGCCGCCGCAAAGGCGGGATCATCGGAAGTTGCATGGTTTCCGACGCCTTTTTCCCGTTCCGGGATGGCGTGGATGTCGGCCTGCGCGAGGGAGTTGCGGCCGTGATCCAGCCGGGCGGCTCGGACCGTGATTTCGAGAGCATCGAGGCCTGCAACGAAGTCAAGGCGGCCATGGTCTTCACCGGCCAGAGATGCTTCAAGCATTAGATGAAATCATTGGTGTCCAAAATAATATACCCTCTCCCTCTCGCCTGGGCGAAGCGCTTCGGCGGAGCCAGGTGGGAAAGGTTTACCCGCCTATGGCGGCGCCGAAGGCGACCAGGGGTTAGGTCTCGTCAATTGATAACTTTCCGCCAGAAGGCGGATCCGCCTTTGGCGGAAAAAATTGTACTGTGTTATCAACGCTTTTATACATTCTGAAATTATTGTTTTGGACAAGTATAAACGTCTATATTGGCTGGGAATCCAATGAATAGTTTAATCCCGTTACCTCAAAAAATCGAATTGCGCCCGGGCCGGCTGCCTGTGCCGGCGCAGCATATGACCTGCTATTGTGATATTCCGTTTTTACATGTTGAACGCGTGCTGGGAATTGGCGCGCTGCATCGGGTGGCTGCCCCGCAAAAAGCGTTTTTAGCGCTTCTGATTCAACCCGATGTTCCCGCATTGCGCGCCGTGGCGCCGGCGCTGAGGCGGGAGGCCTATCACTTGGAAATCGGCGTCCGGGGCATTTGGATCGCAGCCACGGACCTGCGCGGGCTTTTTTACGGGCTGCAAACGCTCAGGCAGATCATGGCAAAGCATACTGGGGCATTGCCGATGTGCCGAATACTGGATTGGCCGAATTTGCCCCTGCGCGGCGTCCACCTGGATTTATTCGCGAACACCCCCACGTTTAATGAATTGAAGGGGATTATCACGCGCCTGGGCGCTTATAAAGTAAATACCATCTGTTTGGAATATGACGATCGTTTCAGTTGGGAACGGCATCCCGATATTTCTCACCCCCTGGCATTTACCAAGGGCCAGATTGCCGCGCTGATTGAGCTTGCCGCTGCTTATGGCATCCAGATGATTCCTCTGCTGGATTCGCTGGGCCATGCCGGCCAATATTTATGCCATGCGCACTACGCATCCTTGCGGGAGCTGCCCGACCGCATCGAAGAAATGTGTCCATCCAATCCTAAAACACTGGTCCTGATGAAGGAGTTGTGGGAAGAAGTCCTCGAAGTGCATCGTGGCGCGAAGTATGCGCATATTTCCGGCGACGAGGTGTTCCGGCTGGGCTGCTTGTGCCCGCGCTGCACCCGCAGGGCCCGGCTGCGCGGCATGGCCGGAATCTATACGGATTATTACACAAAATTATCGCGCTGGGTCCTGGAACAGGGCAAGCGCCCCATCATGTGGGGCGATATGCTGATCAAATGCCCGGAAGACATTGACCATTTCCCGAAGGATATCCTCATTAATGATTGGTGTTACTTCGGGGAAAATCAGCCGTGGTGGGATTATCCCCTTCTGAAATGGCATCCGCTGTTCAAGAAGTATGGAACCTTGCTGGACGCGGATATGGCGGCCGCAGCCAGGAATCGTGCCATCAGCCCGCGGGACCGGCGGCTGCTGTCGCGGTATTGGGTTGACTCATGGGCCAGGCGCCGCTTTACGCCTTTCCCGCATGTTCGGTTCCTGCAGGATCATGGGTTTGAAATCATCGGCGCTTCCAAGGCCAGCGGCGACGGGGTAGATACTCCGCCTTCAACTTCGGGCCGTTTTGCCAATAACATGCAATTTGCGCTCGTGCTGAAAAAGGCCGGCGCCGCCGGTTTGATCAACACGTTCTGGAGTCATACGGGGCCGATTATGAACGCCTGGTACGGGCTGGTGGCGGGCGCGGACTTTGCATGGCATTCCCGCGAGGAAAACGAGTCGATTTTTGCGCGGCGCTTTTCGGAGCGATTCCTGTCGATCTCGCCGGGCTTTGGCGAAGTTATCCGGTCGCTGGATCAACAATTCAACTTGTCGGATCAAGGATATCGTCCGTCGATCCGCAAGTCGCATGTCCAGCAGGCCCGGAGGCTTGCCGGCGCTTGCAGTGCCAGTGCTTCCGGGGAACCAGTCTATGCGGCGCACCTTAACCGTATGAGCGCGATCAATCTAATGCGCCAAACAGCGATTCAAAAAGAACAGGCCCGGCGGCGAGCGCTGTTTGGCAAGGGTCATGATGAGTGTATTGATTTGCGCGCCTGGTGTAATCGCAACTTTTATAATTGTGCCCCGAACCAGGCGGCTTATCCACTGCCGCTGCCATGCGGCCTTCACAAAATTGAGGGCATACCGTTTGATGTGATTGATCTGCGGCGCAACCAGGGCCGGTCGCTGATTGCCCTGCGAGGCGGTAGAAACGGGAATGGGCCGGTGTCGGTCGGCGCGATTCCCGTGCGCCGGCGGTTGAATGCGCTGTTCGTTTTGCTGACCGGTTTCGATGTGGCGCGCCAGGTCCAATTGGCCGCGCTCCATATTCATCTGGAGGGCGGGCGGCAGGTTGAGGTTCCCCTCATCGGCGGGAGCCAGCTTGGGGATTGGAGCGGGCCAAAGGAGAAGAAGCTCGATAAAGCATTTGTCGCCTGGAAAAACAATATGGGGCGCTATGCCTATGTAACCTGGTGGCGCAACCCCTGGCCGCGCCAACAAGTGCTCGGCATAAAAATTGTATCGGCCGAACCGGAAAAAGGGTACCTGATGGTGATTGCCATGACCGCGCGATTGGCAAAGCAGGGCCCCGCCCGCTGCGCTCATATCGGATCGACGAAGGCAAACGCCTGCAGGAATAAACGATGAAAAACGCAATGGCGCGGCAAGGAAAACACCCGGGACGCCTGTGCTTTCAACGCCGGCGACCGTGAACTTCAGGACTAATCATGCCGTGATTATGGCGTCGGCCGGTAAATCAGGAAGATCATTTCGGATAATTCTGCGAACAGATTTTGGCGTTTTCCTCAAGAAAATCCAGGACCGCCCCGGCGACAAGCCGGTGGGCTTCCGCTGTGAGATGCACACCGTCTTTGGCGATGATTTTATCCTTGGAATCCGCTTTCATGAGATCTCTTAGAAACTTATCCAAATCAAACAGCGGACATTCTAGGCGTTTTGCAATGTCCCTGGTACGCTGGCGATATTGCTCGATGCATTGGTCAAAGCCGCCCCATTTAGCGTAGTAGGAATCTTTCCGGCATGCATGCCGCTCGTTCACCACAGGAGGGAAGGTAACCAGAACTATTTTTCCGCCTTTGGCCAGAACCTGTTTGTTTATTTCCAGGAGGTTTTTCTCAAAATCGTCAACGCTTACCGCCCGGGCGCTATGCACGGCATCATTCCCCCCGAACTCAACAAACACAAGTCCGGGCATATGGGCGAGCACATCCTTCTGAAGTCTTTGCATGCCTTCGGCGGAAGTGTTGGCATTGCCGCCCGCATTGAACACGGAAATGGTTTGACCCCTCCTTTCCTTCAACAGTCCAGGCAGCAATTCCACCCAGCCGGAACCGGCGGGAACACCATATCCGCGGGTGATTGAATCGCCAAATGCCACGACTGTGCCCCAATCCTTGTTCTCAGCTGTTCCTGATGCCTGGCCTGCGAGAACGGAACCGCAGAATAAATTCAGCAGCACCACTATTGTAATTCCCTTGTTTAACATTTCAGACCTTACCGGCGCAGGGCCAATATGCGGCGCATGTTCTGCCCCAGGATGGGAACCAGGATTTCGTCGGGCACGTCCAGTGAAAGCAGGCGTCCAAGTTCCCAGTAGATGTCATGAGGCATGGCGTCCGTGCCGAAAACAACCTGCCGGGGATTGACCTTCTGCAGTGTTTTTTCCCACGCTTCTGCGTTACAAAAGCTCCCGCACCACTCGAGGAAGACATTTGGATTTTCCTGCGCCAGGGGTTCCGCCTCACGGCGTCCATTCTGGGGACCGCCGGAATGGCCAATCAGAAAATGCGCGTCCGGGTATTTTTTAACAACATCCCTGAGCGGGATGATATCGTCCTTGCCCCATGTATGGTAAAGCACGGGCAGACGATGCTGGTTGGCATAAGCCCACATAGGCTCGAAACGAGGGTCATTGGTCTTTATGCCCCAATAGCCGCAGAGGGTTTTGAACCCCAAAAAGAACGGCCCTGAAAAATACCGGTCAAAATTTTTGACCAGAGCATCGGCGTAAAACGGGTTGAACCCCAGGTAGCCCTTGAAACGGTCCGAATGGGGCAGCAGGACTTTTTCGAGCAGATCGTTCCCCGCCACGGCTTCGCCCAGTAGGGCATGCATCCCGGAAACGATCACGGTCTGCATGCCGAGCGAGCCCATGACTTTCAACGCGGATTTTACCTGGCTGTGTTCCTCGTGGTCTTTCAGAACATAACCGCCGGAGGGGCCCAGATGGAAATGGGCGTCCACGATGTCAACGCCAAGCGTTTTCCCGGCCAGGCAGCGGCCCCACAGGGAATCCGCCGGCTTGGCTGGCGGAACCGGCGCGGCCTTTGCCGCGCCTTTGAGACCGAGCAGACGTTCCAGATTGCCGTGCATGGCAAGCTGCCGTTCCGGCTCCGTGATGTCGGCTCTGGCCAATTGGGCGATTGCCGCGCCGCCATGCGACTTGTTTCCCGTCCCGAACAACAGCCGTTCGGCCCCGAAGTGTTCCACAACCTGTTCAACGGCGCCATTTGTATGCAGCCATGAATTGTCCACCAGGATGTTCTTCCGGCGTCTCATCAGGTCGAATACGATCATGGTAGGTCCCCACATAACCTCGGTCAGAACCAGCGGGACCTTCGGGAACATAGCCGTGAATTCAAGGATGTCCTGGATATTGCTCTCGTCATGACGCATAACAATAAAAGGCTTTAGTCCGGCAATGCCCCGGATCACCGGCTCCAGCTGGCAAAGGGAGAGCGCTTTAAACACGTTTGCGAAGCGGAGGGCGCGGGTTTCCCCGTCGATCATTTGGCGCTTTAGTTTCTTGATGCCGTCGCGCTCGTATTGCATGAGGCCGGAAACTGCGAGCGCCGGAATTATTCGTCCCCTGGCTTTGGGTGTTCGCGCAATTTCATCGATCATCTTCTGATTGCTTGCCAGGGCCTGATTCTGGCGCGCCTCGGTGTTCCAGACCAGGGCCTTGCTGATTCCAAGCCGGTCCATGAAGTCCAGGCGATCCCGGATCAGCGGGAATTCGGAGGCGCCAGTCGAAGCCTTGCCAAAGAACGCATTGACATCAATGAAACTTGAGCAACCCGATAGTTTTTTCATAATTGCTTGTAAACTCCTCCAGGATTGGATGCGTCCGGCCTCCAATCCGGTCATGGCCTTTTCCTGTAGAGCGTTAAAAATTCAGGTTCATAAACTTGCGCCCGCCTGGCGGCAGGCTTCGATCCGCGCGCGGATCCGGTCCGCTGTCCAATCCGGATGGAGCGAGACATAGACTGTCCGCTTCAGGATGTCCAGCGTGCGCGGGCACATGGTCTTGGTGTATTTCAGGCGCAGGCGCTTGTTCTGCGGCATGCTATAGGGGTTCATGCCGGGGTGATGGCCGATGCGATGTTTGAGAATCGGGTCCCAATTGGAATACACGTGCTTGCCGCTGTCGATCGGCAGCCAGCCGCCAACGCCTTTGGACTTGGCGAATATCCGGGCGACGGCTTCGCTTTCAAATTGAAAGCTGACCACCACGCCGCAATCGCCCTTCGGATCGTTGGAAGGCGCGAAGCGAATGCCGGGCTTGCCCTTAAGCTCGGCGATGAACCGCGCGCGGATCCGGCGCAGGTCGGCGAGTATGCCGGGCAGCCGCTGCAGCTGCATGCGCAGAATGGCGCCGGTAATTTCCGTGGTGCGGAACTGGAACCCCAGAAATATCGGCACGGTGAATTTCTTGACATATGGACGGAAAGCCGCGCCGCTGTCGGAATAAATTCCGGCCATTTCGCAAATCTTGTCGTCATTGGTCACCAGGGCGCCGCCCTCGCCGGCGCTCATGATCTTGAAATCGTTGAAACTGTAGGCGCCCGCGTGGCCCCAGCTGCCCAGGCGCTTGCCCCGGAAACTGCCGCCGTCCGCCTGGCAGCAGTCTTCAATAACCTTGATTTTGTGCCTGCGCGCGACGGCCATGATCGCCTTCATGTTCGATGGGATGCCGCAGATGTGCACGGGAATAATGGCTTTGGTGTGCGGCCCGATCTTTTTTTCCACGTCGCGCGGGTCGAGGGTCAGGGTCTCGTTAATCTCGGCCAGGACGGGAATGGCGCCGACCATCAGGACGGCGGCGGCCGTGGCCATGAACGTATAGCCCGGCACGATCACTTCGTCGCCCGGGCCGATGCCCATGCCGGCCAGCCCGGCCATCAATCCCGCCGTGCCGCCGCCGGAGAGCAACAGGGCGTGCTTGACGCCGATGGTTTGCGCCCATTCCTTTTCAAACCGGTTGGCTTCCTGCAGGTGGCCGTTCTTGGGGTCGCCCACCCGAAACATTTTCTTTGCCTTGATCACCTTGCTGACTTCGTCAACTTCTTTTTGTCCTAAGCGATACATGTGGCCTCCTGAATGTATGTCTTTGCCGGTTGTGAACGCACGTAATGCAATCAAAGATCGGTTGAAAAAACACGGTAATCCTAGCGGCTTTCCCGTTCGTTTGACTATAGCGGGAATGGTCACAGATTGTCTTTTCTGGTCTTTGCCTAATGCGGGCTTGAGACCGCAACCCGAGGGAGGGCGGGCATTCTGCCCGCCGCGGACAGCGGCACGCTGTCCCTCCCCAGCACATGCACGCAAAAACGTGGATCGTTACGGGAAAGCGTCTAACAGCGGTTGCCTGTCCGCATTGCGCCTCAGGCCCGGTGCCGACGGGTATTGGCCCAAGCGGAAGGTGTCAGGCCGGTGGCGGTCTTGAAAAAACGGCAGAAATAAGCTGACGAGCCGAAGCCGAGCTGTTCCGCCGTGGCCTTGGCGGTTCTTCCCTGGTCAAGCAGTTTCCCGGCGCGCTCCAGGCGCAGGCGATTGATATGGCGGCGCAATGACTCGCTGGTATATTTGTGAAACAGGCGGTCGAAATAGACGGCTTCGTAGCCGGCCATGTGGGCCAGGTTGCGAAGGGAAAGATCCTCGTTCAGGTGCCCGGCGATATAATCGCGGATTTGCGCAACGACACTCTTCCCATGCTCGGAAACGCTGCCGTTGTCAATGGCATTCGTCCGCCCGAGCCAGGCCTGCAACAGCACAAGGGTTGCCACCGCCTTCAGCCTGGCCAGGGCCAGGGGCGAACAGTCGCCGTCGGCGCAAGCGTTCCAGTATTCCGTCAGGCACTCGACAAAGGGGCCCTGGAGCGGCATAAAGCGGGTGGCGGATTTATCGGCCAGGAGACGGCCGTTACGCGTCGCGGCTTCGTTGGCGGTTATCCGGTGCGGACTGATAAAGTGCAACCATAGGTGGCGGCTGTCGGTGTGCTCGGAGGAATATCCGAAATCGTGCTCTTCCCCTTTATCGAATAGAAAAACCGTGCCGGGAGCGGCCCGGTAAACGCAACCGCCGACGCCCAGCGGGCCGCAACCCTTGAGCACAATCATTATTTCGCGGTAGGCGTGCTGGTGTGAATGCGCCCGCATCCAATGTTGATGACGCGGATACTTTGCGGCTGCCTGGCGCTGGCGCTCCAGTCGGCTGATCCAGGTCCAGCGCTCCGGGCTTTCCATTATGCTTGTTCCGATTGCGTTGGAATTTCCGCGGCAGGCGCCGGACAATGCCTTGTTTTTCGTCATAAATGGTCGGTGGTTTTTCCTTGGGCCTTCGCGCTGACGACCATGGCATAGGCGTTATGGTTGTGGATGCTTTCCATGTTTTCGCTTTCCACCTGGAACCAGACGATGCGCTTATCCTGCCGGAGTTTGTGCGCGACAGCCCGGGCCATGTCCTCGGCAAAGCGCGGACGGGAATAGGCTCGTTCAGTCACGTGTTTTTCGTCCTCGCGCTTGAGCAGGGAATACAGGCCCGAACTGGCCTCATCCTCGGCAAAGGCGATCAGTTCCTCGATCCAGACCAGTTCGTGACTGCGCACGCGCATTGTGATCCACGAGCGCTGGCTATGCGCGCCCTGGTCGCTGATTTCCTTGGAACAGGGGCAAAGCGTGGCCACGGGCACAACGACTTCCACGATTAAATCCTGGGCATGCGGCTCGTGCTGGCGATCGAACGAGGCCAGGAACGCGCATTGGTAATCCATCAGGGAACGGGTCTTCGACACCGGCGCGGTCTTTTCCACAAAATAGGGGAATCGTATTTCGAGGTGCGCCGTGGTGCAATCAAACTTTGAAATCATGGATTTGAGGATGGCGCCGATATTACGCAGGGAAATGTTGCCACGCTGTTCATTGAGGATTTCCACGAAGCGCGACATATGGGTGCCCTTGAAATGATGCGGCAAGTCCACATACAGGCTGACCCGTGCGACGGTATGCTGGACTTTGTTTTCGCGGTCCAGCACGTTTACGGGATAAAGCAAATTCTTGATGCCGGCTTTCCAGATGGGAATCTGCCGATCGTCAGGCAAGTTCTGGATGTCTTTCAACATATAAAATATGATGCCACACGCGCCGCCGGACTGGCAAGCTTTGATTTGCGCATCGTTCGATAACCAGGGCTGTATAATTCATGCTGGAACCAGCGGCGTCGCAGGCGCTCCGCCCTCCAATATCGCGAAAATATTTGTATTCATGGAGGGGCAGCCTGCCCGCTATAGTCCGGCAGTTGCCGGACGAAGGAAGGAGCTCCCGCGAGACCGTTCTTGACGCAATTCATTAACCATCAACCATGCCCCATTAACCATTAGCCGCGCGTCGTTGCGCGCGGATGCGCGGCCGACTGGACAGGTTGGACGAAACCGGTTATAAATGAGAATCATGAAGCCGACCATTGCAGATATGCGGACACAATGCCCGGATATACCGGAAGCGGCGCTGAATGAACATCTGGCGCGGTTAGATGATAATTACTTTACCGTCTTTAGCCTGCCGCAGATCCATGCGCACCTGCGCGGCCTGGAGCGACTCCGGCCGGAACACCCGGTGGAGGTTGTTTACGAGCCGGGCCCGGAAGGCCAGACAGCCTGCACGGTCCTGGCCTTCGATTATCCGGCCGAGTTTTCGCTGATTACCGGCGTGCTCTCCGCCATGGGCTTCAATATTCTTTCCGGCGATGTGTTTACCTATGCCCATGCGGCGGCGGAAACGTCAGCGCTGCGCCGCCGCCGGAACGCGCCCACTGACGAGGTGCTCCCAAAACGGCGCAAGATTATTGACCGCTTTTGCGGAGTGGTGCAGCATCATCTGCCGGCCGAAGAATGGCGCCGCGAGTTTGGCAAATGTCTGGAAACTATTCTCGGCTTGCTGGAAGCCCGAGACGCCGGGAACGCCCGGGACGCCGGGAACGCCCTGAACACGGAGGGCCGGATCGAAGCCCGCCACAAGGTCAATGAGTTGGTCGCCGGCCGGTTGGCGGAGCTTGACCTGGATAGCCTGCCCGTGCTCTACCCGGTCAGCATGGATATTGATACCTGCGCAGGCTATACCCGGCTGCGCGTGCTGGCCCAGGATACGCCGGCTTTTCTGTATGCCATGAGCACGGCGCTCGCGCTTCAGGGTGTTTCTATCGAGCACGTCCGCATTCGCACCCTGGAAGGCCGGGTCGAGGACGAAATGGACGTGCTTGACGCCGGCGGTCGGGCATTAACGGAGGGAAGCGCCAGCCTGGACCGCATACGGTTGGCGGTTCTGCTGACCAAGCAATTCACCTATTTCGTCGGCAACGCGCCCGATCCCTATGCGGCCTTGTGCCGGTTCGAGCAGATGGTGGATGCGGTGCTTAAATTGCCGGAGCGGGGGGAGTGGGTTGAGATGTTTTCCAATCCCCGAACCCTGCAGGACTTGGCGCGCCTGCTGGGCACAAGCGATTTCGTGTGGGAAGATTTTGTCCGCCTGCAATATGAGTCGCTCCTGCCGATGCTCCGGCCGCACGTGGCCGGCAAGCGCTTTGCCCGCCCGGCGGCGGAGCGGGAGGCGGATTTGCGGGAGCAGCTGCGCGGCGAAGAGCGATTTGAGGAACAGAGCCGGCGACTGAACGCCTTCAAAGACCGGGAGCTCTTTCTTATTGACCTGGACCACATTCTGAATCCGGTTGTCCTCCCGATCCCGGCTTCCGGGAGCCGGGACGAGATCGGAACGATCAGGATGCGTGCGTTTGCAGAAGCGCTGACCGGCCTGGCGGAGCAGGTGATTCGCGCCGCCGCTGATATTGCGGAGCGCCGTCTGAAAACGCGTTTTGGAACGCCGCGCACTGTGGCCGGTCTTGAGGCGCGCTGGGCGTTGTTTGGCCTGGGCAAGTTCGGCGGGGTTGCCATGGGGTATGCCTCGGATATCGAGGTGTTGTTCGTCTATAGCGATAGCGGGCGCACGGACGGTCCGGAAGTCATTGAAAACGCCGAATATTTCGACAAATTCGTGAGGCTGCTGGCGGAAGTGATAAAGGCCAAGCGCGAAGGTATTTTTCATGTGGATACGCGTCTGCGACCCTATGGCGCCGGCGGCCCGATGGCGTGCAGCCTGGAGAGTTTCTGCCGCTACTACGGGCAGGGCGGCCCGGCGCATGCCTATGAGCGCCTGGCCCTCGTGCGCTTGCGGAGTGTCGGCGGGGATCCCCTCCTCGGCGCGCAGGTCGAACGCCTGCGGAATGAGTTTGTGTATTCCATCCGGAATGTAAATATCCGCGACCTGCGCGACTTGCGCGCCAGGCAACTCGCAGAAAAAGCCGCTCCCGGCCGCTATAACGCCAAATACAGTCCCGGCGCCCTGGTGGACCTGGAATATGATGTACAGATTTTGCAGGTCATGCATGGCGGCCAATCGCCCCGGCTCCGGACCCCGCGCATTCATGAGGCCCTGGGCGCGCTCTCGGAGTTGGGCGTGCTGGCCCCTGACGAAAGCGAACGGCTCGCCGCGGCGTATTACTTTCTACGCCAGCTCATCAACGGCCTGCGCATGTTGCGCGGCTCGGCCCGCGACCTGTTCCTGCCGCCGGAAGGCTCGGACGAATTTGCGCACCTGGCCAGGCGCATGGGCTACCGGCGCGGCGGCGAACTGGAGCCGGAGCGGCAGTTGCGCGTGGATTTTGAAACCCGCACGGCCGTCGTGCGCGCGTTCGTTGAACGGCATTTCGGGCGCGATTCCATGCCGGGTCAGGCCGTCGGCAATGTGGCCGATCTGGTGCTTTCCGAAACGGTGCCGCCGGATTTGAGGGACCGTATTCTGCTCAAGGCGGGGTTCCGGGACACAGTACGAGCCAACCTGAATCTTCGCAAACTGGCCGGCGCCGCCCAGCAGGATCTATTTGCCCGCATGGCAGTGCTGGCTTGCGACTTTCTCCGTCGCGCCGCCGACCCGGACATGGCGCTCAACAACTGGGAACGCTTTGTGCGGGCCTTGCCGGATGCGCCCGAGACACCGGGAACGCCCGGGACGCCGGGTGCAGCCGCTCATTTTCAATTATTGTTATCCCAGCCGCGGCGGCTGGAAATTCTCATGGGCATTTTTTCGGCCAGCCAGTTCCTGGCCGATACGCTCATCCGTAATCCTGAATTTTTTGACTGGGTTACCAGTCCTGCGATTCTGCACGCCGAGCGTCCGCGCGAAGCGATTGAAGCCGACTTGCGCGCGTTTGTGTCCGGATGCGGGAGTGCGGAGCGGCTCAACGGCCTGCGGCGCTTCCGGCGTCGCGAGGTTCTGCGCATCGGTACGCGCGATGTCTGCCTGCATGTGTCCATCCCGGATATCACGGCGGCGCTTTCGGCCTTGGCTGAAGCTGCCACCCGGCTTGCCCTGGAATGGGCCTGGGAAACCGTAGGGGAAAACGGCGTCCAGGAACGGCGACCCTGGGAGGACAGTTTTTGCATTCTGGCTTTTGGCAAGCTGGGCGGCGGGGAATTGAATTACAGTTCCGATATTGATTTGCTGGGAGTATGCGCCGATGAGTTGCCCGCGGTTCCATTTCCCGGAGTTCGACGGGAGCCGGTCGAGCTTTTTATCCGCATTCTGAAACAAGTCGGCCGGGACCTTTCCGCGCATTCGGAGGAAGGCCACGCTTACCGGGTGGACTTTCGCTTGCGGCCGTATGGCGGCGCCGGCCAGTTGGTTTATACCGTTTCGGGGCTTGCGGACTATTATGCCAGGCAGGCCGCGCTCTGGGAAATCCAGGCCTTGCTCAAGGCCCGGCCCGTAGCGGGCAATGAGGCGCTGGGCGCCGCCTTGTTGGCGAGTGTCCGGTCGATTTTTATGCAGCCGCGCCCGGCGGCAACGATCATCCATTCCATTGAAACCTTGCGGAAAGCAGCGATCAAAGGTGTTTCAGCCGGCGTGATGGGGGGCGGAGATGTCAAGAGCGGGTTGGGCGGGATTCGCGATATCGAGTTTCTGGTCCAGGGACTTCAGTTGATCCATGCCCCCCGTCATGGCGAACTGCTGGACGGGAACACGCTCTCCGCGCTGGAGCGCTTAAAAACGCACGGCCTCCTGCCGGAGGAGGTGGTCGTTCAGTTGCGGGAAGATTACACATTTTTGCGCCGCGTGGAGCATATCCTGCAGATTTTCGAGGATCGCCAGATTCACGCCATTCCGGAATCGGAGGTGGCGCGCGCCGCCCTGGCGCGTCGGGTGCTGGGCTTGGACAGCACGGCGGATCAATTCGCCGCCACCCTGGCCGCCTGCCAGAAGCGGGTGCGCCATGCCTATGTGTGCTACTTGCTCAAGTCCGCGCCATGAAAAAGGGGATGCCGTGAAACCAACCAATGGGAGTTATGAGAGTACCGGGAATAATGAGAAGTCCCATGATTATCACCCCGTTCTCCCTCCCTGAGGCGATTATCAAACATTATTGTCGTTCCAGAAGGCCGAAGTGGTTTACGACATTACGTTTCGCTTTGCCCACAAGTTTCTCGCTAAAAGCGATCGCACCATTGACCAGATGATCCAGTCTGCGCGCTCGGGAAAGAAGAACATCCTGGAAGGCAGCAAGGCCGCGCTGACCTCCAAAGAAACCGAGATAAAGCTCACTAATGTGGCCCGCGCCAGCCTGGAAGAATTGCTGGATGACTACAAAGACTACCTTCGTGCTCGCGACCTCGCAATCTGGGACAAGGATTCCAAGGGAGCGCAATACGTCCGTAAGCTCGGCCGTAAAACGCCGCAAACCTTCGAGGATTACCGCGAGTTCGTGGGAACACGTCCGCCGGAAGTGGTCGCCAACATCGCCATCGGCCTTATTCACCAGACCAACTACCTGATTAACCAGCAGCTTCACCGCTTGGAGCAGGATTTTCTCAAAGAAGGCGGTATGCGCGAGCGCATGGCCCGCGCGCGGTTGCAGGCGAGGAATGGGAGTAGTGGGAATTACGGGAAGAATAAGTCCGATAATTTCCGTCGCCCGCTGCCCGGCAAATCCGGCGATCCGCCATGAGCAGAAATAACTCCCATTCTTCCCATTACTCCCTTGCCATCGCCTGTTGCCTCGCGGCTTGCCTCGGAGTTCAGACCCACCAGCCGCCGCTGACATGAATTGTCTGGCCGGTGACATACGCAGCCAAGTCGCTGCAGAGAAATAAAATGACGCCGGCAATCTCTTCCGGTTCGCCAAAACGGCCCAGGGGAATGGATTTAAGCATCTCCTGGCGAACAGCTTCGGGTATGGCCTTGCCCATTTCCGTCAGCACCACGCCCGGCGCCACGGCGTTGACCGTGATCTTCCGTTTGGCCAGTTCCCGGCAGAGCACCTTGGTCAGGCTGGCGATGCCGGCCTTGGCGGCGGCATAATTGCTCTGCCCGAAAAAACCATGGAACGCTGCGATCGAGGATACGCTTACAATGCGGCCGCCGTCGGCGATTTTCTCCGCCGCCGATTTACAGACGTTAAAAGTTCCGGTCAGGTTGGTGTCGATCACATCCTTCCACTCATCCAGCGTCATTTTTTTGATGCTCCGGTCGCGCAGGATCCCGGCGTTGTTGACTACGATGTCAACCCGGCCGAAATGCTCAATAGTCCGGGTGAAGAGAGCGGCCACCGCTGCCGGATCGCGCACATCGGCCTCGATGGTCACGGCCTGCTTGCCGATGCTCTCGGCCGTGGCTTTGGCCCGCTGCAGGTTGGCTCCCTGGAGGTCATTGAAATAGTTGATTACGACGTTGGCGCCGGCCTGGGCCAGCAAGGCGGCGGTGCGCGCCCCGAGTCCCTGGCCCGAACCGGTGATAATGGCGGTCTTGCCGGATAGATTGATGGAAATCATGTCCTATATTCCTTTTGTTTTGCTTGGGTGCCGGGTCTTTCCGATGCTTGTCATTTGGCCGGGGGCAGGATGGCGGCGACTTCGCCTTCGACGGCCCGGGAGAATCCGCTCATCTGCTCGATCTTGACTTCCACGCGGCCCAGGCGCTTGTCCGCTTCTTCATAGCGCTTCTGGGCGTTGCCCAAATGCTGGCCGATGACGCGGAAATCGTCCGTGAAGCTGTCCAGTTCCTTTTTCAGGCGCTCAAGGTTGTCCATGATTTCCCGCGCGCTCTCCTCCACCCGCAGGCCGCGCAGGCCCAGGAGGATGGTCTGGAGATAGGCGTAAAACGAATTGGGCGATACCGGAATTACCCGCCGCTTGAGCGCATACTGGAAGAGCGGGTCATCGTCGCTTCCCTCGTTGCGCACGATGATTGCATAATAGACATTCTCGGCGGGAATATACATCATGGCAAAGTCCAGCGTGCCTTCATCGGTGCGGATATATTTTTTGGCGATGTCGTCAATGTGTTTCTTGACGTCGCGGGCAAACTGCTTGCCGGAGGCCGCGCGCTCCGATTCATCGGCAGCGTTGACGCTGCGCTTGAAATTCTCAAGCGGGAATTTGGCGTCAATGGCCGCCATTCCCAGGCTGAGCTTGATGACGGCGTCCACGGTTTCACCGCCTTTGAATTTATACTGGAGCGCGTAGCTCTGCTCGGGGAGGACCTGCCCCAGCAGTTCCGTCAAAAGGTATTCGCCAAAGCCTCCCCGCAATTTGGGCGCCTGCAGGGTTTGCTGAAGTTCGGCAATGTTCCTGCCGACGTCAAAAATGCGCTTGGACGCCTCGTCCATCTTGCCGAGCCGCTCGCGAACATCGCCAATGACCTTGGTGGTGTTGTCCAGCCGGTCCCCCAGCGTGCGATTGGCGTCGGTCAGCGCCCGCGCCACCTGCTCGTGCAATAGCCGCAGTTCCTCGCGCAAGTGCTTTTGCAAACCCTCCGCCTGCTGGGTTGTCTGGGTGAGCCCGGCCTGCATCTGGTTTTGCAGGAGCAGGAGCGCCTGCGTATCGGCGCCCCTGTGCATGATGGCGTGCCGGATCCACCAGGCCGCAAGACCCAAGGCCGCCAGGATGATTAAGACTGGAAAAACATAATCCATCGGCATAGAATCATATCCGAAACGCGAAACTAATCAAGGATTCCTGGTTCTTTGTTTCTGTCAGCCGACGGATTCTTGGTTTACAAATTAACCGGGAACCAAGAACTGCGAACAAAGAACCAGGAACGTTTGATCAAATGTCTTCCGATTGTTCCATTCATGTGCTGTCGGATGTCGTGGCGAATAAGATCGCCGCCGGCGAGGTGGTGGAGCGCCCGGCTTCCGTGCTCAAGGAGCTGGTCGAAAATGCGCTGGACGCGGGAGCGACCCGGATTGACGTGGCAATTGTCTGCGGCGGGCGCACGCTCGTGGGGGTGAATGACAACGGCCGCGGCATGACCCGGGATGACGCCCTCCTGTCGGTGGAGCGGCATGCCACCAGCAAAATCCGGGATGTAGACGATCTGGAAAGGATTGCCACCCTGGGATTTCGCGGCGAGGCGCTGGCGGCGATTTCTTCGGTGGCGCGGTTCCGGCTCTGCACACGGCGCGCCGCCGATCTGATGGGCGTCGAACTCATCATGGCGGCGGGGAAAATCCAGGAGGTGCGCGATGCGGGCTGTCCGCCAGGCACTTCCGTGGAAGTGCGCCACTTGTTTTTCAATGTGCCCGCCCGGCGTAAATTCTTGCGTTCGGAGCAAACGGAGCTGGTGCATCTCCGGCAAGTGTTCATGACCTACGCCATAGCGCATCCCGCCGTCGGTATGAAGTTGACGGTGGATGACCGCCTGATTACCAGCCTGGCGCCGGGCGCGACTTTTGAAGAGCGCCTGCGGGACTTGTTTTCCTTTGTATCGCCTTCGGACCTACGGCCTGTGAATTATGCCGCCGGCGGAATCCGCGTGACCGGCCACGTCGGTCTGCCGGCCGTTAGCCGTTCCGACCGCTCGGAGCAGTATGTTTTCATCAATGGGCGCCCGGCCGGCGCGCCGGTCGTCAGCGGCGCCATCCGGGAGGGCTACCACACGGTGTTGCCCCGGGACCGCTATCCGGTGGTATTTTTGTTTCTTGAGCTTGATCCTTCGCTGGTGGATGTCAATGTGCATCCGACCAAACGCGAGGTTCGTTTCTATAGTCCCGGCGCGGTTCGTGAAGTCGTGACGGCGGCCGTGCGCCGGGCATTGACGCCCGGCGGCGATAGCGCCTTTGTACCGCAATCGGTCCGGCCTATATCTCCTTCAGTCGAAGGTCTGCCTGATCTTGACCGGATATTTTTGGGCCGCGATGGGCATCCGCCGTTAAAAGGTTTTGGGAGTTTCCCGGCCGCGCCCGGCGCACCCGGCGTACCGTGCGAGCGCCGGTTTCCCTATCCTCCTTGGCCGGCGCCTGCCCGCAACTCTGGAGCGGTAGCGACTGCCGGAATGCCGGCCGCAGCCGGTGTGCCCAATGCGCCGGCCGGACTTCGTGCCGGCGCCGAGGCGCCGATCGGTCTGCCGGATGCTTCCGCGCCGTGGGCCTGGTGCCGCATTCTGGGGCAGATCGGGGGGGTATATGTGGTGATGGAGACGGAGACCGGGTTAGCGCTTATGGATCCGCATGCCGCCCATGAGCGCGTATTATATGAGCGCTTTATGGCGCAGGTGACCCGGGGCCGGATTGAAAGCCAGGGCCTGTTGGTTCCCGAGACGGTGGACCTGCCTTCACGGGATGCCCTGCGGGTGCGCCGACATCTCGACCTGTTGAAGCAGATGGGCTTCGGCATCGCCGAGTTCGGCGGCGACACATTTGTTGTGGATGCCCTGCCGCTTTGTTTTCAGAGCACGGCGGCCCGGATTCTGCTGGCGGATATGGCGGCTATCCTGGAAACAGCCGGAGAGCAGCGGAGCGCCGGTCATCTTCTGGAAGAACAGATTGCGCAAGCCGCCTGCAAGGCGGCTGTCAAGGCCCATTCGGTCCTGACGCGGGAAGAAATTGAGGACCTGGTAATGCAGTTGGCCAAAACCGAAATGCCATACACGTGCCCGCACGGCCGGCCGACCCTCATCCATACTTCATTTCAAGAGTTGGCGAAAAAATTCGGCCGTGAGTAAAGCCCCGTTGGCGGCTCCTGGCCTCCAGGTAGCGTTTCAGTCCGTCATAGGCGCGCTGGTAGCGTTCGCGGTCGCCGGCATTCATCCCCTCGGTTAACGTTTTTTGAATGTCGCGGAACGGCGCTTCGGCCATCCTGAAAAGATGGGCTACATCCTCGAGCAACTGTTCGCCGCCGCGTTCGAAACTGATGGTGTTGTTCGTTTTACCGTTGTGGTGCAGGAATTGCCAGAGAGCGCTCTTGCGATCCTTCAAGGCATGCTCATTTTCCATGATCACGCGGACAGAATATAGGTCGAACAGGATCATGCGGATAAAAAGAAGGAACGGCAATTCCAGCGGAGAAGTGTGCGTGGCGTTGGCGGCCAGGGCGCCATGTTCCGCGGCGGACTGAAGGCAATACAGCGCGGCATCAATCTGCTGGGACTGCTGTTTGTAGGGCATACTGGCCTGGCAGGCGCTAAAGACCTCCGTGGCCTTTTCGAGAAACGCATCCCGACGCGCCAGGTGAACGGGACGATTAGTGTCATAGGTCTTGTTTTTCATGGGCCCTTTGACAAGGCGGCTGTGTCTGCCCGCAGCCTGCACCAAACGGTCAACGCTTGCAGAATAGAATACTTAATGCCATACTATGCCCAGCGTTTCAAGCGAAATATTGTAACTACGCGGAAGAAGTCGGAAATCAGCCTGTCTGCAGCGCTATGCGCGGCATTGCGGGCAGGGAGTCAGGATTCTGTTTCCTGGCTGCTTCCGTGAGAAGGTAATCCCATGCTCGATATTAAACTCATCCGAGAGCGCGAAGCCGAGGTGCGCATGGCCCTGGAGCGGCGCGGGGCGGCGACTAATCTTGAAGCTCTTTTACAAGCCGATCAGAAGCGCCGCCGCCTGGTTACGGAAGTGGAATCCCTGAAGCGCCGGCGCAATGCGGCGTCGGAGGAAATCGGAAAATTAAAAAAAACCGGCCAGGACACCGCCGCCAGGCAAGTTGCCGTCAAGGCCATTGGCGCGCAAATTGCCGCTCTGGATGACCAGGTTCAGCAGATGGACCGGAAATTGAATTCCCTTTTGCTGATGATTCCCAATATGCCGCATAAGAGTGTGCCGGATGGCAAAAGCGCGGCGGATAACCAGGTTGTGCGCACGTTTGGCGAACCGAAGCCTTTGGTTTTCAAGCCCAAGACGCACGCGGAATTGGGCGAAAGTTTGGGTCTTTTGGATTTCGGCCGCGCGGCCCGCATGGCCGGCGCCGGATTCCCGATGTATGTCGGCCTGGGCGCCCGGCTCGAACGTGCGCTGGTCCAGTTCATGCTCGACCTGCATGTCAAGGAGCACGGCTATACGGAGGTGTCCACGCCGTTCGTCTGCAATTCAGCCGCCATGACCGGCACGGGGCAGTTGCCGAAGATGGCCGAAGACATGTATTACATCCCCACGGATGACCTTTACCTGATCCCCACCGCCGAGGTGCCGGTCACCAATATTTACCGCGAGGAAATCATCGAACGGCCGCTCCCGATATACCTGACGGCGTATTCGCCCTGTTTCCGGCGCGAGGCCGGTTCGGCCGGCCGCGAAACGCGCGGGCTCATCCGGGTGCACCAGTTTGACAAGGTCGAGATGGTGAAATTCGTGGAACCGGAAACATCCTACCAGGAACTGGAAACGCTTGTGGCCAATGCGGAGGACGTGCTTCAGCGCCTGGGCCTGACCTATCGCGTGCTGGCGCTCTGCGCGGGGGACATCAGCTTTGCGGCGGCCAAGTGTTACGACATCGAGCTCTGGGCGCCCGGCCAGGCAGCATGGCTGGAAGTGTCCTCCTGTAGCAATTTCGAATCCTTCCAGGCGCGCCGCGCCGGGATCCGTTACCGGACGAAGGCCAGAAAAGTGGACTATATCCACACCTTGAATGGATCCGGCGTGGCCCTGGCGCGGCTGATGGTGGCCATCCTTGAAAACGGCCAGACCGCCGATGGCGCCATAATCCTGCCCGAAGCCATTGTGCCGTATATGGGCGGACTTCGCCGCCTGGAGCCGGGACAAACGGGGACGAAACTTTAAAGCGAACATCGAATGAAAGCAATGCGCTTGTAGGTTCGGCGTCTGTTTCTGTTCTTGTTTTTGCATTGGGAGTTGGGCGTTCGATGTTGGATGTTCGATGTTTTCTTCCGTTTTTCTTTTGTCATGTTCCTCCATTCCGTCATCCAAACCATTCGGCGCCACAACCTGCTCTCGCGCAGGCAGCATGTTCTGGTCGGAGTCTCGGGCGGCGCCGATTCCGTGGCCTTGCTTGCCGTGCTGCGGGATCTCGCCCCGGCATGGAAGCTCCGCCTGACGGTTGCCCATCTCAATCATGGAATTCGAGGCGCGGCGGCCGCCGCGGATGCTGCCTTTGTGGCGGACCTGGCTCGCCGCTGGAAATTGGTTTTTACCGGTGGCCGGATTAATGTGCCCGTCCAGGCGCGCCGGCAGGGAATTTCGCTGGAAATGGCCGGGAGAAAAGCGCGCTACGCCTTTTTTGCCAGGGCGGCCCGTACCCATCATTGTGATGCAATAGCCACAGCCCATACGGCCGATGACCAGGCCGAAACGGTCCTGCTGAACCTGGCGCGCGGCGCCGGCGCGGCTGGCCTGGCGGGTATTCCCTATATTGGTTGGCATGGCGCCCTCAAGGTCGTACGGCCGCTTCGTGATGTGGAGCGCAAAAGCATTGAGCGTTTTCTGGCGAGACGCCGTCTGGCCTGGCGCGAAGACGCCACCAATGCCGACCCCGCCTTCCTGCGCAATCGCGTCCGGCATGAAGTCCTGCCGTTCCTGGAGGAGCGGCTCAATCCCGAAATCCGCCGGGCTTTGCTGCGTGTCAGCGACATTCTGGCCGGGGAAAACGAGTGGTTGGAATTCCTGGCTGATGAGATTTTCAAGCGCTGCCGTGTTCCCGGAAGAGGCAAGTTGTTAAATGCCCGTCCGCTGGCCGGTTTCCCGTTGGCGGCCCGGCGGCGCGTGTTGCGGCGCTGGCTGGAAGCATGCAAACTGGGCGCGGAGGCGCTGGGCTTTGACTCCATCGCACGCCTTGATAATCTGGTCAGCGATCGGCGCGGGGGTAGGGCGGTGACATTATCCGGTGGCTGGCTGGTTCGCCGGACGGGAGGCGTCCTGACATTATCCCGGCGTAACAATCCATCCGTGCGGGCATTTGCCGTGCGCCTGGTTGTGCCGGGGCAGACGCTGTTGCCGGGGCAGGATATCCGGATTACGGCATCCATTGGGCCCGGGATTGTGAGAGAGCGGCCGGCGTCTGTCGGCGCGCTGCCGGCGCGTGCTTCGCTCTCGCTGCGGGCCTGGCGCAAGCGGCGCCTGCTGGCGCGTTCATGGAAACCCGGGGACCGCATGCGGCCGCTGGGCATGCAAGGGACAAAGAAACTGCAGGATATCTTCAGTGACGGCAAGGTGCCGCCAGGCTTGCGGCATGGATTGCCGGTCATTGCCTGCGGGAGTGAAATTGTCTGGATCCCCGGCTACCGCATTGCCCAGGGCTGGGAGGTGCGCGCGGACGAATCCTCGGCCCTGCAGCTGACCGTGGCGCCGTAAGCGCGGCGCTTTCGTTATCCCCCGCGCGATTTCAGCTTGCTGTTCAAGGCAATCGAAGGATGTTGCCGCTCGAAAAACATTGTTATTATTGTTGACCCACTGATAATATATGATACATTTTAATACATATTGATATTTCTGGGAGGGTTATGAGGCATCCGGACATGCGCATCAACAAGTTGCTGGCAATCCTGCAAAAAAAAAGATTCCACAGCATTGACGAGCTGAAAAAAAAGACCGGGACTTTGCATGCCACGATCCACCGGGATTTGAACGCCCTGGCGATGGAAGGCAAAATACGCAAAACTTATGGCGGGGTTGAAACGATCTCGGAAAAATATTCCACGCGCGAATACGACAAGCGCATAAACATTAATTCAGATCTAAAAATGGAGATCGCGCGAGCCGCGCTGAAATATATAAGTCCTGGCGACCATGTTTTTCTGGATGCGTCATCAACCTGCTACTTCTTCGGCAGGGCCATTATGCAAAGCCGCATGAAGGCGATAACGATCGTAACTAATTCGCTGCACCTGTTGGCTGAATACCGGCAAAACGATTCGGCGGTCAAGCTTGTATCCACCGGCGGCAGTGTTGACCGCGAACTCGGCGCTTTTTTCGGCCTTTTTACCACCGATTTCATCATGCGGATCGGTGTCGCCAAAACGTTTATATCCGCCGCCGGTTGCACGATTGAAGGCGGGATCAGCACGACCAGCGAAGTTATTCTGGGAGCGCTGAAGGCGGCGATCGCCGCCGCGCCCCAACGGTATTGCCTCGTTGACAGCACCAAATTCGGCCGGGAATATCTTTTCAAGGTTGCCAAGCTTGACGTGTTCGGCGCAATTATCACCGATGGCGGAATTGGACAACAGCTGGCGCGTAAAATAAGGCAAGCAGGATTGCCTCTGGTTATAAACGGGTAGGGCCGTGAAATGGATGTGAAAGCCGACAAAATTAAAAGATATGACATAGCCGCCCTGGGATTCTGCGCCATCGACCATCTTTGCCTGATTCCGAAAATTCCCGAAGACGGCAAAGTGGAAATCAGCGAGCTTTTGATCTGTGGCGGCGGGCCGGCGGCAACGGCGGCCTTTGCGGCGGCGCGGCTGGGCGCCCGGACGGCGTATCTTGGAGCCGTCGGAGATGACGCCAGCGGAAGACAGGTCCTGAAGGAACTGAAAAATGCAAACGTCGATGTTTCGGGGGTGATGATACGGCCGGGCGCAATTTCGCCGGCAGGATATTGCTGGGTTGAACAAAACACCGGCAGGCGGAGCATCGCCTGGTCAAGGGGCAGTGTTAAAGCTTTGCGGGCGAATGAAGCGAAAGAAGCGCTGATCCGTTCCAGCCGGATACTGCTTCTGGACGGGCATCATCCTGAAGCCGCCATTCGCGCGGCAAAGCTGGCAAGAAAACATGGAGCTAAAGTGCTGCTTGACGGGGGTACTTTCCGCCTGCCCATGAAAGCTTTAATGGCTTTAAGCGATGTTGTCATTGCCTCGGAGGCGTTTGCCGGGCAGATGACGGGCAGGGATGATGTTAAGTCCGCGCTGATGAAAATTTACGAATATGGCCCGGACTGGGCGGTCGTGACGCTGGGTGCGCAAGGCGCGGTTGCTTACAACGGCAAAAAATTCATGGCGCAAAAAGCGTTCAAGGTCAACGTGGTTGACACCACCGGAGCGGGGGACGTGTATCACGGGGCTTTTGCGTATAAATATCTATCGTGCCCGGACCTGGCGGAGATCATGCGGTTTTCAGCGGCCGTTGCCGCGATGAAATGCCGGAAACTCGGCGGACGATGCGGCATCCCGGAAATAAAGGAAGTTGAAGGATTCATGCGCAAGCGGGCATAGGCGCAAGCGCGCGCGATTTCACTAAAAAAAGGATGAGGCCACCATGAATTATCTCAGAAAATATATAAATGCGCCGGGATTTACTAAAATCGTTAAAAAAAACGATATGGGCTTGAAACTCACGGAGTTCGGGCTGATCAAGCTGCGCAGCGGCGAAGAATACGCGGCCTTTAACGGCGCAAATGAAACGGCTCTGGTCGTATTGGGCGGGCGCTGCAGGTTGCAGGGCGATGGTTTTCTGTTCGAAAACGTCGGCGATCGAAAGGATGTTTTTAGCGGCAAGCCGCATGCCGTTTATCTTCCCTGCCGGACAAACTATGCAATCAAAGCGCTAACGAACCTTGAAGTGGCGTGGACACAATCGCCGGCCGGCCTGGCGGCCAAGCCGTGCCATATCCGGCCGGAAAAGGTGTCCTCCGTATCCATCGGGAAAAACAGTTTTTTGAGAACGGCACAAATGATAATTGACGAAGGTTTCAGCTCGAATCATTTTATCATCGGCGAGGCGCAGGTTCCCGCCGGGAACTGGGCCAGTTACCCGCCCCACCGGCATGATTTTGATAATCTGCCGGAAGAAGTGGACATGGAGGAAATCTACTTCTTCCGGTTCAATCCGGAGCAGGGGTTCGGCATCCAGAAGATCTATACCGGCAACCGGGGCATTGATGAAACCTATACGATTCAGAACAATGATACGGTCGGGATCCCGCAAGGCTATCACCCGGTAGCGTGCGCGCCCGGATATTCAATGTATTATCTCTGGATCATGACGGGCAACAACCGGAGGTTCCTTTCCTATAAGGATCCCGCCCATGCCTGGGTTGCCGCGAAAGGCTAGGTGCGTATATGAGCGCCAAAGACACGCTTTTAGGCATAGACTTCGGAACCGGCGGCTGCAAAATAACCCTGATTGATGCGGCGGGCCGGGTATTGGACAGCCGTTCCGGAGAATATCCGACGATGCATCCCAATCCGGGCTGGGGCGAACAGAACCCTGCCGACTGGCACACAGTCATGTGCCGGCTGTTGCGCGACATGCCGCCACTGCTGCGCGGCAGGATTGCGGCGCTGGCGCTGGACAGTTACAGTCACGGAGCAGTGCTGCTGGACGAAGAATTTAACGTGATCCGTCCGACCATCATCTGGACCGACCAGCGAAGCGTGAAAGAATGCGAGTATCTGCGCAACCACCATTTCGACCTGATTTTCCGGACGGCCTACCAGGCCCCGACGCCAACCTGGACGCTTCCCCAGATGCTCTGGCTTAAAAACAATGAACCGGAGAACTTCCGGCGCATTCGGCATGTATCCTTCGTCAAGGACTATATTCGTTTCCTCCTGACTGGCGCGATGGCCTGCGACAGCATCGAGGCCCAGGGAACATTGTTTTGGGATATGCCGAAAAAACGCTGGTCTTCGGAACTTTGCGCGCTTGCCGGACTGCCGGTCAAGACGCTGCCGCACATCGGCAATCCGACCGCGATGGCCGGGAAAATCACTGCGGAAGCGGCGTCGGCGACCGGCCTGTCGGAAGGCACGCCGGTGGTGATGGGCGCAAGCGATTCGGCCGTGGAAGATTACGCCGCCGGGGCGATAGAGCCGGGCCAATGCATTTTAAAGCTGGCTACCGCCGGGAATGTCAACGTCATGACTGCCGAAGCTCACCCGCACCCGGAAACGCTTACTTATTCCCATGTGGTTCCCGGCATGTGGTACTCGGTTGCCGCGACCAACGCGGCGGCGATCTGCCAGCGCTGGTTCCGGGATAATTTCTGCGGCATGGAGGTGGAACAGGCGAAACGCGAAAACATCAATGCTTATGAATTGATCGGCCGTGAAGCGGAGTCCGTCCCCGTCGGCGCCAACGGCGTCTTTTTCCATCCATATTTAATGGGCGAACGTTCGCCCTACTGGGATCCGAATCTTCGCGGCAGTTTTACCGGGATGAGCATGGGAAACACCCGGGCTGATTTGTCCCGGTCGCTGCTGGAAGGCGTGGCCTTTTCACTGAAAGACTGTTATCGCACCATTGCAAAAATGGGCCTGGCAACGCATGAATTCATCCTCATCGGCGGCGGCGCCAAAAGCGATTTGTGGAGCCGGATCGTCTGCGATGTGTTCGGTAAAAAGCTGGTTCGTCCCGCAGCCTGCGACGCTTCCTTCGGCGCGGCCCTGCTTGCCGGGGTCGGCCTGGGCATTTTTGACAATGAAAGAGATGCCGTGGCCAAATGCGTGAAAATAAAGGATGCGCTGGCTCCGGATGAACGTAATCACGCAACATACGAAAAGTTATTTCAAACCTATCTCAGGATTCATGATTCATTGAGCGATATCTATAAAAGCATCGCAATTGTTTAATGGCGAATTATGAGGAAATTATGATGATCTCCAAAGATAATTACATGTATGCCATGATTCGCAGCGAGCTGGCCTGGGTGCTTGGTGAAGAAAATGTCAGTTCCGATGATTCGGAACGGCTGGGACATTCCATCGATTATTACTGGATTCCTGAAATGTGGCATGATCGCGGCAAAACGCCGCCCGCGCCGGATTTTATCGTCCATCCCGGCTCAGCCGGGGAAGTTGCCGGTGTCCTGCAAATTGCCAACAAGCATAAAATTCCCGTAATTCCATGGGGCGGCGGTTCGGGTTCGCAGGGCGGGGCTTTGCCCATCTACGGAGGAATAGCCCTGGACACGAAACGCATGAATCACGTCCTGAACATTGACGTAAAATCACTGACCGTGACTGCGGAAACCGGGATCAACACCCAGCATCTTGAATGGGCGGTGCAGAAGGCCGGTTATTCCACAATGCATTTTCCGGCTTCGATTGCCTGCGCAACGCTGGGCGGTTTCCTCGCGCACCGGGGGACGGGCGTCCTTTCCACAAAATACGGGAAGATCGAGGATATGACCATGGCGCTTGAAGTAGTAACGCCGACGGGGGAGATCATCAATACCCTGCCGGTGCCGCGGCACGCTTCAGGGCCCGATCTTACCCAGATGTTTCTTGGCAGTGAAGGCACGCTCGGCGTTATGACCAAGGCGACATTGAAGATTCATCCCGTGCCCGAAGCAAGGAAATTTCACGCCTTCCTGTTCAAGGACATGCACGCCGCCCTGGCGGCCGGCGCCAAGATCATGACCAGCCGTCTGCGCCCCTGCGTGATAAGGGTTTATGACGAGGCGGAAACCGCGAAGCTGATTAAGCGCGTTCTGGGAATAGACAAAAAAGGAGCGTATCTTGTTTGTGGCTTTGATGGTCCCCTGAAAATGGTTGAGCTTGAAATCCAGCTGGCCTGCGCCATCTGTCGGCGTGAAAATTCCGAGGATTTGGGCGCGGAAATGGGACAATCCTGGTGGGATAATCGATACAAATTCTTTTACCCGCCTTACACGTTCCAGCTGCCCCAGGCGTTCGGCACACTTGATACCGTGGCAACTTTCGCCAACATCGAAAATGTATACTGGGCGATGAAAAAAACCGTTGCCGGGAACTTCCCGCAGGCAACGTTTATCGGGCATTTTTCACACTGGTACGAATGGGGCTGCATGCTCTATGCCCGCTTTATTATCGATGCTCCGCCGGAGGACCCGCTTGCGGCCGCCGCGCTGTATAATAAAATCTGGGATATGGCCATCCGCGCGGCCATCAAGGAAGGCGGAGTCATCAACGAGCATCATGGGGTGGGCCTAAAACTCGGGCGCATGATGAAAGACCTTTATGGGCCGGCCTTTAAAGTGCTGGCCGGAATTAAAGCATCGCTCGATCCGAACAATATCATGAATCCCGGCAAAATGGGTTTCGAGGGGATATAAAAATGAATATGCTTAAATATAAAGATGTTATAAATGCCTGCCGGTTTTGTTTCATGTGCCGCCATCTGGATACGGTCGGCAACGTTACTTTCAAGGAAGCCGATACCCCGCGCGGCCGGGCGCTGATCCTTGACAAGATTTGCATGTACCGGAAAAATCTGAAGAATCCCGACTTTGTCGATACGATTTATAAATGCGCGCTGAGCGCCGCCTGCCGTCATCATTGCGTCAGCCATTACGATGAAACCGGATTGGTCCTGGCGGCGCGGCGCGACATTACGGCTGCCGGGTTTGAGCCGGAAAAAGTCAGGCAGTTGGCCACGGAGCTCAAGGCAAATGCCGGCGTCGAACTGGCCGGCGGTTCCGGCGAAATAATTTATTATGTCGATTCCTATAGCGCGGCCAAACAGCCGGAGATTGCGGAAGCGTTCAGGCTTGTTTTAGCCGCAGCCGGCGTTAGCTGCCGGATATTGACCGGCGACAGCGGCAAGGCGCTGCTGACCCTGGGGTATCGCGATCCGGCCAAGGCAGTTGCCGTAAAGTTGCGTGATGCCGTCGCAGAATCCGGATGTAACATCCTGGTAACGTCCTGTCCGGCGAGTTTGGACGCCTTCAAAAACGATTACCCGGAGCTGGGTGTTGCGTTTGACGCCGATATCCGCATCCTGCACACCGCCGAGTTCATGCTTGAGCTGTTGGAGCATGGCAAATTGAAGGCCGGACACAATAAAAAGGACAAAGTCTGTTATTTGGCCAGCGATTTTCTTAAGAATTACAATCAACTCGGCGAAATTCCGCTCAAGCTTCTTCAAAAAATCGGGGCGCAAACCGCCGAGTTTGGAACAAATCGCGAGGAATCCTATGCCGCCGGCGAAGGGGCCGTGGTTTATGATCGCCTCCAGCCGAAAATATTAAAATTGCTTTGCAACCGGATCGCCAGCCTGGCGGATTCCCCGGCTACCGATATCCTGCTGACAGTGTCGCCTTATACGAAGTATGCGCTGGCGACGTTCAGCGAAAAAAAGTTGAACGTGATTTCGCTGGAAGAATTCGTGGCGGAACGCATAACAACCTTGGCGCCGCGCCTGAAAACAACGGCGATACGGGCGCGTCAACGTAAGAGGAGAGCCAGGAACGCATGAAATGGATTGACGTCCGGGACTACGCGGCCATGAGCGCTTTGGCGGCGGAGCGCATCTTCGAAGTTATCACCGCGAAGGCGCAGGCCGGGAAGCCGGTGAATATCGGGCTGGCCACCGGGAATACGATGATCAGGACTTATGCCGTCCTCGCGGCGCTGCTCAACCAAAGCGGGACCAACCTGTCAGGACTGACAACCTTCAATCTCGACGAATACGTCGGCGCTGACGGCCGCAACGTGGAAGAATCGCATCCGCTCAGTTACCGTGCATATATGCGCGAAAAACTTATCGACAAATTGAATCCGGCGCTTGGGCTTCGCCCGGACAAAATCATGTTTCCCGATGCCGTTAACGCGGCTGGATATGACAGAGCGATCGCGGCTGCCGGCGGCATCGATTTTCAGCTTCTGGGCCTAGGTTTTAACGGGCACATCGCTTTTAACGAGCCGATGACGGAGTTGGCGATAACGGCAAATGAATTTTGCGGACTTCCTTCAAGGGTGGTGAATTTGGAAAAGCGCACGTTGGAAACGAATGCGTCCCTGACGGCGGGGAATGACCTCGCCCTTGTCCCGACCAAGGCGGCAACCATGGGAATGAGTTCAATCCTGCGCGCCCGGGAAATAATGCTCCTGGCCTGTTTTGCCGAGCAAGCGGCGCCGCTGCGCAGGATACAAACCGGGCGGATCACTCCCGAAATTCCGGCTTCATGTCTGTGGAAACATCCCGCCAGCACAATCGTCTACACATCGGATAAAATCAAAATCTAAACGAACAAGGGCGCAATCATGGCTTCGACATTGCTGATCGGTTACGACGTGGAACGAATTCCCGGCCGGGTTCCCGGCGAAAAATGGGTGGGCCTGAAAGTGCGGGAGGATTCAGTTTCCGTCTTTCTGAAAAAAATAGCGAGCGTTCACCGGGAATTCAAGGTGCCCGCCACAATCTTCATTGTCGGGCAATGCATTGAGGGGCATTTGCGGGAGCTTGAGGCCTGCCTGGCGTCGGGCCTGTTCGAATTGGCCCAGCATACCCAGGCGCATTTCCCCCTGAAAACTATCGTGGAGGAAACCGGCAGCAGGATTTATTTGCGGGGCTTGGACTTTGGGCGCATTGAAGAGCAAATTGCCAAGCCGGCGGAGCTCTTAAAAAAGTATTTCGGCGTCGAGTGCAAGGGGTTGACCGCCCCTTATACGTATTACCGCGGATTGTCCGACCGGCCGGACATTCTTGAAATTGTTGCCAGGCACGGCATTGTCTACACGCGTTCCTATGGCCGCAACGGCCAGGATTATTTCCCGCTCGGTTGGGATGTCCAGCCGTTCTTTTATGACCGGCAGGGGTTCCCCGATCTGCTTGAGATCCCGGTGCAGGGCTGGCTGGATGCGCAATGGCGGCATGACCATGGGTGGGAGAAACTGGCCGATTACCATCAATATCTCAAGGAACAGGTTGATGCCGTGGGCAAACAAGACGTCTGCTGGTCGCATCTCCAGCATGACTGGACCAGCACGCTTTTCGACGAGAACCTCGGCTGGACCAGAAAATTTATAAAGTATGCTGCAGAAAGGATAGAGATAAAAACGCATTATGAATACTACAAAAGCCGAAAGGCGCGGATTGAAAAACGATAATATGTTACCCGTCGGTGCTTTTGTCCGTTTTAATGACGAGCCGGACAAAATATTTAAACGGCTGCGCGCCGCCGGGTTTGCGCATTGTCAGCTGGCGGCGCCGCCCGATAGCTACATTTTCGGGCGGAACGGCCGGGTAATGACGCGTAAACTGTGCGACGCCATCGAGGAAAACGAGATTACGGTCACCTCCGTATTTATGTCTTTCCCGGGACAGATCTGGGCCCGGGAACATGCGCACGCAACTTTGGGGTTGGTGCCGGAAGAATTTCGCGCGGAACGCATGGTGCGCGCTTGCCGTATCGGCAACTGGGCCAGGGAAATCGGCGTGGATGAAGTCGTTGCGCATGCGGGGTTTATACCGGAAGACGGCGACGGCATGCTATACAAACGATTCGTTGGCGCCATGCGCCTGCTGGCGTTGTTCCTGGGAAGCAACGGGCAGCATTTCAATTTCGAAACCGGTCAGGAAAAGGTGGATGTGTTGGGCCGAACCATTAAGGATATCGGCGCTGATAATCTCGGGATAAATTTCGATCCGGCCAATCTGCTGATATATGATATGGATAATCCGGCTTATCTGGTGGAAAAGCTCGGGCAGTACGTAATGCATGTCCATTGCAAAGACGCCGTCCGTCCCCGTCAAAAGGGCGGGTCGGGCGAGGAAGCCCGCCTGGGCGAGGGGGAAGTCGAGTTTGAAAAACTGCTCCACGATCTCTATGCCATCGGTTTTCGCGGGCCTCTGACCATTGAACGGGAAATTGCCCCGGGCCCGGAGCAGAACCGGGATATTCTGCAGGCCAGGCAGTTGATTGAGCGGATCAAGGCAAAATTAGCGCAATAAATTATTCTGCGGGAGTATAGGAAGATGATTTATCTTGGAATTATCGGTGCCGGGCGCATGGGCAATGCGCACGCGAAGGAACTGGCCCAGATCGAAGGGGTGAAGATCGCCGGCGTTTACGACATCAAGCTGGAAGCGGCGCAGGCGATGCAGGCACAGCATGGCGCAAATATTTACCGTTCGGCTTCAGCATTGGCGGCGGTTCCGGAAATCAGCGGCATCCTGATTTGTTCGCCGACCTATTGCCACCTCGAAGGCATTAAGGCCGCAGCAAAGGCGCAAAAAGCGATTTTCTGCGAAAAACCGCTGTGCCGGACAAAGGCTGAAATCAGGGAAATATCAAATCTCGCCGGGAAGTCGCCGCCAGCTTTTATGGTCGGATTCGTCCGGCGCCACATGGCCAAGTCAAAAAAACTCAAGGAAATCCTGGAGAGTGGTACGCTCGGCCGAATTCGCTTCTGTAATGTCGATCTGCCGTTCGGGGGATATCGGCGTATGCCGGGCGATTGGTTTGCCGATTTTAATCTGTGCGGCGGAGTGATTCTGGACATGCTGGCGCATCATATTGACCTGGCCAATTGGTTTTTTGGCGCGCCGGAGCGCGTTTATGCCGCCGGTTTGTTGATGGATGCATCTCAACCGGAACCGGCGGACTATGTTGCGGCGGTAGTGACTTACCGGGACAACATTATCGTTAACCTGATGTGCAACTGGCAACGTTTCGGGCGCAGCAGTGAAATGATGGAAATCTACGGCGATAACGGGGCGGTCGTCATGGATGGCAGCGATAATCTTGCCTATTATCCTAAAGGAAAAGCAAAGCAATCAATTCCGACTGCAGGGGTATCGGGGCCCCAGCAACAGATGCAAAGTTTTGTTGCCGCAGCGCGAGGAACTAACGCCTGCCCGGTAACGTTGGCCGATGGCATAAGCAGTTTGCTGGTCGGATTGGCGATGATCGATTCGGTTAATACGCAAAACGTGGTAGCAATGCGTTCTTGATGAAAGCGGCAATTAGCATTGACCGGCTGCCATGCGGAAAAACTGCGGGACATCTTCGGTGACGGCAAGGTGTCCCCAACCTTGCGGCATAGCCATGGATTGGCTCAGGGCTGCGTCATCCACGCCGAAACCAGCGGCGTCGCAGTCCCGATACCCGCCCACGCGGCGTGATCGCTCCGCCCTCCAATATCGCGAAAGAATTGGCATTCGCGGAGGGGCTGCCTGCCCGCCATAGTCCGGCAGTTGCCGGACGACGGCGGAAGCTTCCGCAAGACCGTTCTTGACGCAGCCTTGGGATTGGCTCTTCCCCGCACAATTTCAACTTGCTGTTCAAGGCAATAGAGGGGTAATATTACTTTTCGTTTCAAGGGGAAGAAACAGATGCTTTTCAACCTGTAAGTCATCTATCAAAAAGGAGTTGCGCGGATGAAAATCGAAGCCGGTCTTTTCGACCACATGGTGCTGCAACGGAACCAAAGAAACGTCAGCGAAGCGAATTTTTCCGGTGCGTGTGCCGCGTCCGGTCCCGTCCTGGCCACGGTACGACGCGGCAAGGGCGTGGTCAAGGGGTTTGCGTCCGTTCCCGTAGGCAAGGCGGCCCGCGGCCGGATTAAGGGCTGCCTGAAGGGGGTGCCGGCCGGCGGTCCGTATGTCATCGAACTCCTGGTCAGGAACGAAAAACTGGTTGTCCGGGACGTGCTGGTGGGCGATGTCTGGCTGCTGGGCGGGCAATCCAACATGCAGGGCTGCGGCCTGTTTCCCGAAAAGCGGTTGCCCGCCGACCCGCAGGTGCGTGCCTTCTTCATGGATGACCGCTGGGCCGTGGCAAAGGATCCCATCCACAACATGTGGGCCTGCGTAGACCAGGTCCACATTGACCTGTGCGGCGGTGTCCGTCCCGTCAGGCCTCCGGCAGATTGGGGCGTCTGTCCCGGTCCGGCCTTCGGAATCGATATGCGCCGCCGCACCGGTGTGCCGCAAGGCCTGATCGCCTGCGCGCACGGCGGCACCTCCATGACCCAATGGGATCCCAGGCGCAAAGGCGAGGGCGGCACGAGCCTTTATGGCGCGCTGGTCCGGCGGCTCGTGAAAAACGGCCGGTGTGTTGCCGGCATGATCTGGTACCAGGGATGCAGCGATGCCAATGCCTTGGACGCAACGCTCTACACCAAACGCATGCAGGCATTTGTGGCCGCGCTGCGGCGTGACTGCGCCGATAAAACGCTCCCGGTGGCGATCGTTCAAATTGGGCGCGTCATCGGCTGGGAGCCGAGCGTGGTCTCCTCCTGGAATTCGATCCAGGAACAGGAGCGGCGGCTCCCGCAGGCCATCAGGAACCTGGCCACGGTGCCGGTCATCGATCTGCCGCTCGACGACATGATCCATATCAGCGGCGAAGGCCAAAAAATCCTGGGCAAACGGCTGGCCCAGGCGATGCAGGCGCTGCGCGGGGATCGCAAGGCGGGGCCGCCTCCCATCAGCCTTGAAAAAATCGAGCTTGAATCCGTTCGCGGACAGGGCGTGGCGGTGGTCGAATTTAAGAACGTGGTCGGAAAGCTGCGCGCCGGCAGTCGTCCAAGCGGCTTCGCCATCGTCAATCAATCCGGCAGCGCCAACCATTTTGACATCCAGCTCGCTGGCCGCCGCGTGCGCGTGCGCAGCATTCTTACGTTGCCCAAATTGCGCGAGGCGGTCGTTCATTACGGGTATGGCGCCGATCCCGTCTGCAACATCGTGGACGAGGCCGGCCGTTCGCTGCCCGTTTTCGGCGGCGGCATGCTTCGGGCGGTTACGCCTTTCGTTCAAAAGCTCCGCGTGAGCGCTTTTCAACCCTCCGCTGACAAGCTGGACACGCTTGAGTTGCCTGCTGCGCTCGATTCGCTTGGCCTGGCCACGCGCTCGTTTGCCGGCGCCTTATGCAATCTGCATCAGGAGATCGATCAGCATGGCGGCCGTGACGAGGTGGTCTGGTTTGCCTGCCGCTTCTCCTGTCCGGAGGCGATGCGCCTGGCGCTCCTGTTCGGCTACGATGGGCCGCTCAAAGTCTGGGTCGATGGAAAGCAGGTGTTTCACGACCCGGACGGCGTTAATCCCGCCTCCACGGAAAAGGGCAAGACGATCATCCATGCGGCGCAGGGCGACCATGAGGCGCTTATCGCGCTGGGCACCAATCATGGCGCAGCCTGGGGCATCAATCTGTTCTTCGAAAGGCTGGATATTGCCAGGGAACAACTTTGCAAGGGGCCGGGACACTATGAGATGCCGAAGTTGCTGGGGTAGGCTTGGGCAATGCGCGGCGGACAGCGGCTTCATGCGCATTGCCAAGATCAGAATTTTTTGATAGCATTGCAAAAGAACAAACACAGCCTTCGTTCCGACTCTCAGGGAGGTCGGAACTTCGGCGGGCAGGGTCCACATTTTAGCGCGGCAGAAAATATTTTATGGACAATCCAAATCAGCCGAATAAGGATCCCATTCTCCGGAAGCCGGACGATGTCCGGACCAAAAACGTGATGCGCAATATGGGGCTATGGCTCCTGGTGCCCATTCTGCTCCTGTTGATCTTCAACTTTTTTCAAAATGGCCGGGAGGTGGTTGAAGAGATCCAATACAACCCGGACTTCGTCAGCCTGGTGGAAAACAAGAAAATCCGCAAGTGTGAGATTGTCACCGAACTTGCCGGCGCCCAGTTCATTCGCGGCGAAATGACCGAGGTGGACGCGAAGTTAGGCAAGCCGCGCAAGTTTAAGGTGGAGGTTGTGGTGACCGACGGCCTGCCGGCCTGGCTGAAGGACAACGGCGTTCAATTCAAGTTCATCCGTCAGCGAATCGATTTCTGGCAAATCCTGCAGGGCGCCTTGCCGTTTCTGCTGGTTCTGGGTCTCCTGTATTTCCTGGTGATTCGGCAGATCCGGTCGGTCGGCCATGGCGCCATGAGTTTCGGGAAAAGCCGCGCGCGCCTGCTGGCGCGGGACCACAACAAAATTACCTTTGCGGAAGTGGCGGGCGTGGAAGAAGCCAGGGAAGAAGTCGAGGAAATCGTCGAATTTCTCAAAGATCCGAAAAAATTTCAGACCCTGGGCGGCCACATGCCCAAGGGCGTACTGCTGATGGGGCCGCCGGGCACGGGGAAAACGCTCCTGGCCAAGGCCATTGCCGGCGAGGCCGACGTGCCGTTCTTCAGCATCAGCGGGTCGGATTTCGTGGAGATGTTTGTCGGCGTCGGGGCCTCGCGTGTGCGGGACATGTTTGAACAGGGCAAGAAGAGCGCGCCTTGCATAATTTTTATTGACGAAATTGACGCCGTCGGCCGCAGCCGGTTTAGCGGGATTGGCGGTGGGCATGACGAGCGTGAACAGACCCTGAATGCCCTGCTTGTCGAGATGGATGGGTTTGAAACCCAGGCAGGCGTGATCATCATTGCGGCCACCAACCGCCCGGACGTGCTGGATCCCGCGCTCCTGCGCCCGGGGAGGTTCGATCGCCAGATTATCATTGACTTGCCGATCCTGGAAGGGCGCGAGGATATTTTAAAAATCCATGCCAAAAAAATCGTGCTGAGCAAGGATGCGGACCTCAAGCGGTTGGCGCGCGGAACCTCCGGATGTTCCGGCGCGGACCTGGCCAACCTAATCAACGAAGCGGCGCTCCTGGCCTCGCGGCAGGGGAAAAAGGCCGTGGACATGCAGGACCTGGAGGAGGCGCGCGACAAAGTGCGCTGGGGCCGTGAGCGGCGGAGCAGGGTGCTGGACGAGGAAACCAAGCGGCTGACCGCATACCACGAGTCGGGTCACGCCCTGGTCCTGCAACTGGTGGAAAAGAGCGAGCCCTTGCACAAGATCACCATCATTCCGCGCGGCACGGCATATCTGGGCGCGACAATGCAATTACCGGAGAAAGACCGTTACACCGAAAGCCTGATAAAACTTAAAGGCATACTGTGCGGACTCATGGGCGGCCGTGCCGCCGAGGAACTTGTCTTGGGCGATATCACCACCGGCGCCGGAAACGACTTGAAGCAGGCAACGCACCTGGCCCGGCTTATGGTATGCAACTGGGGTATGAGCGCAATCCTGGGACCGCAAACGTTCGGCGCCCAGGAGGAACTGCTGTTTCTCGGCCGGGAAGTTGCCCGCAACCAGGATTTTAGCGAGGAGACCGCCCGGCGCATCGATATTGAAGTTGCCAAGCTGTTGCGCGAAGCCTATCAAAAGGCGATGGATATTCTTCAGCAGAACCGCGACAAGCTCGATATGATTGCCCGGCTTTTGCTGGAGCGTGAGACGTTGGATGGCCGCGATATTGAGGAAATTGCCAAGCATGGGCGTCTCCTGAATGATGCTGAGCACACGGCGGCGGAAGGCGCGCCGGAATTGGATGCTACTGAAAATGAACAAGCTTTGCCCGCGGCTGCGCCGATCAAGTAAACCGATTGTTCCAGGAACACTGTTGAGTAGTTACCGGACATGAACGATTCAGACTCCGACTTGGTTTGGCAATGCCGGAATCGGGTGTTTCGGCCGGCCGAGCGGCCGCTGATCATGGGCATTTTGAACGTGACGCCGGATTCGTTTTCGGACGGCGGGCGCTATCACGACAAGAACACCGCCATTGAGCACGGGTTGCAGATGGTCCAGGAAGGCGCCGATATAATCGATGTGGGCGGAGAATCGACGCGGCCCGGCGCCGCGCCGGTTTCCCTGGATATTGAGCTGGAGCGCGTCGTCCCGGTGATCGAAGCGCTCTGCCGCCGCGAAGATGTGGTGCTCTCCGTGGATACCATGAAGAGCGAGGTGGCTGAGCGCGCCTTAGCTGCCGGCGCGCATATTATCAACGACGTGTCCGCCCTGTCGGCCGACCCCCGCATGGCGGACGTGGCCAAGGCCTATGGGGCGGGCGTTATTCTGATGCACCGGCGCGGAGAATCGCGTAGCATGCAGCAGCACGCGATTTATGATGACGTGGTGCGGGAGGTGCGCGACTATCTGGTTGCGCGCGTGAACCACGCGGAGCGCCTGGGGTTGGCGCGACCCACTCTGGCGATTGATCCCGGCATTGGATTCGGCAAAACGGCCGGGCACAATGTGGAACTGCTGGCGCATCTGAGCGTGTTGCGAGCGTGCGGACGGCCGATCGTGGTGGGGCTTTCCCGGAAAGCGTTTATCGGGCAGATAACCGGGCGAGAGGTGGAGGACCGGGGCGCCGGTACGCTGGGCGCATTGGCATTCTGCCTCGGTGAAGGGGCGCAGGTTCTGCGCGTGCATGATGTGCAATCCTCCCGCGATGTGGTCCAAGTGCTGAACGCGTTACTGAAGGAGAAATGCCGTGTGGAGTCGCGTTGAATTTCCGGGCTTAAACGGCTGGATTGAAATCCTGTGCCTGGCGGTTGTTTTTTATTACCTTTTCTTTTTTCTCAAAGGCACGCGCGGCGCGCCGGTGCTAACCGGCCTGGTTCTGCTGTTCATCGGGATCATCGTGTTGACCCGCCTGTTCCACCTGGATGCCTTGAGCTGGCTGCTGGGCCGCTTTTCGGTCTATCTGGCCATAGCGGTGCTGATTATTTTTCAGCCGGAAATCAGGCGGGCGCTGGCCGAACTGGGCAAAAAACATCTGTTTGGCAACGCGCTCGGCGATGAAACCCTGGTGGACCAGATTGTCCAGGCGGCGATGTATCTTGCACACCGGAAAATCGGCGCCCTGATTGCCATCGAGCAGGCCATCGGCACGCGGTTGGTCCAGGAAACCGGCATCAAGCTGGACAGCGCCGTGACGCCCGAACTGCTGGCGAACGTTTTTTCTCCCCATGCGCCCCTCCACGACGGGGGCGTTATCATTGCCGGGAACCGGATCGTGGCCGCAAGGTGCTTGTTTCCATTGTCCGAGCAGGATGAATTCAGCAAGACCCTCGGCACGCGCCATCGGGCGGCCATGGGATTGAGCGACGAGACCGACGCCGTGGTAATCGTAGTTTCAGAAGAAACCGGCATGATTTCCGTCAGCCACGAGGGGCGGCTGATTCAGAACCTGGATGGCGATCGTTTGCGCCATTTCCTTTCCGGCCTGTTACTGCGCGAGCGCAAGGCGGATTACGGGTGGGAGCGCTTCCGGCGCCAGGCGCGCCAGGTATTGCTCTGGGCTGGGCAACGGCTATGGCGCGGGAACAAGCGCGGGTGAGGACGGCATGAAAGCATTTTTATTGCACAATCCGGGTCTTAAAATTTTAGCCCTGCTGGCTGCGATCGTCTCCTGGATGGCGATTCAAGAGACCATCAGCTTCGAGGTCGACGTGCCGGATATCCCTTTGGAAATTCGCGTGAGGGAGGGCTGGGCCGTGTTGCGCCAGTCGGAGCATACCGTCCGGGCAACCTTCAAGGGGTCCCAGGATGATATCCGCCAGATGGACACGAAACAGATCAAGGCAGTCGTTGATCTGCCCACGAATTACATCGCCGGATCCGGCGAAATCATCGTGGCGCTTTCCGCAATTAAAGCCTCGCGCAATGTGCGCCCGATCAGCGTGGTGCCGGATCGAGTTAAGGTTAGCCTCGATCGCGAACAGGAGAAGAAAGTGCCTGTGAAAAGCCGCGCGGTCGGCAAGCCGCTTTTCGGCGAAGTGGAGGCGTTGATCTGTGAGCCGGCCTTTGTGATCCTGCGGGGACCGGCCCAGCAACTGTGGCAAACGGAGTGGGTGTATACCGAACCCGTTGACGTGGAGGGGCGCGTCGAGGGCTTTACGAAGCGATGCCGCGTGCTGATGCCCAGCGACACCTGGACGCCCGTCATCGAGCCGCCGGAAGTGAAGGTCAATGTGATAATTTCCGAGCGGGCGGAAACCGCGGAATGGAACAACGTGCCGGTGTCCGTTCTCGTCCCGCCGCAGGCGCTGTGGACCGTCGATGTCATGCCGTCCCGGGTGCGGGTGGTGCTGACCGGGGCTCAGGAAACGCTGGAAGATCTGCAAGCCGTGGCGCCAAAAGCTTTTGTGGAATGCCTGGAACTAAATCCGTCTTTAACCTACGATCTCCCCGTGAAGGTGGTTTTGCCGCCGGGGAAAGCCGTGACTGCGGCCGTTGAGCCGCATACCGTGCGCGTCGTGGTGTCCAAGCCGTAAAATCTTGCAGGATAGATAGACTGCCACTCGCACCTTGCGGGGCAAGTGGTCACTTGCCCGCGGCGGGCGATGGGATAGGCTGTAGGCGAACAACCTGATATTTTCAGAATAGATTGGAGTCTTACGCATGACAGAAACAAGTCAGGGACAGCATACGGGGATTCGCGAACTGGCGGGGATCGGGGTGTTGACCCTGAGCGCGTTAATGGTCCTGGCGCTGGTATCCTATGATGCCGGGGATATTTCCATTCTCCAGGCGCCGCCCAATGATCCGCCCCTGAATTTTGTCGGGCCGGTCGGGGCCTGGTTTGGTTTTTTGATCCTCATGATGTTCGGCAACGGCGCCTGGCTGATACCGCTGGTCTGCGTCGCGCTAGGACTACTGCTCCTGTTTCGTCCGACCGAGCGGATTGGCTGGCGCCTGCTGTGGGCCTTCGTGTTTGTGCTGGCCCTGAGCGGCCTGCTGGCCTTGCACCCGTCGGGGTGGGGCCAGTTGGAAGGGCGGTTTAATATTACCGGTATTACCGGCGGCGTAGCAGGCTGGCTGATCGCCGACCGGTGGCTGGCCGGGTGGCTGGGGCAGGCCGGCGCCACGATCCTGATGATCGGATTACTTGTGATCGGATTGACCTTGTGCGTGGGCTTTCAGCGCATGACCGCCTTCGGACTAATCCTGGCGGAGCAAGCCCGCAGCCTGCGCGCCAGAGTGGCGGCGGCCGTGACGGAGCGCCGCGGCAGGCTTGAAATCATCACCCGCGAGGAGCGCGACATTGCCCGCCAGATTGCACTCCAGGAAAAGGCTGTACGCAAAGGACAGCGCCATGCCAAGGTATTTCCCGATGAACCGATGGAGAGCCCTGCAATACTTTCGCCGCCGCCGGTGATTACACCGCAGGCCGCGGAGCCGCCTGGTGAAAATAACGCATTACGGGCCTCCTCCCCGGGGAAAGCCATTGGCCGTATTGCAAAACAGCCCAAGCCGACTTTGCCGCATCCCGATCATTATGAATTGCCGCCCATCAGCCTGCTCAAGCCGATCCCGGCCGCCGCAGAGCGGAGCATCGAAAGCGACTTTCAGACAACGGCGAAAATTCTAAAGGACACGCTTTCCGATTTCGGCATTGAGTGCGAAGTGGTTAATTACGAGCAAGGGCCGGTCGTGACCCAATACGAACTCAAGCCGGCGGCCGGCGTGCGCGTGGAACGGATTGCCCAGCTCAGCAACAACCTTGCCTTGACCTTGAAAGCCACCAGTGTGCGCGTGCAGGCGCCCATTCCAGGCAAAGGCGTGGTCGGCATTGAGGTTCCGAATTCGAGCGCCACCAAAGTATATCTGCGGGAAATCCTGGAAGGCAAGTCGTGGCAGGCCATGCGGTGCGCCATTCCTCTGGTCCTGGGCAAGGATGTTTCCGGCAACGACCTGGTTGCCGACCTGGCAAGTATGCCCCACCTGCTTATTGCCGGCGCCACGGGATCGGGCAAAACGGTCTGCATGAATTCCATTCTGGCCGGCATGCTGATGTCACGGACCCCCACCCAGCTCAAACTCATGCTGGTGGACCCGAAGCGCGTTGAATTTGCCAGTTTTGCCTGTCTGCCGCATCTGGTGGCGCCGGTCATTGTCGAGTCCAAGCGGGTGCCGCTGGGCCTGCACTGGGCGATCAATGAAATGGAAAACCGCTACAAGTTATTTGCCAAGGTCGGCGTCCGCAATATCCAGGGCTTTAACACCCGGCCGGTGGAACAAAAACTGCCGGTGGACGAAATCGCCGGCGGAGAGGAGCCGGAAAATTCCGTGCCCAATCGCATTCCCTATATCGTAATTGTAATTGACGAGCTCTCGGACCTGATGCTCGTGGCCCAGGCTGACGTGGAAAATGCCATTGCCCGCCTGGCCCAGATGTCGCGTGCCGTGGGCATTCACATGATCCTTGCCACCCAGCGGCCGTCGGTCAACGTGATCACCGGCACCATTAAGGCCAATTTCCCGGCGCGCATTTCGTTCCAGGTGGCCCAGAAAGTAGATAGTCGCACGATCCTCGACACGAGTGGGGCCGATAAGCTGCTGGGCCGTGGTGACATGCTCATATTGCCGCCGGGCTCCAGCAAGCTGATCCGCGCGCAGGGTGCCCTGACAACAGATGACGATATCAATGCCATCGTGGAGCACTGGCGCAAGCAGGGGGAGCCCAGCTACGAAATGAAGCTTAAAGCCAGCATCGAGAGCTCGACGCCTGTGCCGGACCCCGATGAAGAAGGCGTGGATGAGGACATGTTGCAGTCGGCCATTGCCGTTATTCGCGAAACCCAGCGGGCTTCCGTCTCGCTCCTGCAGCGCAGGCTCAAAATCGGTTACAACCGCGCCGGCCGGCTTATGGATCAGCTCGAGGATAAAGGCATTGTCGGGCCGGTCCACGGATCCGATCCGCGCGAAATTTTAATTGACCTTGACGGTGAAATACCCGCCAATACTAACGAACAGGGAGGCGATGTGTGATGGAATCCATTGGTCAACAGTTGAAGGCTGCCCGCGAGCGCCGGCAGATATCCATATCCGATGTAGCCGCGGCGACGAAAATGACGAGCACCTTTGTTTGTGCGATTGAGGCGGATAACTTCGGCGCGCTCGTGGCGCCTGTTTATGCGCGCGGATTTATCAAGCTCTACGCCGAGTGTGTCGGTATGGATCCGATGCCTCTGCTGAAACAGTTTGGCCTGGCCAGTCGAGCGGCGCCTTTGCAGTCCCCGCCGCCGGCTCTGCAGCGGACGGCCCAGGTGTCATCGAAATCAATGCCCGTGAAGGCGCCGGCAGCCCATGCGGGCAAACAGAATCCGACGCGTCTGCAGCCAAGTGACCCAATGCCCCGCCACGGGGCGACGAGCAAGCCCGCGCCAATTTACCGGCCGCCGCTTTCGCGATCGGAATCTCCGCCTGCGGGGCGATTGGCCGCACTGAACCGGGCGTTTATCGCACGCATTCGATGGCCGCGTTTTAAGCTGCCGGGCAGGCGCGCCTGCAACGCTGAATGCCCGTCCGCAATACTTCGCGCGGCGATGTGGGCAAGAAGCACTGCGGGCAGGATATTCCAGTACCTCGCATTGCCGGTCATGGTTTGGCGGCGGATTTTTATCGTGGCCGGTGTCGCCCTGCTGATCATCGCGGCGGGCTTGGCTTGGGAATGGTCCAGTCGAAGCATGCCGTCCATGACGGATGCCTGCCGGTGGCTGGCGGAACCGCCCGCGCCTTACCTGACCGTAGAAACCCGTACCCCGCCGCCCGGTCGTTAGTCGCGCTATTGGAGGCGGACATCAATGCCGCCAAAGTAAACGCCTCGGCGCGTGTGGCGCGTGGCATGCGCCCAATTTATCCTGCGTTGCGCGTGGCACCTGAAAAGGTTGTACATCCCGGAATATGTATGACTTGTGTTGTTAGTCACTTTGTTAATTTCAGGCTAAGTTTTCCATGCTGGCAATGTGTAAGGAAAAGCAATGGACATTACCAAACGCATTCAGAGCTTTTCACCCAAAGAAACATCATTGAATGAATTTGGGTTAGGCGATTTTGCGCTGAAGAACGAAATAAAAAAAGCGCTTGCGGCTCCCCCGCCCGCCGGCTGGAAACCCACCGGGCTTGATCGCAACTACTACTTGGACCTCATGGAAGTTGTAATCAAGAACGCCAAGGATTGGATTGATGCCCAGGGACATGTCATTGATCCGTTCATCAAACAAGAATTTGGACAAACCACGCCCCGCTTTGCCTCGCCGGGCGCCATCCTGCTTTCTTTCGGTCGCATCCCGGAAATCAAGGATATGGTCTATCGGACAATGGATTATTGCTGCCAGAGTCTCCCCTCGGGGCAGGCACGGACGAATTCGCCTGACTTCTGGATGCGGGAACTGGCTACGGCCTACATGGCGCTTGAGACCGTTGCCGACCAGGAACACATCCGGAAATGGGCGGCCGGTCTTTCCGCCGTGGAACCGGAAAAGATCTACACCAATGTCAGCCCGGACGGGAATGAACTTGGCAAACTGCACAACTGGGCGATCTATGCCAGCGGCGGCGAAGCGATGCGTCAAGCCGCTGGTCTCAAGCCGGGCAAGGATTTCCTCTGGGGCAACGCGTTCTTCGACAAGTATGTCGGCGCCCAGATAAATACCTGCTTTAGCGGAAATGGAATGTACCGTGACCCGGGCGACCCGTTTACCTACGACGTCACCACGCGCCTGCAGATTGCCTGCGGCCTGGCCTTGGGCTACGATGGCAAGCTACGCGCGCCACTGGAAGAAATTCTGCGCCGTGGCGGGCTTACAGCACTGATGTTTATTTCGCCGGAAGGTTTCTGCCCCTACGGCGGACGATCGGCGGCATTTAACTTCCGTGAAGCCATCCTTACCGCTTTGTGTGAGCTGGAAGCACGCCGGTACAAGACAAGTGATCCCGGGCTTGCAGGCGCCTTCAAGCGGCAGTCCCATCTTTCCGCTCTATCCGTCAAGCGCTGGCTGATGGACATGAAACCCCTGCGCCATATCAAGAACGGCTTCGAGCCTGCCAGCCTGCACGGCATTGATTCGTACGGCAATTACTCGGGTTACAGTCTGCTGGCGGCCTCGTTCATGGGATTGGCGGCTGTCTATGCCGACGATTCAATTGCCGAGAAGCCGTGTCCTGCCGAAACAGGCGGATTTGTTTTTGAACTGGCCCCCGCGTTTCACAAGGTTTTTGCCAACTGCCAGGATACGTACCTGGAAATTGATACGGCCGCTGATGAGTACTACGATGCAACAGGTTTGGGTTGTTTTGCCGTCAAAGGCGTGCCGCTGGAACTTGGCCTCGGCATGCCCTTTCCAAGGCCGATGAAAAAACAAGGCAATGCTGCTATTATAATAAAACCGCCGCAGAAACAGCCCTCCGAACCGATCGCGATCGGCCCGGCCTGGCAGTCCGGCGAGAAGTGGGTATCCCTGGCGGGTATTTCCTGTTTTAGTCATAAGTTCAAAATCATCAAGGAAACAACGCAGGCCGTTCAGTTTGAGGTCGCCTATACATACCAGAAAATCTCGATTGTAGAGGAATACTTGCTGGAACGGGGCAAGGTTGCGATCAAGGCCAAAGTCCTTGATGGTGACAAGTCGGTGCAGGCGATGCGTTTCATTGTGCCGCTGCTGGTGACCGACGGAACATCCAAGTCCGAGATCCAGGGGCCAGACAAGGGCGTGACCAAGGCAACCTATCTCGGACATACCTATAGAATCCATTGCGACGGAAAAACAAAAGCCGAACTGGGCAGTGATCAGTATGCCAATCGAAACGCTGCCTACCGAAGTCTTGTCCTCGAGCGCGCCGGCAATGAAATACAGGTGGAACTGCTGCTGAAATAATCCGAAGCATAGAGGCAACGCGCCGTTAATTTAATGCATAGGAATTTTCCGCCGGAGGCGGATCCGCCTATGGCGGACAATCCGTCTTTGTTGTCATTCCGAGCGTAGAAGAGGAATCTCGCTGCGAGAGATCCCTTCGACTTCGCTCAGGGCAGGCTCTTCACTGCGTTCAGGATGACAATCCGAACAGAATAAAAGTCGCCCCGCCTTGCGGGGCCTAATTTGAGATTCTGCTGAAAAAGCCCTGATTTTAAACCTTGAACCTTGCCGATCTACCAGTCAATCCCTTTGCGGCATTTGACCCCGGCATTGAATGGATGCTTGCGCGCCTGGATGACCGATACCATGTGGGCCTGCTTGATCAGGCGCGGATGGGCTCCTCGGCCGGTAAACACCAGGTCAACCGGCGCCGGCTTTTTGGCAATGAGTTGCAGAAGATCATCCACTGAAATCAGGCCGCAGGTGACCGCGCAGTTGGCTTCATCGGCAATGATCAGAGTGTAAAGGCCGCCAAGCATGGCCTTCCGCAGGGAAACCAGGCCGCGCCGGGCGGCGGCAATTTCGGCTGCGGTCGGCCGGCCTTTCACGAAGCGGCCGCATCCGAATTGCCGGACCGTGATTTCGGGAAATCGCCGCAAGGCCTTGATTTCGCTGAAATCGCCTTTTTTCAGGAATTGGCCGAAATAAACCTTGAGGCCGGCGCCGGCCGAGCGCAGGGCCAAACCCAGCGCGGCCGTGGTTTTGCCTTTGCCGTTGCCGGTGTAGATATGAACGCAGCCTTGCATAGTATATGATTCGTTAATTCAGGTGTTGGCGATAGATCTGGCCACAAATCTGCGAATTATCAAATGATCGAATCGTCTTTTATCAGACCCGCATGGGCGCGGGATTTTCAGGGAAGCGCCGGCTTAATTCCATGACCTGGGCGAATGGCAGCATGCCGTCGGTCGTGCTGGGATGAGTCAGGCAGGCGGCGGCCGCGGCGGCGCCCAGACGCATGGCTTCCATATAGTCCCAAGCCTCATGAATCCCGTAGAGCATGCCGGCGCAAAAAGCGTCGCCGGCGCCGGCCGTGCCCTTGATGAAGCCGGGTGGCAAGCTCAGCGAGCCGCGTGAAAAACAACGGCCATCGCGCGTGCGCAGGTAGGCGCCCTCCGGCATGTGCACAACCGCCAGTTCCATCCGGCCCATGGCGAACAGGGTTTCCACGGCATCCACGACCGCGGCGGCATCCAGCCGGCCCTGGGCGTTGCGAACCTTATGGCCGGTGGTGCGGCCGGTTTCGATCTCATTTAAAATCAAATAATCAGTATGGCGCAGGGAAGGAGGCACAATTTTGCTGAAACGGTCGCTGTCTTCGCTTACGACGTCCACGCTGGTCTTAATGCCCTCAGCCTGCGCCATGTGCAGGAGCCGGGCTGCCACCGTGCCGTATTCCGTATCCGGCTTATCCATGCCGTCGAGCAACAGCAGGTAGCCCAGGTGAAATATGCGGCAAGTCAGCTGCTTGAGCGGCACATGCTCGATGCCGAATTTGGCATTGGCGCCGCGGCGGTAATAGAATGAGCGGTCTGTGGTTCCCGCTTCCGTCATTACGTCGGTGTAGGCCGTGGCTTCGCGATCCAGCGTGATCAGGCTGGTCATGTCAATGCCCAAGTCGCAGCAGGTGCGCCGGACGAACTCGCCCGGACTGTCTTCGCCAATCACCCCGATGCCGTAAAGCGGGAAGGGCGCCCCCATCCTGGCCAGGTCCACGAGCGTGTTGAAGGCGGCGCCGCCCGTGCCCCGCGTTTCCGAGAGAATGTTGCCCAGCATGCCGCGGGCGGGAAGCCGGTCAATGACCTTGACGTTGTCTACGATCCAGTTGCCGGCGCCGGCAATACCATTGCGTTTGTCAGGAAAATTCATTGAAAAAAGGCTGGAGGCCGCCGGCTGAGAGCTGTAACCGATTCTTGACCACGGTCAACAGCCCGCGGGCCCCGGCCGTCTATCTTCCGCCACTGGCGCCCCCTGCGGGAGTCGAACCCACCTTACCAGGATGAGAACCTGGCGTCCTGACCGATAGACGAAGGGGGCCATCCGGAAAAATTTACGATTTTCGATTTATGATTGCCGATCGTGTTCTTTGCGGTTAATAATCTGCATGTCTATGGATCGGGCCGCGATCACATTTTAATTCCTGATTGCATTTCAGTAAACGGCGCACTATGATATGAAATCTTATGAGTAATTGTCGAGCAGAAATACTAAAATACCATGAGGGCGGTAAAGTCGGCACGCTCCTGACCAAGGTGCTGGATGGTCCGGAGACGCTCAGCCTGGCCTATACGCCCGGGGTTGCCCTCCCGGTGAAGGAGATTGCCCAGACTCCGGACATGGTCTATCAATGCACGGCCAAGGGCAACCTGGTGGCTGTGGTAAGCGATGGTACTGCCATCTTGGGTTTGGGAGACCTGGGGGCCACGGCCAGCATCCCGGTCATGGAAGGCAAAGCCGTGCTCTTCAAAGCGTTTGGCGATGTGGATGCCTGGCCGGCGCCGGTGGAGTTTTGCCGCCTGAACGGCGGGCGAACCGGCAAAACCGATCCCGAACGGGTCATTGACACTGTGGCGCGATTGGCCTGCATGTACGGCGGGATAAACCTGGAAGATATCGCCGCCCCCGCCTGTTTCGAGATCGAGCGCCGGCTGGATGAGATGCTCGATATTCCCGTGTTCCATGACGACCAGTGGGGCACCGCGGTCATCACCCTGTCCGGAGTTTTTAATTACGGCAAATTGGCCAGTCATCAACTGGCCGATCTGCGCGTCGTGATCAACGGCGCCGGCGCTGCCGGGATCCGGATAGCCGACATGCTTAAAGAGGCCGGGGTTCTTTCCATTGTCATGTGCGATTCCAAAGGCGTCATCCACGACAGCCGAACCGACTTGAACGAGATGAAACGGCGCTATGCCGTAAAAACGGCCAGCCGCACGCTGGAGGAGGCGCTCCGCGGCGCGCATATATTTATTGGCGTTTCGGCGGCTGACTGTCTGCAGCCGGCTTGGATTAAAGACATGGCGTCTTTCCCGGCCATTTTTGCCATGGCCAATCCTAATCCGGAAATCCAACCCGACAAGGTTGCGGCGGTTTTCGGCCGGAAGCCTTACGTCATGGCCACCGGCCGGTCCGATTATCCTAACCAGATCAACAATGTCCTGGGCTTCCCGTTCCTGTTCCGTGGCGCGCTGGATATGCGCGCTAAGACCATCAATATGGCGATGAAAAGGGCGGCGGCCCAGGCGCTGGCGGACCTGGCCCGTTTGCCGGTGCCGGAGGAAATGAAAATCGTCTACAAGGATGCCGGGCTGAGCTTCGGTCCCGGCTACATCGTCCCAAAACCGTTTGATTGCCGCCTGTTCACGGAAGTACCATTGGCTGTGGCGCGCGCGGCCGTCGAATCCGGCGTGGCGCGCAAGGCGGAAACGCTAAAGGACTATCCGCGGCAGTTGCAGCAACGCCTGAAAACCATGTGGCGGGAGCAGTCATGAAAGTTTTCGTTAAACGTTCACGCTTCAATCATCACGCAATCCGAGTATCCAAGTTATGGGCAAATCCGCTTTGGTCATGTGGGGCGGCTGGAATGGCCACACGCCGAAAGAAATGGCTGCAATTCTGGCCGGGAAACTGAAGGAAAACGGTTTTGATGTGCTAGTCGAGAACGCCCTCACGCCGCTGGAGGACGTTGAGGCGCTGAAGAAGCTCAACCTGATCGTCCCGATGTGGACAATGGGCGAACTGTCGAAGGAGCAGTGGACGGGCCTGAATCATGCCGTTCACAGTGCGGGCGTCGGCATCGCGGGGGTGCATGGCGGCATGGGCGACGCGTTCCGTGGCCACGTGCAGTATCAGTGGCTGGTCGGCGGCCAGTTCCTCGGTCATCCATACGTGGGCGAGTATACGGTTGAACTGACGGCGGTTGACAGCCCCATTACCAGGGGCATGCCGAAAAGTTTCAAGTATAACTCCGAGCAGTATTACATGAGCATTGACCCCGCCATAAACTTGCTGGCCTGCACGTCCTATGAGTTCGAAGGCCAGAAGTTCAAGATGCCCGTGATGTGGACCAAGACCTGGGGCAAAGGGCGGGTGTTCTACTCTGCGCTGGGCCACGTTGCCGAGGAGTTCCGCAAATACCCGGATGTGCTGGAAATGACCACGCGCGGAATGATCTGGGCGGCGCGCGCATAATCACAAAGAAAAGGCGTGACCATGGATAAAGTCAAAGTCGGCATTATCGGTTGCGGCAACATCAGCGGTAAATATTTCAAGACGATGCGCGAGGTCTACAGCCACATCCTTGATGTGGCGGCGTGTGCGGACCTGGCCCCGGCGCGCGCCAGGGCCAAGGCGGCGGAATACCCGGGAGTGGAGGCCATGGCGGTCAGGAAACTCCTGGCTGACCCCGAGATCAAGATCGTGGTGAATCTGACCATCCCGAAGGCGCATTACAAAGTGGCCATGCAAGTGCTCAAAGCCGGCAAAAATGTCTACAGCGAGAAGCCGCTGGCGATCACGCGTGCCCAGGGCAAAAAACTGCTCGCGCTGGCCAAGGAAAAGAACCTGCTCATTGGCAACGCGCCGGACACTTTTATGGGCGGCGGCATCCAGACCTGCCGCAAGCTGATTGATGACGGCGTTATCGGCGAACCGGTTGCGGCCACGGCGTTCGTAATGTTCCGTGGCCACGAGCACTGGCACCCGGATCCGGAATTCTATTACCAGGTGGGCGGCGGCCCGATGTTCGACATGGGCCCATATTACCTGACGGCGCTGGTGAACCTGCTTGGGCCGGTTAAGCGCGTGACGGGCTCGGCGCGCATCAGCTTCCTGACCCGCACGATCACCAGCGCCAAGAAAAGCGGCCAGGTGATACCGGTGGAAGTGCCGACGCATGTGGCAGGCATCATGGATTTTGCCGCCGGCGCCGTGGGCACAATCATTACCAGTTTTGATGTCCAAGCCAATACCCTGCCGTGTATCCAGATCTACGGCAGCAAGGCCACGCTCGAGGTGCCGGATCCGAACGGGTTCGGCGGCGTGGTGAAAATCCGCAAGGCCGGTGAAAAAGAATGGAACAACGTGCTGCTGACGCACGAGGCGGATATCGGGCGCGGCGTAGGCGTGGCCGATATGGCCTGCTCGATTCTGCGGCCCGGTCGCCCGCACCGCGCCAGCGGTGAATTGGCCTTTCATGTGCTCGATCTCATGCTCGCGTTTCACGATTCGTCGGCCAAGGGCAGGCACGTGATCATTGAGAGTTCCTGCATGCGTCCGCCGGCCGTGCCCGCCGGCCTGGCGAAGGGTGAACTGGATAAGTAACGAAGGATGTCCCATGAAAAAACGAGTCGGACTGTGCATCGTCGGTTTGTGCATGCTGGCGGCAAGCGGTTTCAGTCAGGCGCCGGCAGAGCCGTTGCCGCCGCCGGAAGTTCAAGATATGCCCCCCCAGGATCTCTGGAGCATGAGTCCTGAGGAAATTGCGGCGCGCGCCGCTGCCATGTTGCAGCAGGGGGAGACAAATGCTGCGATCAACATACTGATGACTTCGCATGAAATTAGTCTTCAGCAAAATGCCGCAAGGTTTAACATTCTGCTTAACACCCTGTTGGAGAACGGGAAACTGGCGGAAGCCGAATACGTTTATCAGGGTGCCATGGCTCAGAATGATTGCCTGCTCCGTGACTATTACAATGTCCTTCATCAATACTATGTAAACCGGAACAATGCACCGGAATTGCTGGAATGGACGGCCAGCCTGCAAGCAAGGGCTTTGCCGCCGGATTTGCGCGGGCAGGCGTTTGCCTGGTTGTTCGAAGCCAGTCGCGCCGTGGGGCCCATGAGTCGCGTGACGAACCTGGTCCCGGTTTGTATCACCAATTTTGATGTGGCGACCTCCCGCGGCCTGCTGACCGGAGTCATTGCCGCTTATGATGGCGCCGGCGACCAGGCGTCGGCAAACAAGGTGCTGGATGCCATTGAACATACCGCGCGCCTCCCGGTCGAGTTGCGTCTGCTGGCAACCGGGCAACGCGTGAATCTCCTTTTTTCCGCCGCCCGGTGGAAAGATGCCGAAGCTCAATTCCAGAAGGAAGCCAAGGCGCTGCCGGATGGGGAATTGGCCGGATGCTTTCAGACTGCCCGGGCATGCGCCATCCGGGCCAATCAATTCGACTTGCTGGATCGCTTGTGCGCCTGGATTTTGAAGGAGCAGAAGCAAAAGCCCGGGACGTGGCAGGCCGCCGCCAGTGCGTGGCTGGAAAGCGCCAAAATACGCAAGGCGACTGCGGATATTCCCGTGCGGTTGGAAGCGCTGATGAAAATGGGGTGTTCAAATACCAGTCTCGCTTCGTTTTATTATGAATACTGGGACGTGATCGCAAGACAGAACAAGCCTGCCGACCTGGCCGCCCTGTTAAAGTTCAGCGACCGCCTGTACCCGGCCTTGACCAAAAAACGGGACAAGGACATGTTCCGAGTTTATACCTTCGATAGCTGCATTATTCTGGGAGAATATGAGCGAGCATTGAAAATGCTCGAAGAGCCGATGGCGAACATGAAACCTTCTACTCAACAAATTGCGGTCAACAAAGTCAAGGCGCACCTGGCCCTGCAAAAGGGAGACAAAAAGGAAGCCGTAGAACGTTTCCGGGCCTTCATGGAGACGGCGAAAAATTGGCCCGAGCCGGAAATTGACCCGGTCACCGACCTGGTATTCACGAAAGAAATGTGCCTGGGGATGAACGCCAAGCGGATTGGGGATATCTTAAGTTCCGTGAATGATGCCCCGGGAGCCCAGGCGGCTTACCAGGAAGCGCATCGCTATTTTGACGACGCGCAAAAGGAAGTCCAGGGGGATTCTCCGGAAGGCGAATATATCAAGGTCCACCAGGCCGAACTGGCTAAACTGCTGAAGAAATAATTATTTCTATTCAGCTTCGCCGAAGCCGGCTTTGCGCAGGCGGTCCCACGTGAGCGGGGTGGGGGCTGGCTTCATCTCCAGGGTGCGGCGGACATGCTTGCCGATGAGGTCGGTTTCCAGGTTGACGGCGTCCCCTTCTTTCAGTTTGCCGAGTGCGGTGTGCTTGCAGGTGAATGGGATCAGGGCCACGGCAAACGAGCTCTCGGTTAACTCCATAATGGTCAGGCTGACTCCGTCAATGGCGATGGAGCCTTTCAATACCATGCCGCGCAGCAGGCCGGTTATGCAGGTCACCCCCAGGATCCAATCCCGCCCTTGGGCCTGGCGGCAGCTTACGGCGCCGATGCCGTCTACGTGTCCCGTGACCATGTGGCCGCCCAACGGGTCGCCCAGCCGCAGGGCCCGCTCCAGGTTCAGGGCTGTGCCCGGGCGTTTCCCGCCCAGGGTGGTGCGCTCAAGCGTCTCCTGCAAGATGTCGCAGGCAAAGTCTTTCCCCTGGATCTGCGCGAGGGTCAGACAAGCGCCGTTAACCGCTATGCTTTCACCCGGGGTCAGCGGCGCCGGCCAGGAGGCGCCGGAGATGACCAGGCGCAGTCCGCCTGTCAGCGTTTCGCGGCGGGACAGCGTGCCAACCTGCTGGATCAAGCCGGTGAACATTTCCAAACTCCAAAAAATGTAGAATGATTCACGGGAATAATCCGATTGTTTAACCGCAAAAAACGCAGAGAACACAAAAGGGAAATAACACTTTAGATTCCATGCGATCTTTGTGTTCTCTGCGGTTAATTCACATGGGCCTTGCTTTTATTAATATATCCTGCCCCATTCGCCGGCATTCGGTAAAGATCAATTTTGGCGCGTCGGCGAGCGGCCAGCCGGCGCCGCCCACGACTCCCGGCGCCTTTTTGCCGCCGATAATGCAGGGCGCAATAAAAAAACGGAACTCGTTGACCAGGCCGGCGCGAATCAGGGAGGCCGCCAGTTCGCCGCCGCCCTCGCACAGAATATGCAGGCATCCAAGGCCTCCGAGTTTTTTCATGAGTGCGGCCAGCGAAACTCTGCCCTGCGACTCTGGCAGGACCCAGACCTGGGCGCCGCGCGCCCGCCAGGCAGTCTGCCGGCGCGCCGGACACCGGCGGGTGGTGGCGATAATCGTTTGAGCCTGATGGCCGTCAGTTAAAATCTGCGCGTTGGCGGGCAGGGTTCCCCGGGTATCCACCACGATCCGCCATGGGCGGCGCCCGCCCGGGGGCTTGGGTAATAGCGACGGATCGTCGGCAAGCGCCGAGCCGGCGCCGACCAGGATGGCGTCGGCGCTGCGACGCCAGGCCTGAACCTGCCGACGGGCCGCCGGTCCTGTTATCCATCGGGACCTTCCACACTCATCGGCGATTTTGCCGTCCAGCGATATCGCCACTTTCAGGGTCAGGTAAGGGCGGAGCGTTCGAATCCATTGCGTAAATGGTGCGATCAATTTTCGCGCTTCGGGCGCGCCAAAGTCTTCAATTACCTCAACCCCGGCCTTGCGCAGGATGGCCGCGCCCCGGCCGTTATGCCTGGGATTAGGGTCGCGCGCGGCCATGACCACGCGCCGAATGCCCGACTGGATAATGGCGCGCGTGCACGGTGGCGTGCGGCCCTGGGTACAGCAGGGTTCAAGCGTGACGTACAGCGTGGAGTTCCTGGCACGCGCACCTGCATCCTGAATGGCCAGCGCCTCGGCATGGAGTCCGCCGGAGCGGTGATGCCAGCCCTGGCCGACCGCGTGATGAGCGCGCACGATTACAGCGCCCACGGGTGGATTGGGGCGCGTCAGTCCCACGCCCCGCCGGGCCAGCGCCAGCGCGCGCGCCATCCAGTAATTGTGGTTTAATCGGCTGGTCATAAGTGGCAATCAAAATGCAGAATGCAGAATGAAGAATGTAAAAACCCGAATTTGCCAAGACAAAAGGTTGTCAGTGTTGTGCCTCACGCGGACGGGTTACGCTAATTTCACGGATAACGAACTTTTTTCTCCGGGCTGGTGTCTGGCGTCCGTTGTCCGGCGTCTGTCCTCGCACTCGCCTCACGGCTGGGACGGTTCAAATCTTTGCGGGCGCGGTCAAGGATGCCGTTGACAAATTTACCGGATTCGTTGGAGCTGAAGCGCTTGGCTATATCCACGGCTTCGTTGATCGAAACCACCGGGGGAACGTCCGGCCGAAACAGCATTTCAAAAAGGGCCAGGCGCATGACGTTCCGGTCCACGGCGTTCATGCGCCTGACGTCCCAGTTATCGGCATAGGTCTGAATGCGCTCGTCAAGCTCGTGAAGATGATCCAGGACCCCCTGGATCAATTCCATGACAAACGGACGTGATTCCGGGTCCACATTTTGGAGCGCCCAGAAATCGCCCAGGGACCGGTCTGTATCGCCGGAGTTAAAATCATGCTGAAAGAGAAATTGTACCGCCCATTCGCGGCAAAATCGCCGGGTTGTCATGTCTTTCTTTCCTGTCCCAAAGGAGCAGTTGCTGCTTTAGCGGCTTAATTCAATGAACCAGAATTTCAAAGTATATTCACTCTCCCTCGGGAGAGGGCAGGATGAGGAGCATCGTTCTGAGTTTCCCCGCACCCGATCCCGATGCGCTTCGCGATCAGGATCGACCTCTCCCTCGGGAGAGGCGAAATAGTTGCCGAAGGCCTTCCCATTCAGGTTGTCCACCAGTGCGGTGACGCACCCGGCTATTTGCCCGTCGCAATTTGTTTCAAAAGCGACGCCATTTCGATAGCTGAAAGAGCAGCCGTCCAGCCGCGGTTGCCGGCCTTGGAGCCGGAGCGCTCAATGGCCTGTTCCAGGCTGTCGGCGGCGACTACGCCGTCAATGACCGGGACGTCGGTCTGAAGGGCAATCTGAGTCAGCGCGCGCGCCACCTGGCCGTTAATCAGCCCCGCATGTGGCGTGGCGCCCTGGATCACGACGCCCAACGCTACCAGGGCGTGAAATTTCCCCGTCTGCGCCAGTTTCTGGATGGCCAGCGGAATTTCAAACGCACCGGGAACCCATGCAACGGTCACCGCGTCGTCCTTTGTCCCATGCCGCTGAAAACAATCCAGCGCGCCGCGCAGAAGCTGTTGCGTAAACAGGTCATTGAAGCGGCTGATCACGATTCCAAACTTCAAATCCAGCGCCATTAAATTGCCCGCAATTTCCTTGGTTTTCATTTGTTTTTCCTTTCTATTTGCTTTTTTTGGTAAGGCGTGTGTTGCTCTACAGGTATCGAATCTTTTTTTTTCCGGACGGTCGTCTGTCATCCGGCATCAGTTCCTCTCTTTACAGCCAGTGCCCCAGTTTCTCCTTTTTTGTGGCCAAATATCTTCGATTATACGGATTGGACGGTAAAATGACAGGAATTCTCTCCACAATCTGAATGCCATAGCCTTTCAGGCCGATGACTTTTCGGGGGTTATTTGTCATCAGCCGGATTTTTTTTAAGCCCAAATCCGATAGAATCTGGGCGCCCGTGCCATAGTCGCGCAGGTCGGCAGGGAAACCCAGCTTCTTGTTGGCGGTCACCGTGTCCAGGCCCTGCTCCTGCAGGGCATAGGCATGGATTTTATTGGCCAGCCCGATTCCCCGGCCTTCCTGGCGCATGTAAAGGACCACGCCGGATCCGGCTTCGGCCACCTTTTGCATGGCGGCACGCAGCTGCGCTCCGCAATCGCAGCGCAGTGAGCCGAAGACATCACCCGTCAGGCATTCGCTATGCACGCGCACCAGGGCGGATTTGTCGCGCGCCGGATTGCCCATAACAAGGGCAATGTGCAAGTCGCCTTCCGGCAGGGATTGGTATAATCGCAAGTTAAACATTCCGAATTTGGTGGGCAACTGCGCTTGCCGGACGCAGTTAACCAGCTTTTCACTGCGGCGTCGATAGGCGATCAGGTCGGCCACTGACGTGATGCTCAGGTGGTGCCGCGCGGAGAATCGGAGCAGGTCGGGCAGGCGGGCCATACGGCCGTCATCCCGTATGATTTCGCAGATGATGCCGGCCGGTTTCAGGCCGGCCAGCCGCGCCAGATCAATTGCCGCTTCCGTGTGGCCGGCCCGGCGCAGAACGCCGCCTTCCCGCGCGGCCAGCGGAAATATATGACCGGGGCTGACCAGATCGCCGGGCCGGGATTTATCGTCCAACAATACACGGATGGTTCGGGCGCGGTCATGAGCGCTGATCCCGGTTGTCACGCCCTGGCGGGCATCCACGGATGCCATGAACGCGGTGCGAAAGGTGTCCGGCGCGTGGGTGGAGGACATCCTGGTGATATTCAACCGGGCCAGGCGCTCCTGGGTCATGGCAACGCAAATCAAGCCGCGCCCGAAGCGAGCCATGAAATTAATCGTCCGGTCGGTCGCTTTCTCGGCGGCAATTACCAGGTCGCCCTCGTTTTCGCGCGCCTTGTCGTCCACGATGACGACCATGCGGCCGCAGCGAATTTTGCGGATGACATCCTCAACCGGATGGAAGGATGATGTTTTTTGCTTTTTCATTTAGTGTCAGGCGGTGTCCATACTTCACTGCATAGGAATTTTCCGCCGGAGGCGGATCCGCCTATGGCGGAAAATCCGTCTTTGTTGTCATTCCGAGCGTAGAAGAGGAATCTCGCCGCGAGAGATCCCTTCGACTTCGCTCAGGGCAGGCTCTTCACTGCGTTCAGGATGACAATCCGAACAGAATAAAAGTCGCCCCGCCTTGCGGGGCCTAATTTAATGTGTCTCGAATTCGGTTCGGGAAAGGCGTCCTGCTACGCGAAGCCGCTTCGCCAGGACACGGCGGCGATCTTGGGCCGTCTGCGGGCTTGCTCCGCTCGCCTGGACACGAGTCCAATGCTTCGCGCTGCGCTCCCACATCCTTCCCAAGCTTGCCTTGCTTCCCCGAACCCCGACCGAAGCGTCGGGGAACCTAATTAAAGCCACGGTTGCCATCCGCCTTCGCTAAGAATTTGCGGCGGATAAACTGCTGTCGCAGAATGCAAAACTTGCTGACTATTTTATTGTTTTTATTCCCTCATTCGACGTTGGGCGCTCGATGTTGGATGTCGAGGAGTTTGCTTCAAGTTTACAAATCCAGCATGATCACCTGCGGGGTATCGTTCCAACCGCGAGCCGTTTTCAGCGTCAGCAGGCGCTGCCGCACTTGCTCGCGGATGTCGGCGGCCAGCGCCCTGCTCTTGGCGCCATGGCGCGGACAGCCCAACATGCCGGCGGCCAACGTGTTGGCATGCCGGAGTCCCAGAAGACCACGGCCCTGGCAGTGATCCCACAGGGATGCTACCCGGTCAATCACGGTCCGCACCACATTCAGGGCCAATAGTTCCAGGCTGGTTGGCGCCGGCAGAACCATTCGTTCCAGATCCAGAACCCACAGCGTGCCGCTCAGCGCGCCTGTCAGCGGAGATATCCGCACGGCCCGTGTCGAAAGCAGGATATGCCAGTGCAGCATGGAAACATCCTTCGCCCATACGGCTTCCACAAATGTGGCGGGCAAATTCAAGGCCGGGGCATGGATTTCCAGCAGGCGGCGCGCCGCCTGATCCTCGCCCACCGACCATAATGCGCGTCCGATCAACAGAAGCAGGTATTCGGTCGGCAATCCTGCATCCCGGTTGATGGCCCCGCCCGGCGACGAGGCGGCAAAGGCAGGATGCTGGCGCCGAATGAAGGCCGTGATGGCTTCCGCCAGTTCGCGCCGGTAAGCCGTGGACGTCGTCCGGTCATCGTCCTCCGCCGGCCCGATTTCATCGGCAATATAGGCGGCCAGGGCCTGCTCCGTATGTTTATCCGCCGCTGGTGGATTCCAAATCATGTCTTGCCGATAATACCTTTGACTTCCGTGAGGAATTGGTTGACGTCTTTAAACCGGCGATATACAGATGCAAAGCGGATATAGGCAACTTCATCCAGTTTTTCCAGGCGCTCCATGACTTTTTCGCCGATGGCCGAACTGGGCACTTCGCGGTCGTTCTCATTATCCAATTCTCTGAGAATGGAGTCGGCCATGGTTTCAATCTGCTCGGCGCTTATCGGCCGCTTCTGGCAGGCGCGCAGGATACCCTTGATCAATTTATTGCGATCAAGCTCTTCGTGCCGGCCATCACGTTTAATAACCCGGAGATGGGTCTTGATGATTTCCTCATAGGTCGTGAAACGATGCCCGCATTGCAGGCAGACCCGTCGCCGGCGGATAATATCGCCTTCCCGGGCCGAGCGACTGTCAATGACCTTGTCTTTAAGATGTCCGCATTTCGGGCAACGCATGGGCGAGGTCCTTCCGGATAACGTTCGAATAATCCCCCTGCTGGCGAAAGGCAATATCTGAAATCACCCTTATTCTATTGAATCGGCGGCACAAGGGAAGCTGTTTTTTTGCGGCGTTGTTCAACGCTCCACGCTTGACGCATCCTGCCTGCTTCTGAAAAGGAGCTTGTCGCCTTCTTTAAGGCGGGCCAAAGGGAACCAGCCGGATTGCATTTCCAGCACGCCCCAGGCCGGCCAGCCGCCCCATACCACGCGGAAGGGCTTTACCCGGGCGGCCATCCGGACCACGCGCTCCGCGCGCGAAAAGAAGATAACGTCCAGCGCAAACCGCATAAACCCCGTATGGATCGCGCGGCAGGGCGTCAGCACCAGCCCATGATCCATCCCCAGGGAGGCGGCGCCGATCAGGCCGCGTGCCCGGCGCCAGGAATCAGCGCCCCATTCTACATCGCGCACCAGTGGCAAGCCGTCCTCGCGAAATACGGAGTAGATCATAAGAAAGAGCGCTTCCCGCCGGAGGCGGGTCTGCCTACGGCATGAAACCGCAAAGAACACAGAGATCGCAAAGATCAGAGATTCCGGAATGAATTCCTTTATCTCATCCGCGGCAAAAAACTTCCGCTCTCTGCGCTCTTTGCGTTCTTGTGGTTAATGTTCCTTATTCCTGTAACGGAAGCGCAGCGCCGCCTGGTTCAGGCGCGCTTGTATATCTGGGGGTTCTGCCGCCTGCATTTTTCAATGACGGCAATCTGGCGCCGGACTTGTTGAGGCGTAATTTTCAGCGGCGTGCCGCTGGTGAGCGTGTTGTAGAGCATGGTATAGAACATGCCGGTCATACCGCCTTGAACAGGGGCGGCTGCGGCGGAATAGCCGGCTTGCCCGGCTTTAGCGTTGGGGGCCTCCGGCCATGATCCGGCATGCCAGGTCAATTCCTCATTCACATATGCCGGTGTGCGGTCGGGTTTGCAGAGCGGGTCCCTGGTCAATTTCTGTTTGGGCGCTTCGCTGAGCTTGAAGAACTTCCATTCCATACTGGCACTGGTTCCCTTCAAGCCGCCCCGGGTGCCGTATACATTATATGTGAAACATGGATAGGCGCAGCAGGATGAGATTTCCAGGTCAATGGTTGGATGGCTGCGGCCGCTCAAAATCACCTTGACATGGTCTTCGGCATCGCCGAAGGAGTTATCGGTGTGATCCATGAAACACGTCACGTTCGGCATGCCCTCGCCGAACAGCTGCAGGGCCTGGTCCAGCGGATGCGGCCCCGTGTTGGCCAGGTTGCCGCCGTTGCGCTCTTGCAAGGTCTGCCAGTCCCAGCGCCGGCTGAATCCGTTGAAGGCGATCGAAATTTGCACGATGCGGCCCAGGACGCCGGATCGGATAACCTTCTGCACCTGTGTGAAGTAGGGGGCGAACCGGGCCTGTTGGTAGATGGCGAATACTTTCCCGGATTTCCTGGCCGCGGCAATCAACAGGTCAACCTGCCTGACCTTCGGGGCCAATGGCTTTTCGCAAAGCAAGTTATAGCCGGCTTTAAGAATTTCCAGGCTGACCGGCGCATGCATGTGGCTATAGGTTGCGTTGACAATCAGATCCAGGTCGCGGCGCTTGAATAAGTCGCGGTAATCCGCATAAACATCGCAGTGATACTCGTCGGCGGCACGCTTGCGCCGTTCTTCCATGAAATCAACCGCCGCAATAATCTGAAAGCGGGCATCGTTTTTGAGATACGAGCCGTGAATGTCCCGCCCGCTGCGTCCCTGGCCGATAATCGCCACGCGTACCTTTTTCATGTGATCCACACTCCTCAAAAAGATTTATTGCCTGCACAAGGTGATTTGAGTCATATTACGCAGGACCTAATAAAGCATAGAACCTTGCCGGGTTCAAGTGGAAACCATAATATGATTCAAGGTTCAGCAGAGCTGCGTCATCCATGCTGAAACCGGCGGCGGCGCCCTCCAATGTCGCGAAAGAATTGGCATTCGTGGAGGAGGGATCTCCGGCGAGACCGTTCTTGATGCGGTCCCTGATAAACGGTGTAGTTTGTGCTTGAATGTTAATTGTGCCGGTGTATCATAAATACAAAGATGAGCAATTATATGCATGGCGGAAAAATGAGTGCGCGCGCGTTTACATTGGTGGAGGTCGTTGTTGCCACGACCTTGATGATTCTCACCCTGGCTGCATTTATTTCCGCCTTTGTCATGGCCAAAAAGTCGGCGGTCATATCGGAAAACCGGATGGAGGCCGTTCATAATGCCAGGAATGTGATGGAGCAGTTATTGACCCGCACATACACGAATGTAGGGGCGTCCCCGAAAATCAGCGTGAGCAATGTAACGTATAGCGTGGTGGAAGTTGTGTATCCTGAATATAAGATAAAAAACATCCTGGTGACGTCAAAATGGGTCAATCCGGCCGGCAGCATCACATCGTTTTTTGTTTTGACGGGCTCGATGAGTTCGGAGTTGCACCAATGAAGCCCATTCAGCAGGCACAATGGCAGAAGGCACAAAGGGACAGAGGGGGGGGTGCTGTTTTCCGATCCGCATTTTCCCTGCTGGAGCTGATGATTGCGGTGGGACTGTTCGGCCTCGTGATGGCGGGCTCGTTTTCGGTTTATATAATGTGCCAGCGGATGTGGCGCGCCACCTCGCTGAGTATGGATACGGCGCGGATGGCCAGCCTGGCGGTCGAGCGCATTGTGTATGGGGTGGGAGACAACAGCGGCTTGCGGGTCGCCGCCAGCATTTCGATTAATACCAACATGCGCAATCCGACCACTTTAGACTACTGGAATACAACAACCAATTCGCCGCCGGCGGCCAATAACGCCGCCAACGAGCTGGTTTCAGTTTCAGGTAATCAGTCGGACGGCAGTTGGCGGATCGCATATTCCAACGAACAGGAGGGCGTGAGGTATATTGATTACGCAAAAGGACAGCGGAGTATCGTGATGTGGCCGGATACCAATCGGGCCGCCAGCCGGCTGTTAATCTGCAATTATGTAACGACCGCGTTCGTGTCCACTAACAGCTCAGGGTTGGCCATCAACAATCTGTCCGTATGGAAAAAAGACGGAGTGTTTACGGCCAGCAACCGGGTCAGCACGTTCGTCAAAAGGCGGAACAAGTGAGCGCGGAGAAACCTGCCGCGAGGTATGTTATGAAAACCGCTAATCGGGATTCAGGGGTCGTGCTGGTGGCGGTTGTGTGCCTGGCGGCCGTGGCGGCGGTGTTGGCAATCGGCTTGCTCAGTGAAAGCGGGGCCATGTTGAAAGTGGCGGGCCGGCAGGCGGCCATGGAGCAGGCCTTTTATATTGCCGAGGGGGGCGCCGAGCGGGCGGTCGCCTATATCCAGCAGGCCGGAACCAATCTCGTTGCCGGCAATACCATTACCGGCCTGATTGGCAGCGGCCGATTCAGTACCAGCATCTTCGGATCGACGACAATACCGAGTACCAGCGGCGCGCACACCGTGGAAGGCTGGATCAACATTAATCCGAATAATAGTGCGGGAAACGAATTTCTTCTGTTGATGACAGATGGCGAGTCCTTCACCCGGGACGATTTGGACCAGGATCTGGCCGATTATGGCGGCACGGCCAGCCTGGTGCATGTGAAACCGAAAGGGAATCAAACAGACCTGAATGTTGATAATGTGGTATACCCTCTGGACAAGAATTATGCCTACACCTTCTCGGCGGCATCCATGAACGTGGTCTTGACTAATAATAGCCGCAATGCGCAGGGCAAAGCGGTGGGCCAATGGTTGATTTACATCAACGGCAATGATGTGGACATAGACGACGATTCCGGCGGGAGTTCGGAAATCGTTCAATATTTTACGATTTATTCAGTCGGCACGGTGGAAGCTTCCCGGCGGCTGGTCATCCTGGAGGGTGTGCACCAGATGAGCTGGGCGAAGTATGCGCTGTGGTATGAGAGCGGTCCCGGGGAAATCTGGATTCGAGGCGGCGAGCGGTTTGACGGGCCGGTGCATGCCAACACCTATATCTATCTCAAGGAAGATCCCGTTTTTAACGCTTTGATTTCTTCCACGCGCAGTTCGTGGGGAAACGGGGCTTACGAGAACAGTAATACCAATGCAGTTCATTTCAATGCAGGCTATTTGCTGGGCGCTCCGGCACAATCCATGGCTTCCATCAATTTCTCCAATTTGGTGGCGCATGCGAGCATGGTTATCACTGGGACAACCGACATTACCCTGTCCGGCACCAACATACTCGTCAGCAACAGCCGCGGGGGCTGGTCGAACAGCCTGATGGTTTTCCCGTCCAACGGATTAATTTACATCAAAACCGCAACTAATGCACCCGACCTCTCCAAAACGGGAACCGTCAGCGTGGCGGGAACTTTGGACGGTCGCCTGAGCATTGCCTGCGATTACGATATTAAAATTGCCAATCATATAACTTATGCCAATACCAACATTGCCCTTGGCTTGACCAACACTTCGGATGATGCCCTGGGCTTAATTGCAAAACATGATGCAATCGTTATGAAGAGTGCGCCCAATAATTTGAATATCTATGCCCATATTATCGCGGAAGGCTCGGCCACGGCCGGGTTGAAGGACGGCAGTTTCTATGTGCAGAATTATGATAGCCGGGCGAATTCCGGCTATCTGAACGTGTATGGCGGGATCGTTCAATATTATCGGGGCGCGGTGGGAACCTTCGGCGGTTGGTGGGGGAATACCGGTTTTTCCAAGAATTACATATTCGATCAACGTTTCACCGCTCGTCCGCCGCCGCAATATCCTGCCGTAACCAACGATTATCAATGGCAAGGCTGGCGTGACAAGCCGTTATGACACTCAAGCATCCATCGCATTCGAAGGCCATGCTCTGGGGCGCAGGGGCTGCCGCGGGGGTTGTGATCCTGTTGGTGGGGTTTTCGATCCGATCTCTGGTGATGCTCTTTGTTGAGACCCGGCAGGCCGGCGTTGCCGCGGTGGCGGAGGAAATGCGGGATGCAGGCGCTGATAACGGCGAACAAGGCACGAGCAATTGTGAGCAGGAAGCAGCGTCCGTTACGGCGCCGTCGGCTGCGCCGGCGGACCAGGTTTATCCCCCGCAAGCATCATCGGAATTCGTCGTGGATTATCAGGCGCTCCGCGAACGCGAAGCCGGACGCAAGGAGATGATCGAAACCCTCCGGGAGATAGCTCAAAAAAATCCGGAATCAGGCTATGCAATGACGGAGGAACAGCGCCGTAAATTCGAGCAATCGAGCGCGTCTTTCCAGTGAGGTGAAAAAGGCATGGCGAGGGTTCCGCGCAACGCGGGGCAAGCGTTCTTATTTACCACGCCCAAGCGTGGAGCTGGAATCCGGTTTCTTTCTGTCATTCCCGTGCAAACGGGAATCCAATCCCGTCATGGCTGCTTCCGGATTCCCGCGTTCGCGGGAATGACATGTCGTCAATCAATCCGGATCAGGTCGGGAATGACAGGAAACATTCAGCCCCTACGTGACAGAGGGGTTGTGGCTTTACTTCATTTCAGCCATCCGCCGCAAATCACTTCAGGAGGCACTTCCGGGTTGAGGGGGTCCCAGGCCGGATAGCCGGTGGTGGCGGGGTTGATGGTGACATAGTTGCGGATATCCGTGAACCCGCCGGCGATTACGCCGCCGTTGATGGTGCATTTGTTGCGAATGATGATATTCACCTTGGCATACATGACGCCGTTAAATGTCCCCTTGTTGTCCAGGTCGATGGTTCCGGTGCTGAGCAGGGAGGGCATATTGAGATTGTCGGGGAACGGGGCCTGGGTGAAATTGTTGTTTACATTGATATTGCCGTTGGCGACGATGGTGCCGGTAAACGTGCCGCCGTTGATGGTCAAATCGCCGTTGACATACAAGATGCCGTTGGTTGCCGGCTGCTCGAGATTAGCGCTGTGCAGGATTTGATTGCCCTCCAGGTAAGTGCCGCCATTGTTTGCCAGATACAGATAGCTGTCGAAATTAAACGGCCCCGCGGGAGGAATGGGTGAAAGCGGCTGGTGGGAAAGTCCGGCGTCGGATGGAGTCACCTCGCCGCCGGAGGTGATGTAGCCGCTGACCGTGCCGGCGCCCAGGTTAATATCGCTGTTGGCATGCACGTTGCCGTTCACCTGGTATGCTCCCGTTTCCAAAGTGATCACTCCGTCAGACAGGATGGCGGAGTTAGTGTCATAGAGCTCGTTCCAGTGCGTTTGGAGCGTGCCGCAGAGTTCCATGATTGTCCGGTTGGAAGCCTCCATATAAATGCCGTCGCTGGTGATGAGCACATTGCCATTCGTCTGCGGCTGGGTCGTTACAAAGTAAGTGCCGTTGGAAGACAAGGATCCAACACAGGCGTTGCTCTCCCAAAACGTATAGTTGGTGCCGAGCTTGGCGATCATGTCGGCTATCCCGGCTTCCGCCAGCGCTTGGGCCTGCGCATAATGGACTGTGCGATGAATCCGGTGCATGGACTGCCGCGACAAAACCACCATGGTGACTCCGGCCAGCATAAGAATCAGCGAGATGCCGAGAACGGCGAGCAACGCCGAGCCTGTCGTATCCCGGGTATGCTGCGGCTGTTTCCGGTTTTCAGGACGCTGTTCTTTCATGGCGCGCTCCGGTCTTTATTTATTCGTGTTCAACGGACGGACTTCCATGGTTCCTGTCGCTGTATTGGTTCCATAGGGGCCCCGCTTGAATATCTCCATTTCGATCTCCAGGCCTTTGACAAATGACTGCCCATCCACCGTGGCGCTGACGATGCCATAGTCCGGGCCTTTGGCGAAATCAACCTGCAAGTCCACCAGCCCCGTCGGCGCATCCCAGTCAATGGTGACATCCCGCAAAACGGCGGTGTTCGTGTGGCTGCCTGATGCGGAAAACAGGGCCTGGTACTGAAAATAGCGGCCTGGCGGGAGGCTGGCAGCGTCGGCCATCCACGCGCTGGCGTCGCTCAGGTTCGAGTTGTCGCCGCTTCGGACCAGGACGTCAAGATCCGCGTCCGTATGCGTTGGCCCTTCGGTCCAATGAATGCTGCGGTAGTCGGGAGCGGCAAGTTGCGTATCAAAAATGCCGGAACAATACATGCCGTTGGACGGATACCGCACCTCCAGCGCGCTCACCCCGACAATCATTTTGGTCATCACCCCACCCAAGGCGGATAAATTAATGCTGCTGTTGGTCCAACCCTGCGCCTTGTTGAAAATTTCAGAACCCGTATACAGATCGAACTGGACTAAGTAATTATTTGCCCGGTCAATGACGTAGTTTGCAACCCAGTCGCTGTTGGCGGGTGCGCCGGGCATGATTTTCTTGCTGGGAATGCCGCTGAAATACAGGTCGGCGGTTGTACCCGGCACGGGGGTAGTTCCGGATAATTGCCGTGAGATCTTGGCGTTGCCAATGTAAAGACTGCCGTTGGTCCCGGCTTCGAACAGCACCCGGACACCTACGCCGTTCATGCTGATTGTTGCGTTCGAGTTGGTGCCTCCGTAAATGATGTTGACAACCGCCGGCGTGGTGTTTGACACGTCAACGGAGCCGATCGTTCCATCTGTGCATCCGGCGGCAGTCCAGGTTGTGCCTTTTTTCATGGCAATGACGATATCGGGGATGAACGGGTCGCTGGAAATAAAACTGATGTCGGTTTTACGGGTAACGTTGCTGGCGATGATGCCCGGGGGGGCGTCGAAATTGGCGTCGCACCAGAGGTCGTTTTGAGCCACAAGCGTGATGCTGTTGCTGAGGGCGGCACCGGCATAAATCAACTGGCAGTTGCCGCTCCAGGAGGCGCCGTTGCTGGACATGTCCTCGGCTGCGAGCGAACCGCCGGAAAGCGCATAGGTATAATAGGGGCTTGCCGGATGCCCGTTGGCCGGCAGGTAAATCTCGCCTTCGCGCGGGCTGGCGCTCGGGCTCAGAGAAAACTTGTCAAGGCCGACCTTGTAGCCGGTGGTGTTGCTTGGGTTTCGGCCCTCAATGGTGAATTTCAGGCTGTGATTGCCGTTGCTGAGCACTGCGCTTCCCCAGTTGAATGTCTGGGCCTTGCAGTAGGAGGGCGCATAACCATCAAACATGATTCCGGGCGGCCGGATCTTCAGGTTCACGAGATTCTGGAAAACGACTTGTTCGGAAACGCTTTCACCCGCCAGGCAAGCGGAAGTGGTATTGCCCTGAACCACGCTCTGCAGTTGTGCATAAAGATCGCTTGGCGTGACGTTGGTGTATCGTGGGCTGAATACCGCGCGACGGAGCTGGTCCGGATCGCCCGGGAGGACATGATAAATGATCGTTTGGGTCCACTTGATCTTGCCGGTGCTTTCATCCCGGACGAGCAGGCCATCGGCGTCCACCGTGGAGATTGGAAAACTGATGGCGGTGTATTCGGAAGCCTTGGCGGGATAGAAGGCCATCAGCCCGATGCCCACGCTGGAAAGGCGCAGGTCTTGACGGATGCGTTCCATGGCGCCCTCGAGGTCAATGTTGATTTCGTTTTTAACGGCTTCGGCCTGCCATGACCGCAATCCGTAGATAAATGTGGAAAGCGCGCCGGTAATTACCAGCACGGTAATCGTGACGGCAACCATCACCTCGGCCAAAGTGAAGCCCCGAGGAGGACGGACGCCAGAAGACAGACGTCGGACGTCGGTCTGTTCAAACGCTCGGAGCTTTGTATGATCGCGCATAATTATCCCCTACAGCCTATCCACCTTTTAATTACATCTTGTCGGTTATCAGAGTGCTCAGTTCCACCGGTTTGGTGCTCATATTTCGTTGCGCGTCGGGATAATATACCTGGACCGTGATCTGGAGCAAATTGGGCGTCCCATTGGTGAAAGCAGACACAATTGTCGTTCGTCGATATATGCCTGAGGAGTCAACCTTTCCCTTGCCATCAACCTGGACCTGGTTTTCGTTTATGAGTAAAAGGCTGCTGTATGCGAATTCCGAGGCGCGTTGAATCCGGTTCCGGGCAATGGTCATGGCCTTGTAGTAATCACAGGCCAATTGTTGTGAGCGCATGGAAGCAATTGCCGAATTCATAAAAAAAATACAGAATATGACAAAGATAACACTGCAAACCATCACTTCAACCAGCGTGTATCCGCCTCGCGGACGGCTAAATCCGCCAACCGGCCGGACAAGCCCAACGGTTCTCCATAATTTATTAATCATAGCTTCCTAAGCTTTTGAGTGCAAAACACGTTGATTATTAGTTAGCATTAACCATGCCGTATTCATAATATGGCAAAAGAAATAATGATGCAAGTTGAGATCGAGAGCGGTTTGAAACTGTGAAAGAGCCATAGTCCCGAAGCTTTTCCCTCTTTGCCAAGGCTTTTGTCTTTGCCGGGGCCCTGATAGCCTTTGGCGCCGCCGTAGTCCCGGCAAGCTTCGCCGGACAAGTCGCACAGGGCAGTTCACGCTCGGGAGAACGATGGGTTTAGTCGGGACATTAGTTCCAATATTGCCAAATATGAGAACTGCATTGGTAACTATTCAGCGCCTGCCGCCAGTCAAAGGTATGTTTTGCAGGGCTTGGCGCGCGGCGGATTGCTGGGCATCCCGCTTGCAGGAGCCCTGGCCGGCGCCGCTAACCTTGCCTGCGATGGCGACTTCCACCGTGAAAACGCGGGCGTGGGGTGGTCCTTCCTGCTTAACCAGGCGATAGTTAGGATTGGTTTTCCAGTGTTGTTGCGCCAGCACCTGCAGGTGCCCCTTGGGATTGTCGCCCCAGTTGTCGTCGGGATGAATTTCAATTTGCGCCACGAACAGTCTTTCAAATATTTTACGCACGGCTTTCAAGTCCCCGTCCAGGTAGGCAGCCCCCAGGATGGCCTCCATGGCGTCGGTAATATTGGAATCCCGTTGGTGGCCCCCCGAAGCCTTTTCGCCTTTACCCAGCTGAATGTCGTCGCCAAGGTCAATGGAAGCGCCAATGCGCGCCAGCGCTTTACCGCTTGTCAGGCGACTGCGCAGGCAGGTCAACGGACCTTCCTCGATATCCGGATACAGGCGGAACAGGTAATCACTGGCCACCAGGCCCAGGGCGGAATCGCCCAGGAACTCCAGCCGCTGGTTGTCGTTTCGGATATCGGCGCTTTCATAGCGGAAAGACCGGTGCATTAGCGCGTTGGCCAGCAGGTCCTTTTTGCGGAAAGTATAGCCGAGGCGTTTCTCCAGCGGCCGGTATGGATTTTTTTTGAAGAATATTTTCATGTTGATTCATCAATCAAAACGGTGCGGCAAAATTAACCGCAAAGAACGCAAAGATCGCAGAGAAAATAGAACCTGTTTTTATTGCACCTTTGTGTTCTCTGCGTTCTTTGCGGTTGAACATTCCGCTGCGGTTGTGCTTCGGTTTATCGATTCTGACCAGGCATATTTACGGATTTCGAACTTATAGGAGCCGAAATTGATCAATAAGCCATGTTCACAACGAGCAGATTTGAGATAATCGAGAATTCGAGCCGTATGCTCGTCAGCCAATGCCCTTGCCGTTTTTAACTCAATTACCAGACAGTTCTCAACAAAGAGGTCGGCATAATAATCCCCAAGTAGCGTTCCGTCTTCATCGAACACTTGAATAGGATGTTGTTGTTTGCTGTCCAACCTGGCCTTCCGCAAACAATGGCCGAGTGCATTCTCATAAACATTTTCCAAATGCCCGTGCCCGTGATAGGCGTGAATATCATACGCAATCTGACGCACCTGATCGCATAGCGCTTTCATGTCTTTCATCGCCTTTGCCCTCCGGTAATTTTTAATTTGCGATCTTTGCGTTCTTTGCGGTTAACATTCCGTTCGAATTGTTGGTTTTCATGCGCGCGGGTGGAATTGTTCGTGAATGGCTTTTAACCTGGATTGGTCAATGTGCGTGTAAATCTGCGTCGTGGCGATATCGGCATGCCCCAGCATTTCCTGAATGATCCGGAGCGGCGCGCCGTTATGCAACAGGTGGCTGGCAAAAGAATGCCGCAAGGTGTGCGGGCTGATGGGTTTGACAATCCCCGCCTTGTGGGCATACTTTTTTACCATTTTCCAGATGCTTTTACGGCTGAACGCTTTCCCGGCGCGCGTTAAAAACACGACTCGATTGAGCGGGTCGGCGGTTAGCAGCGGACGCACCTGTTCCAGGTATCGGGTCAACACTGCGCCGGATTTTTCCGAAAATGGTACGACCCGTTCTTTCTGCCCTTTACCCACGCATCGCAGGTACCCGGCGTCAAAGTGAACGTCATTCAGCGTCAAACCGCACAGTTCCGAAACGCGCAAGCCCGTGGCGTAGGCTATTTCCAACAGAGCGCGATCGCGAACGGCCTGCGGTTTATTGCCTTCCGGGGAGGCCAGCAGGCGCTCAACTTCCTTCAGCGAGAGCGTCGCGGGCAAAATCTTCCAGAGGCGCGGCGACTCCATCACCTCCGTGACGTTCCGGTTGAGCAATCCTTCCTGGTGAAGGAATCGGAAAAAAATCTTAACGGATACAAACAGGCGTGATATAGAATTCAGACTGAGTTCGTGCTCCTTGGCGTCCATCAGAAAATCCAGGATGTGCTTGCGCGACACGTTGTTAAGCGTGTTAATCTTGCGTCGTTCCAGGAAATTGACGAATTTATTGAGATCGGCGCGATAGGCCGCCTGCGTGTTGGGGCTTAATCCCCGCTCGAGAGCGATGTAGTCGATAAATTGGTCGATGAGGGCGTTCATGCGAAGCATTGCCGATTGCCGATTGCCGATTTCCGATTGCGGAAAAAAAGCATATGCAAAACCCTCCGGCGTCGGTGGCGTTGGGTTTTATGTAACTACTCACCACAGAGTGCAGGAACGGATAAGAACCCTGTGTTGTGTCTGGGCTTGTACTCCATCAATCATCCGTGTCTATCCGTGTTCATCCGTGGTAAAAAAGTGTTTTCTGCCTCTATTTGCACGCCGCGGGCAAGGCCACGACAACATTGGTCGGGGCGCGGATATCGTTGGCATCAAACCCGGCGCCGGCGATCGTGAACTCAACATTTTTCCGGGCGGTGACCATGGAATCGTAGGTGACGGTCAGCGTGCGCTGTTCAAAGTCCGGCGTGACGGCCTTGATTCCCGGCTGGCGTATGAAGGCATCCTGAATGATCTGTGCGCAGGCCGGATTTTTCAGGCCGGGCACGGCCACGACGACCGTACGCATGTCCTGCTTGCGGCATCCCGCCAGGCAAACGATCAGGAGCATGATCGGCAAAAGCATTTTCCACATAAAAGATCCCCCTTCCATACGGCGTAATGGGTCAGTGAATGAGGGGGCGTCGATTCCAATGGCCTCAGCAAGCTGAGGCCCTGCGTAGGGCGCTTTCCCCGCATCGCGCCATCCCCCCCCCCATTCATTGACCGGTTACTGGACAATGCGTTTTTTTTCTGGCCATGGCGCGCTTTTCTTATACACTAATTTCCCCATGGAAATCAATAGAAAGGAATAAGCCATGCATAGCAATCTGATAAAACAAGGTGTCGAGCGGGCGCCGCATCGGAGTCTTTTGCGGGCGCTGGGGGTCAAACCGGAGGATCTGGACAAGCCGTTTATCGGCGTCTGTAATTCGTTTGCCGAAATCATCCCCGGCCACATGCACTTGAACGCCGTTGGGCGCCTGGTATGCCGGCAGATTCGCAAAGCGGGCGGCATTCCGTTTGAATTCAACACCATCGGCATTTGTGACGGCATCGCCATGGGCCATATGGGCATGAAGTATTCCCTCCCGAGCCGCGACTTGATTGCCGATTGCGTCGAATCCATGGTGCGGGCCCATTGTTTTGATGCTTTGGTCTGCATTCCCAACTGCGATAAGATTGTACCCGGTATGATCATGGGCGCGTTGCGGGTCAATGTGCCGACCATCATGGTCAGCGGCGGGCCGATGGCGGCCGGCCGGTCGCAGGATGGCAAAGCCCTTGATCTAATCAGCGTTTTTGAGGGCGTGGCGGCCTGCCGCAACGGGGCCATCAGCGCGGAGCAGTTGGAAACCATCACGGCGCATGCCTGCCCGGGCTGCGGGTCCTGTTCCGGATTGTTTACCGCCAACTCCATGAATTGCCTGTGCGAGGCCCTGGGCCTTGCCTTGCCGGGCAATGGCACCGTGCTGGCCATGGATCCCCATCGCCGGTCGCTCTATGCCAAAACGGCCAAGCGCATTGTGGAAATGGCCAGGGCCGAAGGGCCGAAACCGCGCGACTTGATCACGGTTTCCGCGCTCGATAACGCCTTTGCCCTGGATATGGCCATGGGCGGCAGCACAAACACGGTCCTGCATGCACTGGCGATTGCCCATGAAGCCGGCATACGCTATGACCTGAATCGGATCAATGAAATATCCAAACGCTGCCCGAACATCTGCAAGGTCTCGCCTTCCAGCCCGTATCACATGGAGGACGTTGACCGCGCCGGCGGCATCAGTGCGATCATTAAAACGATCCAGGCCATTCCCGGCTTGATCCATCCGGACACCCCCACGGTGACCGGCCGGACGCTCGCGCGCAATGTAAGCCGGGCAAAGGTTTCGGATGCGGCCGTCATCCGGCCGTTGGACAATCCCTATTCACCGGAAGGGGGCTTGACGATTCTCTGGGGCAACCTGGCGCCGGAAGGCGCCGTGGTCAAAACGGCCGGCGTGGCGCCTTCAATGCGAACTTTCGAGGGCCGGGCGGTGATCTTTAATTCAGAGGAAGAGGCCGGGGCTGGAATTCTGGCCGGAAAAGTCAAGGCAGGCCATGTGGTGGTGATCCGCTACGAAGGTCCGCGGGGCGGACCGGGCATGCAGGAAATGCTGGCGCCCACATCCTATATCATGGGCCAGGGGCTGGGGGAGCAAGTTGCCCTGATTACCGATGGGCGCTTCTCGGGCGGGACCCGGGGCGCCTGTATCGGCCACGTTTCCCCGGAAGCCGCCGCGGGCGGCCCCATCGCGCTGCTCCGGGATGGAGACGCGATCCGCATTGATATTCCCGGTCGTTGCCTGGAAGTGAAGCTGTCCGAAGCCGATCTCCAACGCCGGCGCGCAGAGCTTCCGCCCTATACCCCGCGGCCTTTGACCGGTTACTTGAAACGCTATGCCGAAAAAGTTGCCAGTGCGGGTAGCGGCGCCGTGTTGATGTAATTCAGCGTCCAGGATTTTCAAAGTTTATTCCCTCTCCTTTGGGAGAGGGTGGGGTGAGGGGCGCGTTTCTCCGCCAAAAGCATATCCGCCTCTGGCAGAAATATACAGGTCCCTCACCCGATCGGAATCGACCTCTCTCCAGGGAGAGGTGAAACAGTTGCCCTAGTGGCTATCGGGCTTTTACCCGAAATGGGCTTTGATGTATCGGATCGAGGCGTCCAGGGAAGGCAGGATTTTAGTGCAGTAACGCACCATCCAGGGGCTGCTTTCCTTGAAGGTGAACGGCGAAAATGCCACGACGAATTTGCCCAGGTGATGGGAGGCGTAAAACACTTCCATTGCGGTGCCAATGGACGGCTTGTTGTAATTGACAAGCAGAAGGTCAGCATTCCGAATGTCCTGCAGGTCAAATTCCACGATTTCGTTGGCGCTATCCACCTCGCGGTCCTTGAAGTTCCGGCGCATGGGATCCAGCAGGATGAACGTGTGACCAAGCTTTTTGGCGACTGTTTTGCGCCATTCCCGGGCCACGCCGCCTTGTTCATCCATGATCGGACCGCAGAGGTATATGTTTTTCATAGATTATCAACCTAATCAGCTTGTCATTGAAGGCGATTTTCTACCGCGGATGACACGTTTTTTCACGGACAAGATGATTCATATATCCGTGCCCATCGGCGTTATCCGCGGTCAATTGCTCAGGTTGGCTAAAGGCATTAATTCTTAAATATATCAGGCTGCCATGCAGGAAACAACCGTATCTTTTAAAACGGTCGGATGTCGCCTGAATCAGGCCGAGACGGCGCGCCTGCGCGCCGTGTTCCAGGCGGCCGGGTACCGGGTTGTGCCCTTTGGAGCAGCATGCGATGTCTGCGTAATTCACGGATGCGCGGTCACGGCCAAGGCGGAACAGAATAGCGCCCGCCTGGCGCGCGGCGCCAAGCGCCAGACCGGCGCATTCGTGGTCCTGGCCGGATGTCCGGTCGAAGCGGGCGGGCGGGCCGGCCATTTACCCGATGCCGCGGATCTTTTGGTCGGCCAGACCGGCAAATTCCAGTTGCCGGCCTTGCTGGCGGAGCACGGATTCCCCTCCGTTGTGCCCGGAGCGCCGCCGGCATTGCCGCTGTTTGACACGGCGCGGGCCATTGTCAAAGTCCAGGATGGATGCGATTTCAACTGTGCTTACTGTATTGTGCCGCGTGCGCGCGGGCCGGCCTGGAGCCGACCTTTCGAGGAAATTATCGAAGAAATCAACAGCCTTGCGCGGGCCGGCTACCGGGAGATCGTGCTGACCGGCGCCAACATCGGCTGTTATGAGGATCAGGGCCGTAAGCTCTCGTCTTTGCTCCGCCGGATCGAAGCGGTGCCGGCTCTGGAGCGCATCCGTTTGAGTTCCATCGAGGTTAGTACGGTGGAACGCGAGGTCATTGATTGCATGGCCGCGTCCCGGAAACTATGCCGGTGCCTGCATCTGCCAATGCAGAGCGGGAGCGATCCGGTGCTGCGCGCCATGCGGCGGCGCTATGCCATCCGTGAATATGGCGCCGTTGTGGCCTATGCCGCCAGCCGGGTCGAGGGGATCGGCATCGGGACTGACGTGCTGGTGGGCTTCCCCAGTGAGCGTGCGGCGGATTTTGACGCCACGGAAGCCATAATCGCGCAAGGGCCCTTCAGCAATGTACATGTGTTTGCCTACAGCCTCAGGCCCGGAACCGTCGCGGCCGCGATGAAAGACCAAGTGCCGGATGACGAAAAAAGGCGGCGGGTTGCCAGACTTATAGCGTTGGCGCGTGAAAAACGAATGGAGTTTGCGCGCCGCTGGATTGGCCGCGAAGTTGCGGTCCTGGTTGAGGCGGTCAACGCTGCGGGAGCGGCCACCGGCTGGACGGGCGAATATTTGCCGGCGCGGATCCTACCCCCCCCGGCGCCGGCCGGCGCGAAGCATTGCGGGCAGGTCCGGATTGCACCGGCGCGCAACCGGGTTACCCGGTTTGTGCCGCGTGCGGTGGAAGGCGATACGCTGATCGGTGAGCAGCCGATTTGCTGAAGCCTGAGCTTTTTGTGCTTGACGCGCTGGCATAGCGTAAACTATTGTCCCTTTAAGCATTAAGCCAAAAAAGCGGAGGTAATGACATACAGGAGGCATTATGACAAAACGGGATTTGGTTATGCGGATTGCCAAGGAAACCGGGCTGATTCAGCAGGATGTGTTTGCCGTTCTTCAGAAAACGCTTGATTATATTGTGGAAAGCCTGGCCAAGGGCGAAAGCGTGGAGTTCAGGAATTTCGGTGTTTTCGAAGTGCGCGTGCGCAAATCCCGCATCGGCCGGAATCCCAATAAGCCCACCCACGTAGTGACGATTCCCACGCGGAAAGTGGTCAAATTCAAGATGGGCCGGATCATGAAGGCCCAGGTGATGAAACCCGTCAAATCATGACGACGGAAGCCGCTCATTTTGAGGCGCCGCGCGGCATGCGGGACTTCTATCCCGCAGAGATGGCCGTCCGCAATGCGATTTTTGACGCCTGGGTCCGTTCGGCGCGCGCCTTTGGTTTCGCCCAATATGACGCCTGCGTGGTGGAATCGCTCGACCTGCTCAAACGCAAGAGCGGCGAGGAAATCGTCGAGCAAATCTACGCCTTTAAAGACAAGAGCGACCGTGACCTGGCCCTGCGCCCCGAGATGACGCCAACCCTGGCCCGCATGATTGTAGGGCGGCAGGGTCAACTGGCCTTTCCCTTGAAGTGGTTTGCCGTTGCCCAGTGTTTCCGGTATGAGCGCATGAGCCGCGGGCGCAAGCGGGAACATTATCAGTGGAACCTGGATGTGGTCGGCGAGGCTTGCATTTCCGCGGAAGTCGAAGTGCTGGCCTGCGCCTGCCACGCCTTGAGCCTGCTTGGCTTGAACGCGGGCGAGGTCAAGATCCATCTCAGCAGCCGCGCCCTGCTGGCTGATTTGCTGGCCAAGGCCGGTATCTTGCCGGCCTTTCATGCGGCCACCTTTTTGGCGCTCGACAAGCGCGGCAAAATGGAGGATGCAGATATCCGGCGTTTGTTGCAGGAATCCGGCCTGGATAGCGCGGCCATCGAGGCGGTGTTCCGGGTTGCCGGCATTCAATCGCTGGACCAGGCTGCCGCCATGCTCGGCGAACAGACCCCTTCGCTGGCAACGGTGCAAACACTGTTCCGGTTGGCGAACGAATATGATCTCGGCGCGATGCTGGTGTTTGACATCGGCGTCGTGCGGGGGCTGGGCTATTATACCGGCGTAGTGTTTGAGGCGTTTGATGCCGAACGAAAATTCCGGGCGCTTTTCGGCGGCGGTCGGTATGACAATCTGCTGGGAGATGTCGGCGGGGCGCCCATGACCGCCGTGGGCCTGGGATTCGGCGACGTGGTGATTGCCGAACTGCTGGCCGATAAGGGACGCTTGACCGGCCTGCAGGCCAAGCTGAATTGTGCCGTGGGCTACATGGAGGATATCCAGCAGCCGGTTGCGAGGCAACTCGTGCGCGCGTTGCGCCGCAGTGGGCAAAGCGTGGATATGGCGCTGCATGCCGAGAAACCCAAGCAGTTTTTCGGGCGGGTCGGCAAGGGCGAATTCAAGAAGGCGATTTATGTGGGGCCCGACGACGTGGCCCGGGGCATCGTGCGCATCAAGAACCTGGACGACCGTACGGAAGAGGAAAAATCCTTGAGCGATCCGGTCGGGAGGTAACAATCATGACCTCCAGAGAACGCGTGTTAATGGCGTTTGCCCATGCGGAGCCTGATCGTGTCCCGGCCTGGTGCGGGGCCTCGGTGGAGTTCTGGGCAAAGGCCAAAAAGGCCTTGAATCTGGATGACGAAGGCTTGCGCCGCCGGCTGGGGGATGATTTTCGGCGCATTTGGCCGCGCACGGTCGGGCAAGTTGTCAACCGAACGCCATTCGGAATCCGGCGCTCCGGCTATGGCTATGGCCAGGCTGTGGATCATCCGCTGGCGGAGGCCACGCTCAAGGATATTGATGCCTATCCCTGGCCGAATCCTGCCGATGTGGATGTCTCCCTGATGAAGGCCGAAGCGGAAGCTTATGGAGGCCAATATGCCGTCCTGGGCGGCGCGTGGTCGCCTTTCTGGCATGACGCAATTGATCTTTTCGGAATGGAGCAGTTATACCTGAAGATGTATGACGAACCCGCCCTGGTGGATGCCGTGTTGACGCGAATTGTGGACTATTACCTGGCCGTCAGCCAGGCGATTTTTGATGCCGCCGGCCGTTCCATCGATATTTTTTTTATTGGCAACGATTTCGGCGGTCAGACGGGGCCGTTGCTGAGCGAGAAGCTTTTTCGGCGCTTTCTGTTGCCGCATTTGCGCCGGCTGGTTGAATTGGGACATGCCTATCGGTTGAAGGTGATGCTCCATTGCTGCGGCGGCTTTGCGCCCCTGATTCCAGCCCTGGTTGAAATCGGAGTTGACGGTTTGCATGCCGTCCAGTCGACTTGCCATGGCATGGATTTGGCCAATTTGAAGGCTGAATTCGGACACAAGATTCTTTTTAACGGCTGTATTGATTCCCATCATATTCTGATCAAAGGCGACTTGGAAACAGTGCGCCGCGAAACGGCGCGCGTGGTCAAATTGATGATGCCCGGCGGCGGCTTCATTGCCGGCGCCAGCCATGACTCCATCCTGGAGGAGACGCCGGTCGAAAATGTGGTCGCCATGTTCGACACGATTCAGGAAGTCGGCGTCTATCGCTGAATGGTCGCATGATTCTCCGGCAAGCGCATGTCCGGCCTCAGGCTGGCAGGCAACAGTTTGGCGGCTCAGCCAAATACAAGTTGTTGACACCAGGGTCTTTTTTACGTATTATGCCTTCCGGTCAATCATGCGGAGGTTTCATGCACGCCTTACAACAAGCCGAATATATCGAGCGGTTTCACCTGCTGTTCCTGGCCCGGTTGGGACAGAAGCTCGATAAACGTTTCTATGCCCTGAAAGGCGGGTGTAATTTACGCTTCTTTTTCAAGAGCATTCGCTATTCGGAAGATATGGATTTGGATGTTCAAACCATCCCGGTTGGCGAACTGCGCGATCGAGTCGCCGGCATTCTGAAATCAGCCTCGTTCCTGCAAGCGCTGGCGGTTCATGGGATAACCATCGAGCATGTTACCGAAGCCAAGCAAACTGAAACCACGCAACGGTGGAAATTCGGTTTGTTGACCACGGTCTTGGCAACTCCCGTCCCAACAAAAATAGAGTTCTCGCGTCGCCGACGCTTTGACGATGCCGTTCTGGAAAACGTGGACCCCTTGCGGGTGCGATCGCTCGGGCTCCCGCCGATCCTGGCCTGCCACTACCCGGCACCCGTGGCCTGGCGCCAGAAAATCCAGGCGCTGGCAACCCGGTCTATGACACAAGCTCGGGACATTTTCGATCTGGATCTCTTGCTGAGCTCCGGTGCGGTCATCCCTGCCAACGAAACCGCATCCCTTTCGACTGACCTGCTCCAGGAAGCCGAACAACGGTGCCTGGCGATGCGGTTCGGGGATTTCAAGAGCCAGGTTTTGTCGTATCTTGCCCCGGACCATCAAGCCGCTTATGACGATCCCAAGGTGTGGGACCAAATGGTTCTGCGCGTGACGGAAGCCTTGCGAGGCCAGCGATGAAAACGATTGACGCCCTCGCCCGGCTTGCAGAATTGCGCGCGAGCGTATTCACGACCAATGACGCCGCCGCGGCGCTCCAGTTAACGCGGCCTCATGCCAGCAAGAGCTTGGCGCGCTTGGCGATGGCACGGCAGGTGTTGCGGCTCCGGCGCGGCTACTGGGGGTTTCCGGACAAGATTGATCCCTTGATGCTGCCGATGATACTGACGGCGCCCGCGCCCTGCTATATTTCACTCCAGAGCGCCCTTTATTCGCATGGCATGATTTCCCAGGTGCCTTTACGGATCTATGCCGTGTCGTCGGCGCGGACCCAGCTGTTCAGCACGCCATTAGGGGCCGTGTCCGTGCACCATGTGAAGCCTTCTTTTTTTGGAGGATTTGAAGTGAATGTCCGCACCGGCATCGCCATGGCCACGCCGGAAAAAGCGCTCGTGGACTTCCTGTATCTGAGCCCTGCGCGCTCCCGGCTTTTTGCTGCTCTGCCGGAGCTGGAATTGCCCAAAAGTTTTCGGCGCGCCCTGGCCTTGAAATTCACCCGCCTCATTGACTCCGCCTGCCGTCGCAAGGTTGTCTCCGAGCGCCTGGATAAACTGCTGAAATAAGTTCGTATAGATTTTGCATGCTATTCTTACAAATATTTATTGACTTACTTTGCGGTATATGTTTAACTATTTTCATGAAAACAACTTTACGTAATGATGCGGTGCTGTTTTCCGTCAAAGGGCAGGTCGTCATTCCCCGCTGGCTGCGCAAGGAGTACGATATCGAGGAGGGTACGCGCGCCGTTGTGCAGGCGACCGCCGAGGGTATTCTGCTCAAGCCGGTGACCCGGGTTCGTATTCAGCGGCTCCGCGGCATTCTCAAGCGGAAACCGGGCGGAAAGCCCTTTGTGCAGGAATGGGCCGAGCATAAGGTCGAGGAAAAAGCACTGGAGGAGGCTAAATATGCCCGCTTCGCCGGTTCTCGATAGTTTTGCCCTGCTGAGTTTTCTCCGCGACGAACCGGGCGCGGAGAGGGTAGCTTCGCTCCTGGAAAAGGCGGAGGAGCGCAGGCATCCTCTTCAGATGACCGAGGTCAATTATGCCGAGGTCCAATATATCATTCGCCGCAAGGATGGGGACGCCGCCTGGCGCATCGTTGCGGACGAACTGGCGATCCTGCCCATCGAATTTCATCCGGCCGACCGGCCTCTGGCCGACCAGGCCGCCGATTTCAAGACGCGTTTCAAGCTCAGCCTGGCCGACGCCTTTGCCGCCGCGCTGGCGAAAACCCGCAAGGCCGAACTGGTGACCGGCGACCCCGAGTTCAAACAAGTTGAGGGCGAAATCAGAATCGGCTGGCTGAAATAAAGCCAGGTGGCGCTTTCAAGATTCGGTGTCATAACCAGAAAAGCGCCACCAACATAATCAACAGGAACAAATATCGGCAGTTTCCTGATGCACGATATAAGCACGTTCGAGAAAGAATACCCACGGCTTAACTAATCAAGCACAGGAATTCCTAGATCGGAGAGGTACCGATAGGTGGGATCGTAGAAGGCTGACTTCCGTGTGGGATCACTGGCATCTCCGGCAGGAACGACGATAACCATGCCTTGTCGAGCACGAGTCAGAAGAACGCGATAAGCATTTTTGAGATAATGTTTGCGCGTCGCCTTTTTTATGTGATTCCAACGAGATCCGCAAAAAGACCAGTGTTCCCAATTATTCTCAGAATATCTAAAATCGGCATCCCATGTTACGCACACCCAATCCAGTTCCAATCCCTGCACATCAAATTCCGTTGCAACATCCTCTAGATAGTAAGACGAACGCACATCTTCCTTCCTGTCTAGAAACCAATGGATCGGATTCATTGGCGATTTAACATCTATTGCGTGTGGCTTTAAACGTTCCGCTTGAGATGAAACAACAATTCCATAACGTTCTGAGCCGCGCGCTTGTTGCTTCAGCCACTGTTTTGCCTTGGCAAGATCGCGAGTGACGACAATCGGATATTTCTCTTTCACCCGTTCAAGTGTTTTGCGCGCTTCATCAGCTTCAAGATCAAGCAATTGCTTGACAAATAACGAGACTTGCTCGGCGCGGAACGAACGCATTGATACCGCAAGATGCAATTCGTCTTTAATCTCGACATGTCGACGCGATTCCAATCTTTTGAGCACATCTCCTGCGCCATATTCACTGTCGGTAAGTCGAGAAGATATATAAATATGCCAATCCGGAAACGAGCGGTTCAGTGACTCTATCCATTCGCTGATTCCAGCCTCTCCAGTATTAATCTCCTGCCCACCACCAACAAGGCACACAATTACCGCCCAATCCGAATGGCGATCAAGGCAGGAGATAAGAAATTCAGGCTCGGACTGATTGAAATTAGGCGTGCGCCTTTTTCGGCGCATGAAACCCGACGTCTGTTCCAAATTCCATGCGCGTTGTGCTTCATCAAATAGCGCAACATGTTCGATTGGTGCCGACATTGGGTCAATAAGACAATCGTCACGAAAGTGGTGGACGTTCTGGATGAACATCTTAACCTCACTCATGGCCTCATATTTCTTGGTCTTGTTCCCACGCTCTTTGTCGCGTTGCACTTTATCTCGAGTCAATGCTTCGCGCAGGATAGCAACTAATGGGCCATTGCCTGAAAGAAAAACACTGTAAAGGGCATTGGCCTTGTCAAAATGCGTAGTTGCAATGTTGAGCCCAACCAATGTCTTGCCGGCTCCGGGAACACCGGTCACAAAGCAGATTGATTTGTGACCATATTCTTTTGAGGCCTCAATAATGCCGGAGATGGTCGCTGATGTTTGGCCAAGGTTAATTGCGCTTGCATCGTTACGAGAAATGTCATTGACCGAGTGATTGTTGTATAGTGCCGTCGCCGCCTCGATGATTGTCGGGGTAGGACAATAACGCCCGGCTGACCAGCGTGTCGGATCAATGTCTTTGCCTTCGGCAAAGCGTAAGACATCATTAATCACTTTGCCGAGAAGGCTGACATTGCTGGTGATAGGAAAAAGCAGTTTGTCGTTTTGTGGGGTTGTAGCTACAACCGGATTAGCGTTCTTTGCCTCGGTGGCAATGAGAATTGGGGCGATGAAATGCTCATGACTTGATTCATGGAAATTTTTTAAATCCAGAGCATAGTCGCATACTTGATCTATGGCGTGCGATGTAAATTCTTTCTCGCCGATTTTGAATTCAAGAACAAAGATCACTGGCCCGATAAGCATAACTACATCGATTCTTTGCCCCATACGCGGGATTGAATATTCAAAATAGATCGACCCCTGATAAGAATGGAGCGCCGTTCGGAGGATGCTAATTTCTGTTAACCACGCGTCGCGCTGGGATTGTTCCAATGCGAAATCATTGCGTATGGCAAGAGCACCAAGAATATTATCGGAATCAGTGTTAATAAAATCAGCGATCGAGTTAGAGTAGTATTCTCGCTTCATTGACGATCCTCTATGCGGTCGGATTGTACGGCAATGTTTGGGCGGCTCTTTGATTCGTCCGAAGGAAAAAGGGTTCCACGAATCTTGATATAAGCACTGACATTATGGGTTGACCATTTTCCTCGCCACCAATTTTCACGCTTGGGGTTCCTCGTATTGCAAGTTCATAGTAGTTTTAAATGTATCAGGGCATGTTCGGAAAAGCCAGTTGAAATAGGAACCTGCGTGCAACGGAACGGGCGGGGCCCCCTGCGAAAACGCTGATCAGCATGCTCATGTAAGCAGGCCGAGGCGGTAATTGCAATCTGTTCCATCACGATTAGAAAGCGGGATTGGGCGGCATGGTCGCAGGATGAATTTCGCTTCCGCCGGAGACGGATTTGAAAAAATAAGGCAAGTTTGGGTCAGATGCGCCGGCGCCGCGTGCAGTGCTATGTTCGCGTATGCGCGAGCGCGGTAACGGCTCAGATGAGTCGAAATCGCCGCCATCTATTTCAAACGAAATTCGCTCTGCTGGTCTCGAACAGCGAATTAAGCCTGTTTCGGTGCCTGTGTGCTTGCCCGACTTTTGTTTCTCCGGGCTATCGCAGGTCGTCCTTCTTTTCCAGGCTGGCGTCCGGCGTCTGGCGTCTGGCGTCCGTCGTCTGCCGTCGGTCTTCCGGCTTGGGCGGCAGTTTGATTTGCAGGTGCAATTCGCGGAGCTGTTTTAAAGTCACCTCGGCCGGCGCGCCCATCATCAGGTCCTGGGCCTTCTGGTTCATCGGGAAGGCGATGACTTCCCGGATGTTCTGCTCGTTGGCCAGCAGCATGACGATGCGGTCAATGCCCGGGGCAATGCCGCCGTGCGGCGGGGCGCCCAGCTGGAAGGCGTTGATCATCCCCGAAAACCGCTCGTCCACGGCCTGCTTGTCATACCCGGCCAGTGCGAAGGCGTGATACATGACTTCAGGATTGTGATTCCGGATCGCCCCGCTGGAGAGCTCCACGCCGTTGCAGACAATGTCATATTGATAAGCCGTGATCGTGAGCGGGTCTTTTTCCTGCAGGGCTTTTCTGCCGCCCTGCGGCATCGAAAAGGGATTGTGCGAGAAAACGATCTGCCCGGTTTCCTCGTCCCGCTCGTACATGGGGAAATCGGTGATCCAGCAGAACCGGAAAATCCGGTCGTCAATCAACTTCAGGTCCTGCCCCAGTTTGACACGCAGGTCGGCCGTGATGCGGTTGACGTCGCGTGGCCGATCGCACACGAAAAACACCACGTCGCCGGTTTTAACCCCGCATTCTTTTGCAATCGTCCCCAACTGCTCGGGTGTCAGGAATTTGGCGATGGGTCCCTTGACGGCGGCATCGGTCCAGACCAGGTAAGCCAGGCCTTTAGCGCCCAGGGTTTTGGCGTACTCCGTCAGTTTGTCGAAGAAACTCCGCGGTTGCGAGGCGATGCCGGCGACAGGTATTGCCCGCACCGTTCCGCCTTGTTCGACGACCGACCGGAACGCATTAAATCCGGATTCCTTGAAAAGTCCGGTCATGTCCCGCATTTCAATAGGAATGCGCAGGTCAGGTTTGTCGGTCCCGTATTTCAACATGGCTTCCGCATAGGGGATGCGCGGAAACGGCGGCGCGTTGAACGGTTTTTTGGAAAACGTCTTGAACACATTGGAAAGCACGTCTTCCACGACGGCAAAGACGTCGTCCTGGGTCACGAACGACATTTCGATATCCAGCTGGTAAAATTCGCCGGGCGACCGGTCGGCGCGCGCATCCTCGTCTCGGAAACAAGGGGCGATCTGAAAGTAGCGGTCGAATCCGGCCACCATCAGCAATTGTTTGAATTGCTGGGGGGCCTGGGGCAGGGCATAAAACTTGCCCGGATGCACCCGGCTGGGCACCAGGTAGTCGCGCGCGCCCTCGGGGGAACTGCTGGTCAGGATCGGTGTTTGGAACTCCTGGAAGCCCAGCGCCTGCATGCGCTGGCGGATAAAGGCGATCACCTGGGCGCGCTGAAGAATATTGCGGTGGATACGGTCGCGGCGCAAATCCAGGTACCGATACTTAAGGCGCGTATCTTCCGGGCCATCCTCATCGGTGTCAATCTGGAGCGGGAGCTTGGCCGCCGGCGCTTCCAATGCGACAGCCTCGGCCACCAGCTCGATTTCGCCCGTGGCCAGATTGGGGTTGACCGTGTCAGCGGAGCGCTCCACTACCGTGCCGGTGACCGTGATGACGCTTTCCATATGGAGACGTTTGCACAGTTCGAAAAACTCGCGGTCCGGGTTAATAACCACCTGGGTCAGGCCGTAATGATCCCGCAGGTCAATGAACAGCAGTTGGCCATGGTCGCGCTTGCGAAAGACCCAGCCGGAGAGACGGACGGTTTTGGATATATCGGCGGGGCGTAATTCGCCGCAAGTGTGAGTGCGATAAGGATGCATGGGGAATTTTCGATTTCTGATTTTCGATTGTTGATTTCTGAATGTAGATGGCAGGCATTACAATTGGAAACTCGGATTTGAAATTTCAGTTTGTCTGCAATCTCGCAATCATTGAATCGTTGAATCACTCATTTTCTTTAAAAACGCCCATGGCGCGGAATTTGTCGTAGCGCCGGCGCAGCAGGGCGTCCGAAGGGACGGTTTTCAGCTCGCGCAGATGGGTCAACAAGCGCTGTTTCAGCGTTGCGGCCATGGCTTTGTGATCCGTATGGGCGCCGCCCAGCGGTTCTGGAACGATCTCGTCCACCAAACCGAATTTAAACAGGTCCTTGGAGGTCAGCTTGAGTGCCGTAGCCGCCTGGCTGGCGAATGCCCTGTCTTTCCACAGGATTGCGGCGCATCCCTCGGGCGAAATTACCGAGTAATAGGAGTGTTCCAGGATTAAGATGCGGTCTCCCACGCCGATGCCCAGTGCGCCGCCGCTGCCGCCTTCACCAATCACGGTGACGATGATCGGGACCGGCAGGAGAAACATTTCCCGGAGATTTACGGCAATCGCTTCGGCCACATGGCGCTCTTCGCCGCCTATGCCCGGAAAGGCGCCGGCAGTGTCAATCAGCGTCACAATTGGGCAGGCAAATTTGGCCGCCAGTTGCATGAGCCGCAGAGCCTTGCGATAGCCTTCCGGATAGGCCATGCCGAAATTATGGAGCACATTGCTTTTAACGTCCCGGCCCTTTTGGGTTCCCAGGATCATGACCGGTTCATTATCAATCCGCGCGAATCCGCCGATCATGGCCTGGTCGTCGGCATAATGCCGGTCCCCGTGAAGCTCGATGAAATCCGTGCAGATGGCCTCAATGTAATCCAAGGTATAGGGCCGCTGGGGATGGCGGGCCAGCTGGACTTCATCCCAGGGGGTCAGGTTCTGGAAAATATTGCGCCTGGTTTCGGCGATTTTTTTTTCCAGTTCCAATAGTTCCGCCGAAACGTCAATATTTTGCGCCTCGCTGAATGCGCGGAGCTCCTGCAGCTTGTTTTCCAGCTCCACGATCGGCTTTTCGAATGCTAATGAATGATTGGCCATGTGCTGAAATCCGTATAGTTTTGGAAGATTTGAAACTACTCAGATACTCAAGAAAGAGATAACTACGAAATACGCAAAAAACGCGAAAATGGGAGAAGGCAATAAACTTTTGGGCGCCTTAAGTTCAGTATTCTTTCCGCCGCAGGCGGATCTGCCTTAACCTGTGGCATGAAATCCTTTTCGTGTATTTCGCGCATTTCGTAGTTTCCACCTGAGGCGGATCCGCATAGAACGGAAAAATTGATTTTAGATGGCTGAGTAATCACTATTCGCTGATCACCACGCGTGTCCCGGTGGGGAGCATCAGGAACAGTTCTTCCACATCGCTGTTCAATAGACGGATGCAACCGGCGCTGGCCTGAGAGCCGATCGTTTCCGGTTCCCATGTGCCATGCAGGCCGTATCCGCGCACGGCATTCGTGGCGCTCGTGGCCTGGAGTGACATCCAGCGCGTTCCCAGCACGTTTTCCTTGTCGCCGAAGGGGATCATCCTGCCGTCCGGCCGCCACCAGGGCGGTTGTTCGATCTTGTCGGCGATTACAAATGATCCGGTCGGCGTTCGGCCGAATTTGCCCGTGCCTACGCGGTAACGTTTGAAGAACCGGTCGTCGGCTTTCACCACCAGGTCATTCCGGCTCTTGCTGATGTCCAGGGTGAACGTGCCTTTAAAGACCAGCAGACGGTCGCCAGGGTGCAGGACGGTGCGTTGGAGCGCATTGCTTTTTTTGATAAGGTCCACTGTGGTCTTGAATTTCCTGGCAATGCGTTCCAGGCTGTCGCCGGCTTTCACCACATATTCCTCTTTTTCCGGCATGGCGGCCGGTGACATGATAAGCTCTATATTGAGTTGCCCCAGCAAGGTTTCCAATGATGTCGCCAGGGCCGGGTCCGTGGTTTGCGCAAGCAGGGCATAGCCCTGCTGCCGGGCTTCCTCAAGGGCCTTATTGCTAGCCAGCGCACAAATCGCTTGGAGGTCCTGTTGCTGGGGGTTCTGGACAGTCTGTTTTGGGGCTGGTTGTGCGGCAAGATGCTTCCGGCACTCCAACCAGGGAGTGATGAGAACGACAATGGCGACCACGGTAACGATCAGCAGGACAAACAGTAATAAAGGGGTTAGCCGCTTCTGGTCTGTCGGCCTCTGATTTAATATGTTTTTAAAGTCATCAGCCATGGTAAAATCCCCTGATGAAAAAACAAAAAGCCATCTTGACCGCGTAAAAGTGCAGTAACCATAGCCCATTGTCCTGCGGTTAGCAAGCGCATTTCCCGGTGGAGTGGCTTTCCCAGGGCTGCGTCAAGAACGGTCTCGCGGGAGCTTGACCCTCCATGAACAAAGCTAATGGATTATGGAGGGCGGAGCGCCTGCGACGCCGATAGTGAGTTTCATCATGGATGACGCAGCCGTGCCCCGGCTTTCCCCATTGGCGGATGGCAGCCATTGATAAGCAGGCAAATCGGGGCTATACTCAAGGCAGGGAATTTTGGGCATGGTTTACGGTGAAGTATAACGAGCTGAACACCGAATACCTTATTATCTGGAACGAAACCCATGTTGAACGCCTTCATGGATGTCATCTTCCCGCGGAGCTGCGCCGGGTGCGGGGGCGAAGTCGGAGGATCTTCCGAGTATTTGTGCTGGAACTGCCTGGTACGGCTGGAATGGATTCGTCCGCCTTTTTGTCAGATCTGCGGCGATCCGCTGGATGGCGCGGTGTCTTTTCCGGTCGTCTGCGCGGGGTGTACGGCCAGGCTGCCCGCCTTTGAACGGGCCCGATCGGTCGCGAGATTCAGGGGTATTTTGCGGGCCATCCTGCATGATTTCAAGTATCGGGGCGCCACCTGGTTGAGCCGCGATTTGGTGGTCCTCCTGCGGGCCTGCTATGAAATCTACTTTGCCCGGGCCGGTCTGGATACAGTGACCTATGTGCCCCTCTATCCTGCACGTGAGCGGGAGCGCTCGTATAATCAGGCGCTCCTGCTGGCACAGGGCCTGGCCGCCGCCTGCCCGGCCCTGGTCCTGCGCACGTGTTTACGCCGCATACGTCCCACGCCGTCACAAACGCATTTGACAGCCGGTGAGCGAATTGCTAACGTTAAAGCCATGTTTTCAATCCAGGCGCCCAGAGATACCGCGGGGCGGCGCATCCTCCTTGTTGATGATGTCATGACCACGGGCGCAACGGTCAATGAATGCGCCCGTATGCTTAAACAGGCCGGGGCGGCCCTGGTAGGCGTGCTGACCGTGGGGCGCGGGTAACTTTCAGGACAGAGGACAGAGGACAAAAGCCGGACGACAGACAAAAACCATAACGTGTGCACCGGTGGAAGGTTAGAGATCAGCGGCCACTCTGTCCTGCGAAACCTTGGCGAAGCAGGGAAGTCGATAAGTCATTCCGAATTATATATTTGCGGAAATCAGCGATCCGCAATCAACAATCCGAAATATAAAAACCCATGCGCTTATTCGACCGCAAAAAATATACCTCGATCAAGGTCCGGAAAAAGGATTTACCCGCCGGGTTATGGGTAAAATGTCCGGACTGCAATGAGATTGTCTACAAGCATGAGATCGAGGAAGGCAAGGGCGTGTGTCCGAAGTGCACGTTTCATTTTCAGATTTCTTCGCAGGAACGGCTGGCGCTGTTGATTAACGCGGGCTCGTTCCTGGAATGGGATGCCGACCTGGCCAGCGCGGACCCGCTGCAATTCACCGGCCAGGTTTCCTACGCGGACAAGCTGGTTGAAAATCGAAAGAAAAGCGCGCTCAAAGATGCGGTGTTGTGCGGCCAGGGCCAGATGGGGCCGTTCACCGTGGCGTTGGGCATCATGAATTTTAGTTTTTTAGGCGGCAGTATGGGCTCCGTGGTGGGCGAAAAAATCACCCGGCTGTTTGAAAGGGCGACCGCGGGGCGCTTGCCGGCAATTGTCGTCATCGCCACGGGCGGCGCCCGGATGTATGAAGGGCTTTTCAGCCTCATGCAGATGGCCAAAACCAGCGCCGCCGTGGCGCGTCATGGCCAAGCGGGCTTGCCCTTCATTTCGGTGCTGACGCATCCTTCCACGGCAGGGGTCATGGCGAGTTTCGCCACGCTGGGCGACATTATCATGGCCGAGCCAAAGGCCTTGATCGGGTTCGCGGGGCCGCGGGTCATCAAGGAAACGACGCGGGAAGATATTCCCAAGGGATTCCAGCGGTCTGAGTTTGTGCTCAAGCATGGTCTGATTGATATGATCGTGCAGCGCAAGGATATGACCAGCACCCTGGTCAGCCTCCTGGGATATATGACACCCGGGATGATTGCAAATAGCGAAGCAAACGCCCAACGCTCAACGTCGAACACCCAATGTTGAATGTCACGTGGCTGTTGAAAAACTACTTTTCTTGTCATTCAGAGCGGAGCGAAGAATCTCCAAATCGCAGATTTGGGCCGTTTTTGAGATCCCTCGACTACGCTCGGGATGACATTTACAGGCGGCAACGGCTTTTTCAACAGCCACTCACGATATGAACGGCAACCTGAAATTGCAATAATATCAATGCTTTTCATTCGGCATTCGGAGTTCGGCCACGGCTGCGTCATTCATGCTGAAATCAGTGGCGTCGCAGGCGCTCCGCCCTCCAATATCGCGAAAAAAATCGCGTTTATGGAGGGGCGAGTTCCCGCGATGCCGTTCTTGACGCGGCCCTGGGAGTTCGGCGTTGGACGTTGGGCGTTCGCTTCAATGGGCTTTTTCTCAGCATGACTTCAAATTTAACGGATTCCCTCTCCCGCCTCTATCGCCTGCATGCCGCCGGTATAAAATTCGGCTTGGAGACCGAACACGCGCTGTTGGAGCGTCTGGGGCATCCGGAGCATGGGCTCGGGATCGTGCATGTGGCAGGCACCAATGGCAAGGGCTCGGTCTGCAGCATGCTGGAAGCGGTTCTACGCCGTTCCGGCCTGAAAACCGGCCTCTATACTTCCCCGCATCTTGTCAGGTTCAACGAGCGGATCAGGATTAACGGGCGGTGCATTTCGGATGAGGCGCTGGCAGATCTCATCCCCCGGGTGGATGAACAGGCTAAGGATGCCGCCGCGCGGCCGGGAGGGCAGGAAATCACTTTTTTTGAATTTACCACGGCCTTGGCCTTTGAGTGTTTCAAACGGGAACAGGTGGATATAGTCGTGCTGGAAACGGGCATGGGGGGGCGGCTCGATGCCACCAATGTTATCACCCCGCTGGTTTCGGTGATTACCGGCGTCAGCTTGGAACATACCGATTACCTTGGCAAAGACCTCCAGAGCATCGCGGCGGAAAAGGGGGGCATTATCAAACCGGGCCGGCCGGTGGTTATTGGTCCGCTGGCGGATGAACCCCTGCCGGTTATCCAACGGTTGGCGCAAGAGCGGCAGGCGCGCCTGATACAGGCCCGGGATGTCGTTGCGGTCAAGCGCAAATCGCAGAATCTGGATGGCCAGCTTGTCAGCATCGAGTCGGACAGCACATCGTATGGATCTCTCCGTTGCCCGCTGATTGGCCGGCATCAGCTTGAAAACATGGGGATTGCCGTAACCGCCCTGGAAGTCCTGCGGGATGAATGCGGACTAAGCGTGGAGACCCAGACCGTGAAAGAAGGCCTGGAAATGGTTCGGTGGCCGGGCCGCTGCCAGGTCCTGGCGAAAGAGCCGGTGACGATCCTGGATGGCGCCCATAATCCCGAGGGGGCGCATATCTTGAGCCAGGTGCTGCATGAATTGGTCAAGGGTCAGCCTGTGGGCCTGGTGGCGGGCATGTGCGCCGACAAGGACCTCGATGGGTTTTTGCGGGAGTTGGCCGGCAGGGTTCGGCGGATTTGGGCTGTACCGCTGAGGACCGAGCGCAGTCTGCCGCCGGGGACAATAGCCGCCCATGCGAAAGTCGCAGGCTGCCCGGTGACGACCTCTTTTGTTCCGGATGCCTTGCGCGATGCTTCCGCCTGGGCCGTGGATAATCGCGGTGCGGTGTGCATTGCGGGATCTCTTTATCTGGCCGGCGAAGTGCTGGAATTAAGCGGGCAGTCGAAAAGTCTCTTTGACTGAGGGATTTCAAATCAATACAAAACCAAATGCATTTTTTCCGCCCCGGCGAATCCGCAGAGGTGGAACCACGGATATTATGGATTGCACGGATATTAGTATAACTATCAGACCGTTCGATTATCTGCATCTTTCTGTTATCCGTGCTATCCGTGTAATCTGTGGTGAGTGATTACGATTTTTCTTTATCAAACCGTGGCTTGCGATTATCTTACCTATCGAGATTTCAGGCCGGGGTGGCGAAATGGCAGACGCACTGGACTCCCAGCCTTTGGCTGGTCCGCCTCTGGCGGAAAAATCCAATTTATAAAGCATGGCACTCTTGTCCAAAACAATAATATCAGAATGCGTGAAATCGTTGATAACACAGCAATATCTTGATGTTGTCGATTGACGAGACCTAATCCTCTCCCTTGGGAGAGGATTGTGGTGAGGGGGCGCATTTGCCGGCATTCCCCTCACCCTAACCCTCTCCCAAGGGAGAGGGAATGTTGTTTTGGACACCACTGAAAGCATGGTTCTTTAATTGCCGGGGTGGCGAAATGGCAGACGCACTGGACTCCCAGCCTTTGGCTGGTCCGCCTCTGGCGGAAAAATCCAATTTATAAAGCATGGCACTCTTGTCCAAAATAATA